>JAPLES010000024.1:0-47089 GCA_026391075.1 Bacteroidota bacterium | reverse complement strand
GTGAATAGTAAATAGTGAATGGTGGGTGGTTGAAACCCTCGTTTTCATTGGGGTTGGGGCGAATGCAAAAAAATGTAAAGGCTTCAGCAAGAGAATCTCCATACTTTAAACTTTAAACTTTAAACTTGCCACCCCAAGATGATTTCAAAGAGCACCATACAAAAGATAAATGACGAAGCGCGTGTAGAAGACGTGGTAGGTGAATTTGTTATGCTTAAAAAGCGCGGAGCAAACTTGCTGGGGCTTTGTCCGTTTCACAATGAAAAAACACCATCGTTTAATGTAAACCCTGCCCGCAACATTTACAAATGTTTTGGTTGCGGTAAGGCAGGCGGACCTATTCAGTTTTTGATAGACTACCAGCAATTGAGTTACCCCGATGCATTGAAGTATCTGGCTAAGAAATACAATATTGAAATTGAAGAGGACGAGCAAACTGATGAAGACAAACAGAAAGAGCAAGAGAAGCACAACTTAGTTGAGAGTATTCATATTGCCAATGCAGCCGCGCAAAAGTTTTTTACCGACTACATGCTGCAAAACGAAAACGGCAAAATTGGTTTGGCGTATTTTAAAGAGCGCGGATTTCTGAATCATACGATTGAAAAATTTCAATTGGGATTTGCGCCCGAAGGTTACGATGTGTTTACGAAGCACGCTTTAAAAGAAGGCTTTCAGTTGGAAGTGCTCAAGAAAGCGGGACTCACTTCGCCTAAGGAAAACAGCACGGTTGATTTTTTCCGCAACCGCGTAATGTTTCCTATTCATAACATGACGGGTAAGGTGGTGGGCTTTGGCGGGCGCATCATGATTAAGGATGAGAAAGCGCCTAAGTATGTCAACACACCCGAGAGCGAAGTTTACCTCAAGAGCAAAATTCTTTATGGAGGTTACTTCGCAAAAAATGAAATCAGGAAAAAAGATGAATGCCTTTTAGTAGAAGGATACACTGATGTTATTTCCCTGCATCAGGCGGGTATGGAAAACTCGGTTTCGAGTTCGGGCACTTCGCTTACCGTTGACCAGATTCGTTTGATAAAACGGATTACGCCAAACATCACTATGCTGTATGATGGCGATGCTGCGGGTATAAAAGCTGCGCTTCGCGGAACCGATTTGATTCTGGAAGAAGGCATGAATGTGCGCGTGGTTGTTTTGCCCGATGCCGAAGACCCCGATTCGTATGTGAAGAAGGTGGGCTCGGAAGCTTTCTTGCAATTCATTCAGCGGAACCGAAAGGATGTTATTCTTTTCAAAGCATCGTTGTTTGCTGCCGAAGCCAAACACGACCCGATTAAAAAGTCGGAACTGATTCGCGACATTGTGGAATCCATTGCAAAGATTCCCGACAATATTCACCGCTCGGTTTATGTGAAGGAGTGCAGCCAGCTTTTCGAAATTCAGGAGCAGATTCTGATAACCGAGGTGAACAAGCTGCGTAGAAAAAAAGCGAACGACCAAAAGACTGCCGAGAACAGAGAAGTAGTTCAACCTAAAGACAGCAAGCAAGACCAACTGCCCGATTCGTTTCATCAGGAGCAGTTTAATCAGGCAAGTTCCAATCTTCATATTCTCGAAAAAGACATCATCCGCATTTTGATTGAGTTCGGAAGCTGGAAAACCGGTGAAGAAGAAGATGCTGAAACTGTTGCGGCTTATGTGCTCAACGACTTAGACGGGCTCGAAATGGAAACCGACCGCTACCGCATGATGTTTGATTTGGTGAAGCGCGAGTTTTTGAGCGGCAACGTGCATGAGGAAAAATTCTACACCGCTAACGAAGATGAGAAAGTAACTTCCATTGCCATTGAACTTTTAACCCAGCCTTATTCTTTGAGCGATAACTGGTGGCAGAAATACAAAATTGTTTTGCCCGATAAGAAACTGATGTTTGTGAAAGATATTCAGAGTGCCTGCATACGCTTTAAGCAGTTTAAGAACATTGCCGAGCTCAAAAAGATTGAAGCCAAACTGAAAGAAGTAACAGATGAAACCGAACTGATAAAACTGATGAAGCTGCACAAGCTTTTTATAGAGCAGAAAAAAGAATTTGCTAAAACCGTGGGCAATGTGATTTACAGGCCAACTACGTGAATGCAACTTCGAAACCTGCTAACCTCCTTCCCACGTAAGGCGGGATAAAACAAAAGGAAGAGCCGCCACCCATTAACCACTGATAAAAACTGAACAGTCATTCGTTTACGTAGCCATCGTAAAATAAAACGTAGCCCCTTCATTCACTTTGGCTTCCGCCCATATTTTCCCGCCATGGCGGTTTACAATTCGCTGAACGGTAGATAAGCCCACACCGGTTCCTTCAAAATCATCAGCCGTGTGCATGCGTTGAAAGATACCAAAAAGTTTTTCGGCACATGCTTCCATATCGAAACCAGCACCATTATCTTTTACATAATAAACGGGTTGGTTATTTATTTCGGTCATTCCTATTTCCACAATAGGATTTTCTTTTTTGGCTGAATACTTAAACGCATTGCTCACCAAATTTACCCAAACCTGTTTTACTAAAGCGCGGTCGCAGTCAGCTACTTTAAGCGGTTGCATTTTTACTTCGGCTTTTACATTTCCTTTCTCCTTGCGCACTTCATTTATAACTTCGGTCGCCAGTTCGTTCATATCTACTTCGACTTTAGCAAGCGGAATTTTACCGAGGCGTGAAAATTTAAGAAGGTCCTGAATAAGATCGTTCATGCGAATGGCGCTTCCACTGATATGTTGCAGAAACTCTTTGCCTTCGTTATCTAACTGATGTCCGTAACTCTTCAACAAAAATTTTGAAAACCCGTTGATGGAGCGCAGAGGTGACTGCAGGTCGTGCGACACGGTATAGTTGAACGATTCCAATTCCTTATTGGCATCCTGTAATTCCATAGCGCGTTCCTGCAATTGTTTCCCTATGCTTGCGAGCTCCATATTATTTTTTCGAAGGTCGAGCAGTTTCATTACCTGATTGGCAAGTGCCTTTAATAAATCAAGTTGTCTTTGAGTGAGTTCGCGCGGTTTGTTATCTACCACACAAATTGTTCCTATTGCATATCCATCGGTAGTAACCAGGGGAACACCGACATAAAAAATTACGTTCGGTTCGTTGAGTACAGCTGGATGATCTAAAAAACGGGGATCCTGCCGCGAATCAGGAACAACTAGTATTTCTTGCGGTTTACTAATGGCATGATTACAAAATGTGTCTTCGCGAGGGCTCACATCGGTTAAGCCGCGGTTCGATTTTAGCACCTGACGATTTTGGTCTATAAAACCTATTGATGAAATAGGCGCTTGACAAATTTCAGAAGCAAGGAGGGTAATTTCATCATACTCCTTTTCGGGAGTTGTATCTAAAATGGCAAACTGCAGCAAAGCATTGATTCGTTCCATGTCATCAACGGGGCGCGGAGGCAAATTCCGGATATAAGAAGGTATGTTTTCTGATGCTTTGTTCTCCATAATTGTTTTTGAAGGCTTTACAGCTTTTTCAATCATATATTATACGCAGAAAAGGACAATATGGTTTAGGGGTTTATGCCGCTACATACGTAAGCACATGTCCTTCAAAAAACTCGTAGCTAAGTTTTAGGTTTTTAAGCGGCTGTTCAATGCCTGCAATTTCGGCTTTCAGTTCACCGTTTGGTTTTAACTCAAAAGGTTCAATAAGTAGTTGCGTGGTAAACTCTATTTCGCCTTTGCCGTGCAGTTTATACAAAGCTTCCTTGGCGCTCCAATACAAAATAAGTTTGCCAATCTTCTCCTCTTCATCAATAGCATTGATTTCATCTTCGCGCAAAAACTTATGCGCTATGCGCTCCACCTTTGGATTAATGTTTTCCAAATCAATACCCACAGCTTTGTTTCGGCTGAACATAACAGCGGCAAACTGCTGCGTGTGCGAAATAGAAACTCGGGCATCAGAATTTTTAAGCACAGGTTTTCCGTTCACATCCTTTTCAATGGTTGAATTGCCGCCAAGCATTTCGTTGACGAGATAACGCGAAGCATACCATTGCAGACGTTTGTTCTCATTTTTAATATCGGGTTGCGCATGAAATTTTTGTTCAAAGAACGAGAGTTCTTCTTCAATTCGCCAAAGAGCAATTTCAAAATCGGTGGAACTTATTTTTTTAAAGAGAGACATTAACCTTCGAGGTTCAGTGTAAAGGTGAACGTGCGCGAATACATGCGCTCGATGGTGCGCGAATTAATTAACCCGGGTGTGGGCGAATGCACATTAATAAGCCCGTGGCTCATTTTAATCTCAGGACTCAAAATGAAATAAGGGAAGTAAATCATAAACCCGAAACCGTATTCAGCGGCTATATCGTGTTTGTTTAGTTTGATAATATCATCGGCTTTGCGCGCTTTTACATTCGAAGCCAAATCGAAATCGTAACGCGCACCTGCAATTACATACACCCGAAAATCTTTAATCGGCTCCGATTTGAAACGAATCAACAAAGGGAAATCGAGATAGATAGACGAGATACTTTTCTTCACTAGGTTGTGGTCAAGGTCTTCATACAAAATATTTTTATCGGAGAAAGAAAGCGTGGGGATAAAACGCAAATCGAAATATTTATGAAACTGATAGTTGCAAATAATACCCAAATTAAATCCAGGCCCTAACTTTGGAATCACTGAACGGATAGAATCATTTTGCGGAACACGCACGGTGTGATAAACTTTAAAGTCCGCCATGTTTACGCCAAGAGCAATACCAAAATACACATCCTTCTTGCCCAACTCATGCACATTGAATTGCGCATTTGCGGTGAAAACAAAAACCAGAAAAAGGATTGTACTTTGTATTTTCTTCATTGCCTATTTACTATTCACTATTGCCTTTTTGTTATTTCTCCATTTTATAAAAGGCACAAACCCCAAACGTAAGCGGCTGCCATTCTATATTTCGAAAGCCAATGTTCTCTAAAATTCTCACGAACTCCAAACCTTCGGGAAAAGCGCGAACGCTTTCAGGCAAATAATTATACGCCCTGGCATCTTTCGAAAACAATCTTCCAATCAGCGGAACAATTTTACCGAAGTATAAACCGTGAAGCGCACGAATTATTGTGTTGTGCGGCATGCTCGCTTCTAAAATGGCAATTTTTCCTCCGCTGCGCGAAACTCTATACATTTCTTTTAAACCTGCTTCTAAGTTTTCGAAATTACGAACGCCAAAACCAACGGTGATAGCATCAAACGAATTATCTGCAAAAGGCATTTTCTCCGAATCGCCTTTTACAAACTCAACTATATGTTCAACTTTGAGGTCTTTCGCTTTTTGTCTTCCGTAATTCATCATGCCTTCGCTCAAATCAAAACCAACAACTTTATCAGGGTTAAGCGTCAATGCTTCAAAAGCAAAATCACCCGTGCCACTGGCTACATCTAAAATCCTTTTTGGTTGAATGCTACCAATAAACTTCACCGCCTTTTTGCGCCAGCTAATATCAATGCCCAGCGTTAAAAGATGATTCAGAAAATCGTAACGGTGAGCAATGTTGTCAAACATTTCTTCCACCTGCGCTTTCTTGCTGCGTGTATCGTTGTATGGAGTAACTGCGTTGCTCATAAAAGCGCGCAAATGTAATCGCTTAATCGAACTGCACTTTCTATTCACTACTATTGCGCCATGCAAATTAAATCAGCCGAGTATAAAGCGAGTTATATAGATGTGGCCAAATGCCCCAAGGGCGAAGTGCCTGAGTTTGCATTCATAGGCAGATCGAACGTGGGCAAGAGTTCGCTCATCAATTATTTGTGCGGAAGAAAGAAACTTTCGAAGGTGTCGAACACACCGGGCAAAACGCAAACGCTTAACTTCTTCGATATTAATGAAACACTTCAGTTTGTGGATTTACCGGGTTATAGTTTCGCGCGTGTTTCCATAGAAATGCGAAACAAATGGGATAACATGATTCGCAATTACATTCTGCATCGCGAACAACTGATGTATGTGTTTCAATTGATTGATGCGCGCATACCTCCTCAAAAAGTTGATTTGGAGTTCATCGGTTGGATGGGAAAAAATCACGTGCCGCTCGTTGTCATTTTTACCAAAGCCGATAAAGCAGGAGGGAAGGATACCCTGCAAAATATTCAGACGTTTAAAAATGAATTGCTGAAAGAATGGGATGAGCTGCCTGTGACTTTTGTTACCTCGGCAGAAAAAAAACACGGCAAAGAAGCCGTGTTAGAATTTATAGAAAAAGAAGCGCGCTCTTATTACAAGCAAAAAAAATCGCAGTTGGAAGAAGAGAAAGAAAATGCATCCTAATCTTGTCGAAGGGTCAAAGAGGAAAATGGTTCGACAGGCTCACCATGACATTTTTTTTAATACCCGAGAATCTTCATCATGCTATCCGAAGTTTGTTCCTCGGCAAACACCTTGTAAGTAAATTCTCCTCTTTTCTTTTCGTCAATTAAAATATGCGGTGGCGATGGAAGCAAACAATGTTTTATTCCGCCATAACCACTCAAAGTATCTTGATATGCACCCGTGTTGAAGAAGCCGATGAAAAGTTTTTCTCCCTGTTTAATTTTAGGAAGATAAACCTGATTGATGTGTGCATCGCTATTGTAGTAATCGCCTACATCGCAGGTAATGCCGCCTAAGTTCACGTGCTTGTAATCATCATCCCATTTGTTAATAGGCAGCATTATGAAACGTTGCGACAAACCCCATATATCGGGCAGGTTATTCATCAATGAGCCATCGAGCATGTACCATGTTTCGCGGTCGTTCTGGTTTTTTACACCGAGCACACCGAAGATAACGCAGCCACTTTCGCCAACGGTGTAACTTCCGAACTCAGTGAAAATATCGGGCTCATCAACACCTTCATTATTGCAGGTTATTTTAATCTGCGAAACAATTTCGTTTATCATGTACTCGTAATCAAAGTCGGCAGCAAGTGAATGTTTAATAGGCATTCCTCCGCCAAGGTTGATGGTGTTCAGCTCGGGGCAAATCTTTTTCAAATCGCAATACACGCCCAATGCTTTGTGAAACTCTGTCCAGTAATAGTTCACGTCTTTTATTCCGGTATCAATAAAAAAGTGAAGCATTTTCAATTTAAAATTCGGATTGTCCTGAATTTTTTGTTGATAGAAAGGAACAATATCATTGTAACGAACACCCAAACGAGAAGTATAAAACTCATACTTAGGTTCTTCCTCAGCCGCTATGCGAATGCCAATGTTCATTGGTTCACTCGGAGTGCCATATCTCTCTAATTCATCAAGATTATCTAAAACGGGAATAATGTTTTTGTAACCGTTGGCGTATGCCTCCAGAATTTTATCAATGTAATTTTGCGGTTTAAACCCGTTGCAAATAATGTATGCTTCCTTCTTGATTTTCTTTTTCTCTTCTAATCTTTTCAAAATTTCAAAATCGAATGCAGAAGAAGTTTCGAGATTTACTTTGTTCTTCAAAGCTTCTTCCACCACAAAAGAAAAATGCGAACTCTTGGTGCAATAGCAGTAATGATAATCGCCACGGTAATCGTTGTTCGCAATAGATGCATTAAACAGTCGTCTTGCTTTTTGAATCTGCTGTGTAATCTTTGGAAGATAAGTCAGGCGCAACGGAGTTCCGTATTGAGCAATAATGTCCATGAGCGGAAGGTCGTTCCAGTAAAGTAAATTTTTTTCTTCCTTAAAATCGCGCTGAGGAAAATCAAAAGTTTGCGTAATAAGGTCGCGGTATTTCTGTCGTTTGTGCATGGTTAAAAAAATAGAGCACGAAGATAAAAGAAGAAGTGGTTTTGCTTCTTACAATTTGTTGCACGCGTTTGGTTTCATTTCTCTAATCCACTGCTCAATCAAATCAACGCCTTCTTTATGCAATTGCGAACGACCAACTTCGGGCATACGAATACCTGGGTCATCGCTAACCATACGAAATAACAATATAGATTTTTCAGGCTCCGAAGGAACAATGTCGTAAAACAAATTGCCTGTAGCTTTACCCGCAGCAACTGGTGTTTTGCAGAAACCAAGATTTTCGAGATTGCTGTTTTCTAAATTCAAATACAAACCCGAAGTGTAAGCAGGTCCGTTTGGATTATGGCAATGTCCGCAGTTCATTTCCAAGTAAGCACGCGAACGTTCATTCACCGAATAATGAACCGAATCTCTCCAATCAGCAATACGCGGGGCATCATTTGGCGAGGGCGCATTTTTTAAATAGCCTTCTTTAGTCCAACGCACTAATTGATTTTCTTTTCCTTCTGCATATTCAAAATCGCGATTGAGGTTGCGCACTTTCGGACCAATAGGAACAATAGCAACACCATTGTTCCAATGGCAACCCTTACATTGGTTTTTGTTCGGAATGATGTAATCGATTTCTCTTTTTGAACCATCGTAATGCGTCCACGAAACTTTTTTGATGTCGCCTGCATTTTCAAGTGTTGCTTCGGTTTGTTCATCATTCCAAATGTAGTCGAGTGCTTCCCATGCTTTTTCGCGGTGAACGAGCAAACGCGTTTCCATAATTCTTTTTTTACCTGTCGGGTTTCTGAAATCCTTGGGGTAATAAAAATTTTTGATGAGACATGAACCTATGGGCAATTGCAAAACTTGTGTGGTGTCATAGTCCACACTTTTGCCTTCAGGCATGTAAACGAAACGTGCTTTAAAAGCGTAATCGCTAAAGAGCGGAGTAATTAAATCATAAGGAAGAACACGTGTGTTTGCCTTCAACTCATTCATTGTTCCCACAAAGAAATGATACTCCGAAAGTTTCTCAAAAGGTTTAGCGGATATATCCAGTGACACTTTCGTTTTTAAAAAATTGCAGCTCACTAAATAAATGGTGAACAAAAAGAGAATAGCTAAAAAATAAACTTTGGTTCTTTTCATCTTGTGTAAATTGCGCGCGTAAATGTGAACTAAAACATTTGCACTTAAAAGAAGTTTGATTTTTATCATGGAAAAGAGAAGAAATTTTGAATCGGAGTTTACCTTTCGCACTTCGCGAAGCAGTGGCGCGGGCGGACAGCATGTAAACAAAACAGAAACGCGCGTTGAATTGTTGTTTGATGTGGCGGGCTCATCTTTGCTAAGCCAGGAGGAGAAAGAGAAGTTTATCCACCGATGGAAAAATCGTGTGAGTGATGAAAGCATATTTACTATTTGCAGCAGTCAGCATCGCTCGCAATCTTCCAATAAGCAACATGTAATCAAGAAGTTTTACGAAATGCTTGCGAAGGCGATGGAGAAGGAGAAGAAGCGAATTCCTACTCATGTTCCAAAAGCAGTAAAACGAGCCATCAGAGAAAAGAAGAAATTACTTTCTGATAAAAAGGCGGGCAGAAAATTGCGAACGAGAGATTTTTTATAAAAGATTTCATCTTTACTACAAATAATAAAACCCATGGCTGAAAATCAAAACACACCCAATCCCTGGAAATACGGACTCTTCTATTACGATGAAAGCGACCCGCGCATTCTTGTTCCCAAAAAAATTCCTGTGTTTGGATGGACATTGAATTTTGCCAGTAAAGTTTCGTGGGTGATTACGCTGGGTATCGTAGCCTTATTGGTTTATGCTATTTACAGCGGAAATGCGAGAGTTAATCTGCCTTAATTAAATCATCACATCCCGGCACTTCTTTCAACAACTCAATGCCGTTTTTAAGTTTTGAACAGAAATTATTTTCTCCATTAGTTACCCATAGGTAATCTACATGCAGCGAAAGATTGTAGCGTGCGATTTGTTCAAACACTTTAGCGTTTAATTTTTCCTCAGGTGCTTTGCATTCAATCAGCATTTTAGGTTTGCCTTGATTGTTGAACACCACTACATCAAAACGTTTTTGCAAACCGTTCAGTTCAATTCCGCGCTCTACAGCAATCAAGCCTTTCGGAATTTTTTTATCGGTAATTAAGTAGTGAAGAATATGTTGGCGCACCCATTCCTCGGGAGTGAGTGCTACCATTTTTTTTCGCACCACATCAAAAATAAAACGGTTGCCGCTGCGCTCTTCGGTTCTGAAATTATAATTGCTAAAGATTACTTCGGTCATGTTTTTATCTTAGTCCGAAAATAAAATCATTAAAATGTATTTTGCATTTGTCTAAGAGCGAATGTCTCCCGATGAAACATGCGGGATGAAACATTAAATCTAACATCTACTTTATGAAAACAAAAGAAGAAATTGTAAAAAACTGGTTGCCACGATACACCGGTCGCGAATTGAAAGACTTTGATAATTATATTCTGCTTACCAATTTCGATAACTACGTGCACATGTTTGCCCAGCAACACAACGTACCTATAGTTGGACTCGACCGACCAATGATGAACGCCTCTGCTGATGGCATTACGATTATCAGTTTTGGCATGGGAAGTCCCAATGCAGCTACTATGATGGATTTGCTTTCGGCAATTGAACCAAAGGCGGCTTTGTTTTTAGGTAAATGCGGTGGCTTGAAAAAGAAAAATGAAATAGGCGATTTTATTTTACCCATAGCTGCAGTGCGTGGCGAAGGAACTTCGGCCGATTATTTTCCTGCTGAAGTTCCAGCGCTTCCATCTTTTGCTTTGCAAAAAGCTATCTCTACAACCATTCGCGATTCAGGGCAAGATTACTGGACCGGAACTGTTTACACTACTAACCGCAGAGTGTGGGAGTGGGACGATAAGTTTAAAGAGTATTTGCGCGAAATACGCGTGATGGCAATTGATATGGAAACGGCTACCATCTTCATAACAGCGTTTAAAAATGAAATTCCTGTAGGTGCTTTACTTTTAGTTTCTGACCAACCTATGGTGCCGCAAGGCGTAAAAACAGAGAAGAGCGATTTGAAAGTGACTAGTGGTTTTGTTGAACAACATTTAAAAATTGGAATTGATTCGTTGAAGCAATTGATCAATGAAGGAATGACGGTGAAGCATCTTCGGTTTTGACGAATGATTGACCTTACCGCTATTTTAAATACTCAATTTCAATTCTTCGGTTTACCCGCGAATTAGGATGCGCTGCATCAATCGGGTTTTTAAATCCTAAGGCGTCAATCCCTACGCTGTAATAAATTCTTTCAGTAGCCGAGTGAAACATAATTTCTTTTGCAGCAGCAGCCAAAGCATATGCGGTATCTACACTCTCCTGTTCTGTATTCATTTTTTCGGTAAAACTATGCATCACCACTCTATCAGCATTGGCACTAATTTTTAGGGCTAAATCGGCCAACTGCTTTTTAATTTTCTGCGATGAAATAGCTCCGCTGCTATCTAGTTCAAAACGAAAGACAATTGGTTGTTCTTCACTCGAAGTTTTAGAACCTTGATTGTTGCACGACACCAAACAGATTTGTGAAAACACCAAAACGATAAAAAATAATTTTTGCATGAACGAAATTTTATAAAATGTTTTACGATTCAAAAACTATATCCTCCTTTTGGTTATACCAACTTTCATAATGCAATTGATATTTATCTTCAATAGGATTGCGTTTTATTTTCATGGTTGGAGTGAGCAATCCGTTTTCAATCGTCCATTCTTCTTTCATCACTATCAACTTTTGAATGCGCTCGTGCTTTTCTAATTCCAGATTTATTTCATGCAATGTTTTGGATAAACTTTCTTGTAAATAATTTTTGTCGTTTGCTTTTGCGTCAAGCGAAAGCACAATTAAACCAATGGGTTGCGGCAAAGAGGAACCCACCACACAAATTTGTTCTACTAATTGATTTTTTAAAATTTTCATTTCAATAGGAGCTGGCGAAATGTATTTCCCTTTATCGGTCTTGAAAATTTCTTTTACTCGTCCCGTAATTTTTAAAAATCCATCTGCATCTAAAGCACCTCTGTCGCCCGTGTGCAGCCAACCATCTTTCAATGCAGCCGCAGTCAATCCGGGTTCGCGATAATAGCCTTGCATATTGCAAGGAACCTGAATTAAAATTTCGGCACTATCGCTAAATTTCATTTCTACACCTGGCATTGGTTTGCCTACGGTACCTAATTTAAAATCTGGTTTACGATTGAAATGTGAGATGGCGCAATTCTCTGTCATGGAATAAACTTCTTCAATTTCTACTCCCAACTTTGCCCACCAATTAATGAGCGATGTTGAAATAGGAGCCGAGCCGGTGACTGCATGGCGGCATTTACTTAAGCCTAAACCGGTTTTAATTTTATTGCGAATAATATTTTTTACGATGGGAATAGAAAGCAACACATTCAATTTGCGCTGCGAAAGTTTACCTAAAACACCCATTTGAAATTTTGTCCAAATGCGCGGTACGCCCAGGAAAATTGTGGGCTGAGCTTCGGCTAAATTTTTTGCAAACAAATCTAAACTCTCTGCAAACCATATTTCGCTATTGGTATAAACGCCTGCCATCTCAATCAGCATTCGCTCTGCAATGTGAGAAAGTGGTAGATACGAAAGCAATCTTTCCTCTCCATCTTTTAAACCCACAAAAGTTTTTCCCATGGTGGTAGCCCACGCAAAATTACGATACGAGTGCACCACACCTTTCGGTTTGCCTGTAGTGCCCGATGTGTAGATAATGGTCATTACATCATCCAAATTATTATTTGGAAATCCTTGAAGTGGTTTCGTGTCTTTCACTAGTTCTTCCCAATACTGAAAACCGTTTTGTTTTGCGCCATACCACGGAAAACTAATACACTGCACGCCATCAGGCACACCGGCTTTCATAAAATTCCAATCATCCAATTTTCCTACCAGTAAAAGTTTTGCATCGCTGTGTTGTAAAACATAATTCAGCGTTTCGGCATTTACATTCGGGTAAACAGGAATGGATTCATAACCCGCCATCATAATTGCTAAATCTGCCATCATCCAATGCGCGCAATTTTTTGACACTAAACCAATCCTTGATTTTGGCGGAAGGTTAAACGATTGTAAAACCGCAGCCATTTTTCTTATTTCCAACGCGGCTTCTTTCCAGGTAAATTTTTTCCACGCTCCTTCAAAAGGTTGCAGCATGAAAATTTTATCGGGCGTTGTTTGCTCCCAATGGTAGAGCATCTCTAACGGAGTTTTTAAATTTTCCATAACTAAAAATTATTAATTTTTGATTTGCGCTGTGCCCACATGTATTTGTAAAGTATCGGAAAATAATAACCATAAGAAAAAACACTGGCCGCTAAAAATATGTTGTAAGCAGTAAATGCAATTCCGTTAGTAACAGTTGGCGTAACCAAAATAAACCACTCTCCGGTTACACCAAGCGGATAAAGGACAATGAAAAAGGAATAACGCATCCACAACAATGCAGCGGGTTGTTTACCGAAGAGCGAAAGAAAATAAAGGGAGTAGCGAACTAGTTCTGTAACACCCCAGGCAATGGAAACAATTTTTACTCCTTTGGTAAAAACAAAAAGTGTTGAATAATTTTGAATAAAAACATTGATGAGCACCAAAATTAAAATGCGTGAAAACACTTGCACGCTAGTAGAAACCACAGGTGACTTCACCCATTTTATAATTACGTGCAGAATTTCTAATACCGCCATTCCTTGTGCCATATTTAGCAAGAATAGATTGATGCTGTTCATTTGAAAGCCACTCGTAAAATAGAACGCCAGATAAAGTGCCCAAAAAACAAAAGCTATAAAATTGTAAGCGGCTAAATAAAACTTTACGGAGGTGTTCATAGTTGAATGATTTAGTGGAGTAACAATATAATCTTCTGTCAAAAAATTTATGGAATTTTTGTTTCTAAACGATGTTGTAAATCTTCAAGCACTTGTTTTTTCCATTCCGCACTTCCAATAACGCCACTAAAAAATTTCTTGTAGTCGCTAATTTCAGGTGCGTCAATATTTATTTTCAACGTTTTAAAAAGCTTAGGCAATCCTTCACCCGGTATTTGCACATGATGCAATCCGCCACTATAGGCAATTGCTACTTGTCCTTTATCTAAGTGCGAAAGAATATCGGCCACACCACCTCGTACCGTCATTTTATTTCCTTCCAGATCTAAACTGTTTTTTCGTTTCATTCTACCTTCTGGTGCAATCATTATGATGGAGTCATTTGTAATGGTATCCATAAAATGTTCCCAGGTATCATCGCGCTTTCTGCTTATAGAAGTAATGCCGGGGCTCATCAACTTATATAATGTTCCCACAATTGGACGGTTCATGGTTTTATCGGCACCGGGCGCAGCTAAATGACCGGAAAGCCTCCACAAAAAACTGGTGGGTAAAAAGCCCAGAAAGATAGGTTCGAAAAGCGAAGTGTGGCTTAGAAAAATGATTAGGCGCACTTCGTTCCATCGAATTTGTTCAACAGGCCAACCCACTTTGAATTTGTAGAATACAGCCGACAGACATTTTAAAAATAAGAGAACAAAAAAACTGATGAGTCTTCGCATGTGGGTTTATGAGCAAATGCAAATCAAAATAAATTACGCAGTGTTGGTTGTGCTACTGTTCTCCTACCGAAGAATTTTCTTCGGTGTTTGAATTTGCAGCAGCTTCTTTTCTTGATTTTAATTTTGCCTTTACTTCATAAGCAACCAAGGCAATAGCAAGCATAGTAAATGGCACAATCACTATTAGGAAATCATCACTGGAAGAACCGGTTCTGGCAAATAGTATTTCACTATTAACGAACAGCAATAATGCGGTAAGGAAAGTGTTTTTACACATGGCATTTGGTTTTATTGCCATGAAAGTAAAAAGTAATTAGAATAAATTTAAAAGGGATAAGTGACCGCGCACGATTAGAAATTATTGGAACAAAGTTCCAAACAAATCAAGTTGCTTGAGTTCTGCTTCTTTCTTTTTAGGTGTGGTTCGCACCTTCGGCATTTCCATCACTGCTTCATCATCTAGTTTTTTTGTAACTACTATTACAGAATAACCAGTTACTACTTCTGTTCCGAACTCGTTCATCTTGCGCGTGCTTTCGAGTGTGCATTCTATGCGGGTGCCGTTTTTAAAAGGAATGCTCTGGCTGATAACTTCGTTTTTAAATGCTTCATCCTTCATGTAGAAGTTGATGATTTTTCCGGTTTGCACATAAATGCCTTTCCACTTATAGCTGCCTGTTTTTAGTACCGGAGAAATAATTTCAATCACTGCTGCTTCGTCCGTTTCGGGTTTTAAAGTATCCGCTATGAGCATGTAGGTATCAAACCTTTTGCGGTTGATAGTGTTTGCCTTGCCGCTGTATTCACCCTCGGTATTTACGCGCTGCACAGCAAACTTTGTCACCTTCTCGCAACTGCTCAACTGACGATAGAAATTTGATTTGAGTTTGATAATTTTTAAGTTATTGCGGAAAAGCGTTTCTACATTTTCTGTATCTACTTTCAAATCATTATCGCGCTCATATTCTTTCAACTCTTTGCGCAGTTTCTCTATGCGTTGTTTAGTGTCTTCTTTATTTTCTTCACTCACCGTTTTTTCAATATCCACTTCAAGTGGTAGCACATAATGAAAAACACTTGCAGCAAAGCTGCAAAGGAACTCGCTGTTGCTTAACAACACAAAGCGTTCTTTCAATCCTCCTTCGGTATATGCTTCGGTTTCTACTTTAAGACGCGCGTTGATTACCGTTGATATTTCTTTTAAAATACCCAGCAAGTTGTGTTCGCATTTATTGCGAACGAGCGCGTTCATGCTATGCGATTCGTCAGAAAAAAAATAATGCAGTTCTATTTTAGTGCCGATTTCTTTAAAAGATATGCTCATGGTTCTGTTTCAAAAATTTGGGAACAAGTAAAACATGCACTACGGCTTCAAGAACATAAAGCGGACAAGTGATGTGGAATTTTGTTTAAAATTATTTTGCCGCCTTTGAAGGGTCGAGCAAATCGTAGAACTGATTTAGCTTAGGCATAATGATGATTCGAGTTCTCCGATTCGTGGCGCGTCCTTCGGCATCATCGTTACTTGCAAGTGCGTTGTATTGTCCGCGACCGGCAGCAATCAATTTGTTAGGGTCAATCTTATAATCGTTTTGCAACACACGCACTACACTGGTTGCGCGTTTTACACTTAAGTCCCAGTTATCGGCAATGCAATTATTGCTTATAGATTTATTGTCGGTATAACCTTCCACCATTACTTCCACTTCAGGACGGGTTTCTACAATAGCAGCTATTTTACCTAAAACCTGTTTAGCTTTTGAGGTAAGCGTATAGCTCCCTACCTGATAAAGCATTTTGTCGCTCAAGTTAATGAACACCACAGTTTTGTCAACTTTAATTTCTACGTCTTTATCATCCAAACCATCTTTCAATACGCCTTTCAAATTGATAGCCAAAGCAAGGTTGATAGAATCGGCTTTTGTTTTTGCAGCCAGCAACATTTGAATGTATTTGTCTTTGCTTTCTAATTGCGCAAGAGTTTGATTGATGTTATCATTCGCGCTTTTTGAAAGCACAGTTAAATCACCCACTTGTGTCAATTGTTTGTCGCGTTGCGATTTGCAATCGGTGAGTTGTTCATTCAACATGTTGTATTGTTCCTGTTTGCCATTGAGGTTTGCCTGACAAACTTTCAAATCAGATTTGCAAAGGTCTTTTTGCTCATTGCAGGCATGCAACAGTTCATTGGCTTTTTGCAGGTCGCCTTGCAACGCAGAATATTTCTTTTGTGTAACACATGAAGCGAGAGCAAAAGGAAGAATTAAGATAACTAAAGGACGGATAAAATATTTCATGACTTAAATTTTTTGGAGTGCAAACATAAAAAACTGAAGCGCACTTCAAGCAGCTAAATCACTTATTCTCTTCTTCTGTTTTCCTTATAAACTCATCAATAATGCGAGTAGCGCGGTGTGGATGCGCCATGTGAAAGAGATGTTCGCGAAAGAGATCGTATTCGTTGTGATTGGTTACATCCATTACTTCAATGTTTTTGCCTTCATAAATGCGGGGTACAAAACGTGCTACACCATCGCGCTCGCTTTTGAGAATAAGCACAGGAATATTTTTGTTTGGAACATTCACCAATCCTTTTTGTTTGTCAAAAGGGATACTTTGCTCGAGGGCAGAATGTGTTTGAATAGCAAACACTTTTGCAGGTAAACGATTTAACGCGCGCTCAATAGGAATGCGATTGAGATGCGGCAACGAATCCATATTCGTCATCAGGTAAAGGATACGTTCTTTAGCAGCCGCCCAAATGCGTTCGCGCATGTTGCTTTCTTTACTAATGAGCCAGTCTGAAAGTTGAATGCCACGTTTGCGCACTCCGTTCTTTGAATCCAAGGGAATAACTCTTCGCAGCGTAACCAACATAGTTTTAGCCGCAAATCCTTTGATGTGTTTTAGCGAAGGCAGAATTACATTATCTAAAAACCCAATGGTGGCATGTTTGGCTTCTTCTCCAAAGAATGGATTAGCACCAATGCGACCTCGCAAATATTTTTTTACCGCTGGATATTTATTCAACTCACGGTCAATCATCATAAAATAGATGTTGCCCATTGAGTGGTCGTAAATGTAAACCGAGTGACCCTTCGAACCGAAGTAATCAACCACGGCATCAATATTACTGGCAATATGGTGAGAGTATTCGGAAGGCGGAAGATCGTTTGGTATAGAGCCGTAATGCATAGCAGCTGCTATGTATAAGTGCGAAGGAATAATGGACAGTAATCCATCGTATGAGTTTAAACCTAGGAATCCGTGAATGAGAATTACGACTGGTAACTTTTCTTTCGCGTTTTCTTTATATGTATTTGCAGTGTCAACACGGATAGTGCTGATGCCATAAGGCGTTTCTCGTTTTACTTCTACTTGCGGCCAGGTTAACGCTTTGTCATCAATGAAAACGGTCATGCGTTTTTGCACATTAGGTATGTATCGCAAAAAGCCGGGGCTTTGGTCGGGTTTTGCATCAATGGCAAAAAGCCACGCTAGTGGTCGTCTCTTATCGGCTTTGGTGGCCAGAAAGGCAATGCGTTTAGAACGCATCAAAAAATACGGAGTACCTGTAATTTTTTTCTGTTTGTTGCTGTCAACCACCACAACAATTTCGGTAGAATCAAAAGCTGTTGACTTGCGTTCAATGGCGGCCACCATACCTCGCGGATTGCAGGAAAGAAACACATAATCAAAACCTTCTTTGTTATGTTCTTTCAAATAAGTAGAAACCGATTGATTGAATTCTGCCACGTAGGCTTCCATACTTTCGTGACTGAAACTATAGCCAATAATTTGTTCGCGGGTAATTAAACGATTGCGAAAAAGTTTTTTTACAAATTCACGCGCATCCATAACTCCTTCAAGACTGCGCTGTCGCAAACTAGGTGAATTGACAAAAGTGTAAAGTATATTCTGCCGATTTTTGAGTTCGCTGTAATGCTCAAAAATATATTGATACACACCGGCCGGTGATTGCCCATGCGAAAGCCCCACCATAAACTTCTGACCTTTTTCTAAAGTGCGATTGGCATGTTTAATAAAATGCGTGCCTACGCCTTTGTTGAATTGCTCAGTGGTTAAAAAATATTTTGTGTTGGGTACTTCAGGTGCAATAATTCCAAACGTATTTTCCTTTTCAGAAGTGGTATTCATTTTCTGCCGCTATGCTCTGTTTAACTCCTTATTAATTAAAAGCGGTTGCGATATTGCATAAAAAATTTCGACTCTATTTTGTAAGCCTGAAAAAATGGATCGGTTTAGAGTAAATATTTTTTCTCCTCGTAAATTTTCAAAATCAATTCACCAAAATAGCTGTTTGCCCAAGCAAACCACGAACGGGTAAAATCGTTTGGATTATTTTTTCGGAAGCCTTCGTGCATAAAGCCGGTACCTGCTTGTGTGTTTTTTAGCAATTGCAAACAATATTTTATTTCCTCGTCATTTACTGAAGTAATAGCGCGTGAAATTATTCCCAAATGCCAAATCATATTTCCTTTCCAATCTAAATGCGGACTGCCGGTGCCTTCGTATTTTTCGGATTGAAAAAAATAGGGATTGGCTTTGCTCAATGCAAAACTACGTGTGCGCTGATAAATTTCATCGTTCACGTTTCCGTAACCTAAATAAGGAATTGTGATTAAGCCCGGTATTCCCGCATCTTCCATAAACAGATAGTTGCCCTTTCCATCACATTCGTATGCATAAATTTTTCCAAAGTCTTTCTGTTGTGCTATGCCATTTTCTATAACTGCGTTTTCTACTTCGTTTGCTAATTGCAAACATTCTTGCGCCAAAGTTTCTTCAGGAAAAATGGATTGAACTATTTCTGCCAGTTGACTCAATGCAGTAATTGCAAAAAGATTTTCAGGAATATTATAAAGATATTCAGTGGCGTCATCGCTGTTTCTAAAACTCGAACAAATCATGCCCGTGAATTTCACTTCACTTCCATAGCCACTATTGGGTAAAGTATCGTGACTGTTACCCACGCGTTGAAAATGATAAGGGCCTTTATCGTTTTTGCGCTGTTGTGCTTTCATGGTAGCCACCACAAGTTTCATAGCGTTTAACCATGTTTGGTCAAACACAGAAATATTCCCTGTAATTTTCCAATAACGATGTGCCAGCCGTATGCAATAACAAAGCGAATCAAGTTCCCATTTACGCTCGTGCACACCGGGTTTCATTTCGGTTTTATCATTTTTCCACTGACTTTTTTTGCTTTCATCTTTGTAAAATGCATTGGCGTAAGGGTCGAGCAAAATGTTGCGCGTTTGTCTGCGAATAAGGCCTTCGACCATTAACGACAACTCTTTATCTTTTGCGCAAAGAGGCAAATAAGGATTTACCTGTGCCGAGGAATCGCGCTGCCACATAGCATCTATATCTCCGGTAATCACATAAGTATCGGGCACTCCGTTCTTGAGTTCAAAAAAAACAGTGGTGTCGAGAGTATTCGGAAAACAGTTTTCGAAAAGCCGCGACAACTCCTTATCACTGATGTTCAATTTTATTTCTTCAATCAATTCATCCACCGCTTTGCTTACAAATTTTCGTTTAGCAGGAGAGGGGCGTTTTGAAATAGCAACAGATGCTTGTACAAAAGACGGAAATAGGAGAGAGGCTGCGACCAATGTACTAAGTCGGTTAAATTCTTTGCGTGTCATTTGCAAATGAGTTTGCTGTTTTTATTTCACGCTTTTGGCAGCGAAATTCTAAAGGTTGTTCCTTTGCCAATTTCAGAACTGCGTACCATAATTTTTCCATTGTGATATTCTTCAACAATTCTTTTTGTGAGTGATAATCCCAAACCCCATCCTCTTCGTTTGGTGGAATAGCCCGGTTCAAAAATTGTTTCGAATTTATTTTTCGGAATTCCTTTCCCGGTATCCGTTATGTCAATATGAACGCTGGTTGAATCGCTGCTTACTTCCAAATCAATTTCTCCGGTGCCATTCATAGCATCGAGCGCATTCTTCAATAAATTTTCGAGCACCCAATCAAAAAGTTGATTGTTGATATTGATGCACAAATCATCTTCACAAAAAATGCTGAACTGTGCTTTTTCACTGGCGCGCTTACGCATGTAATCCACGTTGCGGTCAAGTGTTTCGCGCACACTTTGTGCAGTGAGTTGCGGCACTGACCCTATTTTAGAAAAACGGTCTGCCACTAATGTTAGTCGTTGAATATCCAGGTCAAATTCATCGAGCAGTTTTTCATTTCCTTTCATTCCATCAATGTCGCGCAGGAGTTCCACCCAACCGCTGAGCGATGAAATAGGAGTGCCGAGTTGATGGGCAGTTTCTTTTGCCATACCCACCCAAACTAAATTCTGTTCGGCTCTGCGCGCATTGCTAAAAGCAAAATAAGAGATGAGTAAAAACACGGCAAAAATGCCAAGCTGTACAAAAGGAAAAATACGCAGTTGTTTAAGCGTTTGCGAATCGTCATAATAAATATAGCGGTAAACACCTTCGCCCAAATCGGCCATAATGGGTTCATGCGCAGCTTGCATTTTATTGATCATTTTGCGCACTGCCGCATTGTCATTCATTTCAATTGAATCAATATTGCCGTAGTCAATCACGTTCATTTTTTCATCGGTAAGAATTACCGGAGCCGAAGCGGTGTTTACCACTACTTCCGAAATAAATGTCTCCACCAAATCGCTTAGTGTTTGTTTCAGTTTGGTGAAAAGGTTGGAGTCTTTGTAATAAATAAAATTCTTGTTGATTTTATAGTCAACCAAGATTGGCGGGTAACTCGAAAATTCGGCAATAGTTTTTTGCGGCAACTCAAAAAATGTTTTCACTGCGGGAATTTCAATATTTCGCGCGCCCAAAATGTTTCCTTTCTCATCTACAAGAATGGCAGGGATATCGTTATTAGAAGTGACAATTTCATTAAAGAAGGTGAGCATTTCATTATCCTCAACTTTCAAAACAAACTTGGTGGACTGCGCATACACATTCACTTTTCTTCGTTCATCGGCAGCCAGTTTTGTGAAGAGTTCTTTGGTGTAGCGAACCAAACGCGCTTTGCGCGCAATAGCCTCAGCCCACAAACGCGCTTTGTATTTTTCTTCATCAGCAATTTTATTGGCCAAGTGATTTGTATAAACAAGCGTACTCAGCCCGATTAAAACACCGCACAACAGCAGAATGAGTTTAAGATTTGATTTGCGCGAGTAAACGTCCATGAAATACTAATTCGGGAATTTGGAAATGAGTAAATGAAATACCAAACACAAAATACAAAAACAGAAACACCTAATACGACTAAAGGCTGCTGTCTCAATACTAGCTACTAGTTACTTTCTACTTCAGTATTGTATCAAAGTCCATAAACTGCGGCTCTTCTTTCACATCAAAATATTTTTCTTCGCGCTTTTGTTCGTTCTCATCAATTTTCTTTCGCGAATTGTTCAGTAAATCTTTCAGCACTTGGCGTTCATTTCTGAAATCGGTTTGAATTTTTTTTCTGATTCCCGCCTTGTCAAATTTAATATTCAAATTATTGATTGGTCCGGTTAAGGTGAGGTAGAGGTTCACTCCTTCATACGGGTCTTCCTCTATAAATTGTTCGTTGCCGGTGTTACGTCTAAATTTTTGCGCCAGTAGTTTGTGTAAATTAATTTTCAAATGATAGTCCACTGTATTATCAAAATTATGAAAACCGAAAAACATAAGATTGAGTGCCGAAGTTTTTATTTCAAATTCGGGAACATCTATACGTCCATTTGCAATTTTTATTGTGTTCTCTAAATCGGCAAAACGAATATTTTCCAATTCTTCCACCCGCACAAATTTTGAAGCCGCGCGTAACGGTTCAAACTTATTCAACTCGCCATTGGTAATTCTAAAATCAATTACGGCCGACAAAGTTTTCATGTCAAGGTCTTTGTAGTTTCTCCAATCGGCATTCAAAGAAATTGAAGTGCTTACTTTTCCTTTCAAATGTTTATCGGTTAACGTTCCTTGTCCAAAGTTTTCGCACTCACTGAAAATTTCAGGAATGTTTAAGTCCACCGCCACTAAATCTATTTTCATGGAAAGTGTGTTGTCTGTTGTAAATGCAATCTGCCCTGTGGTTTTCAATTCACCAGCCATTGCGTTAGCGCGCAGGTGATTGATTTGAACAATTCCCCGAGCTACCTGCAAATTTGTTTTCACTTCATCAAACTGCATTTCACGAAAAATAAATTTACCTACTTCTACTTCTAAGTTCCCTTTCATATTGAAGATTTCGCGCGGATTTATTTTTTCGCGCATTGCTGCCTGCGGACGATTCTTTTTACCAAACGCATCGAGCATTGCACTCAGATTAAAGGTTTGCATTTTTACTTTACCATTTATACCCAGCACCACATCATTTGCTTTGCGTTTCACCGCAAGGTTGTAAGCAAAAGCAAAAAGATTTTCAATGTTTCCGGAAAAATTAAAATCGGTGCTCATAAAGTTGAGTGTGAAATCATGCGCCTCAATAATTCTGTTTTCGTATTTCAACAAGCCATTGATGTTTCCATAGGTAATATCGTTTTGGCGAAACTCTACGCCTTCCATTTTAAATTCACCTGAGCCGAGCAGAGTTGAATTTTCTACATCGTTGAAATCATCCTTCTTGCCTTGCAAATGAAAATTAGAAAACGTTATAGTGCCGTCAATATCCTGAATCACAGAATCGGGAATGAAAGTGCTGAGTTCGTTCAAATGCAAAACCCCATTGGCCGAAAAATTGAAAACAGGATTGGAAAGATTTTCTAACGAGAGTTTAAAATTAAATGGTTCGTTATTCAAGGTGCAATCGAAATTGCTGATGATGATTCTATCGTTGCCCTTTGTATCTAATTCATAACTTGCTTTTGCATTTACCTTTTGCAATAACTTATTGTATCGGCTCAGTTTTATCTCGCTGTTTTTTAAATCAGCCGAAACTTTTATAGAAGGGAAAATCGACTTGCTTAAAATTCCTTTTACACTTACAGCAATAGCATATTCACCACTTCCTGTTGCTTCGGTAAAACTTGCTTTATACTTTTCGGGAAAGAGCGAAAACAACTGCTGCATATCGTTGCCCTCATTCTTCAAATTAAAATTGAGTTGAGTTTCGTTTTTCAGAAGCGCAAAAAAACCATTGATGCTGAAATCCGATTCATCAATAGAAATCTTCCCGTTTTTGAAGCTGTATTTATTCTTGGCTTTGTCAACGTTCAAAATTGTTTCGGCTGAAATATTTCTGTTACTCAAAAACTTTTCTCCGTTGGCTTCAATTCTGTTTACACTGATTTGGCTTTTAGCGGTCAATTCAAAATCCTCCTCATCGAAATTGCCGCTCATGACAACTTCGTTCACTTTTAAATCAACCACAGTGCCTTGCGACTTGTCGCTGTAAACAAATTTCACCTCTTTAATCTGCGCTTTCTTTATTTGTAGAGTGAGTTTTTGTTTCGAGTCGTTTTTCGTTGGTTTCAGAATATCGAAATTCATTTTGCCCGATTCATCTTTATACAAATTCAACTCGCCATTGCGCAATACAATTTTCGAAAACTCAATCTTATCACTGAACAAAGAATAGATATTACAGAGCAGTGAAATCTCCTCCACCCGCACTAGTTTTTTATTCTTTCTATCGAATTTATCGTCAATAGTCACTCTCGAAAAAGTAACCGAGCCGTAAGGAAAATGTTTGAATAAAGAAAGTGAAATGCCCCCTTCCACTTTTACGGGAACAGTAACGCGCGCATTTATTTCTGCAATAAGCCCGGCTTTAATTTTTGCTTCTAAAACAAAAGCCGTTACTACTAAAAGTGTAGTTATAACAACAAGAACAGAGAATGTGATGAACACAAATTTCCTCCATCTTCTTTTATGGCTAATGATAGGTTTGTCTGTTAAATTATTTTCGGTGCTCATCTGATTAAGGGGCGATTACTACAATACAACGAAGCATACTTCACAAAATTTCATTCGTAGTTTTGCAAAACTTAGTCGGTATCAAAAAAAACTATTTTCACGTTCCTTCAAAATCAATTCCCTTTAAATGAAAAAGATTATTGCTCTTGGTGTTTTCTGTTTGTTCATTTACACTGCTGTTGTAGCTCAGTTTGACGAAACTATTCTGCCTAAAACAACTATGTATTCTTCCTCTTTGTTTTCAAAACCACAAGAAATTATTCTTCCTGTTTTCTCTTTAGCCGAAGCAGAACAGTTAGATAAGAACGATGCAAAGAACGGTCACCTCGCTTTGTTTTCGCGAAACATCAATACAAATATCACGCTTCATAATTCTGGTGTTTGGAACGATTTGCCCGATGGCAGCAGAGTTTGGCGAGTGAAAATTACTTCGGCAAATGCACTGGCACTCGTTCCACTTTTCGACAGATTTTATTTGCCTCAAGGTGCAACACTGCATGTTTACATGCCGGGCAAACAAGAAGTGCTAGGCGCATTTACGCACGATAACTCAACAGAGGTTCGCGCGTTCTGCTCAGGAATTATTCATGGCGAAACCTGTATAGTTGAATACAATGAACCAAGTGAAGTGAAAGGAAAAGGCATTATCAGCATTAATCAAATTGGTCACGCTTACCGATGGATTACACCGCTTACACGAAGTGCAAATAGCTCTACTGCAGCGGGTGCTTGTGAAGTAAATGTAGTATGCAGCGAAGCCGCAAATTGGGCTGACCAGGTGCGCAGTGCTGCGCGTATTTTGGTGGTGAGTGCTTCCGGCAATGGTTTTTGCAGTGGCGCACTGATTAATAATGTAAGAGCTGATTGCACACCATATTTTCTTTCGGCACAACATTGCAGCGAAGGAACAACTGCCAATCAATATACTCAATGGGTTTTCTATTTTAATTATCAAGCCGCTACTTGCAATGGCACAACCGGACCAACAAATAAAATTGTAAACGGTTGCACAAAAATTGCTGATAGTAACGATAACGGTGGTGATACAGGTCCCGATTTTTTATTGCTTCGATTCAATTCAAATGTGCCGGTGAGCTACAATGCGTATTTCAGTGGTTGGAATCATTTGACTACACCTTCACCATCGGGCGTTAGCATTCATCATCCGGATGGTGACATCAAAAAAATATCTACGTACACAACCCCGCTTACCACAACATCATGGGGGGGAAGTGTGAATAATACCCATTGGGATGTGAAATGGGCTGCTACGGCCAACGGACATGGTGTTACTGAACCGGGCTCTTCTGGTTCACCGCTTTTTAATAATCATCAGCAAATTATTGGCACGCTTACCGGTGGAGATTCTTATTGTGCAACCCCCAATAATAAAGACCAATATGGTAGAGTATTTTACGACTGGACTTCGATGGGCACAGCAGCTAATCGTCAATTAAAAATTTGGTTAGACCCGGATAACACTGCTGCAGATTCTATTGGAGGGGCAAATGCGCCTTGCGGAACGGTTGTGCAAAATGATGCAGGTGTTTTAAGCATTACTGCACCTACCGAAAATATTTGCAATGTGGCCACAACTGTTAGTGATACGCCTAAAATTGTGATTCGCAATTTTGGTGCTAATACTATTACCACCATTATTATCAATTACACCATTGATGGCAATGTATTTCAATACCATTTTACAGGCACACTGCTTTCGGGAAACACAACTACCATTACACTACCGGCTATTGTGTTAGGTATAGGCTCACACACATTTATCTTCGAAACTACTTTGCCGAATAATCAAACAGATGGTAATACAGCTAACGATATTCAAACTACCTCGATCCAAATATTTCCACCAAGTGCCAGTGTAATTTTGAATTTGCATACCGATGATTATGGTTCAGAAACGCATTGGGAAATTACGAATGCCAATACTCAAATAGTAGCTGAAGGAGGAACTTATACTGACGTTAATGGCGGACAAGCCATTGTTGAAACGGCTTGTCTAGCAACAGGCTGTTACACGTTTACCATTTATGATTCTTATGGCGATGGAATAAGTTCAGGAACGGTTGGAAGTTTTACTTTGTCGGGAAATGGAACCACTTATGCTACTTTAACTTCACCAAATTTCGGAACGCAGGAAGCACATAATTTTTGTGTAATCGCAACTTCAATTGAAGAATCAAAAACTTTAAAAGTGAATGTAATTCCGAATCCTTCGAACGGAGTGTTTAGTTTGCGATTTGATGAAGCACAGGAAAAAAGTGTTCGTGTGTTTGATGCGTTAGGCAGAATTGTTTTTGAAAAGAAAACAAGCGAACAGAATTTCAGCATCGATTTAAGTGCAGCAAGCAAAGGCGTTTATATTTTAGAAACGCAAAGCAGTTTGGGCAAAGCCGAGCAAAAACTAATTTTGAAATAAAGACATGAAAAAAATATTTCTTTCCGCGTTCCCGGTTTTTTTGCTCATTGGTTCGTGTACCACACAAAAACAAAACGGTGCAGCTTCTACTCCCGTGGAAGATACTATTACCGATAATTCATTTCGGAAATTAGTGAGGGATAAAGAACTTTATAATTCAACTACTGAGTTAGTTCCGCTCGATACAGTTTATCTTTCAAAAGACACTTTGCATTTGTTGACGAAAAAAATTCTGGCTTGCGATGCCGATAATTTTACGCTAATGTGGAATGGAGCCATGATGAAATCGTTACCGCCACAAACCAACGTAAAACTTTTTCAACTGCTCGACACACAATGCAAAGAGCGACATCCGTTTCATCTCACCTTTAATATTTCTTCACTTCAAATGCGTAGAGACACCGCTGCGGTAGAGAAGAGTATTTTGATTCATGTGGGTAATTGGGCACGAACAGTGAAGTATAGTTATAAGAAGTAGCAGAGTGTTGTCACCCTGAGCCTGTCGAAAGGTTTTGTAAGAGAAGATGCTTCGACAAGTTCAGCATGACAGAGTGCATCCCACACCACCAATAATTTTGTTTATTCGCTCCATGAATTTTCTTGATTTCGAAAAACCTTTGGAAGTACTTTTTGCCGAGTTGGAGCGCGTAAAAACAGCCGAGCATACAAGCCCTACTGTTTTAGAGCAGGAAGTTTCTAAAATTGAATATCAGATTCGCGATAAGCAAAAAGAAATTTATTCGAACCTTACCACCTGGCAACGAATTCAGGCTAGTCGTCATCCCGATAGACCTTATTCTCTTTTTTATTTTGAGTACATCTGCAACATTTTCATTGAGCTTTTTGGCGATAGAAATTTTAAAGACGACAAAGCTATTGTTGGAGGCTTGGGTGATATTGACGGCAAAACATACATGTTTATTGGTCATCAAAAAGGAAGCAATACTAAAGCGCGGCAGTATCGCAATTTTGGAATGCCCAACCCCGAAGGTTATCGCAAGGCGTTGCGATTGATGAAGCTGGCGGAAAAATTCAACAAGCCGATTATTACGTTGATTGATACACCGGGTGCATATCCGGGTGAAGAAGCCGAGGCACGCGGACAAGGTGAAGCTATTGCACGCAACCTGATGCAGATGGCGGCATTGAAAGTGCCAGTGCTCTGTATCGTTATAGGTGAAGGTGCATCGGGTGGTGCCTTGGGAATTGGAGTAGGCGATAGATTATTGATGCTGGAGAACACCTGGTTTTCGGTTATTTCGCCTGAGTCGTGCTCATCTATTTTGTGGCGCAGTTGGGAGCATAAAGAAAAAGCGGCTGAAGCATTGAAACCTACTCCGCAGGATTTATTGAAGTTCGGAATCATTGACGGTATTATAAAAGAACCATTGGGTGGTGCTCACGCCAAACCCGAAGAGATGGCGAAAACATTGAAGCGGGTGATTCTAAAAAACATAAGCGAGTTGACTTCGAAAACTGCCGAAGAAAGAATTGAACAACGCATTCAAAAATATTCTGCCATTGGCGTGTATGAAACCATTGATGATAAATAACACGCGATGAAATTGTGGGACGACATACGGAATTATTTCTACCAAAAAAATATTGAGGGTAAACTAAGAGGAACAAATACCAAACGCCACCTTACTAATTTGCGCGATGCTAAAACCATAGGCATTGTTTACGACAGCACTAATCCAGATAACGATATAATCATTACCAAGTTTGCCGAGCATTTGCGCAACGAAGGAAAGACAGTGGAGATTCTAGCTTTTATCAACGACAAAAAAATTGACCACAAAGCCGATATTGAAGTGTTCAACACCAAAAACATCAATTGGAATTTAACACCTGCCGATGATCGCGTAGAAAAATTTGCGGCAAAGAATTTCGATTTGTTCCTTGCGTGTTTTCTTGAACAAAATTTTCCGTTGGAATATGTAGCGCGCACTTCTTCTGCCAAATGGCGCATAGGGCATTTCGATGAAAACAAAACCGACTACTACGAAATGATGATTAACACTGGCGGCAAAAACGATTTGCAATACTTCTTAAATCAAACAACCCATTTTTTAAACGAAATAAAATATGATTCAAACTAAGCTACGCGGAACTGGAGTGGCACTGGTTACTCCATTTACAAAAAAAGGAAAAATTGATTACAAAGGTTTAGGTAAACTGATTGACCATTGCATTGACGGTGGTGTGGAATATCTGGTTTCGCTGGGCACCACAGGCGAAAGTGTAACACTGAGTAAAGAAGAAAAAGCAGAAGTGCTTCGTTACACGGTGGAGCAAAACAAAGGTCGTGTGCTTGTGGTAGCAGGTTTTGGAGGAAACAATACCGCTGAAATTATCAGTGAGTTGCAAACGGCAAATTTGAAGGGAGTAGATGCCGTGCTTTCAGTTTCGCCATCGTATAATAAACCAACGCAGGAAGGAATTTATCAGCATTACAAAGCGGTAGCTGCGGCTTCGCCAAAGCCCATTATACTTTATAATGTGCCGGGCAGAACTGCTTCGAACATGAAAGCAGAAACCACTTTGCGTTTAGCAGAGTTGAAAAACATTATCGGCATTAAAGAAGCATCGGGCGATTTTAACCAGTGCATGCAAATTGTAAAAGGCAAGCCGAAAAACTTTCTGGTTATTTCGGGGGACGACAATATCACGCTTGGTTTAATTGCTTATGGTTTTGACGGAGTGATTAGTGTAGCAGGTCAGGCGTTTCCAAAAATATTTACCGAAATGGTGCGCAAGAGTTTGGCTAACGATATGCCCGAAGCCAGAAAGCTTCATTACAAACTCAACCATATTACCGATATGCTTTTTGCTGAAGGAAACCCTGCGGGTGTAAAATGCGCACTCGAAATTCTTGGCGTTTGCGAAAGCCACGTTCGTTTGCCTTTAGTTCCGGTTTCAAAGGAATTGAAAAACAAAATTCATAAAGCTATCAACGGGTTGCTGAAAAGTTAAGAGGCAAAAGTGCTCCGCTATTCTTATGAATTTGCAAGCTTAAAGTGAACAGAACTTCGCAAAAATCGACATTAATCGATCATCCCATTTCCCGTTCTTTTTGATGAATACAGGTGGGAAACCAATTTCTGAATGTACTGATTTTGTTCTGTTTCCTTGTATAGTTTCATTTGTCCAAACATTTACCCATTCACCAATAGGAAAATAAACTTCACGAGACTTAGCTCCCTTTATAATAACTGGAGCAACCAGCAAATCCTCTCCTAATAAAAATTCATCTTTAATAGTGTAGGTCATTGTATCATCTGGAAATTCAAGCAGCAAAGCTCTTACGATGGGAACTCCGTTTTCAGTCGCTTCATGATTGAGTTCTTTGAAATAATCTTTTAATGCAAAATGTATTTTCCCAAATCTTGAAAAGAAATGCATGATGGAATCATTTGAGTAAATCTGAATATTGCTTTCAGGTTTTAATCCTTCGTGCGTTCTAAACACGGGTGTAAACGTGGCCAATTCACTTAATGTTCGCTTTTCTTGCTCTGAATACAATTGAAATTAAATAGTTCAAAAAATGTGAGTGCTTACGAGTAGATTTATTTTGTCAGCTTGTCTGCTCTGCATGCACGCAACTCATTCAACGCTCAGATCAATTTTCACAAATTTTCGTTTTTTTTAAAACTCATTTTCATAGGGAAATTAATTTTTGTTTATTTTATTTGTTAAATAATTAAACAAAATAAAGATTCTGATGTTTTACTTCTATTAATTAACTAAAAACAAAAATTAAACGTCATGAAAAACAAAATTCAAATTTTCGCCTCAGCACTTTTTTTAGCTGCAATTGTACTGGTTTCTTCCTGCAAGAAAGATGAAACCATTATTGAACAATCTTACGCAAACGTATTAGTAACCCACACCTCGCCCGATGCACCCGGAGTTGACCTTCTGGTAGATAACAGCAAACAGAACTCAGCTGCTCTTACTTATCCTAATAATACAGGATATTTAAAGGTAACATCAGGCACCCGCAACATTAAAGTAAACGTAACAGGCACTTCAACTACTGTAATAGAGGCAAACCTTGCGCTTACAAAGGACATGAACTACTCTATATTTGCAGTAGATTCAGTATCTAAAATTTCAGCAGTTGTTATTACAGATGACCTTACTGCCCCAGCCGCAGGAAAAGCGCACGTTCGCTTTATTCACTTGTCGCCAAATGCTCCTGCTGTTGATATAACAGTAGCAAGCAGCGGAGCAGTGGTATTCGGAAACAAAGCGTTTAAGGAGTACACAGCTTTTACACCGCTGGATGCAGGTACTTACAATTTGGATGTGCGTGTAGCAGGAACTTCTACAGTAGCCCTTGTATTGCCGGCTATCACTTTAGAAGCAGGTAAAATTTACACAGTGTTTGCTAAAGGTTTCCTTGGAGGAACAGGTGCGCAGGCACTGGGTGCAGAAATAATAGTGAATAAATAACCTTGATAACACTAAGTTAAAGCCCATGCATAAAGCATGGGCTTTTTTAGTTTGATGAACTTCGTGTTATTTTAATTTCTCTGCTACCTAATTTCTTAATCTTCCTAAAATTATAACTCACGCGAACATTTTGACTAAGAATCTGTTTAGTATCTAATGAAACGTACGGTATATTTATCTTTAGTTATAGTAACACTTCTTATCATTTCATCAATAACTATTCATAAGCTAATGGCAAAAACTCCGCAGCAACCTTATAAAGAAATCGCTACCCTCGGTAATCTTGAGGTAAGATATTATCCGGAGGCAATTATGGCAACCGTGAAGAATAGAGATACTACGTTCCGCGGCAGTTCCGGTAAAAATTTCCGTGTGCTGGCAGGTTACATTTTCGGCAGCAATGACAGCAATGAAAAAATAGCAATGACAGCTCCGGTGCACATGACCTTTGAAAAGGATACCTCAACAATGAGCTTTGTAATGCCTCAAGGATATAACCTGAATAATCTCCCGACACCTTCGGGCTCTTCTATTGACCTTCACAAAACTGAGGAAGAATATGTAGCGGTGATACGTTTTGGTGGATATGCTTCTGATGATAAAATTAAAATGAAACAGGATGCGCTGAAAGATTTGCTGAAACAGGAAGGGATAGAACACAATAACAATTTTCGTTACCTGGGTTATAATGCACCTTGGGATTTCCTGTTCCGCAGAAATGAGATTCTGGTTGGAATCAGCAAGGATTCTGCAATGAAAATGAAGAATAAGAAATTATAAATCTCAATCCATCCGGTCAAACGCATTAATCTTCTCGCTTCTGCGCGCAGCTAATAATTGTGCCGGTGTTGGTCGCTGTATCCAATTATTACTGTAGGATTTAAAGATGTCAAGCTCACGAAATTCAGCTGCAGTTATATCTTGGTTAATGTATTGCGAGTATGCCTCCAGAACTTCCGGTCGCTCATCTTTAAAAACCAGCAAAGCTGCATTGAAACCGGACTTAACTGCAATGGGAACGCCACCACCCAACTCTGCCCAATGCCCGCTTAAAATTAAGTTGTTTACAGGGGTGCGATAATGTGCCACTTTTGCTTTCATGTTCTCTTTGCCCGGTCTAGCGCCCATCATAGTTCCATTTTTGTTACCGGTGTAACGTTGATGAGTAAACGGAGTGGCTACTTCGTAAAACAAAATATGCGAACGCAAACCCGGAGCCACCTTTTCTTCCACACGCTTTAGCAGTGCTTCGGCAATTTCTGTTTTTAAATTATGGTAAGCTTCTCCTCGAATGTGTTCGCCATCGGTATTCAGTTCTGTCTTCCAAAATTCGTGCTGGTGCATTTCTGCCGGCATAAAAATGGTAATGCTACCTTGCCCGGCAGGAGCCATAGTTTGGTCTCTACAAGAAGGGGCCAGAATAATTATTTCGGTGGTCTCAGGATTAGCGGCAGTTTGCTCTTTACGGGTAATAGTTTGTTTGGTTATATGAATAGCTTCTTCGCCAAAACCTAAAGTGGTGGGATCACAATCTAAAGCCACATTAATTGTAAAGGAGGAACCGTACAACGAGGCGTTTCGTAACCTGTCTTTAAAATGTTGCGGAACCAATTCGGCAGGCAGCATTTTTTCATACAATGTTTCTACATCGCAGGCAGCAATTACGTAGCGGCTATTTACTTTGTATTTGGTGCCGCGGTGGTCAACCTCCACACCTTTAGCAGTTGTATTATCCAGCAATATTTTAGTAACTCTGCAATGGAAAAAAATAGAATTGCCGAAAAACTCTACCACATGTTGAAGCCATTCCGGGAAAGCCTGGCCGCCACCTTTTGGAGGGTTTTGAAAATCTTTAAAATATGCCCAGCCAATAGGCACCAGACACGAAAGCAAATCAGGCTCGGTGCAAAAAATACTTTGCAGTTTTTTATCTTTAAAATATCGGTTCAACCCTTTCTTTAATCCTTCTTCTCCGGTAAAGCGAATGTGCTTTAGAAAAGGCAAAACAAAACGGAAGGTTTGAACTATGTATTGCAGTTTTTCGCTAATACGGTAAGTTTCAGCAGCACGGACGTTATTGCCCCATGTGTTCATGGTTTTACCTAACTCTTTCGCGTGCTTAAAAAATTTCTCGATGCCTTCTTTCTCGAGCGGATAATCTACCTGCAATTGGTGTTTCAATTCATCGGGATTATCCGTAAGTAAATAATCGTGGTGGTCACCGGCAAATCGCTTAATACGTTTTTGCTGAGTCACCTTAGGATAATCTGTTCCAATAGTTTCAAAAACGGTATTTATTATTCCACCCGGGTTGCACTGGTTGAGCCAATGCACAGCCGTATCAAAACGGAATCGGTTGCGGTGAAACCCAGCTAAATATCCTCCCGCCTGGTTGGCGGCATCCAGCACTACTACTGAATAACCGGCTCTGCTGAGTGTAGCTGCAGCAGTTAATCCTCCCATGCCTGCACCTATTACCACTATATCGTAATAGGGCTTTATATTTATTTTGCTCATTCCTTAAGGGCTGCAAATAACTTATATCTCTCATTTTATCTCGTGTTTTCCGTGGTAAAATTTAATTGCTGTTTAATTATTTCCCCCGCGCCTGTTGTAAGAAGTATCTAAACTTATTAGCCCATTCCTTGTTTAACCATCACTATTTCTTACGTTTAAGAGATTTTAAAATAATTTTGACAAAATATGGGACAGTATTCTATAAAAGAGGTTGAGACATTGTCAGGTGTTAAAGCGCACACATTGCGTATTTGGGAGCAACGATATGATTTTTTAAAGCCCAAGAGAACCGACACTAAAATTCGTTATTATACAGATGAGCAGTTGCGACTTCTGTTAAACATAGGAACACTTAACCGCAACGGAATGAAGATTTCTAAGATTGCTGAATTAAGTGAGGGTGAACTCAAGGATGCTGTAATGAGCATTCATAATTCAACGAGCGAGCCGGACAACTTTTTAGATTCATTGATACAATCTATGATTGATTTTGATGAGCACAGGTTTGAAAAAACACTTTCCTCAGCTATCATGAAGTTAGGCTTTGAAGGAACCTTCGTAAAATTAATCTTTCCTTTTATGGTCAGGACGGGTGTCCTTTGGACAACCGGTGCAGTAAACGTAGCTCAGGAACATTTTATCAGCCATCTTATTCGAAGAAAACTTAAGGTAGCTATTGATAACCAGTTTGTAGAGGTTTCGGAGAAGTCAAAGAAGTTTATTCTTTTTTTGCCGGAAGGCGAAACCCATGAGTTATTGCTGCTTTTCACCGATTATCTTTTGCGTAAACAAAACCATCAGGTTGTTTACTTCGGAGCTTTCATACCGTTTGAAGAATTAATTAAGGCAATAGATATTACTAAGCCTGATTATCTGGTAACTTATCTTACAGTTCCCTTGGAAAAAATCTCGGTTCAATCATACCTCAAAAAACTATCCTCTGCTAACCCGAAGACAAAAATAATTGTTGGCGGTACACAACTTCAGCAAATTGAAACAATTCTTCCGGCAAATTGTATCTCTGTCAATTCCGCAGAAGAACTTTTTGCGGTTATCAAATAAAATATCCAATTATTTTTTGGCTCCTTTCATAGGAGAAATTCAATCAATTGAAATTTATTTTCAGTTTTCCTGAACTTTTTCAAAACGGCATTGTTTAAATATTAATTAAATAACTTAAACAAAAAAGTCATGAAAAACAATTTCACAAAAATCAAAGCACTGGTCATAGCCCTGATGGCAGGTGTTTCCGCACATGCGGCCTCTTATGTTCAACTAATTCACAATTGTGCTGATCCTGCGGCTGCTGCAGTTTCAGTATATGCTGATTTTGGTTCAGGGCAAACACTTATTTCTTCATCATTTGCTTTTCGTACGGCTACCGGATTTTTAACGGTACCTGATGGTGTAGCTATTACCGCTTACATCAAGGCTCCAGGAGCTTCGGCTTCGGATCCTGCAATTTACTCTCAGGTATTAGGTCCTTTAGCGGCAAATACAAATTACACCGTTATTGCCTCAGGTGTTGTAGGATCGGGTTTCGCAGCCAACCCTGATTCTCGTTCAATAGGTTTCGAATTAAAAGCAATTGCAAACACAAGAACTGCGGCAACAAATGGTGCTAAAGTTGACTTTGCAGTATTTCACGGAGCAACAGATGCACCGGGTGTAGATGTAAATCTTACAGGTGGCGCTACTCTTGTGCCTAATGCTAAGTATGGTGATGCAAGCGGTTACTTATCGGTTGATCCAACCTGGTATCCTATTGATATTGCAGCAGCAGGAACTTCAACAGTTGTAGCAAGTTATGTAGCAGACCTTACTACTCTTACAGGCGGAGCAGCAATCGTATTTGCTTCCGGCTTTTTAACTCCATCGGCTAATAATAACGGTCCTGCTTTCGGATTGTTTGCAGCATTAGCTAACGGAACTGTAATTCAACTGCCTGCTCAGCAAACTGCTTCGGTTCAGGTATTGCACAATTGCGCTGACCCAATTGCTGATTCAGTGGATGTTTATCTAAATGGAATTATTGCTATTGACAACTTCCCTTTCAGAACCGCTACTCCTTTTATTAATCTTATTGCCGGAGTATCAAATAACGTTGCTATAGCTCCAAAGAACTCTACTTCTGCAGCAGATGCAGTTTGGCAAAACAATTATACACTTATGGCTGATTCAAATTATATACTGACAGCATCTGGTGTTATAGGAACAGGTTTTGCTTCTAATCCGGATGCGGTAAGCACTGCATTCCAGGTGTTAGTTAAAACATCTGCCAGAAAGCAGGCGACTACGAGTACCAATTTTGATTTCTTCGCTATTCACGGAGCAACTGATGCTCCTACTGTGGATGTGAAAGCTAACGATGCGATAACCTTAGTAGACAATGCAAAATATACTGACCAAACTGCTTATTTATCTGTGCCGGCAGGAAGCTATACATTGGCTGTTCAGAATGCGGCAGGAACTACTACAATAGTAAGTTATACCGCTGATGTAACAACTCTTGCGGGTAAAAGCGCGGTAGTTTTGGCTTCGGGCTTTTTAACTCCATCGGCTAATAACAACGGAGCTGGCTTTGGTTTATATGTGGCTCTGGCAGAAGGAGGGCCTTTTATCGAACTTCCTACTTATACACCTACCTCTATCAATGATTTCGGAAATGATATTTCATGGAGGATGTTTCCAAATCCAAGCAATGGAACCTTATCTATTAATTTCGATTTGAAAGATGCAGAAAATGTATCTGTTCAGATTACTGATATGGGTGGAAGAATTGTTAAAGAATTGCTTAATGGAACTTCGGTAGTAGGAAAACAAAATCTTACTGCTGACTTAAATGACTTGAGCAATGGAATGTATCTGGCTCGTATCATTACTTCGGGTAACACATTCAACAGCAAATTCTCTTTGGTTAAATAACCCTTTTTTTCGTGGGTTTAAGAGAGCCGCATCCGCAAGGGGCGGCTTTTTTTATTCCATTTGGTAGACGTGATGATAAATTCGATGCGTTTTTATTGTTTAATTATTTAACAAAATAATTAAACAATAAAATTGGATTATTTGATTTTGACTTTATGTTTGTGTAATTATTTAATTAATAACTTAAACAAAAAACAAAATCATGAGCACTTCAATCAACTTCGGACCAGAGATTCAGCAATACGAATCCATCCTTCGCCCTTTTGCATTTAACCTTACCAAAAGCCGTGAGGCAACAGAGGATTTAATTCAGGATACTTTTTACCGTGCCCTTTTGAACAGCGAGAAATTCCTTGAAGGCACGAATATTAAAGCGTGGCTCTTTACCATCATGCGTAATGTATTCATCAATAATTATCGCAGGCAGAAGAAGAGCAATATCGTAACTGACACTTCCGAGAATCAATATTTACTGAACAGCACCAAGAAAATTGAAAAGAATGATTCGGAGCGTTCGTTTATTGCCGAGGATATCAGCAAAGCCATGAGAAAAGTAAGTTCAGATTTCACGGAACCATTTATGATGTATTTCAACGGCTTTAGTTATCAGGAGATAGCTGAAGAATTAGATTTGCCGCTTGGTACCGTTAAAAGCAGAATTTTTTTCGCACGCAAAGAATTACAATCAAAATTGAAAGAAAGGGGAGTTTTAAATTCAACATATAATTAAGAAAAATGAAGACGCGAATAATTGTAGTTTCTATTTTATTTCACATTGCCTTTCTTGTTTCAACCTATGCACAAGGAGTTCTTGAGGTTAAAATTTCGGAGAGCGGAAGTAATAAACCAATTGAACTCGCCAACATACAAATAGAAGGAACCACTAGTGGAGGTGTAACTGATGAAAAGGGAGAAACTGAAGTTAAAGATATACCCCCGGGTACATATAATATAAAAATTTCCTGTCTGGGTTACCAGCCCAAATCAGTTTTTGAAATTGAGATTACCAAGGGTAAACCTGCGGTAATCGTTACCGAATTATCTCCGGCAGCAACCGACCTGAAAGAGGTAGAGATAAAAGCAAATCCGTTTGTAAAAAATGAAGAAAGCCCTGTCAGCGTTCGTACCATTGGTATCAATGAAATACAACGTTCCCCAGGAGGAAACCGCGATATTTCAAAAGTTGTTCAATCGCTTCCGGGTGTTGGATTTTCCGGTGGATTCAGAAACGATCTATATATAAGAGGAGGAAGTCCTGCCGAAAACAAATTTTATATTGACGGAATCGAGATTCCGAATATCAATCACTTTGCAACACAAGGAAGTACCGGTGGGCCCAATGGTTTGATTAACGTAGATTTTATAAGGGAAGTAAATTTTTATTCCAGTGCATTCCCATCCAATCGCGGCAATGCTTTGAGTTCAGTAATGGATATTCGTTTGCGCGATGGTCGCGATGACCGCTTTGGCGGAACCTTTACTATTGGCTCTTCCGACTTTGCGGTTTCTATAGAGTCGCCATTGAATAAAAAGAAAACGGCTACCATGTTAGCTAGTGTTCGCTACTCTTATCTCCAATTGTTGTTTAAAGCACTCAAGCTTCCATTCCTTCCAACATATACAGATGCACAGGCAAAAGTGAAATGGAAGATTACTCCAAAAGATGAATTAGTTTTTCTTTTCCTTGGCGCCTATGATGTAAATGTGCTGAATACCAAAATCAAAAATCCGGATGAGAGCCAACAATATTTACTGAATCTTTTACCCGAGCAAACGCAATTGACTTACATGCTAGGTGGTAAATACACACACTATTTTGAGAATAGTTATTTGCAGGTGTTTTTAAGCCGAAATATGCTCGTGAATAAATTCAACAAGTGGCAGGATAATGATAAAAGCAAAGAGAAAATTACTGAATACGGTTCTACAGAAGCTGAAAATAAATTGCGTATTGAATACAGTGGCAGAAAAGGGATATTAAAATACAACGCAGGCGTTAATTATGAATTTGCCCGTTATACCAACCGTTCTTCTTTTTTAGATGCGCAGTTTACCCAGCAGCAATTAGTGAAAGTTGATTTTGATTCAAAGTTCAACATGCACAAATACGGGGCGTTTGCGAATGTGAGTTCCACCCTGTTTGACGACCTAGTTATCCTTGGTTTCGGTATTCGCTTTGATGGAAATAATTACAACAAAAAAATGGCGGAACTCTGGAGGCAGGCTTCTCCGCGTTTATCCGTATCGATAAAAATGCCAGAGAACATTCGTATTAACATGAATGCCGGGTACTATCATCAACTCCCCTCCTATACCATTCTTGGTTACGAAGATTCTACCGGTTCTTTGGTTAATAAAGAGCGACTTACCTACATGCGCAATGTGCATGCTGTGTTGGGTATAGAATATACTACTCCCATCAATAGCCGTATTTCGGTGGAAGGTTTTTATAAACGTTACTATAATGTTCCCTTTATGCTCGACAATAATATTTCGGTGGCCAACCAGGGCGGAGGATTTGGTGTAGTTGGCAATGGTCCCGCAAAATCTACCAGCGAAGGAAGAAGTTACGGTATGGAGTTTTTGTTTGAGCAAAAACTTTATAAAGGTTTTTACGGCATTGTGAGTTACACTTTATTCTGGAGTCAGTTTAAAGATGCCAATGATAATTTTGTGTCGAGCAGTTGGGATACACGACATATAATTTCCTTAACCGGTGGTAAAAAATTTAAACGCAATTGGGAAATTGGCTTGCGCTACCGCATACAGGGAGGTTCACCTTATACTCCTTATGATATTGCAGCATCAACTCTCTATACAAGGTATAATCCATCGAACCCGGGAATTTTAGATTATAACAACATCAACTCCGCGAGAGTGAAATGGTTTCACTCAGCTGATATTCGAGTTACTAAAAAGTGGTATTTGAAAAAATGGAGTTTTGAATTGTACCTGGATGTGCAGAATTTCTATCTTTCACAAGTCCCTCAAGTTCCTATTTTCTCACCGGTTTATGATACCGATGGTAAAACGCCTTTGCAGGATACTAACGATGCTTCGCGATTTCAATACAAGTATTTAGGAAGCAGTCGTGCATTGCCGCTACCCACTTTAGGAGTGGTAATTACCTACTAAGAATTCTTTTTAATAGATTTTCTGTATACAAAACGCTTAGGTTATGCTGTTAGATTCATTCCCACAAAACTACTGCCTCTGGTAATTAATATATTTTTCATACCTCAGAAATTTTCATGTAATGCCTTTTTGAAAACTTCTAATGCCCTTCTCCTTGCAAATGAATGTTCAACAATTGGTGGCAAATAATTAGGTGTGAAATTGTTTATCCATTTTTTAGTATAAACCATTTCTTGGTCAAATCTTTTAGTTTGCTCTGTCGGATTAAAAATCCTGAAATATGGTGCCGCATCACATCCACAACCCGCTGCCCATTGCCAGTTTCCATTGTTGGACGAAAGTTCATAATCCAAAAGCTTTTCCGCAAAATATGCTTCACCCCATCGCCAGTCTATTAATAAATGCTTGGTAAGAAAGCTTGCCACAATCATGCGAACACGGTTGTGCATAAAACCTGTTTCATTAAGTTCTCTCATTCCTGCATCAACTATCGGATAACCTGTTTCTCCATCACACCATTTTTTAAATTCAGCTTCGTCATTTCTCCACTCAATATTTTCATATTTTCTTTTGAAACTTTTATTTACCACATGTGGAAAATGAAAAAGTATCATCATAAAAAACTCTCTCCATATTATTTCATTCAACCATTGTTCGTTTAATTTAATAGCAATTGCTGCAAGTTCTCTGATACTGACTGTTCCAAAACGCAGGTGAATACTCAACTTGCTTGTTCCATTTACAGCAGGGAGATTTCTGGTAAGATGATAGTTCTTAATTATATTTTTTTCTATTTCAACAGGTGGAATTTGAATATCCGCTATATCAAATCCGATTTCAGTTAGTGAAGGAAAATGAAAGGGTTCTGTTTTAAATAACTTGGATAGTAATTTCTGAGACGAATATTTTTCTATTTTTTCTTCTGCTATTTTTCTTTTCCAAATTTTAGAATACGGGGTGAAGATTGTATAAGGTGATTTGTCAAGTTTTAGTATTTCTTGTTTCTCAAAAATTACCTGGTCTTTAAAAGGAAGAAATGAAATGTCTTTTGATTTCAACCAATCTAAAATTCGCCTATCTCTTTCAATAGCATACGGTTCATAATCCTGATTTGTAAAAACATTTTTTACAAGGAATGATTCACAAATGGTTTTAAAAGCATTAAGTGGTTCGCCATATAATACCAATAATGATGAACCGAATTTTTGCAATTCAATATTTAATGCGTTTAAAGTTTGATGAATGAATGAAACCCTTTTATCCTTTTTGTCGGCTAGTTTATTCAAAACATTTTTATCGAAAATAAAAACAGGTAAAACAGCATCAGCGCTTTTTAATGCTTGATAAAATCCATGATTGTCATGCAAGCGTAAATCTCTGCGAAACCAAAATACTGAAACGGGTTTTATCTTATTCAAATCTGAGGATTGATTTTTAGTTTAATTAAATCCCTTTTCTTTGTTCACCTACAAACTGTATATTCATTTCATTTCTTTAAGAATACGCAAAGCTTCATCAACATGTTTCTCGGCCTGTGTTTGTGAATTAAACAGGTAAACTACTTTCCCCTTCTTGTTAATCACGTATGTAACTCTGCCTGGAATCAAACCAAACAAATCTGCCGACACACCCTATAATTTGCGCACCTTATTATCCTCATCGCTCAGCAAAGTATAATTGAGCCTATGCTTTTCAGCAAATTCCAGGTGGCTTTTAACTGACTGTGCGCTAATTCCAATAATCATTGCATCCGCATCGGTAAGCACTGCAAATTGGTCTCTAAACGAACAGGCTTGCTTCGTACATCCGAGGCTATCATCTTTGGGATAAAAATAGATCACCATATTTTTTTACCCAATACCGATTTAACGGAGAACAATTTGCCATGCTGGTCTTTTAATTCAAATGAGGGAAGTGTACTTCCTATAACTAGTTTTTCCATTTTTATGTAAGTCGCAAATGTTTATCTAACTTTTTGGTTAAAGTTTTTCGTCAATCATTTTACCAATTAACTCAAGAAGTTCAGCTCTTGGACCGCCCTCTTTTCCTCCGGTAAATGGTTTATTATTCATTTCTTCCATTTCGCGAAAGGTAGCTATAATAAACACCAAAAAGAGTATAGTGATTATTGAAGACAACAGGATAATATGTAGATTTTCCATAGCGTTTATTGGTTTCTTTTAATGTTTAAATAGATAAGAAGTGATAAAATAGTTGGAGGCCATAAACCAATGAAAATAGCGCGCATCGGGTTGTTGAGTATCATATAGTCATACTCAGAAACGAAAATGAGTACGATGACTAACAGGAAGATAATTAGTTCTGAAGCTTTGAATTTTTTGAGCATCTTTTTTTGAATTTTAATTGAATGAATATTATTTGGAGAATCCGGTATAGGTTAAAAATTCGTTTCGTGTTTGTTCGTTTAAAAATTTGCCACTGTAACTAGAGGTAACCGTTGATGAGTTTACATCCTGAATACCACGTGAAGAAACGCACAGATGATGGGCGTCAATAATTACCGCTACATCCTCAGTGCCTAAAGCCTCTTTTATACCATTGGCAATTTGAATGGTAAGTCGCTCCTGCACTTGAGGGCGCTTGGCATAATAGTTAACCAGCCGGTTAATTTTAGAAAGACCAATTACAGAGCCATTGCTGATATAAGCTACATGGGCTTTTCCAATTATAGGTACAAAGTGATGTTCGCAATTACTATAGAAGGTAATGTCCTTCTCTACCAACATTTCCTTGTATTTATACTTGTTCTCGAATAATGCAATCTTTGGTTTGTTTGCTGGATTGAGCCCGCTGAATATTTCCTTTACATACATTTTTGCCACTCTATGCGGGGTTCCTTTCAAACTGTCATCTTCCATATCAAGACCAAGAATGTTCATGATTTCGAAAAACTTCTCTTCAATCAACTCAATTTTAAGCTGGTCATCCATTTCAAAAGCGTCTTCTCTCAAAGGTGTTTCTATACCTGTCATCAGGTGATTATCCCCTGCTTCATCCATTTCTATTTCCATCGTTTGCTTTATCATTTTACTTTGTTTAAGTTATAGCATTTATAGTTAAACAAAGAATCCGTGCAAAAGTTCGGAAACTCAGGATTGAAGCAGGGGCGCTATTGAAAAAAAGGTGTACGCCGTACGCTTACAGGCAAGCGATTCGAATTTTTATCCGGCATATTTTCCGAATCGCTTTTCTAACGCAACTGTTCGGTAGTCGAATATTTCTTTCAGCTGCTTTTTAATGATAAGCGAATTGGCAATTGCTCCGAGGAAACCCAATGGCGGTTGGTAGGTAACAATGTCGGTCATTAATACACCACCTTCTATTGGCTCAATTTTATGTTGATGATGCCACATGGTATATGGGCCAATTCTTTGTTCGTCAACAAAGTATTCCAGCTCTTTTACCTGTGTAATTTCGGTCATCCAATCCAGTTTAATACCGAACAAAGGGCTCACCTTATAGCTAATAATCATTCCGGGATACATTTTTTCAAGTCCTGTGTTGCCGGTTACCCTAAAGCCCATATGCTCAGGAGTTATTTCCTTTAAATTAATGGGAGAGGAAATAAAATCCCATACCTGATGGATGGAAGCAGGTAATTTCTGTGTTGTATTTAGCTGGTAGAATGCCATAATCTGTTTTATATTTTTAGTGTAGAAATTCCTCCGTCAACGTGCATAATTTGCCCGGTTATCCAACTTGCTTTAGAAGAAAGTAAAAATTCTGCCAGGTTAGCAATGTCATCTGTTGTTCCTATTCTTTTTAGCGGATGTCGCTGTGCGTTTGCTTCCTTTTTCTGCTCGCTATTTAATAATGAAGCAGCCAGTGGTGTATCTGTCAGTGAGGGGGCAATAAAGTTCACTATTATTTTAGGTGCAAACTCTGCAGCTAAGGCTTTAGTTAGCCCTTCGATAGCACCTTTAGATGCGGAAACTTGTGAATGAAAAGGCAAGCCACTTTGAACTGCTACAGTAGAAAACAAAAGAATGGATGAAAAATCGGCATTCTTTAATTTAGGTAAAACTGCTTGAATAATTTTAACTGCCCCAATTACCTGAAGGTTATAATCATTTACAAATTCAGCTGCCGAGATTCGTCTAAAAGGTTTAAGATTTATAGAACCGGGACAGTAAACAACACCGTGAATAGAATCCGGTAAATTATCCAGGGTTATTGTTTCGTCCAACACATTCAGGTAATGATATTGAATTAAACTATCGGCTGAATCAATTTTGTTTTTGCAATAGGTTGCATACACCTGATGCCCCTGTGCTGCCAGTAGTGTGGTAAGCCGCAGCCCAATACCCGAAGAAGCGCCAATGATTAAATAAGTTGCCATACATTATGTTTTGTGTTAGCTCTAAAAAAGGTATTAACAAACAGAACCTGATTTAGTTGTGGGTTCTTCCATAGATACTTTCCTCATGAAGGGTGTGCCGGTTAGATTACCCAAAAAAAAGACCCCGTTTCGCGGAGTCCTTTTTTTAGAATTGAGCAGCCATTACTTATGGCAACAAGACAGCGTCAATTACATGCACAACTCCATTACTTCCTTTAAGATCAGTAGCTGTTACTTTTGACTTTCCACCTTTAACATCGGTAAGAATCACATTTTTACCGTCAAGGGAGGCAGTCAATTTTGCACCATTTACGGTGGTTAATACTGCTTTTCCTTTCCCTTTTTCGATTGCTGCAACTACAGCCTTAGCATCTAGATTTCCTGCAATTACATGATAAGTGAGAATGCCGGCAAGGGTTGCTTTCGATTCTGGTTTTAGCAAGGTCTCTAAAGTTCCTTTAGGTAGATTTCCGAAAGCCGCGTTTGTAGGTGCGAATACTGTAAATGGTCCTTTACTTTTTAGGGTTGCTACTAAATCAGCTGCCTTTACAGCAGCAACTAAAGTTGTGTGATCTTTTGAACTAATGGCGATATCTACCACATCGTTGGTTTGAGCAAAAGTGGTAAGCGTAGAAATACAAATTGCGAATGCTAAAAATGTCTTTTTCATTTTTTTAGTTTTTTAGTTTAGAATGTTTTTAAAACATCAATTGCTCCGAAAAGTTCAAAAGAGTTTCTGCGCCCGGTAAGTTTTAACTTATTTTCAAGTATGTAACAGCGTCAACTACAGGCGCTGGTTAGAACCCGATTACCAGACCAAGAGAGCCGAATACTTTTCCTTTAAAGTTGTTGGTAGTATTGGATACGGTATTGCCGTATATATCTGTATAGCTGACAGTTGAGCGCGAAAAGTCGGACCTGTAGGTGGCGTTTAGATTTACTGCCATGCTTACGCGGCCTTTACTGTTAAACTTCACTCCCATTCCGGCAGTGCCAACAGGACCACCCCAACTTTTATCCGTTGCATTTTTTGCCACGAAAGGGTTTTGAGGATGAAAAGCATACCCGGCTTCTACAAAATAATAGGGGGTAACTCTTTTCTTAAGTATATCGCCCGAAAGTTGAAGATAGAGGGGAATATATAAGCCGTTATTGATGTTTTTGTTGTTGTATACATCCTTACCGAAAGATACACCATTACCCATATACACACCATCGAAACCTATACCCAGACCTACTGAGGCAAACTGGTTGAATTTGTAACCGCGCACCAAACGCAAACCTATATTATTCAGACCCGGACGAAATTCAATCGTGTGGAAAAACCTGCGTTTTTTCAAATAGGCGGGTGTGGTGGATGTATCGCGCATGTGGCCGGGCCACTTGTAGGCCATCTCATCATTACCCCATCTACGGTAGCCCGAATTTTCCGGCTTAATGGCTTCTTTAGTTATTTTCTGAACCTCGGCCACTGTAACAAAAAACACAGTGCCTCCGGCTACTTGTATTTTGTAATTTTCTCCCGGCACCTGTTCGATAATGGTTCCGCGATAGATGCTTCCGTTTTTCAAATAGATGGCGTCTTCAAGAGTTTGTGCTGAAGCAAATGTGGCTATCAGAATAAAAATGCCCAGTAAGATTGATTTTGTGTTTTTCATAAATGTTTTTTTTATCAGAGCAAATGCTAATCGGCCATTTAAACAACCTTTATGTATAAATGTTGTGTGACGCTATCTTTAATTTACAAATATTGGCAACTTTTGTCCGGTTCGCTGGTTAACAAAGTAGGCCTTACCTATAACTAAACGTACAAGCATTTTAGATTATAACAACATCAACTCTTCGAGAGTGAAATGGTTTTACTCGACTGATATTTGAGGTAAAAAAAGTGGTATTTGAAAAGTGGAGTTTTGAGTTTTATCTCGATGTGCAGAATTTCTATCTTTCACAAGTTCATTAAGCTCTTATTTTCTCACCGGTTTATGATACCGAGGGTAAAACGCCTTTGCAGGACCCAATAGGAGGGTTTCCTGTTACCGAAAAGATGGTTATATGGGTTTGGCCGAAGAAGCACCATTCGATAAAATTATTGTCACCGTTTGCGTTGCCGAATTACCGCGGGAATTACAAAAGCAGTTGAAGATTGGCGGTTTAATTGTATTGCCCTTTGGCACAACTACGAATTGTCAGCTCATCCGTATTACTAAACATGCAGAACATCAATATTCGGAAGAATCATAGGATGGCTTTGCTATTGCACATGTTGATAGAGAAACTGCCAATCAATAGTTCAATTTATTTTTTGGGTTTTCAAAACTATTTTTCACTAGTATCCATTGTGTTCGGCACAAACTTCATTTGCTTTTTATAAGTCAAACGAAGTTTGTGAATGTTTATGCAGGATACTCACTACTCAATTTCCGTTTTTTTGTACTAACTGATTTGTTAATGCCAAAGTTTTAATGATAGCGCCTAATATTAAACTTGTACCTATTCTAATTACGCAACAAAAAAGGGTTTCAACATTTTAGCTGAAACCCTCTCCTGCCATTGTACCCTTGAAGGCCGACTTATCGAACTATTTTGAAGATTTTCAATTGATAAAAAGTTTACAAAACAGGTAATTCCAAAGTGGCAAAAGACTAGACTTATTTTATCAAAATGTTACAACTCTTTTTATTGAAATTCACAAAATGATTAACCCCAATTTCTATTTGTAATTTCCCAAACAGAAAATTTGTAAAATTACAACAAGTAACTTACGTATTTTGTCTTTAAGCGACTACCCTACACAACCTTGTCAGAAATTTTGAGAGGGCATTTCTGCTAACGTCAGTTCGTCTAAGAACTTCGGTTCATCATCAAATATAGATGAATACCGCTTTGTTTAAGCAGGCCTTAAAAAGAACATCTGAAGATATTCTGTAAAATTCAGTTGCCTGATTTTGAAGCTTATTGCTTTTACT
>JAPLES010000011.1 GCA_026391075.1 Bacteroidota bacterium | reverse complement strand
CGTTTGTCCCATTGGCACCTGTTGCTCCGGTTGCACCGTTTGTTCCATTAGCACCAGTTGCCCCTGTAGCTCCCGTTGCACCAGTATTTCCGTTCGTTCCATTAGCACCTGTTGGTCCTGTTGGCCCAGTTGCTCCACCCCCTGAACCTGTTGGTCCTGTTGGACCTGTTACGCCAACACCGGTAGCTCCTGTTGCACCATTTGTTCCGTTGGCACCTGTGGCGCCTGTGGTTCCATTAGTTCCGGTTACTCCTTTGGCGCCTGTAGTGCCTGCTAAACCTTGTAAGCCTGTTGGGCCGGTTACGCCTACACCGGCATTTGTTCCGTTTGTCCCATTGGCGCCTGTTGCCCCTGTAGCTCCCGTTGCACCAGTATTTCCGTTTGTCCCATTGGCACCTGTTGCTCCGGTTGCACCGTTTGTTCCATTAGCACCAGTTGCCCCTGTAGCTCCCGTTGCACCAGTATTTCCGTTCGTTCCATTAGCACCTGTTGGTCCTGTTGGCCCTGTTGCGCCAACACCGGTAGCTCCTGTTGCACCATTTGTGCCGTTGGCACCTGTTGCGCCCTGTAAACCTTGTGCACCGGTGGGGCCTTGAGCACCTGTAGCACCTTGTGAGCCTTGTGTACCACCTGCTCCTGTTGGACCTGTTGCCCCACCTCCACTATTAGCTGCATATAAAGCATAAGGAACGCTAATGAGTTGAGAAGCTCCCATATCGGTAAAGTTGATGCCTCCATTAGCATCAATTTCTACCTGCAAATATTTATTACCACCGCCCCAGTTAACTGCAGCCAGGTTTGCTGTATCGCCAATAATCTGAGTAATTAAACCAAACTGATTGGTTACCGCGGTATTGGTTTCCTGAAATACCACTGCTCCTGATGGAGTTACATCGTGAATCCGGAAACGAACAGTTACGTTGGTTCCTCCGGGTAAAGAATTGCCCAATGCATCGCGAACTATACCTTGATAGTTCATTTTTTGAGGGGCTTGTGCCGTTGCTTCCATTATTAGCAAGGTGAACAAGGTCAGAGATAAAATTATTTTTTTCATGTGCTTAGCTTTGTTTTGTATAAGTTCTTTTAATTAATAATCTGAAATTTCTTGGTGCTGATGTTGTAAGCCCCCCCTTTTCAGGATAGGGTTGAAGTTGACTTCAGCGGGTTAAGAATATTCGTTTACAACACTATTATTATTATTATTAGAACCGCTGTTGCATGTGGTAAACTCCGGTGGGCATTTGCGCGGGGGGAGTTTTCCACTTTCAACAGCCTGGCGATAGCCAATGGGACTTAACCGGTTCAGCGATTTATGCGGGCAATTATGCCATTGCTTTAAACAAAAAGGAATTGGGCGAACCTGTTCGCGTAATTTTTAAAGTAGCGGGCTATAAGCGTTATGTTGTAAAAAACATTGATAAGCAAGCAACCTATTTAGATGCAGATATTTTTCTGCAACCTATGGAAAGCGATGAAAAGAGCAACGCGAACATTAAATATATTATGGGTGATGACCCGTTCAATACGATGGTGATTAAAATGCAATAAACCCAACCTCATCCACCCTTCGGGCACCTTCTCCTTTAGGAGAAGGGGAATACAAAATCCACTTCCATTTATTGGGAGTGGATTTTTTTATTGGTAAGAATGAAGCCGCTCCTGTTTTCTAACATGCTGATTCATCTTTTATATTCGCGCCCATGAGTAAAGAGAATACGCAAAACTTATTTCAGGAAATTATTTCGCACTGTAAGGAATACGGTTTCGTTTTTCCATCAAGTGAAATTTATGACGGCCTAAGCGCAGTGTATGATTATGGTCCATACGGTGTGGAACTGAAAAAAAATATTCAGGAATACTGGTGGAAGGCAATGACACAACTGCACGAAAATATTGTGGGTGTTGATGCCGCCATTTTTATGCATCCTAAAACATGGAAAGCCAGCGGTCACATAGATGCGTTTATGGATCCGCTGATTGATAATAAAGATTCGAAGAGAAGATACCGTGCCGATGTGTTGATTGAAGATGCGCTTGCAAAAATTGAAGACAAGATGGAGAAGGAGGCTGAGAAAGCACAGAAGAAATTTGGCGATGCTTTTGACAAAGAAAAATTTCTGGCTACCAACCCGAACGTAATTCGGAGCAAAGAAAAATTAGTTGCTTTTGAAACACGTTTCAAAAAAGCATTGGAAGATAACAACCTCGAAGAGTTAAAACAAATCATTGTTGATTTGGAAATTGCTTGCGAAATGTCGGGAAGTAAAAACTGGACCGAGGTTCGTCAATTTAATTTGATGTTCAGCACCGAAGTAGGTTCACTGGCAGAAGACAGTTCAACTATTTACCTGCGCCCCGAAACAGCACAAGGAATTTTTGTCAACTTTTTACAAGTGCAAAAAACTTCGCGCAAAAAAATTCCTTTTGGAATTGCGCAGGTGGGTAAAGCATTCAGAAATGAAATTGTGGCTCGCCAGTTTATTTTTCGCACGCGCGAGTTTGAGCAAATGGAAATGCAGTTTTTTGTGCGCCCTGGCACACAGAAAGAATGGTACGATAAATGGAAAGAAGCGCGCATGAAATGGCATCGTTCGCTTGGTTTTTCACAGGAGAGTTTGAAATTTTTTGACCACATAAAACTGGCGCACTATGCCGATGCCGCGGTGGACATTCAATTTAATTTTCCTTTTGGGTTTAAAGAAATTGAAGGTATTCATAGCCGCACCGATTTCGATTTGAAAAATCATCAGGAGCTTAGTGGCAAGAAGCTACAGTACTTTGACCCCGAAACGAACGAGAGTTATATTCCTTATGTGGTGGAAACTTCGGTGGGCTTGAATCGCACCATTTTAGCGGTTCTATGTAACGCTTACAAAAATGAAAAGCTGGAAGATGGTAGTGAGCGCGTGGTGCTGTCTATTCCGCCATTTTTAGCGCCTGTGCAAATTGCTGTTTTTCCGTTAATGAAAAAAGACGGGCTTGGCGAAAAAGCCTATGAAGTGTTTAACTCACTCAAGTGGGATTTCAAATGTTTTTACGAAGAGAAAGACAACATTGGCAAACGCTACCGCAGACAGGATGCACTCGGCACACCTTACTGCATTACCATCGATCACCAAACTTTAGAAGACAATACCGTTACCATTCGCGAGCGCGACACTATGCAGCAGGAAAGAATTTCGATTGAGAAACTGAAAGAGGTGGTGAGTGAGAAAGTGGATTGGAGAAAGGGATTGAGATAACTTGATTGTGGATGGCGCATCGCTCCCGCGAAAAAGCAGGATGAAACAAAAGTCGAAACGAAAACAACACCAACGGCTTAATTCAGGATGCTTCCTTTATCAGCATGACACAGTTCGTTAGGCAGTCTTAAATCACTCTCCCTTCTGCACCTTCCCAAGACCTTCACTATTTAACTCTTTTACTTCTCCATTGCCTTTGTAATAAACGTTGCCAATAGCCGATGAGCGAATGAAGAAAGCACTATCGGCAAAAATTTCTGCATTGCCTACCGCTGTGTTGTGTAGCATAATTATTTGCGTTTTCAAATTGTAGGCATTGAGCGTGCCCACACTTTTATTATTAATGCGCGCTTCGGTTACGTTGCCTTGCAAATTTGTAACACCAACTGAATTCAAATTTGCTCGCAAAAATTTTGCATCAATATCTAAATCAACTTTACCCATCGATTCAGAATTTATTTCCAACGAATCAAGTTTCAGTTTCCCATTGGTAGTTAAACTGCCCACCGATTTATAATTCAACTCGCTTATGTTTTTCAAATTGATAAACACCTTAAGTTTTTTCGATTTGCGGATAGAAACATTGTCTTCGGTTTCTACTATAAGTTCACTGCCTTCGTTTCGCACGAGGATAAACTCCTGCAAATTTTCATCGGCTTCTACTTTTACAAACTCGGACCCGCCATCCTGACTAAGCACCACCGGAAAAATTCCTTCAATAGAAATTTTGCTGAATGAAGTGACAGGGCGTTCTTTCGTAATCACATGCCCATTGCCGCGTTTGCCGTTGCAACCATTGCAGGCTGATACAGAAACGATAGTTACGATTACTGCGATAACCAGAATAACGATAAAAGTTTTTCCCATGATGATTTGTTTTCTGTTGCGAAAATAAGATTGAAAAAATTTGTGGAGATAAAATTTTGTGACCGGCAGCGGTGACACGGAATGGCACCTACATTGGAATTACGCCACTAACTTACTCCACCCTATTTTGATTTTTTTACTTTCGGCTTCCACTTAAAATTTTTATGGCGCACACTTCCAATCACACCGAAAAACTTTTTTTAGTTGACGCTTACGCACTCATCTTTCGCGCGTATTTTGCTTTCGGCCGAAACCCATTATTGAATTCGAAGGGGCAAAATGTTTCTGCCATCAACGGATTCACCACCACACTTTTTGAATTAATTCAAAAAGAAAAACCAACGCACCTGGCTGTTGTTTTTGATTTAGGTGGCAGTGCAGAGCGCGAAGAAATTTTTGCTGAATACAAAGCAGGCAGACAAGAAACACCGGAAGATATTCTGTTTGCTGTTCCTTATATCAAAGACATTATTCGCGCTTGGCACATTCCTATTTTAGAGTTGAGAGGATATGAAGCCGATGATATCATAGGCACCATTGCGAAGAAAAAGGCTGCAGAAGGCCATACCGTTTATATGGTTACACCCGATAAAGATTTTGCGCAACTGGTGGAGGAAAAAATTTTTGTTTACAAGCCTGCACGAAGCGGTGGTGAAGTAGAAATTCTTGGCGTGGAAGAAATTAAACGCAATTGGGAAGTGGAGTCGCCATTGCAGGTGATTGACATTCTTGGTATGTGGGGCGATGCGGTAGATAATATTCCGGGAATACCTGGAGTGGGCGAAAAGACCGCGAAGAAATTCATCAAAGAATTCGGCAGTATGGAAAACACCATTGCCAATGCCGATAAAATAAAAGGCAAGGTGGGCGAGAACGTAAAGAATTTTGCCGAGCAGGGTTTGATGAGCAAAGTTTTGGCAACGATAAACTTGAACGTGCCTATTGAAGTGAGTGACGATGATTTAAAAATGGATGCGCCCGATAAAGAAAAAATGGGAGCTATTTTTTCGGAGTTAGAATTCAGAACTCTTGGAAAAAGAATTTTAGGTGCAGATTATAGTGCAAACCAAACAACCACCTCTCCTAACCTCTCCGAAGGAGAGGAACCAATACAAAACACAAAACCAAAAACCATTTTTGAATCGCAAGGAAATTTGTTTGGAGATTCTTCTACTGAAAATGATTTAGAAGAAGTGGTGAAAGGGAAAAGTATTTTGAATACACCACACAAATACAAGGTGGCTCAAACAGAAAATGAAATTTCTGATTTGGTAAAACTGTTGAATGAAGCCGAAGAATTTTGTTTCGATACCGAAACAACTGGACTGGATTACTTCACACTCGATTTAGTGGGAATGAGTTTTAGTGTGAAAGAAGGCGAAGCATATTATGTTTCTGTTTCTTCAAATCGCGATGAAGCAACAAAGTTGGTTGCTCACTTCAAACCGCTGCTTGAAAGCAAAACGAAAATTAAAATAGGACAGAATGTAAAGTTCGATATGCAAGTGTTGCGCAGATATGATGTGCGCGTTTCACTGCCGCTTTACGATACCATGCTTGCACACTATTTGATAGAACCTGATTTGAAACACGGCATGGATTATTTGAGTGAAACCTATTTGGGTTACACGCCTGTTTCTATCGAGGAATTGATTGGTAAAAAAGGAAAGAATCAAGGCAAGATGAGCGATGTGCCGCTCGAAAAAATTTCGGAATACGCTGCTGAAGATGCCGACATTACGCTTCAACTCAAAAACAAATTAGCACCGCTTGTTGTAATGCAAGAAGTAGAAAAAGTGTTGAACGATGTTGAACATCCGCTGATAGAAGTATTGGCTGATATGGAATATGAAGGCGTGAAGATTGATGAAGAGTTCTTGAAAATTTATTCAAAGGAACTGGAAATTGATTTGCTGAAAGTGCGCGATGAAATTTATCAATTAGCAGGAAGAGAATTTAATGTGGACTCGCCAAAGCAAATGAGCGAGGTGCTTTACAACGAATTGAAAATTCCTTTTGAAGGAAAGAAAACTTCGACCGGTCAGCTTTCTACCAACGAAGATGCACTCGAAGGTTTGGTAAAACTTCATCCTATTGCCGGAAAAATTCTGGACTATCGCGAGTTCGCAAAATTGCGTTCTACTTATGTAGATGCACTTCCGCTTTTGATAAATAAAGTAACGGGTAGAGTGCATTCTAATTTCCGCCAGCACATTGCCGCAACGGGAAGATTAGCCAGCGATAATCCGAATTTGCAAAACATTCCTATTCGCACCGAGCGCGGGCAGCGTGTGCGCAAAGCATTTATCCCGCGCGATGAAAATCATGTTTTGCTTTCTGCCGATTACTCGCAAATTGAGTTGCGCATTGTTGCGGAATTAAGTGGCGATGAAAATATGCTCGATGCTTTTCAAAATAAAATTGACATCCATACCGCTACTGCAGCTAAGGTTTACAATGTTGCTATTGCCGATGTAACTAAAGAAATGCGTTACAAAGCTAAGAGCGTGAATTTCGGAATCATCTACGGACAAGGTGCGTTTGGTTTGGCAGATAATATTGGAACAACACGTGGTGAAGCCAAAGAAATTATTGCCAATTACTTTGCACAGTTTCCTAAGATTAAAGAATACATGAACGCCAATGTTCAGTATGCACGCGAGCATGGTTTTGTGCAAACCATCATGGGGCGTAAACGTTATTTGAAAGACATCAACTCAAAAAATTTTACTGTGCGCGGCTATGCTGAGCGAAATGCCATCAACTCACCGGTGCAGGGTTCAGCAGCTGATATGATTAAACTTGCCATGATTGATATTCACCGCGAATTCAAAAGACAAAATTTCAAAAGCAAAATGACTTTGCAGGTGCATGATGAGTTGGTGTTTGATGCACATAAAGATGAAGTAGAAATTATCAAGCCAATCATTTACGATAAAATGGTTCACGCTATAAAAACTAAGGTGTCAATAGAAGCAGAAATGGGAACGGGTGTGAATTGGTTAGAGGCGCATTGATTAAAAGCAAATAGCTATGAGAGGTATTAAAAGTTTTTTTGTCTTAACCATTTTAGTCGTATCGCTTTTTGCATCACAATGCTACTTTCATAAATGGGATGGCAATTCTATTCTTTACGGAGGCGACCATTGGGGTTACTATTCGTATTTGCCTGCAGTTTTTATTCATCATGATCTAGACAATCTTAAGCTTTCCCTTACTGCTCGCAATCACGAAAATTGGAATCAATCGTTTGATACTACTAAACCATTATTAGTGTCGGAGCTCTCTTATCCTAAAGATGGCAGAACACCTGTAATAAAATATACTTACGGAGTTGCCGTTTTACAGTTCCCGTTTTTTTATATCGCTCATCTACTAACGCCTTATTTTAATTATGTTGCTAATGGCTACACAAAAATTTATTTCATTGGCTTACAGCTATCGGTTTTGTTTTATTGCTTTTTGGGTTTTTGGTTTTTGCATAAAACGCTCCTTCGATATTTTAGTCCTCTAGCGGTTACCGTAACTTTATTTGCTATTGGCTTTGGCACCAACCTTTATTTTTTTCTGGTTGCCACTCAACCCATGGCACACGTTTATCTCTTTTTTCTTTTTAGTCTTTTAATGTTTTCTGTTATCAGATTTTATGAAAGCAAAGCGTGGGCTTATGCAATAATTATAGGTATTTGTAGTGGCTTAATAGCTGTTATTCGTCCTAACGAAATTTTATGCTTAATCATTCCTTTGTTTTATGGCGTTAAAGCAATGCCTGATTTAAAAAATCGTTTGGCCCTACTCCATGTTGAATGGAAAAAATTTCTTCTAAGCGTCTTCTTCTTTTTAATTCCGGTAGCTATTCTTATTGCTTATTGGAAAACCATGTCGGGTCACTGGCTTTACTATAGTTATCCGGGGGAAGAGTTTAGTTTTTTTCATGCTCATATAGTTGAGGGTTTATTTGGTTTTTCAAATGGCTGGTTAGCATACACACCAATAATGTACTTAGCCATAATAGGAATTCTGTTTGTGTATTTTCGCGTAAAAGAGTGGCGAATTCCGTTGTTGGTTTTTGTCCCTCTACACGTTTATATAATTTACAGTTGGTGGTGTTGGAATTACATCAATGGTTTTGGTTCTCGACCGATGGTGGAAATGTATGCGCTACTATCAATTCCCTTTGCTGCATTTCTTGAATACTCCTTCTCTAAAAAATATTTACGAATTGGGATAATGATTGTATTGCTCTTTTTTGTTTCTGTAAATATTTTTCAAACATGGCAGGCATACAACAACATGCTTGTAAGCGAACTTGGCAATTTTGTTTTTATCAAAAACACGCTTTTTAAAACAGCGCTTTCGCAAAAAGATTTAGTGGAATTTGATTGCAACATTGAACAACCTTTTGGTTTACAGAAAACGAAAGATGTAATGGACTACAATTTTGAACACTCTATCAATAGCTACTATGTGTCCGTTCCCAATCATGGAAGCAATTATGCTTATACGATAGACGGTTCTGAACCCTTTCTTTTCGGTTATTCAAATTCGCTAAGTGCTCTAAGTTTAGGTAAAGGAGATTGGCTAAAAATTTCTCTTTGGTGTAAGCCACTAGGCGGTGGAGGAATTTATGATTGCTCAAACTTCATAGTTATGTTTAAACGAAATGGCAATGCTTACTTCAACAAAGCAATTCGTTTAGAAAACAAGGTGCTGGATAAAAAGACCATTCACCCGTGGGGAAATCCGGGAGAAGGGTTGCTTTCTTTTTTTATTCCTATACCGAACAACTTTGAAAAAAACGATTCGCTCCTTTTGTTTTTATCAGTCGGTAAAATTCCGTTGTTGGTTGATGATGTAAAGGTGGAGGTGTGGAGATGAGAAATTAAAGATTGTATTTAAGGATACACCACAGCGCTCTGAACCCATCGCGCCATCCAATTTTTTTTCCCTCTTCATAAGTTCTGCCATAGTAACTAATGCCTACTTCATAAATACGAACATTCGGATAACGGCTCATCTTGGCAGTTACTTCGGGTTCAAAACCAAAACGGTTTTCTTTTAAGTCGAGCGATTTTAAAACCGTTGCGCGAAACATTTTGTAACAGGTTTCCATATCAGTAAGATTCAAGTTGGTAAACATGTTGCTCATAGCGGTCAGCATTTTATTGCCTATGGTGTGCCAGAAAAATAAAACGCGATGTGGCTTGCCACCCATAAAACGCGAACCATAAACCACATCGGCAAAACCGTCTAAAATTGGTTTCAATAAAACATTAAACTCATTCGGGTCGTATTCTAAATCGGCATCCTGAATCACAATTATCTCCCCCGTTGCTTCGCGAATTCCCGTATGAAGAGCCGCACCTTTGCCTTTGTTTACTTCGTGTTTGCGATACAAAATTCCTATGGATGGATTTTGTTTTTGGTAATTCAAAATCGCTTCTTCGGTGTTATCATTTGAACAATCATTTACAAGCACCACTTCTTTTTCTATGTCGTTCAAAAGCTTTACGTTTTGAATTTTATCGAGAATACGATGAATAGTTGCGCCTTCATTATAGGCAGGAATAACGATAGAAAGTTTTCGAATCATACTCCGCGCAATATAGCAATTACGATTATTTTAGCCCTTGATGAACTACTCTTCTAAACTACTTGCCGATGCGGTTTCTGAATTTACGAAGCTGCCCGGCATTGGTGAAAAAACAGCGTTGCGATTGGTGTTACACTTGCTAAAACAAGACGAAGAAAAAGTGAAATATTTTGGCGATGCAGTAACGCGCATGCGCAACGAAATAAAATTTTGCAGAACCTGCAACAATGTTTCTGACCACGAGCTATGCGAAATTTGCGGTAGTCACCACCGCGACCATGCGATTGTTTGTTTGGTAGAAACTATTCGCGATGTAATTGCTATTGAGAACACCAATATTTACAAAGGAACCTATCACGTACTGGGTGGAGTAATTTCACCCATTGATGGTATTGGACCCGACAAACTGAATATTGATTCGCTGGTTACTCGAGTAAAAAGTGGCGAAGTGAAAGAAATAATTATGGCTATCAGCCCAACCATTGAAGGTGACACCACGATTTTTTACGTGAGCAAAAAACTAAAAGACCTCAACGTGAACATCACCACCATTGCGCGTGGAATTTCTTTTGGCGGTGAATTAGAATACACTGATGAAATGACTCTTGCTCGTTCTATCGCTACGCGCTTGCCTTACGAAAATTATTTGGTGAAGAATTCGAATTAAAATTTCAATCTGACGTTTAAGAGCCGGTATGCAAGTTTCCATCATCATAGTTAACTACAACGTAAAATATTTTCTGGAGCAATGCTTGCTTTCGGTTTTGCGCGCCAGCGTAAAATTAAAAACAGAAATTTTTGTAGTGGACAATGCTTCTTCCGATGGCTCGGTTGAAATGGTTCAACAAAAATTTCCAACCGTAAAAATTATTGCCAACGAAACCAACGTAGGTTTTTCAAAAGCAAACAACCAGGCCATTGTGCAGGCGAAAGGCGAATTCATTTTGCTTTTAAATCCTGATACTGTTGTAGCTGAAGATACTTTTGTGAAGTGCTATGATTTTATGGATTCGTTTGTGAACAGACGCGGTGGTGCTGTGGGTGTGCGCATGATTGACGGCAAAGGAAATTTTCTTCCCGAATCGAAACGCGGTTTGCCTACACCCGAAGTAGCGTTCTATAAAACATTTGGCTTTGCAAAATTATTTCCAAAGTCAGAAAAGTATGGAAGGTATCATCTGGGTTTCATTGACCAGCATCAGAAATATGAAATTGATGTGCTGTCGGGAGCGTTCATGTTCATTCGCAAGGCGGTGCTTGACCGCGTAGGTTTGCTCGATGAAAACTTTTTCATGTATGGAGAAGATATTGATTTGAGTTACCGCATACAAAAGGAAGGCTACAAGAATTTCTATTTTCCTGAAACTACTATCATTCATTACAAAGGCGAAAGCACGAAGAAGGGAAGCTTGAATTATGTGAAAGTGTTTTACAACGCTATGCTCATTTTTGCGCGCAAACATTTCCGCGGAAATCAATCGGGACTTTTTTCATTGCTTATCAATTTTGCCATCATCTTTAGAGGGCTGCTTACTTTTCTGGCAAACATATTTTCATCTTCTTTTCTTTTCATTATTGATGCTCTTTTAAGTTTTGCCGGAATTTATTTTATCAAAAATTATTGGGAGGACACCATAAAATATCACGAGCATTATTATCCGAACGAGTTTCTGTTCATTGTGGTTCCGGTTTACATTTTCATTTGGTTGTTTACCGCGTTTTTAAGTGGTGCTTACGATAAGCCGTTTCGTGTTTCAAATATTTTACGTGCCATTTTATTCGGCACGGTGACTATTGCAGTGGTGTATGCCTTCATTCCAAACGAATGGCGCTTTTCCCGCGCCATCATTTTGTTGGGTGCGGGTTGGACCGCTTTTGAAATGTTGTTTACACGCACCGTTTATCATCTCATCAAACATCAATCACTTTCAGTAGAAAATGAAGACGACAAAAGAAGTTTAGTGTTAGGTAAAGCAGATGCCCAACGCGCTGAAAATATTTTAAGACTGCTCGGCAATACCCAGGAAATTATTTCCTCCAATGATTTAGCAACAACTAAAAAAACTTCGGCTATTCACAGCAATAACGAAATTGTTTTTTGCTCCAACGATTTTTCGTTTAAAGAAATTATTGAACAGATAAGTGTATGCGGAAATAAAATTGAATACAAGATTTTAAACGAAGGAAGCAATGCGCTCATTGGCAGTAATTCAAAAGACAGCGCAGGCGATTTGTATGTGGCAGAAAGAAGTTACGCTTTGTTCAAACCGCAAAACATTCGAAGCAAACGCGTTTTTGATTTGTCGGTTGCTGTACTCATGCTTCCTCTTCTGCCATTGAATATTTTTATGATAAAGAATTTTGGAAAATTTGTTTCTAACTGGTTAGAAGTTATATCAGGCAAAAAAACGTGGATTGGATTTTCTTCTGAAAAAAATTTGAAAACATTTCCGAGTGCAAAACAAGGCGTTCTTCAACCTTCAGATAAATTGAAAATGTTTACGCTGAGTGAAGATGAAATTGCAGAAGTGGAGTTGAACTACGCGCGGCTTTATTCCGTATCGAGTGATATAAATTTGTTTTTAAAAAACTATTCATCGCTGGGGAAATGAAAAACTATGTAATCATATTTTTTGTTTTCATCTCCTTCGTTGCACAGGCAAGTGACGCATACAGAACCTACTTGTTATCGAAAGTTTCGTTTCAACTTCATTCGCATTTTCAAACAAGTGCCAACGATTTAGCTTCTGCTAAAACAAACTGTGTAATTCCTCATTACGAAATTCCGAAAGGGAATGTGTTTTGCCGAATGGAAGATTACCTCACACGCAAAACAAATGTTTGGATAAAAGTGGGAGTGAAATAATCAATCCAAAATCTCTTCCAGAATCTCCGGACTTTTCAAACTGAAGTTTTCCAAATGCAACCGATAATACTTCAACAGATTTCTCATCATCGTCTTTCGTTCGGCTCTTGAAATTTTTGAACTCGAAGACTCAAACAAATTTGTTCCCAGCAAATTATTCAGCAACGCGCTTTCTTTTTTATCCATAATGTAAAGAGTGCTTTGCGTAGCAGTAAAAACACCTTCACCCATTTCGAAAAAACAATTCGTGTCCGAAAAGTTTTCATGCGGAGCAAAACCAAGATGCCTTGCAAAATGAATCAAGAACAACAAATGAAAATCGGGATTTAGTTTTTCGGTTTCATCTAAAGCGCGAAGCGCTTCATAGATAAACTCAAACATTTCTTCATTGGGTTCGTGCTCGCGAATTGATTTTGAAATGACCTCGAGCAGAAAAAAAGAAATAGTTGACTTGAGTGTATCGAAAGGAATGGATTGGAAAACAAAGGCTCTTCTAAACTCTTTGATGTATTGCAACCCTTTGTTTTCTCTATGAGAAACTTCCATTTCTAAAAGTGTGAGTGGCTGCAACATCGCGGCTTTCGATTTTGATTTTGCTGCGCGCACTCCCTTTACCATATAACTTTGCAAGCCGAGCTTCTCGGTATAAATTTTTGCAATCACACTCGTTTCAGAATATTTAATGGTGTGTAAAACAATGCCGCGGGTTTTGTGATACATGTTTGCGCTTAATGCTTTTCTCTCAGCAGAATATTATACCGCTTCTGCGTTTCAGATTTTGCCTGATACAAAATCAAATTGCCATGATGAAAAAAATCTCCGCCTATATGGTCGTTCTGCAGTGTGTCGCTGTAATCATTTATCCAAACTGGATTGTTGCTGTGCGGTCTGAAAGTATAGCCCCCATCCGTAGAAAGAAAAATACCAAGTTGTGCATCCATCACATTTCCGGAAATATGTTTCCCTTTTTCTGATTCTGCTGAACTGAAAATAGTTTTGTCTTGCGGCAATCTGTTTTGAATACTGTCGGCCGAATTAAATTCGGTGTTATATTTTTTATAGCCACCAATCATTACCCAAACACTATCGTTACTGTATTCAACATAGTTGGGCTCGCTTGTAAAAATTCCGCTTCGCCAGCCATAGTGCTTTGCAATTACCGGATTGCTTGCAAATTTTTTCCAATCGAATAAATTTTCTGATTCTGCCATGCACAAAGCTTCTGTGCCCACTGCATTTACGCCATCGTAGTACAACAGAAATTTGTTTTTTGCCTTACAAATTTTTGGATAAAAACATCCGTTCATATCGCAACCAAAAGAATCAGGAGAAATTATTGGTTGCGGATGAATAGTAAACGGACCGTTCAGCGGGTCAGTAGCGGTTATCAAGCCAATATGTCGTTTCCCGTTTTTTCCATAGCCCGACAGAAAGAAAAAGTATGTTCCTTTTTCGTAAACCACACTATACATTCTGGCTGTCTGTGGAGTCTTTCCATCCTCGGCAAAACCCGCCCATTCAGTATTTGCAAAATCTTTTGGTTCAAAAAATGTCGCTCCGTTTTTTACTACCGACCAATGAATTAAATCGGGAGAAGTAGCGGCATAAATTTTCACGTTGTCGTTATCAACTTCCTGCGCATACATAATCCATGTGGAGCGCGCGCTGTCAAAAACTATCGCTCCAAACTCCATACTTTCTCCTGCAAACGCCTTCCACCATTTTGGGTTTACTAGTTTACCTGCCTCTGAATTTTTAAAACCCGAAGGACTTCTGTTCCAAAAAACAACACGCTGATTTTTTTGCGGATATCCATTGCCGCGCAAAAGTTTTCCGAGCACAACTTGATTGTTGCTGTTATCAATAGAAATTATTTCGCGAAGATTTTCGTTGCCGGCATCGTAATAGGCATTACCCGTATGCCATCCCGATATCCAGGAGGAATGATCTCGTTGGTTTAAATAAAAATTCTTGGGCAAATTGATTTGAATAGTAGAATCATTAATCGAGTTCAACACTTTGAGATAGTGACCCTCCAACTCATTGTCTTGTTCTTCGTTTACAATCATTGTTTTTTCAGAAAGAAAAAATGGAAACGAAACGGCCGATGTATCATTTGAAATAGTAAGAGCAGAATTTGTGTTTTGGGGTTGATGATTGCATTGAGAGAAAAATAGAAAAATGGAGAGCGCAAAAAATGAACTGATAAATTTGTACGGTTGCATTGGCAGCTTGCTAATTAAAGTTGAGAATTAATTCGCAATCAAAATTTTTCCAACCCTTTTTTCTTTTCCTAAATCGGTAGAAGAAAACACCAGGTAAACTCCACTCTTTGCTCTATTGCCATTATATCCTTTGCCATTCCAAATCATTTGCGAGCCGTTTGCTTTACCTTGATAAATTAATGTTCCCGCAACATCGGTAATTTTTACATACGCATTTTCTGCTAAACCTTTTATAGCAATAGGTCCATCATAATCGCGCTTCACCGGATTTGGATAAACAACAGCCTCATCACAATCGCTGCAATGTGAAATAGCATCGCCCTGATAACTTACCAAACCGCCTAATGTTCCAATAAAAACTTCTCCTGTTTTTTCATCAATAGCTATATCGGTAATTTGATTGTTTGGTAGCGGACTATTGTCCACTGTAAATTTCAACAATTCAGTTTTGCCATCGGCACTTATTAGCCACAAGCCGTTGCTTGTTCCTATCCATTTTCTATTTGCTGCGTCAACAGTTATAGTGCGCACTTGTTCTGTTCCAAATAGATATCCTACGTAACCATCGCGCTCTACTTTTATCTGGTCAGCATCGCAACCATTACTTGTAAGCACACTGCCCGGACAATAGTAAACGGCAATTCCAGAATTTGTACCTACCCACATATTTCCATCGTGGTCTTCAGCCACACTATATACTAATGGATCGGGCAATCCACCGCTTCCCGCACCGGCTTTTAAAACGCGCGACACATCATCGCTTGGGTCATCGATAGTTCCGTTATAACTCCATACTAAAATTCCGGTGTTAGCAGCACCACGCAAAGGCGCCCACAACTGTTTGTTCTGGTCAATCACAATTTTTTTCATCAGGTCAAAAGAATATGGCGTGGCAAATTCTTTCCACGTGCCATCGGGCTTAATCAGTTTTATTGGTTTAGTGGCGCCACAGTTTCCAATCCAAACATTGTTGTATTGGTCAACGGCCATAGCACTTATTTTTGTGCGCTGTGTGTCACCTTGTGTGCCCTCTAAAAGACTATTCCATTTGTTGTAGTAAGCTATATTTTGCTTGGTGTTATCATATTCAATAAGTCCTCCAAAAAAAGAACCGAAATAAGTTTTGTTCACCGAAGGCATAGGTGCCGCTGCAAGAATGTCGAGATAGTTTCCGAGTTCACCATTAGTGTACTCATTACGGTTTTCCCATTTGCCATCTTTGTAGATGTAAAATCCTTTATGACTAAAAGCAAAGTACCAAGTATCATCAACACCGCCTGCCGCTACGTATAGCACGCCATCTTTAGCTTCTAGTTTAAATACATCGGAGGAGTATGGGCCATCGGGTAAAATTCTTTCTAAACTACCTTGTGTATTTTTGTAAAGTCCGTTATCGGCATCCGACTCCCATGAAAAATTTCCATCCTCAAACCATTCGTTTGGGCGACCGTGACCATCAGAATTTCGCAATGAATAATTTCCTGCAGCGTCAATTTTTCCTAATGAACCGGAATAAGAGAGACTGTTGATAGCCGAAAAATAAAGAGTGTTATTGGTTAAGCTTAAACTTGTAATAAAATTTCCTGCACTATAGAATTTTTTTGTCCAGGCAGTCCCGTCATACTCGTATAGTGTATCGCTATTTGCTCCACTTACTACAGCATACAATTTATTGCCAAGAGCATTTACGAAAGTCGTTTTCTTTTTTGGTAGACCTTGAAGCGTGTCAAATAAAATCCATGAATTAAAGTCCTGCAAATTTGTAGAAGATAGAGGCGCATATTTAAGTCCTTCATTAGTAGCCGCGCAAATATTGTTTCCATAAATACAAGTGCCAAACACTTTTACGGGCGAACCGTTTGCGCCAATCACATAAGTATTGCTGGTTTCTTTTTTGGCTAAATCAAGAACCGAAATTCCTATATCTGTGGCTATGTATACATTGCCATTGTAGAAAGAAATTCCGTTGATGCTTATGGCAGTGGTGGTTGACTTTATTTTTATGTCGGGAATATTGTAAACATCGGTGCTGTTAAAAATCAAATCAATATTGCTGTTGTTGTAAGCTACCACCAAACATCTGGTTTGGTCATCGTAGGCAATGGTTTTAATATCTAGGTCATATAAGCCGGTAGACTTGTCGTAGGTTTGAATAGTGCCCGTTGATTTCTCGTAGGAGTAAATTGATTTTTGGGCTGCGCAAAAAAACTTATCGCCTGCATTGCACAAAGCCAGTGTTTTACCATAAGGCAAAAACATTTTCCAGGTACCTAATGCGCGATCCTGCGCATGTAGCTGAACAATAGAAAGTAGAAAAAAAAGGGCGCAAGTAATTCTTGATTTCATCTTGTAAAGTTATTGAAGCCTAAGTAAACGCAAATTGCCTTTCCTTATTGCGTAAATTTATTAGCCTCTTCCCAATTTCCACCATTTTGATAAACTACGACATCACTCTCTTTTAAAGGGTGTTTGAACTTAACCGTGTAGGACTTCTCTTCCAGCTTAAAAACAAAATCATCGGTTTCGTAATCATAGGCGCCTAAAGGCCCGCGCCAAAACCAACCCCAACCGTTTTTTGAAACAAGATAAGTTACAGAATCTTTAGCTGTAACAGAAACGCCATCATTCATATCAAACATGTTTTGTCCCGCTACCGTTTCTATTTGCTTCAGAATGTTTTTGTCGTTCTTCACCAACATAGCTGAGCCAAACCGCCAACCTTTTCTGTAGATATACGCACCATTAAAATTCTGCGGTAAATTCAGGATGTAAACTTTTTCTTTGTCAAACCATCGGTACGAATCGAGCGTGTGTTGTTGCACCGTTGCGGCATTTATCCAATACCAGGTATACAAGCCCAGCAATTTTTTCATCAACAAAAGAATGCCAATAGAAATTGGCAAATAGACATAAGCAGGAAATCGCGTTATTAAAAAAGCTGCGGTTAAATAAAGAAATGGTGTAGCGAAAAAAGAGAGCCGGTCGTTTTCTACGCTACTCAAAAACATGAAATACATATTAAGCACCGGTAGCAAAACAAGGAACGCGAAAAGCAAAAGCACTATAACCAATTTGGCTTCGCGTTTAAATCGCGTTGCTATGGCTAAAAAAGAAAGTGAAGCAATTACCGTTCCCCACACCCAAAAAACATGTTTTAAATCATCGCACCAAGCGTAAGCTTTTTCACGCACAGCATATTCCATAAAATGAACAAAGCCGAACAGCTTGAAAAAATATTTGAGCAGCGTAGAAAAAATTATCACAGGCGACCAGCCCTCTAAATGTTCTACGCCATAATGCGGCATAAAAAATCCTTTTATCAATTTCATACTTATGAAATAGAAAATGATGATGAACACCTGTGGAGCAATAATTTTTTTAAGCGCTTCGGCAACCGATTTGCGAAACACTAAAAAAGTGATTACCCAAATAGCAGGAAAAACAAAAGTTATTTCAAGTGTAAGAAGCGATACCGCAAAGAAAAGATGCAGCCAAAACAAACTCGTTTTGTTTTGGATAATCAGCAATATACCGCTGAACAAACACAACATGGCAATTTGATAATGCATGGTGGCTACCCAAATCATGTTCTCCGTTTGATAAGGCGAAACCAAAAAAAACAAACAGGCAATAAATGCCGCTGCGGTGCTGTTGATGAAATTTAGTTTCGATAGAGCGGTTTCTGCCACTTTAAAAATAAGTAGCGTGTTGAGGCAATACAACAACACAAAAAGTATGTGCCACGCTAGGTCGTTTAAGCCAAACAAAAAATAAAAACCAAAGTAAAACAGGTCGTGTCCGTAGTATAGACTAGGGAAGTCGAACGATTTTAAAAAGCCTTTGGCTCCTTGCAATTTATAGTCGTAGAAAGCAGAAAAGGAATCGTCTAAAAAATGAGTGTGAACACAATGGCGATATAGAAAAAATGCAATTGCGCAAAACAAAAAATACAGAAAGACCAATCGCGAAGTTTCTTTTTTCACGGGCGTAAGTTGAAAAAATATCTCTGAAAGCACGCTGTCCGCTTTCTGTTTTCATAGATTATATTCGCCCTCTTTATGAAAAGAAAGAATTCAGACAAGCCGAATCAGTATCCCGAATACGACCAGTTGCATCTTCCCACCATTGAAAAAGAAATTTTAAAGTGGTGGCAGGAGAATAAAATTTTTGAAAAAAGCGTGAGTACGCGCCCCGAAGAAAAACGTTTTGTGTTTTACGAAGGTCCTCCTTCTGCCAATGGAAAACCCGGCATTCACCATGTAATGAGTCGGACTATTAAAGATTTGTTTTGTCGTTTTAAAACATTGCAAGGTTACCGTGTGGAAAGAAAAGCCGGTTGGGATACCCATGGTTTGCCTGTTGAACTCGGAGTAGAAAAACAACTCGGCATTACTAAAGCCGATATAGGAAAGACAATTACTGTTGCAGAATACAATCGCCTCTGCCGTGAGGATGTAATGAAGTTCACGGATATCTGGCGCGACCTTACTGACAAAATGGGCTACTGGGTTGACCTCGACAATCCATATATCACTTACGAGAACAACTACATAGAAAGTTTGTGGGCGTTGCTGAAAAAACTTTACGATAAAAATCTATTGTATGAAGGGTATACTATTCAACCATACTCACCTGCCGCGGGAACGGGATTGAGTTCACACGAGTTAAATCAGCCCGGGTGCTACAGGGAAGTGAAGGATACCAGTGCAATTGCGATGTTCGGCCCCCTAACCCCCGAAGGGGGAACCAAGGCGGCCTATATTATTGAAGAGGTTCTTAAACATGAAGGTGAATTCAAAGCCCCCTTCGGGGGTTTGGGGGCTGGTGTTTTCTTCCTCGCTTGGACAACAACTCCGTGGACACTTCCTTCGAATACAGCACTTGCTCTCGGGAAAGAAATTGATTATGTATTGGTGAAAACCTTCAACGCTTTCACACATCAACTCGTTCATGTAATCCTTGCTAAAGATTTAGTTGGAAAGTATTTCACTGCCGAAAATGCAGAGTTGAGTTTTGATGAATATAAGAAAGGCGACAAAAAAATTCCTTTTCAATTACTGAATTCATTCAGAGGAAAAGAACTCGAAGGCATCCGCTATGAACAACTTCTGCCTTACACTCAACCAGCCGATGGCGATGCATTCAAGGTTGTTCTCGGAGATTTTGTAACCACTACCGATGGAACAGGAATAGTTCACATTGCGCCAAGCTTTGGTGCCGATGACTTTAAGGTGGCAAAGCAAAATGGAATTGGCTCCCTCACGCTTGTAGACAAACAAGGGAAATTTGTAGATGAAGTCAACGACCCGATATTTCCGTTGGGTGGTCGTTATGTGAAGGAGGCGTATTACACCGATGCAGAAAAGGAAAAGGAATTTCATCTGCAAAAAGAAATTCTGCGCGTGAACAACATCATTCCTGATTTGAAAAATCACCTGAGTGTTGATGAGTTGATTGTTTTGAAGTTGAAGCTGGAGAATAAGCTTTTCAAAACCGAAAAATACGAACACAACTATCCGCACTGTTGGCGCACCGATAAACCAATCATTTACTATCCGCTCGATTCATGGTTTATAAAAACCACTGCAGTAAAAGACCGCTTGATTGAGTTGAACAAAACCATCAACTGGAAACCTGCACATACAGGCGAGGGTCGTTTTGGTCAGTGGTTGGAAAATTTAGTGGATTGGAATTTGAGTAGAAGTAGATATTGGGGAACTCCACTTCCAATCTGGTTAACAGAAGATGGAAGCGAACAAATTTGTATCGGCTCAATTGCTGAATTGAAATCCGAAATTGAAAAATCGGCAAAAGCGGGTTTGATGAAATTGGTTGAAGTAATTGACTTGCATAAGCCGGTTGTTGATGACATTATTCTTGTTTCTCCTTCGGGCAAACCAATGAAGCGAGTTGCCGATTTGATTGATGTTTGGTTCGATTCTGGTGCTATGCCTTATGCGCAGTGGCACTGGATGCCAAGCCCCCAAACCCCCGAAGGGGGCTTAAAAGACAAAACAGCCGAGTTGCTCTTGAAATGGAAAACTGCGAATCCGTTGACTTATGACAAACTCAAACAATTTGCGATTGAGAACAGAAATAAACCAACACAAGCAGAAGAAATTTTATGGACTCAGCTGAGCGGAAAAAAATTGAGTGGATACAAGTTCAGAAGACAACACATCATAGATGAAGCTATCGTGGATTTTGTTTGCCTCGAAAAAAGATTAGTGATTGAAGTAGATGGCGGCTATCATAACACAACAGAACAAATAGAATTTGACAAAGCAAGAACCGAATATCTTTCTTATCTCAATTACAAAGTAATTCGTTTTACAAATGAGGAGGTGATTGGGAACACTGAAGCTGTTTTGAATTCTCTTTGGAAAGAACTCGCAGCAAGACCAACATTGGAAAAAGGGCTGGCTGTTAAAGCCCCCTTCGGGGGTTTGGGGGCTGCATTTCCAGCAGATTTTATTGCAGAAGGTGTTGACCAAACACGTGGTTGGTTCTTTACCTTGCATGTGTTGGGGGTAATGCTGTTCGATTCTGTGGCTTACAAAAATGTTGTGAGCAATGGTTTGCTGCTCGATAAGGCAGGAAACAAAATGAGCAAGCGCCTAGGCAATATCATTGACCCGTTTGAAACGCTTGAGAAATATTCGGCTGATGCTACGCGCTGGTATATGATGCGCAACAGCGACCCCTGGGAGAACATGAAGTTCGACATGAACGGCTTACAGGATGTTGTTCGTTCGCACTTCGGAACGCTGTATAATACGTATGGATTCTTTGCACTGTATGCGAATATTGATAAGCCGCAACAACCAAAAGGGGGCTTTAAAGACAGCCCGTATTTGATAGAGTTGGACAAGTGGATTATTTCTAAACTGCAAACGCTTATAAAAGATGTAACAGGTTTCTTCGAAGATTACGAGCCGACAAAAGCGGCACGCGCTGTAGAAAAATTTGTTGATGAAGATTTGAGCAACTGGTATGTGCGCTTGAACAGAAGAAGATTCTGGAAGGGAGAAATGAGTGATGATAAGCAAGCCGCTTACGAAACTTTGTATGAATGTTTGATGACCGTAGCAAAATTGATGTCGCCTATCTCTCCGTTTTTTAGTGATTGGCTTTATAAAAACCTGAATGGAGAAAAGGAATCAATCCATTTAGATTATTTGCCCGTTGCCAACGAAAAATGGATTGATAAAGATTTAGAAGAAAGAATGGAGTTGGCGCAACATGCGTGTTCGTTGATTCTTTCGCTTCGCAAAAAGGAAAAAATAAAGGTGCGTCAACCGCTTTCGAAGATTCTGATTCCGGTACTGAGCGAAAAAATGCAACAGCAGCTTTCTAAAGTGGAGAGCTACATTTTGAATGAAGTAAACGTGAAAGCTGTTGAATATATCAGCGATGCAAGTGGTGTGGTGAAGAAGAAAATCAAACCAAACTTTAAAGAGTTAGGTAAACGCGCAGGACAAAAAATTAAAGTGATTCAAAATGCAGTAAATGCGTTTACTGCCGCAGACATTTCAAAAATTGAGCAAGACCAGAAATATAATCTACAATTAGATGGAGCAGTTTTCGAATTGCTGATTTCGGATGTGGAGATTCAAACAGAAGATATTCCTGGTTGGTTAGTGGTGAGTGAAAATGGATTAACCGTTGCACTCGATGTAACCATAACTGATGAATTGAAGCAAGAAGGGAATGCACGAGAGTTCGTAAACAAAGTGCAGAATCTGCGCAAGGACAAAGACTTTCAAGTGCTTGACCGCATTAAAGTTTCGGTGGTAAAAAATGAAGTGCTTGAAAAAACGTTGGCTTCGTTTAAAGATTATATCGCCAGTGAAATTTTAGCGAAGGAGATTTTGCTGGTTGATTCGCTTAGCGAATTTGATGAAGTGGAATTCAATGAAGAGATTTTAAAAGTAAAAGTAGAACTCAATTAAATGAAAGCATACAAAGCATTCTTGATTATCCTCGTCATTCTAATCATTGACCAAGTCACTAAATTTTGGGTGAAGACACACATGTTTTTAGGTGAAGAAATTTCTGTTACGTCTTGGTTTAGCTTACACTTTACCGAAAATCCAGGTATGGCTTTCGGCATGGTGTTGCCGGGGGTTTGGGGCAAATTGTTTTTAAGTGCGTTTCGTTTAGTAGCTGTTGGCGGAGGCGTTTGGTTTATTCGCCACCTCATTAAACAAAATTCTCATTGGGGTTTTGTGACTGCGGCCTCAATGATTTTAGCAGGTGCGCTTGGCAACATGATTGATGGAACTATTTACGGAGTAATTTTTTCGGACAGCTATATGGGTGCTGCCAAATTTTTACCCGAACATGGATATGCCGGTTACTTGCAAGGTTTGGTAGTGGATATGATTCACATCAAGCTTTTTAATTTTCATTGGGGTGACACTGCTTATGAATTTTTCCCTTTCATTTTCAATGTGGCAGATTCTGCTATTACCGTTGGCGTGTTCCTGATTCTGATTTTTCAGAAAGTGTTTTTCAAAGAAGAAATGAAAGAGGCTGTTACAGAAACTCAGGTGATTGAAACTCAAAATTGAGCAAACGCCTGAATAATCATTTTTAAATTTTTGTTGTCGCGCTCTTCTATCATAAGCTTCGCAAAATCTTTTAGTAAATAAGTCTTAGGTAACACAAACATTTCTTTTGCGACTGGTTCTTTAGTAATGCTCACCTTTACTTTCGAATTTTTCTTATTCGCTTTATTGCTTACTTCTGTTTCAAAAATTTGATTTTTAAAAGAACCATCAGTTTCATTCCAGTTACCTAGCAACTTTAAAAACGGAATGAGCGAATTTACAGGTGCTGTAGATTCGCCAATCCAAGCAACAGCTTTTTGCGTTTCATTTTCACCAATATACTTCGCCATTGAAATTCCTTCATCGGTTTTTGCTTTGTCCGAAATTTTAAAATTGAATTTTGGATTAAGCGAAAAGCCTTCCTTCAAATTATTTCTGTCGTAAAAATTCAATAGCGAGTCAAGTTGGTACTTGATAGTAATTTTTTTGTCGTGCGCAGAAACGGTATACAATTCGCGCGACTTAAGATTAATAACAAAGCGATCGTATTTTGCATTGCCATTTTGAACTTGTTTCAGGTAAACATCATCGCCTTTAATTTTTATTTCGCATAAAACTGTTTCGCTCTTATCGTTGGTATAAAGCACATTCAAGGTTCCTTCAAAAGAATTTTGTGCTTCGAGAAAGGAAAAAATAAAAAGACAAAGAAAAACAGAGAGAGTTCTCTTCATAAAAGGAGATTAAAAATTTTGTTTCCGAAAATATAAACTCCCACTACGGTAGCTACGATTGCAGCGAGCAAAACAGCACCAGCGGCTATATCCTTTATTCTTCCGGCTTTTTTATTGAAGTCTGGCGAAACCAAATCAACCAAATCTTCTATAGCGGTATTAAACATTTCGGCAACAATTACACTACTAAAGGTTAGTGCAATCACACTCCATTCAATGGCGGTAAGTCCCAAAAAAATTCCGGCAATGGTTACTACTAAAATAGCCACCGCGTGAATGCGCATATTCTGTTGCTCTTTCAAAGCGAAGAACAACCCTTTCAAGGCGTAACCGAAACTTTTAATCAGTTTAATCATAGCAACGAATCTATTGCTTTTGACAGAAGTGAACTGTCGAAATCAAAATTCATAAAGCCGGCAAAACTTTTCGATTCTTCCAAAGCAATTTCTAAATCGAATTTTGATTGCTGCGTTGAATAGGCAATTTTTTGTTTCGTCAATGCTGCTGCAATTAATTCCTGTTCTGTTTGCGCAGGTGTGGGAATTAAAATCGCCTTCCTGTTCAGCTTTGCTAAATCCATTACAGTGCTGTAGCCCGAGCGTGCAATAATCATTTCGCTTTGCTCAATGGCTTCATTCATTGCTTCTGCCGTAAGAAAATTAGCAATGGTTATTTTTTCATTCTTGTTGTAATATTGATTCATCACTTCCGTTTTACCTCTAATAACGATGCTCGTTAAAGGACTCTTTTTTAATTCTTTCATCAGCATTTTTTCAAAAATGGTGCGCTGCGGTTCGGGTCCTGAACAAATAGCGCATAGCTGATATTTTTTTTCCAAATTCTTTTTCACAAAGCGCGATACATATCCAATATGGCGAACGTTCAAATCAGTTTTTGAATTGGTAAGTGCAGGAATGAATGAATCAAGTATAGAAGGGACCCAACATTCTGAAAACTGTTTCAACTTTTTGTAGTTGTAATTATTTACACGCTGTTGCATCCATTTCCACCACTTAGGCATTTGAATATTTAGCTGGTGGGTAATGATTACCGATTTTGCTCTACGGCTAAAACATCCATAGCGGTTATCGGAAATAACCACATCAATTTTTTGTTGAGAAACTATTCGTTCTGTTTGATAATGTTCCCGCGAAATAATTTTCAGAAACTTCGGCAATTGAAAAGCCATTGACCAAACCATTGAACCGCTAGCCGGATATTGCGGGTCGTAACCCTCCAACTCAAAACTGGTGAGTTGTGGAAATTCTTTCTGCAACAACTTCAGCGCTCTGCCCGATGAAGCAATGAATACTTCGCAATTGCGCTGCTGCAATTCTGTAATTATCGGAATGCATCTTGCGGCATGACCAAGCCCCCAATCAAGTGCAGCAACTAAAATTCTTTTCCTTCGTTCCAATTTATACTTACTTTAGAAAATAAACGTTGTAATAATATGAAGAATCAACTGAATACACTCCAGCGCGCGCTGGTCATTTTTGCTGTGGGAATTATGCTTTCAACTTCGCTGTCTTCATGTAAAGCTACCAAGTGCGATTGCCCTGAGTTTGGTGGACATCGACTAAAACATTAGCAGCACTTGACAAACAAGCTGCAGCCTGTTAGATTGCAGTAACTTAAAGCACCGCGATGAAACCCCTGAACAAATTATCGACCGGAGAAAAAGCGTTTATTGTAGATATGCGCAACTCCAAATTATGTGATGAACTTTTTAAACTAGGAGTATTTCCAGGAGACTTGGTGGAGATGCAGGAGAACAGCGTGTTTAATAATTCGCTAGTTGTAAAAATCAACAACAAGAAATTCAACATTTTCAAAAATGCTGCTGAAACTATTATTACCAATGTGGTAAGTTTTGAATTTGCATTGAATTAAATCTCACTTCACTCGCTTCTCATTCTGCTTCACAAAGTCTGCCCAGCCTTTCACCTTGCTTTTTGTACCTACTAAAGCGTTGTTCTGAAAATGATGACACACCGCAGCGGCTAATCCATCGGTAGCATCTAAAAATTTCGGTTGCAGTTCAAACTTGATAAGTTGTTGCAACATCGCAGCTACTTGTTCTTTCGAAGCGTTTCCGTTTCCGGTAATTGATTGTTTTATTTTTTTGGGAGAGTATTCAAATACTTCTACATCACTTGTTAAGGCAGAAGCAATAGCAACTCCCTGCGCTCTTCCCAGCTTCAACATACTCTGAACATTCTTGCCAAAGAAAGGAGCTTCAATAGCACAGGCAACGGGATGATAATTTTCAATAAGCCCCTGAACCTTTTCGAAAATAATTTTGAGCTTCTGTAAATGGTCTTCGTATTTCGAAAGATGAATAACGCCCATGCTCAACAAAATCATTTTTTGTTTCTCTACTTCAATAATGCCGTAACCTAACACAATGGTGCCGGGGTCAATGCCGAGAATAATTTTCTTTTTGTCGCTCACGTTTCAAATATATTGGAATAGAGCAGATGCAAATTTTTTAATCGCGCGAAATACTTTTTGCTCTGCGCTTGAAGTTTTGAAAACTCTTTTGCTCATGCTTGCTCCAAAGTGCTTCCGACATAGCTGCAAGCCTTGGCATAATTTGATGCCGCAATTCTTTTTCATTGGCAATATGCTCTGTCCAAACATTTGCCTGACCACCTAAAATCAATTTTTGTTTTTCGGGCGAAAGCGATTTTGCATTTGGATTGAAGTGATAGACTTTTCGCAAGGAGAGATTAGTCATATACCACGCGCCTCGCTTGTCGGTAATTCTTTGCGGGTAATCAAAATAGCAAAAGAGACGCGGAGTCATGATGGCCTGGTTGCCATGTTCAGTTGCTTTCACACCTGCATGTTTACTTAGCCAACTCATCACCACAACACTATCGCTCAATCCACCTTTCACAATTTCTCCCCAGCCAATAGCGCGTTTATTTTTTGTAGCGAGATAATCTTCCATCTTCTTCAAAAAATAATGTTGCAATTCTTCTTCGTTTTTGAGATGCTCCTTCTTTATTAAATCCTGCGCTACACTACTTTCTTTCCATGCCGCCTTCGGTGCTTCATCGCCACCGAGATGAATAAATTTTCCCGGAAACAATTTGCAAACTTCATCCAACACATCGCGCATAAACTGAAATGAAAAATCGGACGGGCAATAAATATCCTTCTTAATCCCCCAAGTGTTTGGAATTGTTTTCGCTTCATTAGGAATACAACTTAATTCAGGATACGCTGCAATGGCAGCACTTGAATGCCCGGGCAATTCAAGTTCAGGAACAATAGTTACGTAACGTTCAGTTGCATACAACACAATTTCTTTGATGTCTTCCTGCGAATAGAAACCACCATATTTTCTCCCATCTTTTTCTATTCGCCACGCGCCAACTTCCGTAAGCTTTGGATATTTTTTGATTTCAATTCTCCATCCTTGGTCATCGGTTAAGTGCCAATGGAAAACATTCATCTTCAACTGTGCAAGAATGTCAATGTATTGCTTCACTATCTCTTTCGAAAAAAAATGGCGGCAAACATCCAGCTCCATTCCGCGCCATTTGTATTGAGGAAAATCGTTGATTTCAGCAGCTACAATTTGATTGGTGAGAGGAGAATTGATAAACAACTGCACTACCGATTGACAACCATAACTCAACCCACGATGTGAATGTGATTGTATCAAAACCGAATCGGGAGAAATTCTGATTCGATAACTTTCATCATTGGAAGAATTGGAATTGGGAGATAACAATTGAAGAACAATTTTATTCTCCGCATTAGTTACCGGAGGAACTTTGAATCGTTTTGTGGTAAATAGTTGGTTGGCAAAGCGCGACATGATTGCCGTGCTTTCTTCATCAGCTTCATCCATTTTAATTCCGAGACCTTTGGAATAGTTGAAAAATCCTTCTTTGATTTCTACTCGTGCCGGAGCGGGAACAATTTCAATGTTTTGCGAATGCAAAAAGAGAGGGAGCAAAAATACAAGCAAGAAAAAAAATCTCATCGCAACACTTTGATCGCTCTGTCGGGGTAATCAGAAATAATTCCATCCACTCCAAGTTTTTTCAGACTCTTCATTTTGTCTTCCTCGTTTACTGTCCACGGAATAATTTTTATTTTTTGCTGATGACATTTGCGAATCAATTTTTTATTCACAAGAATAAAATTGGGACTGTAAATAGTTGGTGCAAAACCGAGTTGAGAAATATTTTTTTCAAATCCATCAGCATTAAAAACAAGCAATGCAGTTGTTGTATTAGCATCAAGCTGGTGAACTACCTGCAAGGTTCGCGGGTCGAAAGACTGAATGATGCATTTGTTCAGCACGTTTTTTTCTTTCAGTAAATTGTAAAGAAGTTTTGCAAACACCGCAGGCTTCGGGTGGTCAACATCATCGCCTTCAATTGTAGATTTTGTTTCGATGTTATACTGCACCGGGGGCAAATTATTTTGTCGAATGAATTTTTCGACAGAATCTATTACATCGCTCAACAAGGGTTTAAAGGAGGCTATTTTTTTTTGTTCCAGAAATTTTGAATTGCCGCGAAAGCCGCAATCAAACTTTTTTATTTCCTCGTAATTCAAATTGTAAATTCTGAATTTGTCAGTAGCAGAAACTGCATTGCCATCTGGAATTGAACAAATTTCTGCATTCATTATAGGGTCGTGGCTCACTACTAACTTTCCATCTTTAGAAACCACCACATCCATTTCCAACGTATTCACGCCCAATTTCACCGCTTCTATAAAGGCAACAAGTGTATTCTCCGGATATAAACCACGGCAGCCACGATGACCTTCAATATCGAATGTTGGTTGCGAAAAAATTGTCAGGGAAAAGAATAGAAGTGAAAGGAGAAGAATGTTTTTCACTGTTTGTGTTTGTTTCGCTAAACTAAGAAACGATACAACTATGTATCAGATGTTGTAGTATGTTTTAAAAAGAAATAGCGATGGGCAATTGTCCACCGCTATTTTTAAAGCTCATCAACCAGTTTTTTTCTAAAACTCATTGTAATAAATATTCGACCAGTGCTACCAAACCGGTCCGCTGGTTTCAATGCCCGACCAATAGGCGGGTGTTCCAACAGAAAAGCCATCACCATTTGTATCGCCTTTTAAACTGTCATCATTATAAGATGTAAACGCCACTCCGGGTCCGTCATAGTTTACAAGTTGCGAAGTTCCAGCAGGTATATACAGCGAAAAGCCGGAATTTGGTGGTGTATTGGTATTAAATTTCAGCACCACGTTATCGCCTAACGTAAGCATTTTGTTGGTTGGCATATACCAACTGTTGCTACCGTATGTGCCAAACACATAAGCCACTTCGGTATTTCTCCAGGTCATATTATCGGCAGATACAAATACAGTGGCAACAAAAATTCCATTACAAAGATTTGTTTCCGATGGGTTATCAGGGTTATGAAATACGTTGCTGTCGTCAAAATCAGAAGCTATTCCTATCAACACCGGATGACCGTTGTCGAAAAAAGTATTGCCGTTGGCTACACTACTATGCGGAGCATAACACATATACAGAGCCGCTAATTTTTGATCGGCTCCACCTGCAGTATGTGCAATTACCGAGTTCGTGATAACATTATTAGCTCCGTCACCCATAGTCACCGCACGCTCTAGGGTGGCGGTTCCGCTGCCTGCATAAAATATTTTGCAATAATCAAGCGTATTGTTTGAAGAGTTGCCGAAGTTAATATCGCTCCAGTCGCCCTTTTGAGGAGAAGTTGCATTTCCATCTCCATTGATATCTCCTCCGTAGCTGTCATCTTTTGCAGAAGTAAAAATTACCGGAGCATCAACAGTGCCGTTTACGATAAGCTGTCAGCTATTTACATTAATACCTTTTAAGGCATCAAACTTTACAACGGTTCCTGCTTCAATAGTAAGCGTTGCTGTTAATCCCACCGAATTTGTAATGTGATAAATATGGCAACTGTCCCAGGTAGTGGGAGAACTTATAGGCGTGTTGTCTACTTCCACCACAGTCTTTACACAACCACCACCAACACCGGTAACAGTTATGTAACTCGTTTTGGTATTGGTGCCATCGGCATTGGTTGCCGTCATGGTTACTGTATAGGTTCCGCTGCCGGTATAGGTATGGTTTGGCGATGCATCAGTTGATGTAGTGCCGTCTCCAAAGTCCCAGAAATAAGAAGTGCCGGCATTGGTGCAATTAGTAAAATTAATCGCGGTACCCGATGCTACGATAGTGGCACTTGGAGTAAAGCAGGCAACAGGAGGTAATACACTTTCTGTCTTCTTACATGCATTCAAAAATAAAATACTTGTAAGAATAAGCGCAGTTGAAATGTTTGAAAGGTGTTTCATAAAAATGTTTTGGTTTAAACGGTTATGTAAAATGATGATTTAAAATGGATAGACGAATTAATTTTTAGCGAGGCGAGCACGAAGAGCAACGGTGTCGGTGTTCTGCAACCATTCCACATATTGTTGCAGCGAAGTTTTGGTTTTGTTGTTAGCAGAAACAACAAGAACTTTGTTCGAATTTGATTTAGCTTTTTTTCTTGCTATCAAAGTAGTTATCAGAAGCGTTAAGAGTATCATGTTTTTTGTTTTTAATTGTTTTTAAAATGTGATTGTTTTGACAATGCAAATGTGCAGCACGCAGAGCCCCTTTTCCGTCCATCAAAAAGTGTATTTTGAAAAAATGTTCCTCCCCGAAAAAGGGGAGAAGGTAATGCTGTATTAACGCGGCCGTTTTATAAAACAAAAAGCGGTGGGCATTTGCCCACCGCTTTTTGTTTTATCTCAAAACCGTTTTGGCTAATGCTCCTGATAATGAATATTTGACCATTGATACCAGTTGATGCCCGGGTACGAAATACCTGACCAAAGATCCGGTGAGCTAAAGCCATCGCCATTGGTATCGCCTTTATAGGTGTCATCGCCATATGAAGTAAACTCCACACCGGGACCGTCATAGTTCGCTATCTGTCCAAGCCCTCCATCCGGAAATAAAATAGAGAAGCCGGGGTTTGTATACCTGGCAAACTTCACCACCACATTATCGCCCAGCGTTAGAATTTTTGTGGCATCAAAAGCCCAGCTATTGCCGCTCCAGCCGCCTAATACAAATGCTACCTCTGTTTCTTCCCATGTCATCAGGTCTGCCTGATCCTGATTGTGCACGCAGTCCACAAAAATTCCGTTGCACAGATTGGTTTCTGTGGCATTAGCCGGATTATGAAAAGTATTGCTGTCGTCAATATCGGTAGAAGTGCCTATGATAAGCGGATGCCCGTTATCATAAAAAATATTCCACTTCGCGGTACTACTTTGCGGGCACCCCGACATGTTGAGTGCCGCGAACTTCGAATCGAAACTGCCTGCATTATGTGCAAAAACGGTACTTGTTACCGAGTTATTGACCCCACCACCCATGTTGAGCGACTGCTCGTAAGTAGCCGTAGCATAACCTGCATATAGAATTTCGGCATGGTCAATACTGTTGCCCGAAGTAGTGCCGAGGGTAATAAACTGCCAGTCGCCTTTTTGGGCGGTGGTAGCGCTGCCATCGCCATTCGTATCGCCACCACGGCTGTCATCGGCTGCCGAAGTAAAAATCACCGGATGTCCTCCAGTGCCTGTTACCACAAGCCTTCCGCCACCACCATTTACCACTATTCCTTTCTGTGGACCAAACTTTACAATGGTTCCTTCCTGTATGGTCAGCGTGGCGTTCAGCCCCAGGAAAATGTTTGACACATAATATATATGGCAGCTATCCCAAGTGGTGGCGGCATCTATAGTGGCGCCTACTATTACTAATTCTTTAGTGCAACCGGTAGGAGGATTGTTGTCTTCTTTTTTGCAGGAATTAAACGTAAGAATACCTTCAAGAACAAGAGCGGCCGAAAGGTTTGTAAGATGTTTCATAAATTTTGTTTTGGTTTAAATGGTTATGTAAAATGGTGTTTTATAATGGATAGACGAATTAATTTTTAGCGAGGCGCGCACGCAGAGCGGTTGTGTCTGTGTTCTGTAACCACGCCACATATTGTTCCAGTGAAGTTTTGGTTTTGTTGTTACTTACGTTTTGAATAGAAACAGCAAGGGCGTTGTCTGAATTTGATTTCGCCTTTTTTCTTGCTATAAAAGCGCTTATCAGAATTGTGAGGAGTATCATGTTGTTTGGTTTTAATTGTTTTAAAAAAACGTTGTTGTTATTTGACAATGCAAATGTGCAGCGCGCAGAGCCCCTTTTTCGTCCATCAAAAAGTGTATTTTGAAAAAATCTTTCTCCCCGAAAAAGGGGATACCACCCCTAAACCCCCTATGAGCGGGCTTAAAAACAAAAGCCTTCTCGTTGGAGAAGGCTTTTGTTTTTGGCTAGCTGTTTAAGGGATTCAGGGATTGCATTTTTCTTTTTCGGCTATCCTAATCCACTGACCTGTGTTGAGCAATTGTTTGGCGCCATCTATAAACTTTGTTTGCTCAGTTGATGACAACGGCTTTAAATCAATGCAGTAATCATATTCGCCTTCTCTGCCTTTTTGAACTTTGCTTACCGGTAACGTTTTCTTTTCCGTGTTCTGAAACTGCTCAACATATTTGTCGAACTCAGTTTTTGTTTTGTAATCAATTCCGCTGCCTATGCTATAGAAAGACACTACTAACGTCTTACTTGGATTTGATTCAACTTTTTTGCTGGCTGCACATGCACTTAAACAAAGCAGTAACAGGATGGTTATATTTTTCATTAGTTCAAAATAAGTTTTTTAGAAATGGTTTTGCCTTTTTCAACTGCCTGAAGAAAATAAATTCCGCTTGGCTGGTTGCTTAAATTTAGCTGATAGTTGTCGGAATTATCCAATTCAATATTCGCAACAGTCATGCCCAATGAATTGCTTACCGATAATTTTGAAATCATTTCACCGGTGCCTTGTTTGAACCGGATATTGAAATTACCGCTGCTTGGATTTGGTGAAACCTCTATGTTTTTATCAGCATAAATATCTGCAACACCGGTAGACATTTGGCAACCGTTCGAATTACGTATTTCAGCTCTTGGTCCGGCAAGTGCAGCCTGCATTCTTTCGGCCTGACCAAAAGTAAACATCACCATGCATGGGTCATCGGTATAATCCATGTAGTCCATATACATGTCGCCATTTTCATCGCTGCCGCAATCGTTGTAAGGGTTGTTTGGAAAACTAGGACAGCCATAATTGCGTTCACATTGATTGGGTGTATCATCTACTCCATCGCTTCCATCGCACTCGCCAAGGTCGCATGCGAGATTTTGCGTTGCTCCATCATCATCGCCCCAAATGTGTTTCAGGTTGAACCAGTGTCCAACTTCGTGCGTCATTGTTCTGCCAAGGGTATTGGCTGGTCTCAAAGGACCGGTGGTGCCAAAAGCATCGAAGCGGCAAATCACTCCGTCCAACTCCGGATTTGTAGCGAGGTTAGAAGGGAAACTGCTTTTACCAAGCATGCCCGAAGTGGCGTCTATCCGGAATGTCCAGAAGTTGAGGTAGTGCTCAGGGTTCCAATTATCATCGCCACCGGTAGAAGTAAATTTCATTACATCATCAAAAAAATCCTGCTCGCTAAAAGAAGTTACGCTTGAATTGATGCGCACAATTCCATTGGTAGGATTTCCGTTAGGTTCTTGTTTTGCTAAGCAAAATTGAATCATACAATCGGCTGAATAATTCCAAAACGGATGCGATGTAGGAATTGAATCGGCATTCAATAACCTGAAATCGGCATTGAGCGCATCTATCTGCGAGTGAATCTGCGCATCGGAAATATTTGCGCCTACACCCAGTTGTTCGTTGTGATAAATTACATGCACTACTACCGGTATCATAATAACGCTGCGCTGACTGCGTGAAGCGTTTGCCGTGTTATTTACTTTGTAATTTAAAACAGGATTTTGTGCGTGATAATTTTTTGTGAACTCCTCCATCTGTTCCATTCTTGCTTGTGCATTGGCGTCTTTTGTTTTCAATAAAGTCCATGCTTTAGCGGTAGCGCACTTTTCAGATTGCGCAAATGCTGTGTGAAGAAGTAAAGTGGCGGTAAGAAGTAGAATTGTCTTTTTCATTTTCATTTTTGTTTTTAATTGTTTTGAAATGTGATCTCGTTTTGACAATGCAAATGTGCAGCAGGAGCAACCCGTTTTATTTCCATCAAAAAGTGTATTCTGCAAAAAATGTTCTCCCTTAAAAAGGGGAGAAAAGATTAGCTTGCTTCTCAGATATTTGCAAAGCATGAAACGCTTAACGATTCAAAATTTCTTTTTTGTTGTTTTTATCTGGTGCTTTTGCGCTGTATCATTTGCAGGCGAGCGCGATAGTTTAGTAGCGGTACTTCGCTCATCTAAAGAAGATACAAATCTTGTTGCTCAATATTATGCCACCGGTTGGCAGTTTGAATATGACCTGCCCGATTCTGCTATGTATTTTTATAACACCGGTTTGGCTCTCAGCAAGAAATTAAATTTTAAGAAAGGAGAAATACGATACTATTTTAACGCCACTGCGGTTTACAATATTAAAAGCGATTACAAAACTTCGTTGAAGCTGAATAAGGAATCGGTTGTAATGGCAACTGATTACGGTGATAAAAGATTGATTGCTGCTTCGTTGGGAAATGTAGGAAGCACTTATTCCATAATGGGGAGATATGATAGTGCCGTGTTTTATTTTCTGCAAGCCAGCAAGTGCATGGAGCAACTTCGTGATAGCAGTGGAATGGCTGTGCTGTATACCAATATGTGCGGCACTTACAATTCGCTTCGGCAATATGAAAAGGCGTTAGCGTTCGGGAAAAAAGCAATTGCTTTTTTCGAAAGAGGTATAAAATCTTTCGACTACGTGGGTGCTATGAATAATATTGGCGTCTCTAATAGTCGTCTGGGAAATCACGAAAAGGCAATCGAATTTTTTAAGAGAGCTTACATCGAAGCAAAAAAGACAAACAACACCATTGGCATTTGTGTTAACCTCGGAAATTTATCGCAGGAATATTTAGACACCAAGCAGTATGAAAAACTGAAAGCGACTGCGAAGGAATTGCTGCTCACTGCTAAAGAAGTAGACTTAACCGACCAATTATCTAATGCCTATCACGTCAACGCTATTTCTTATCTCTACGAAAAAAATTACGATGCTGCACTGGAGTGTGAAAGCAAAGCGGTTGAATTGGCGCAAAAGGATAGTGCCGATGACCAGTTAAGAAGGTCTTACAACACGCTTTCAAATATATGGGTGGCAAAAGGCGATATCGAAAAAGGTGATTCCATTTCGGGCTTGTCAACTTTTTATTTCGACAAATTACTTAACGAGAAAACAATTGAAAATACTTCTGTTTACGAAGCAAAATATGAAACCGAAAAAGAACGTAACAAGAATTTGCTTCAGGAGCATGAACTGAAACAGAAAAAAATATGGCTTGGTGTTTTGGTTGGCGTAATTGCGTTTATCATTTCTATAAGTGCGCTGTTCTATTATCTGCAACGACAAAGACAACGAAGAATAGAAACTGAAAATATTTTGAAAGAAGAAAAAATACAATCGCTGGAGCGCGAAAAAAAACTCGAAGCAAGTTAAGCACTTTTGCAAGGCGAAGAGCAGGAGCGAAGCCGGCTCGCCCGCGATTTACACGATGGCCTGGGTGGCACACTCAGCAGTGTAAAATATTCGTTCAATAATATGCGAGAGACAATTATTCTTAGCGCACAACAAGCTGATGCGTTTACAAACTCGGTAAACAAATTAGATGATAGCATTGCCGAGCTTAGAAGAATTGCGCAGAACCTGATGCCCGAAAATCTTCACCGGTTTGGTCTCGATGCTTCGCTGCGCGATTTGTGCAGCAGTGTTTCTGCCGATGGTAAAATAAAAGCCATTTACGAATCGTTTGGAATGGATAAATACAAAACCAATTCTTCTGTTGACTTGGCACTCTATCGCATAGCACAGGAGATATTGCACAACACAATTAAACATGCAGGTGCATCACAAATTATTTTGCAACTCACTTGCGATAATTCTAAACTTCTTTTTGCAACAGAAGACAACGGCAAAGGATTTGACACCTCTATATTGAACACCGAAAAAGGCAGCGGTTTCAAGAGCATGCAAAACCGTGTGCAACTGCTGAGCGGACAATTTCATTTAGATTCATCATCGCAAGGCACTTCCATTACTATAGAAATACCACTATGAAAGCAACAAAAATTCTGCTCGTTGACGACCACCCCATGGTGATAGAAGGCATCAGTGCCTTGCTCAAAGATGAAACATCGGTAGAGGTAATCGGTTCTGCCACTACTGCCGATGCCGCGCTCAAATTTTTAAAGCGCACAGAGGTTGATGTGGTGTTGCTCGATATTAATCTGCCCGACCAAAGCGGATTGGATGTATGCAAACACATTTCAGAGAACCATAAAAATTCGCGCGTAATTGCGGTGAGCAATCAATCGCTGCCGAGTTACATTCAAAAAATTACAGAGAACGGAGGCAGTGGTTACTTGCTTAAGAACACTACTAAACAAGAACTGTTACAGGCGATTGAAATGGTGATGCTGGGCAAAGAATATTTCAGCCATGAAGTTATACGCGCCATACGCGAGCAAAAGCAAACCAGCGAAACAGTAACTATTACCCGCAGAGAAAAAGAAATTTTAGAACTGATTGCCGATGGAAACACCAACGCAGTGATAGCAGAAAAATTATTTATCAGTCCAAGCACAGTAGATACCCATCGCAAAAACCTTATCGAGAAATTAGAAGTAAGTAACACCGCTTCGCTTATTAAGAAAGCGGTACTGTTGAAGTTGATTGAGTAGCTCCGTCAGGGCTTTTTTGAATGACCATCGAATGTAATCAATTATTATTTATTCTTCTGACTGGCTGATTATCAACATTCTAATAAGTAGATAAAAATAGATGTAAATAGATGATGTAGATATTCTGTATCCACTTGTGTATCCAATCTGCTGTATGTTTGCACCACAAAACACAAGCAAAATGGCATCAACACACTTCTATCTTAAGGGCGCATGGAACGAAAAAAAGGTAATGGAAATCAGCCGCTCAAATCCAGCACTTATAGAGGACTACATGAAAACTAAGTTGCAGATAATTTGTAGCGTATCTACGGCAGGTAAACGAATTAAAGCATATACCACGAAGCGAATTGAGCCGGTGTATTGGGATTTTAAAAAGGAGCGTGCTAATACCAAGAAGTATAAGAAACATTCACAAACTCTAAATGAGTTTCTTGGCGACCTCGACATTGCAGTAAGTAAGTTAGCTGAGCAAAATGAAAATTCAGGAGTTGTTACTTCTCTTGAAGAAGTTAGAACTTTAATACTTCCACATGCAACAAGAAATAAGCAATTTGAGACTAAGACATCTTTTACTGAAAGGTTTAATTCGTTCTTAGAAAATCATCGCACTGGAAAAGGATTTGCACTTCGGTCAAACACGAAGAAAAAATACTACAGTATGAAAACCTACTTAGAGCTTTTTGCAAAAAGCAAGATGATTTCTTTAGCTACAGAGAAAATAGACATTGAATTTTTATTGTCATTTCAAACGTTTCTAAATTCTAAAGAGAAACTTACTGATTCAACAAAGTCTAAGTATATAAAGGCATTAAAAACTTTCATTAAATACTATCAAAGAAAGGGAGTGATAAAACTTTATGAAATGTCAGAGATTAAAGTTAATGAAACTGCTGGAGAGATATATGTTCTGCCTTTGCGGAGGCTAATTAAACTGCAAAACACCGAATTCAGCAGCGACCGGCTAAATAAAATAAGAGATCAGTTTTGCTTTATGTGCTGGACAGGTCAGCGTTATGGAGACTATGAGAGTTTAAGGAGAACTCACTTTTATCGTGATGAATTGGGGAGACTTGTATGGCGTCTTTCTGCGGGGAAAATTGTTCACGGTAAACTTCTTATGGTTCCTATAATTGAATACGCACAAGAGATTCTCGATAAATATGATGGAGATTCATTACCAATTTTACGGATCAGTAATCAAAAATTTAATGAGGCATTGAAGTTAATGGGGGAGGAAGCGAAATTAAATTACGGAGTATGTAAAGTAAGACATTATAACGGAATAGCTAAAATAGAAAGGATACCCTTCTATAAAGTTTTAACCGCACATGTGGCGCGAAAAACATACATCACCAATAGCTTAATTCTTGGTATTCCAGAGCGCGTAGTGAAAGAGGTTTCAGGTCATAAGGATGAAAAGAGTTTTCGGAGATACGTCAATTTTGCAGACAATTATAAAATAGCGATTTCGCAACTGGCATACACAAAAGAAAATGTGGAGAAAGTGCTAAGATTGATAGGTGACGAAGAGCATTTTGAGGATGCTGTCGCTGCTTAATAAAAAGAATATTTCTCTGTTTCTTTGCAAGTCACCGAAACCAGAAAATATTTATGCCACAATTAGAATTATCAGAAAGAGAAGCGGAAGTTATTCATGCACTGCGCCTGCCCAGAGTGAAGGAAGTTGTGATAGTTGTTCAGGGTAGTGAGATAATCACGCTAAAGACAACTAAAAGTCTGACGATCACCGAAAGTGAATTTGAGTTTATAACTAAGGCAAAGGAATTGAGACACTCCCACTCAATGTTATTCAAGCGTTCTGGCGACAAAACCATTTATTGCGAAAGGTCTGTCAAAAAAAATTTTATAGAAAATAAAAATAGAGAATCAGAATAATCTACAATGCTATTAAGCGGATTTCGGAACTGGTGGGATAACTGGCAGGTTAGTTTCAGCCATTTGTTTTTTAAGTTCATCGTCCCAGATGATAAGGTCTGAAAACAAAACCTTTTGAACTACACTTCTAAGTTTATCCAGTTGGTGAGTTTGGTAAATGTAGTGGCGGTCTTTCCAAGTTAGCACCCGCTTACTATTCCGAAGGTGAATGAATTTATTCCTTCTATTGGTCTCATCTTTTGCAGCAGTCAAGACAACATCTTCTGCGATATTCAATGTATCCGTTACCAACCAGACTTTGTCGCCTTTGTTCAGTTGGTTAAAGAAATCTTCATCGGGCATTAGCAGAAGTTATCTTGAACGAAATAACTATCCACCTTGTAAACTGTGGTTTCCATCGGATGCTTTTGCATGTGAGCCGCCATTTCATCTTTTGCTTTTTCTGCTGTGGTGTGAGCGATTCCGGTTAATAATTTCCAGCCCATTGGCATAATGTAGAGTTCGTCTTTATGGCGCGAAACATTTTCTCCCGAAGTAAGTTTTACAACGAATTTTTCCTGCATAGTAAATTGTTTGGTGAATCGCTAAGATATTGCGGAGACGCTCAACATATCTGCTCGTTAGAAAAATTTATTGAAAATATTTGTGAGGGAAAAGTTGGCGAGCCGCTTAGATTTTTGTAACTAATGGCAAGCCATTTTATGGTGAAAAATATTGATTCAGCCAACGAAAAATATTTTTTTCATTTTGTATTTTACATTTATACCTCATGTCCGAAATCATTTCAACCGCATATACAAATAGTGGATCACGCTCAATAAATGAGGATGCTTATTGTGCGCAAGAAAATCTCTACATCGTTTGCGATGGAGTAGGTGGTAGAGCATATGGTGAAGTTGCATCCAAATTAGCTTGCTCGTCTATATCCGATTACTTCAAATCAAATTCCACAAAAATTTACGAAGACAACTATCTAAGCAAAGCACTTCAATATACTATTGAGCAATTTCAGGAAACGGAAAACAAATATCCTGAACTCAAAAAAATGGCAACAACCCTTGTCTTGATTGCTTTTGATTCTATCGGTGCAAATATTGCATGGCTTGGCGATAGTCGTTTATATCACATTCGTAATGGACAAATCCTTTTTGTTACCGAAGACCACTCCCTCGTAAATGATTTGCGCAAACAAGGAGAAACAAATGAATCAAAGCTTACAGGCATTCGCAATTTCATTACAAACTCTTTAAGTGCAAACAACAAAGGCAATTTTTCATTTTACCGCATCAACAATACCGGAATTCAAAAGGGCGATTATTTTTTCCTTTGCACCGATGGAGTTCTCGAAAACATTACTGATGAAATCCTTTGCACGGAACTAAGCAGTAAAAACACGCTCAAAGAAAAGGCACAAAATATATTTTCGTTTTGTGAAGGAAAGACGGGAGATAATTTTACTTTTCAAATCATTCAGGCATAAACCCACCCCATGAGAAACTTCTGCCTGTTTATAATCCTGTTCATTGCATCTTGTAATTCAAATAGCCCCAAAAATACTGCTGACGAATCAAAAGGCGAAACGGAAAATTGTAACTCCTTGCCTGCTACCTTCACTTCATACAACGCAGCAGTAACAGCTGTTGAAAGCGCGGATTTTTCATTTACGGATAAAGCAAACACAAGTAAAAGCAGTTGGATAAGGGCAGCTCGTTATTATAGTTGTAATAATATAGATGGCTTCTTTTTTATTGAAACCGATAGAGGTAATTATCTGCATCAGGGCGTTCCCGTTACTGTTTGGGAATCATTCAAACAGGCTGATTCTTTTGGTAGCTTCTACAACGCGAATATCAAACACCAGTATCGTTTATTGCTTAACTAAAGCTACAAATGCACAACTATGGAAGTAACCCTCCAATCATTCCGTAAGCGCTTTACTTATGATCCCGCCAAAGACCTGCTCGGCAAAGGTGGCTTTGGTGAAGTTTACAAAGCGTATGACAACGAAGACCACATCTTTGTTGCGCTAAAAATATCACAAGGAACAGCCGATGATAAATACAACCTCATTTCCGAAATCAAACGCTTTAAAAAACTCAACCACCCCAACATTGTAAAACACATTGAGGCGTATGAAGTAAACACGGGCAGCAGCGATATACACGGCAAACCCATTGCTTACCACGTAGGCATTTTGGAATATGCCAACAACGGCACACTTGCCGACCTGCTCAAAAAAGGCACGCCCGATTATCGCCTCATTGAAGATTTAGCAAAAGACATTATTGAAGGGCTTGCTTACCTGCACAGCGAAAACATAATACACCGCGACCTTAAACCTACCAACATTTTACTTTTTAGCGAAGGCGAAAAACTCCGCGCAAAAATTACCGACTTTGGCATTGCCAAACGCACCGATGCCACAGCCGCCAGCACTCAACTTGTAGGCACAGTAGAATACATGGCTCCCGAATTTTTTAGCACAGGCAACATTACACCCGCAGCCGATGTATGGAGTTTAGGCGTTATGCTCCTCGAAGCCCTCACAGGCACTCACCCCTTTGGCAAAACCACACAAGGTTTAAGCAATGAACAAATCATAAACAACATACTCAACAAAGACCTTGGCACCGCCACACAAAATTTGCACGCGCCTTTCAAGCAAATTGTCACGCGCTGTCTTTTACGCGAAACCAATATTCGACCTCAATCTGCTATGGAATTGAAAAGTCTGTTGCAAGTAAGCAGTGATGCATTTGCAGAGAAAACTCAAGTAATAAGCATAAAATTGAAAAAAACTGCTGCTGAAAAACCAAAATCAATACTGCGGGCTTTGTTTGATTTTGATTTAAGGAATGGGAACTGGAAGAAGGTAATTGCAAGGGAATTTTTATTGGCCTTAGGCTTGCCAATTTTAATCGGTTTGGTCTTTGTAGTATTGATGGGTGCTCTCTACTTTTCTACAAAACCCTTAGTGGATTCGCGTAAGGCAATAATTTGCGACCTTGTCGCCAATGAAGGGGCAATAAAGATAAATGACATAATTGTTAAACCTCCATACTGTGGTAACTATTCGTATGCATGGATTTTTCATCGTTTGAATGATCAAACGAAAATTGGTTACGATAAACTATACGCTCTCTTTTTAAAAAATTATTTAGACATTGATGCCGATGATTTAGTAGATTTTATTTTTACCCCTCTTGGGAGTAGTATACCAAATTTTGTTTTGGGTTTTTCTCTTATACCTGCAATTTTGCTCTATCCAATTCGATTTTCTTTAGTAATGCTGCTTTGGGCATTCGGCACATTGGGCTTTAGGTTTCAGTCTTTTTCTGAAAGAAAGTCTAAAGCAGTAAAATATTCTTTACTACTTCTCTTGTTGCTTTCCTTGGTAGGGTTCTTTATTTACTTTTTTGTATCAATCAAGAAAAACTCTGAACTCGTTCAATCTATCAAATATGTATCAAGAATAGTTCCAGAAGAAGATCTTCCAGATAATTTACGGCATCAAAAACCGGCAAAACTTCCTACCCCTCAAGAAATATTTGGGAAAGATGACGCTTCTACTTCCACAAACGAGTCAGAAAAAATAGCTTCTTCAAAAAAATCATCTAAAACAAAATTCGTTTATGTAATAGCAAAAATCACTACTGTAACTGGCTCAATAGGGAATTTTGAAAAAGGATACCATGCGCATTTCTCAAGGATATATAGAATCCCAAATTTTGATTTGGGAAAAAAATACCAAGTAATAGAATCAATAAAAAGTGCAAACTGTTTTTATGGTAAGAATCCAGATGTTGAAGTATACGAATTCAACACCCTCGAATCTGCAAGTGAAGATAAGTCAGCACAGTCTCAAACTTTATTCGGGGATAATTCTTGTTTGCAGCAGATTATTTCGATAGACAGTTATTATAATTCCTATTGAATTTAATTCACTCTATTTAATCAGCATGAGCAGACTTACCAAAGAATCTGAAGAACAAATCTATGAACCCCCAATCTTGAATGGCTTAGATTCACTTAATTCTTATCTGACGACACTTGACGGTATTATTACTGATAAAATTAAGACCGTGGAGAAGAGCAGACCTAAGAGCTTTTCAAATGAAGAGGAGTCCTTATTGGATGGATTTATTGATGAACATATAATAGGCTTAGGGGGAATAAATCAAATTCTTATTGAAAGTGTTCTTGTTGCCTACTACTCATATTTTGAAAGGAAAATGGTTTCAATTTGTGTAGGCTTAGACCCTCATTTTGAAACTTCCTCCAAATATAAAAGCGAACAAAAACCTAAATTAAAAACATTTGTTCCTGAAATTATTTTTAAGATAATAGATTCTTTTTCCAGCCGTAAAAAAGTTAAAGCAAATAGCGACCTTGCTAAGTATCGTAAATTTATTTTCAATAATCTATCTATTACTGATACACCGATTTTATCTACAGAATGGAATAAACTAATGAAGTTTCACCTGATGCGAAAATTTATCGTTCATGCTAACATTAAGTCAGCTGATTATAAAAAAATTTTAGCCGAGGCAAAAAGCAATGAACATGTTTGGTTTAATGAGAAAACGAACGATTTTTCAATAAGCATCGAATATGTAAAGGAATTCAGTAGGTCTATTTCCGCATTTATTTCGGAATTGGATTATCAACTTTATTTAAAAGAGAGTCCTTATCGTATTTAATCAAACTTCAAATAACGTTAGTAGGCTATCAAGAAAATGACTTCATCCTCTCTTTTATCACTGCTACATTTTCCTCATTCACTTCACCGCCAGGCAGCACAGCGTAAATAGCTTCCGTAATAATTGGTTCTTGCAAAAGTTGTTTAATGCTTTCGCTTATGTATTCCTGCAAATTTTGTGGTGCACCTTTTATTTCGTCAGCTACATCAGCGCGGTAGTAAATGCAGAAAATAATATCTTCTAAATCTTTACTAAGCCGAAGGTCTTTCATTCCTCGGTCAAAGAGGGCACAAAACTTAGTAGCTAAAAAATAAGGCAGCGTAAAAATGCGTATCGTGAGATCTTCTCGCAAGCTATATTTAACCGAGCGTTTTATTCCCTCTGCATACCACGGGTTACTAAAGCCAAGTATGCCAGCATCGTCAGGCATCACATCTACTATAATACCTGCATAATTCCACCGCATTATTTTGGTTTGGTCGTTTACAAATTTTCGTTGCCGCAATTTTTCTTCAAACTCCGCCAGTTGCCAACGGGTAGCTAATTGTATTACACAATCCACATCATCAGTGGCACGCACTTCCTGTATTTCTTTCTCAGCAGGGGAGTAAAGTTCGGTCACTGCACCGCCAATAAATACCACTTCAGGCAATAAGTCACCAAGACCACGCGCCACTACTTCTATCAACTCTTTATTGCTGTTGGCTGGCATAGCTCTTTATTTTTTCTTCCAGTAATTCAGCACCAATATTTTTTTCACGGGCTTTCCCTACTCTAATGGCATCAATTAGGGTAAGCATTTCATAAAGCTCTTTATGCCTTTGAGTAATTTCTGGCATGAGCTTATGCAACGGCTCAATTGCCTGTCCTCGTTTATCGCCTTTGGGGTATGGCCATACGTATACATCTTTCTCAGATACAATGGTTTTATTTAGTGGTGGAGCAGAATGAGCAGTAGCTACACCTCTCACAATCTTACCTGGATGGGCTGGAAATGCATACTGAATTCCATGCACTAAAAATTCCGTGAGTGCAGCGGTAAAAACCATAGTTTGATTCTCATTCATTAAATGTGCGTGTGCGCATCGCGCAAGGGAACGGTGTAAAGCCGATTTACTATGACCTAAATCTTTTTCCAACTGCTCATATTTCCAGCCTTTACCTGTAATCAGCACTTGTAGTATTACTACAATGTCTTGGCTTTTTAGCGCTTTATTTTCCATACATCAAAAATAACAATTTTCCATTTTCCAGAAAATGGAAAATTGTGTCTCCTTTGTATTTGATAAAGAAAAGCGAAGTCGTTTTTGATTTGCAATTAGCGAATTGCAAATCGTATATATTCGCAACAATGAAAACCTACACCATCGGTCGCTACCCCGAAGCCGACATCATACTCACTACTAATTTTTGCAGCCGCGACCACGCCAAACTAACTGTTACCAACACAGGTAAAATTCTTTTGCAGGACTACAGCACCAACGGCACAACAGTAAACAGCAAAAAAATAAACAACCAAACCACCGAAATAAAACAGGGCGATGAAGTTCTCTTTGGTGGTGTGGAGAAACTCGATTGGAGCAAAATCAAAAAACCAACTTCCTACACGACAGCTACAAGCGATGAATCGAGAAATTCATTCGCCCATATCCGTCAATTCGTTAAACGCTACGCGCCAAAAACAATAGTGGCATTAGCAGTAATTGGTGTTTTACTTCTTGCCTTCAATTTCTTCTCTAACTATAAGCACATAAAACCTGAAACTCCGTTATCTGCAAATGAAATATACAACAGCTACAAAAATGCCGTGGCTTTAGTAGAAGTGAAATATTATGTCCGTATTGAAACCAAGGCAGGGATCGTTTATTTCGGATTACGCGATAGTGTAATTGGTTTCAGTAAAAACAAAAATGACCTTCAACCACTTTCGTCCGAAGGCACCGCATTTTTCATAGATAGCAATGGAACGCTTATAACAAATCACCATGTTATTCAACCGTGGTATTTCGACAAACAATTAAAGGATTACTTCTTTACCAAAGTAAAACCTGCCATCAAAAAAACACTTCGCGAAAATGGCTGGGGCGATGTAGAACCTAAATTCTATGGCGAACAGGAAGCTATTTACATTTATCCCAACGGCAAAAGATTTTCCCCGGAAAACCGTATCGAATGTTCCGTTCATAAAATTGCTGAAGACGATGCTGTTGACCTGGGTTCCATCAAAACCATTTCTGGCCAGTTGCCTCCTAACGTATCCGTAATTCCAAGAGCTCTAACCGAACCTGATGAAACTAAAATTCAGGTAGGTTCTTCAGCCTTCGTAATAAGTTTTCCGTATGGAGATGTATTGGCTACCAACGAAAGCAATGAACTCAACTGCACATCTACATAAGGCAGCTTTACTCAAATTCCCGCAAAAAATTACATCCAGTATTCTGCACAAATTGCCAGCGGCAGCAGCGGCTCTCCTGTTTTCAATCAATACGGCAAATTGGTCGCCATTACTTATGAAGGAACATTGAATGGTCAGGGTTTTAATAGAGGAATTTTGGCGAAGTATATTCACCTGGTAAAGTAATACAAAGAGGATTCTAATTACTTCCAAATATCTTTAATTTACGCTATGCCTAAATCATTACGCCTCTACCTTCTTTGCCTCCTTTTTTCTATTCCAAAATCTTATGCTAAGGATTCGAAACCTGTTGAAATTCCAATTAAGGATGCAATCGCTGAAGTATTAGCTGCTGTTAAAGATCGCAAGCAAATATAAATGGCTGATCAAGTATTACCAGGGGGTGCTGGAATGCCCGATAGTTGGCAACGGCTTTGGGCTCCACATCGCATGTCATATCTTGAAGGTGAGAATCGGCCAATCGTTGGCAATGAAATTAAATGTCCATTTTGCAGAATTGCTGAATTAGATGATGAAGAGGCGTTAATTGTGGCAAGAGGCAAAGAGGCATATGTTGTTATGAATCTTTATCCTTATAACGCAGGTCACTTATTAGTCTGCACAAACCGACATGTGGCAGAGCTACCAGAGTTAACTGACTCAGAGCGCAATGAGGTCCAAGAACTTACTGCTCATGGGATGAAGGTATTGCGCAAAGTTAGTAATGCATCAGGTTTTAATATTGGAATAAATCAAGGTGGAGTTTCAGGAGCTGGAATTGCTGAGCACTTTCACCAACACATAGTCCCTAGATGGGCAGGAGATGCAAACTTTATGCCGATTATTGGAAAAACTAAGGTAATACCAAAATTATTGCAGGAAAGCCGGGAGCAGTTAGCTGCGGGTTGGGATCAAATCTAAAAATCGTTTTATTTCAGATATTCCTAATTTGTTTTTTAATATAAGTGGGATTGCCGGAATTATCAAGCCTTGCACAAATTGATCCCACCCACCTTCAACTAATGCATTATGAAGCTCTTCTTTAAACTCCAGTATTAATTCTTGATGTTCAGTATCACTCGCTAATTGAGTTACTGAAGAAGTTGAGTAATCGGTAATCATTTGATCCTCTAGATTGATCAGCGCAGTATTGCACTCATATCCTCAAAATCAACATCACCATCTTCAAGATCAATTACCGCAACAATTGTTGGCACATATAACTCACGAAAGTTCTGCCATTGAGCAATAACTGTTGGATCAATTCCCGTTTTAGTGCTTGCTACCACCACAACTACATCAGCAGCTATTAAGGTTGGGTCATCGATCTGTGCAGCCGGTAGGCCAAGGGCGGCACAAATTCCTGCATTCTCAGGTGAAATTCCGAGTACAAACCGTGCGTTAATTAGGTCAGCCATGATCGGTAAGCCTACGATGGGAATTATGTTGCAGCGTTCATTACGTGATCCTGTCGCGAAAATTATTGCGCCGCTGGTCAAAACTTTGATCAAAATGCGTGTAAGTGCCAACCTGATTTCAACAATTGGTGGCCTAGGCAGCGTAATAGCAGCGCTATATTTTTTCCCAAAGGTGATCTGGGTTGCAGGCTTTGTGCTTTTTGATTTATTTGATGGAGCAGTAGCTCGTGCTTCAAATAAGGGAGTAAGCAAGTGGGGAGCACTTCTTGATTCAACACTTGACCGGGTTAGTGATGCTGCAATATTTATTGGCGCACTCTTTTATTTTATTGATAAATCTGATCGATTAGTACCAGTTTTACTAGTAACAACCTGTGCATCATTTATGGTTTCTTATATAAAAGCTAGAGCAGAGTCACTTGGAATTGAATGTAATGGTGGACTAGCAGAGCGGTCCGAGCGGTTAATTATTGCCTTAGCAGCGTATGGCTTGCATGGTTTAGATGTTGAATACGCAATGGCAGTTGGAATTTGGAGTTTAGCAGTAATCTCAATCTTCACTATGGCCCAACGGATGATGATTGTTTATAAAGCGGTGAAATAAATGTATTTGCTTTATCTATTTGCTTGGAAATTTATCGGTGTGTTACCAGAAAAAAGTGCGTATAAATTATCTAAGGTAATCTCTGATCGAATTTTTCAGAAAAACGGCAAAGGAGTTAAAAGGCTAAGAGGCAATTATCACCGGGTGATGCCTAATATGTCAGAGCGTGAAATAGAGGATTTAACTAAAGACGGAATGAGATCTTATTTAAGATATTGGTTTGACACCTTTAGATTAAACAAATGGAGTCAAAGTAGGATTATTGAAACTACCTTTGTTGTTCGCGAAAATCTCCTTCGTGATCCGATAGCAACAAAACAGGGGTGCATTATTGCTTTGCCACACGCAGGTAATTGGGATCATGCAGCAGCATATTTTTGTTCTACAGGCATTACCCTCACTGCAGTTGTTGAAAAATTAAAACCAGAGGCTATTTTCAAGAAATTTTTAGCATATCGCCAAAGCATTGGTATTGAAGCAATTAGTCATAAAGAAAAAACAATTCCAATATTGATGGAGCGGCTGAATGAAGGCAAGCTAATCGCATTAGTTGCTGATAGAGATA
>JAPLES010000045.1:28404-62873 GCA_026391075.1 Bacteroidota bacterium | reverse complement strand
GGAAAGCTTGAAATGGAGCAATGTTCACAGGTTCAAAACCTACCTGGTAATAGCGATAACCGCCTGCGTAAGGACCTGTTGTTTGCCATACAGCAACCTGGTTATCCATACCTGCACCACCACTAGCACTTAAAGACAAATTCGCCAACCATGGATTTGATAAAATGTGCCAACCTGAAGTATCTCTATGTCCTTGTATAGTCATGTTAGACCAACCGCTGTTGGTAAGAGAAGTTCTTGTATAATTGGTTGCCTGGTTGGCATTACCGGTTATAGTAAGCAAGCCTGCGCCTGTTCTAGCCACCGAATAACCACGCCCATTTTCGGCATTTCCGGTTTTTACAATATACCAGCCCTGCAAATTGCAAACTGCGGCATCGGGCCAGTTTTCATCAAACTTCGCCATGTTTCCCACAGGAGAATTGGAGCTAGCTTTTTTCTCATCGCATAGAGTATTAATAACACGACCCTCTGTTCCATTAGCGCCAAATGCAGTAAAGAGTGGTTGGTCAACTGGTGACCCCATATAATGTTGCGTTTTATAGGATGGTGAGGTAGGTGCGTCATACTTCCGCTGCATAGTAACGGCACCGCTGATAGAACCATTCATTCCTGCGCTGAAGTTATCTATTACAGCAGTATGGCTCGAAGAATTGCTTAAGAAAACCAACAGGTTGGAAGTAAGAACATTTAAAACTCCAGACTTTAATTCTAACGCATTCACTATTTGTGTTGCACCGGAGGTAATACTTACTCCAGTCGAATTATCAATTTGCAGAGTCGTATTGAATTTGGTTTTTCCTGTAATAGTTTGTGCAACACTCGGAGTGCTTTTCATGATTAATTTTCCTGAACCCCCAATAGTACTAACCAAGGTGGTTGTTGAACCCACTAAATTACTGCATAGCGTTAGGTCATTGTCAAGAGTAAGTACCGCACCATTCACTAACGTAAGTGCACCAACTGTTATCCCAGACACATTTAACGTTGGAGCAAATGGAGTGCCCGCTTGAATATAGGCTTTCTGCGTACAATCATCTGGATAGTCTGGAACTTGGAAGCTCCAGTTATTGTTGTTGTTCCAATCGGTACTTGTGGTTCCTATCCAAACATACCCATCATATACATTCATTATTGTTTGTGCCGAAGCCGAACAACCGTTAGCATCTGTAACTGTTACCTTGTATGTGCCACTCATATTTATCGTAGTGGATGCGCGTGTTGGATTTTGAAGTAAATGCGCAGGGTTTGTAGCAAATGATGCCGGTCCACTCCAGTTATAAGTATATCCAGGGGTACCACCACTAGGTGTGGAATATAGATTTGCTGTTACCGTAGTTGAGTATGGGCTACCGTTAGTTGCTGTTACGGTTAAGCCTGTGCTAGGTTGAGTAATAGTAAGAATCGACGCAGCGGTTATGCAACCGCTGGCATCTTTCACTCTTATTGAATAATTACCAGCATAAAGGCCATTGAAAATATTCGAAGCTTGATAAGTGGTTCCATTATCTTTCGAATAAGTAAAGCCTCCAGTACCACCTGAAGCACTAACAGTAATTGAAGCATTGTTACCTCCAAAGCACAAAACATTGACTTGCGAAGTAGTAAAGGTTACGGCAGTAGGTTGAATAATAGTAATGCTTGTAAACCCTTTCACACAACCGTTATCATCCTTAATTCCTGCTAAATAGGTAGCTGCCGGTAAATTGTTGAAAGTAAATGGATCGGGGCCAAACTGAAATGTGCTGCCGTTGTTGATAGAAAAAGTATATGGTTGAACGCCTCCGCTACCATTAATGGTAATTGTACCATCGCCTACTCCATTACAATTTACGTTTGTGTAGCTGGTAGTATAGCTAAGCAAAGTTGGTTCTGTAATTGAAATATTACTTGCGGTAGTAGTGCAACCATTAGCATCTCTCACTTTTACCGGATATACATTTGCTATAAGCGCACTGAACACATTGCTCAATTGGAAATTCGTACCATTATCTTTGGAATAAGTATATCCCGGAGTTCCACCTCCTGCAGTAATAGTTATGCTTCCAGTATTGTCCCCATTGCATAGAACATGTACCTGTGCTGTAGTAAATGTAACACCGGTGGGTTCGGTAATTGTTACTTGTTGCGATGCAGTAAGACAGTTGTTAGCATCCTTCACCACCATATCATAAGTGCCAGCTGTTAGGCCATTGAACACATTGCTTAACTGGTAAGAAATACCGTTGTTTCTAGAATAACGGTAAACCGTTGTTCCTCCAGTTGCCGAAACAGTAATAGAACCAGTGTTATTACCATTACAAAGAACATCTACTTGAGATGTAGTAAAACTTAAAACGGCAGGTTCGTCAATTGTTACACTTACAAAAGTAGTGGGACAAGAATTTGCATCTGTAATACCAACTAAATAAGTAGCAGGAGGCAAACTGCTAAAAGTATACGGGTCCGTTCCCGCATTATAACTACTTCCGTTATCATCAGAATATTGATAAGGAGTCACCCCACCAGTTCCGTTCAAAGTAATAGTTCCATTATTATCACCAAAACAAACCACATCAGTTTTAGTTGAAGTGAAGGAAAGAACTGCAGGTTGAGTAATTGAAACACTCGTATTAGCAGTAGTGCATAGATTCGCATCTCTCACTTTTATTTGATAAGTACCTTGTGCAAGTCCTGAAAAAACGTTGCTCACTTGATAATTAGTACCACCATCTTTTGAATAATCATAACCGGCTGTTCCACCCGATGCGGTAACGGTGATTCATAACCGGCTGTTCCACCCGATGCGGTAACGGTGATAGTTCCGGTGCTACCGCCATTACAAAGTACGGCTGTATGCGTTTCGGTTAGTGTTGGTAAACTTGATGGTTCATTAATTGTAACTGATTGTGCTGCAGTGATACAAAGATTGGCATCTTTTACCTTGATAGAATAAGTGCCTGCTGTTAGGCCACTAAATATATTAGACGACTGATAACTGCTTCCACCATTTTTGGAGTAAACTAAAGTACCTGTACCTCCAGTTGCCGAAACAGTAATAGAACCCGTGTTATCGCCATTGCAAAGAATATCAACTTGCGAAGTAGTAAAGCTAAGTAATGCAGGTTCTGCAATAACTTTACTCACAAAAGTAGTAGGGCATAAATTTGCATCTCTAATTCCTACTAAATAAGTAGCAGGAGGCAAACTGCTAAAAGTATACGGATCGGTTCCTGCATTATAACTACTTCCGTTATCATCAGAATATTGATAAGGTGTCACCCCACCAGTTCCGTTCAAAGTAATAGTTCCATTATTATCACCAAAACAAACCACATCTGTTTTGCTTGAAGTGAAAGAGAGAACTGCAGGTTGAGTAATTGAAACACTCGTATTTGCAGTAGTGCATAGATTCGCATCTCTCACTTTTATTTGATAAGTACCTAGTGCAAGTCCTGAAAAAACATTACTCACTTGATAATTAGTACCACCATCTTTTGAATAATTATACCCTGCTGTTCCACCCGATGCGGTAACGGTAATAGTTCCGGTGCTACCGCCATTACAAAGTACAGCAGTATGTGTTTCGGTTAGTGTAGGTAAACTGGATGGCTCGGATAGTGCGATTGTAGAAACTGGTAAGCTAACACAATTATGCGCATCTCTAACCACAATGTCGTAACTGCCTGCTGTTAGTCCTGTAAACGTATAAGGGCTTGATTGATTGCTTGAACCAGCATAGGTTCCTCCAGCATTTTTAGAGTAATCAAACAAACTTGTTCCCACTGTTACGTTCACCAAGATTGACCCAGAAGTTCCACCATTGCACAAAATATTTGAAGGGGTAGTGGTAAAAGTAGGATAAGGATAAACAGTTAGCACTCCCGAATTACTTTGAGTGGCATCACAATTAGAGCCGGTTGCCGAAACAAAACACCTATAATAATACGTTCCAGCCGCTGTTATACCGGCAACTGAAAATGTATTTGAAGAGGTAGTGTTTGAATATACTGACCCGACAGGAGTTCCATTTACACAATTGTTAAAAGACGAATTATCAGTGGAATATTTCCAAACATAAGCAAGAGAAGGTGTTCCTCCTGATGCTGTAATCGAAGGAGAGTAAGTTCCCCCAGGGCAAAAAGATGCATTAACCGGTTGCGTATTTACTATAGGATCGGCTACAACGGACCAAGTATAAGTATTTACCGATGAAAGATCGCAGCCTGAACCATTGCAGTTCTTACGAATTGCGATAGTACGGGTTCCAACTGTAGCAGTAAACGATGGCAAAGTTGTAGAATACGCCCCACCATTAGCAGAATACTCAATATTACATGTTCCGGTTCCTCCTCCGTTATCAGTTACTCCAGTGAGGGTTAGTGTTTGCCCAGCACAGACAGTAGCTACGTTTGGTGATGCTGTTGCTGTAGGGGCTGACGGATCGGCTACTACAACTAAATTTAAAAATGGTGCTGAAACTTCGGCTACACAACTAAATGCTGATTTTCTTGCGATGGTATGTGAACCAACCGTAGTAGTTACCGCACTAGGAACTACCCAAGATGTTGCAGCTGATTGACCCGAACCTACCCAGGTACCTCCCGTACCGGTAGGTCCACCGTTTAACATGTAGTAATAATTATAAAGTGGACCTGTAGAAGCTGGGCTTCCGGTGGTTGCAGCCGTTACATTATTAACTGTGGAGGCACCACCCGTACAAATAGTACTTGCAGTTAGCGAAATAACTCCTGGATTATTAGCGGTTGAGAAAGTACCAATAGTAGCCGAAGCAAGGCCTACATTTCCGAAACCATCTTGCGCCATATAATCATATGTACCTGCTCCCAAACTAGATGTGGCTGGATACTGTGTCATACCTCCAACGAACAAGTCATCCATGTAAAAATAGGCACTGCCCGAATAATAATGGGCGGCACCAGCTTTCAGTGTAGCTGCATTCGAATAAGTGGAATAGTACACTAATGTCCAACTACCTGCTGCTCCATTAAGATTATTTCGTACGTAGTATGATGCTCCAGAATTATGAAGAACTATTTTGAATTCAATCCACTTGTTCAAACCTATAATGCCTGCAGCTTTTGAGGTAACATCACCACGGTACAAGCCATTTTCATAAATAGCTAATCCACCTGAATTATAAGGATAAAGGGCATAGGTTAAATTGGTATAAGATGTACCATTTGTGTTATCATGCCAGCCTACCATGCTATTCGTACCTGTGTTATACCAACGACCATAAAAAGTCAAGCCTTCCGATCTTGTGACTGTATTATTCGCCCAAAAACCATTGGTCCAACTATTCTGATTTCCGTTTAAAAAATATGCCTGCCCCGATACATCGGTTTGGGCGGTTCCGGCACCACTATAAGTCCAAAGTCCACCATAACCGTTAAGTGCAGTGTAGCTCGTATTAAATCGTTCAAACTGTCCAGCAATCAAAGTATTTGAGGCACAACTTCCATTAAGAGAGAGAGAAACACTTCCGTTGGTAGCCCCGCTACAAACATTACCGCTTGAGGTGGCTGTAAGGGTGGTTACACCATTATTTCTATATTTCAATATAGCTGATACACCAGACCAATCATGGTCATCCCATTTTTGATCGGCTGGAGCATAGTTATTATAGGCTGTATAAGCATTCTGATTTAAGGACTCGTTAGTTTGACGATTTACAACTGCTATATAATTATTGGCCCCTGAAGTAGTTGGTGCTTCAAAGGTTACTGAACCTGTATTTACACCATTACAATCACTTCCGTTTTTCCCATTATATGCGAAGGGTCTCCAATTAGTACCGTCATAATTGTAAAGAGTAAGTTGTGTATTAAATGAGGAGCCGCAAGTAGAAATTGTATAGTTGCTTCCGGCAGTAAGATTCAAATAAGAATATGTTCCGCTACCCACATTGGTAGAGGTATAAGATGCAGAACATGGAGGTGTTGCTCCTCCAAAACCACCCCCCCAAGGCCATATTTTAGCTACACGTATATCTAAACATGTGACATTAGTAGCACAGTTATACACATTATTTAAAATACGGTAATCTCCGCTGTAAGGAGCAACAAACGAGATTGAAGCTCGGTCAACTCCTTGTGTCCATGGACCTCCATCATCTTGATAAGCTAAGGCGGTACCATCTCCCTCAAAGAAAATGGTTAGTTGATTATCGTATGCAGCTGAATTAGTATAAATCGTAAAAGCCTCACCAGCTTTTACATTGGTTAGTGGCATATATTCTCCGCCATAGAAACAAGTGCATCCTGTTCCGACTACTGATACTGGAGTTTGCGTTGGACCTTGCTGAAAGGCTAGTGTACTTGCATCAACCGTGCAATATGCTGTTCCACCATAACTACACTGTGCATCTACTTCAGTCACCTGAAAAAAGCAACATAAGAATATCGCAAGAACCAAGATGTAACTTGAACTAAAATTGAAATTTTTGGTAGTTATTAAATTACCGGAGGGAGTTGAAAACTGATTCATAGCTGTGATTTTAAGTTTTATAAAAACAAATCAAAAACGCAATAAATAGCATTTGGTAAAGATTGAAGTAATGAATCAACTACTTCTTTTCATTCTCTGTAAATAATTTTCAAATCTGTTTACCGCAATGACGAATCGTTCTTAGAAAACACGGTGCAAAAATTAAATTCTCACTTTTGCTTTGCTCAAGGTTGTGTTATCGAATACTGAATTCTAAAATAGTGTGTCGCTATTTATGTTGCCAATATATAATCTTATTTGCGAAAAGTAAAGAAGATTTTTAAAAAGGTTTTTTTTACAGCCCCGTTTTATAATCATTTCCAGCTCTTAAGTAGGAGCATTTTTTTAAAATCACAGCTGTTGATAAATAATAGTTAGAAACCCCTCTGCCGAGGTTTCTTTGGGCTTCATATTTAAACAAAGTATGAAAAAGTTTTGCAGCTCCTGCGGCAATCAACTAGAATTAAGCCAACGATATTGCAGTGAATGCGGTATTGTAAATCCGTTTTTTGTTCCTGCCTTTATTTTACTCTCCGACCAAAGCGATGTGCTGGAGAAACTTCGCATTGAAAAGGAAAAAATTGAAAAAGAGTTAGCCGAAAAAGAAGAGAAGCAAGCCGAGTTTGTACGGCAAGAGACAATGCGAAAAGAGCTGGATGAAAACGACCGTAGAAGAAAAGAAAATCTGGAAAAAGAAATGATTTTGCGCGAAGCACTTGAGCGCGAAAAGTTTGAAGAGAATTTCAAGAAAGAAATTCTTAAAGTAAAAGAAGAAACAGAACAACACAAGCAGGAAACTATTGACATGTTGCGCCTAATGCGCGATGAAATTCAACAACAAATTGAACAAGAACATAATCGGTTGAAAGAAGAATTCGACTTGGTGAGAAAAGAACAGGTAGTATATGAACCAGTTGAAACGGTTGAATCTGTTATTCCATCTGCACCAATTGAAAAAAATGGAAAAAGTAACAGAGCAGCTGTTGTGTTATTGTTAGTTGTATTAAGTGTGGGTGTAGGTTTGGCTTACTTTTATTTTGCCAATATATATGACAGTAATTCGGTTGCTACTGAGAATTCACTCAGCAGTTCAGCTAACGGAAATGAAACTTCTTTAACGAACAACGATTCCATAAACGAAGCACTCAATAATGCATTGGTTGATACCGCTTCTACAATTCAAGAGCCTCTTGCAGCAACAAACGCTTCGGTTGCCAATGACAACGCTAATTCTCAACGTGTAAAAAGAGAAAGCAGCTATTCTATTCCGGTAACGAACGCTGTTTATCACGAACCAATAACCCCTAAGCGTGAAACAGCTGTTGTAAAAGAAGAAAGAAAGCACGCTATTAACGAATCAAAAGTGTTGAATGATTTAATAGGAAAAAGAATTTCGGGCTGTGGAGTAACTATCAACAGTTTAGACGAAGTACAGGAAATAAGAAATCTAATTTTTGTTGAAACCTTGCCCTCAGGTTTTATTATTCGGCTGATGGAGGATTTATAAAAATAGACGGCACTAATTGCGAATAATAAAAACGCGCATGACGAAATTGTTACTCTTTTTTTTCCTTTCTGTTTTTTCCTCCTGCGCATTTTCACAGGATTATTTAAGCGGTAAACTCACTGACCCGCAATGGGGAGCGCGTGAAATTTTTTACGACAGAACGCAAAACGGAATTACCTCAAACATTTTCCAAACCGTGTATAAAGTTTTTGAAGAAAATAAAACACAGATTTATTCCATTACTGTTACACACGACCGACAAAAAGGAATTATTCTTCTCGCCATAAAACAAACTGTAGGAATTTCGAAAGGCACAACAATCACTTACGATACAGAAGAACACGGGTTGATATTTACGAATAAAGGAACTACCGATACTTCATTTGCGAAACCAATTTTCTACAAATACCTTTTATCATTTACCGATGCAGTAATGGATTATCCTGTTATACATGCCGTGAAAACCGATGATGGAAAAATAATTGAATTAGACCCGCTCAATAAAATTCGGTTGCGCAAGCAGGCAGAAATGATTAAAAAGATGGCACCGCAACTAGCACTCTCTGCAAAAGAAAAACCCGAAAAGGCAACTGCGGTGACAGAAAACAATTCAACAAATCCATTCAATGATTATTTATTTCAGTTACGCGATTCGGTTTATAGAATGAGTTATGAATTTACACAGCGCATTTCTGAAATGCGAAATACGATGAGTGCTGAAATTTCAAAAAATTTTGGCAGCCGAAAATTTGTAAGCGATGAAAGAAATTATGCCGGTGATAAAAGAAGAGGAACACCTGACGGAGCGGGATTACTTGTAGAAAATGGAAACGTTTTTCAAGGAAATTTTATTGAGGGAATTTTTGCTGGTGGACTTGCTTCAATGAATAATGATTTGTTTGAATATTGCGGGGAATATAGTTTTGATACCATGAATGGTTTTGGTTGGTTAAAGTATAAAAGTGGAAGTTATTTGCTTGGTCAATTCAGCAACGGAATTTTGCAAAGTGGCACATCGCTTTGGAAAGACAAAAACGGTGAAATGTATTTTGGTGGGTTTAAAACTAACCTGCGCAACGGTTATGGTGAATTGCGCAATGCAAATGGTGGCATGTATTGCGGAGAATTTAAAGACGGAAAATTAGTGAAGGGCTACTCGCGCGAAGTTGACCCTTTTGGTTATGCTACTTATTCAAGAATTGAAAGCAGAGGAAAAGTGTCCGTTGATGCCGCTGCTGCCGAAGATTTTTTTAGTTCTGTGTTAAGTGCAGGAAATTAATTTAGGCGTAACTTCTTTGAGAGACGTTAATTTGAAAATTGTATAGATAAATAAGAATAAGTTGCGATTACGGTTTGCTTCTTGCAAAAAACATCATTACCGCAGGTTGCACCTGCATTAATTTCTCCATCATAGGCACATGCCCGCACGAATCGTAAATAATTAGTTCACTGCCTTTAATATCTTGATGAAAGCGCTCTGCATATTCTGCATGAACTATTTTATCCTGCTTGCCCCACACGATTAAAGTAGGGCAACCGATGTTACGTATTTTGCTTTCATCAAAAGGCTCATCTGCGTTCGCCATTTCTACAATGTGCTTCAGGTTTCCTTCTCGGTTCCAAAAACTATTTACGCGGGTGATTTTTTCAGGAGTAATCATTTTTTGATCGTAAGCCACCCTGCTGATTCCTGCAGCTGTCATAAATTTTGGTATTCCTCTTTTTACAAACTGTTTTACTGGCCAAAGACGAAAGAAATCGGCATTCGCAGTTTTCATTACTTCTTTTAAATCGTAACCTGCACTATTGAACAGTATTAGTTTCTTTACCTTATCGGGATGCTGCGAAGTAAGTTCAATAGACATTAAACCGCCCAGCGAATTGCCCATTACATAACACGAATCAATGTGCAGCGTTTCGAGCAAAAAGCTGAAATACTCCGCATAAGCATCATGAAAACTTGTTTTGCCATACTCAAACGGAAAGTCTGAAAGGCCAAAGCCAGGCAGGTCAATACGATAAACATGGTATTGATGATTGATAAGCGAATCGAGCGCATAAAAATCTCTGCTGCTGCCACCGTAGCCGTGAATCATTAGCACCACCATGTTGCTGTCGTTTCCGCTTTCGGTGTAGTGTAGTTCACCGCCTTTCCAGTTTATAAAATGCGAATTGGGTAAACTGTATTTTGCTTTTACTTCTGTTTTGGACAACGTAAGATTTGGTCGAAAAAAAAGAACAAGCAAAAGTGCCGACAACAGCACAACAAAAAAGATTACCAGTTTACTAAGCATAATTTATAATTGAGTAGCGAAGATGATTTTTTTTGTGTTTTAGCAGTACTCAATTTGAAACCACCGAAATTATTTTACGAAACCTATATTGCACACAAAAAAATGAACACACTGTTTTACTCATGAGCACCCAAGTTTTATTATTCAATCCGCGCGCTACCAATTACAAAGCACGAATACCTAATTCGGTGTTGCAGGTGGCTGCTAGTGTTGACGGCAAATACGATTGGGTGATTGTAGATGGCAATGCGGAAGTAAATGCAGAACAAAAAATCATCGACTACTTGTCGAGCGGCAACTTTAAATATTTTGGTTGCACAATAATGCCGGGTCCTCAGTTAAAGCAGGCAATTTTAGTAACAAAGAAAGTGCATGAACTGTTTCCCGATGTGAAAATTATTTGGGGAGGATACTTTGCGGCTAATCAATATAAAGTGGTTATCAATTCAGGTTGGGTAGATGCTATTATCAATGGTCCGGGTGATCTTGCTTTCCCTAGATTGTTAGATGCATTTGAAAACAATTCTCCGCTCGATTCAATTCATAACCTCATTTTTAAAAATGGAAATGAAATCATTATTACCGCTAAAGATGCTTTGTTAGAACAGGACACACTTCCCGATTTGCCCTACGAAAAACTCCACAGTTTTCATTCACTCGAAAAGTATTTGGGCAAAAGTTATTTGGGCAAAAAGACAATTGCTTACCACAGTAGTTTTGGTTGTCCGTTTACTTGTTCATTTTGCGCGGTAGTTCCTATTTACGAAGCCAAATGGAAGGGTCAATCGGCAGAAAAAATTTATCGCCACATCAAATATCTCAAAGAAAATTTTGGCGCTGATGCTATTGAATTTCATGACAATAATTTTTTCGTGAATGAAAAACGCACCGTTGAATTTGCACAACTGATAAAGAACGAAAACATGGTTTGGTGGGGCGAGGGTAGAATTGATACCATCGACAAATACAAAGCTGAATCGCTCGTTGTTATGCGCGAAGCGGGATGCAAGATGATTTTCTTTGGTGCCGAAACAGGTAACGATGAAATTTTGAAGAAGATGGATAAAGGCGGTAAACAAACAGGCGCACAAATTCTTTCGTTTGCTGCGCGAATGAAAAAGTTCAACATCATACCCGAATATTCTTTTGTGCTTGGCACACCTGCAGACACGCCTCAACAAGTAATGAAACAGATTGATGAAGACATTGCCTTCATCATGAAAGTGAAAGAAGCCAACCCGGATACGGAGATTATCATTTACGTCTATAGTCCTGTGCCCACCGAAGGTTCCGAAATGTATAAACAGGTTTTGAAAAGCGGTTTTCGATTCCCCGAAAAATTAGAAGACTGGTTGAATGATAGCTGGCAGAATTTTGATTTGCGCAAGAACCCGCTCACACCTTGGCTCACTCCAGAAATGATTGACAAAATCAAAAACTTTGAAACAGTGTTAAACGGATATTACCCAACCGTTTCAGATATTCGTATGAACTCTTCACAGCGTAAATTGATACGAACGGTTTCGAGTATTCGCTACAAGAATAAATGGTATAGCTATCCCTACGAAGTAAAAGTGTTGCAAAAATTGTGGAAGTATCGTCAACCTGAAACGGAAGGTTTTTAGAATGAGAAAGCTGCTGCGCAAATTCTTTTTTCTTTTCTATAAGCCTTATGCCATCTTCCTTATTTCGAAAGACAATACCTGTCGCTATAAAAATTTATCGCTGCATATTCCAAAAGGAGTTTTTCATCCGGGGCTTTTCTTCAGCACCCATTTCTTAATTCGTGAAATGGAAACGCTTGAACTAAACGGGAAGAAATTTCTTGAGTTGGGTTGCGGTAGTGGCTTAATCAGTTTAGTAGCTGCTTCAAAAAATGCCAACGTAACTTCATCCGATATAAATCCTTTAGCTGTAAAAACTGCAAGTACTAATGCTGTTGCAAACAACTTGAAGGTTAGAACTCTTGTGTCAGACTTATTTCAAAATCTGCAAAATGAAACTTTCGATTACATCATCATCAATCCACCATACTTCAAACGCGACCCGAAAACAGATTCGGATAAAGCATGGTTTGCGGGAGAGGAGTTGGATTACTTTCAAAAACTATTTCAGGAGTTGACAAACCATTTTACACCAACTACGCTTTGCTTAATGGTATTGAGTGAGGATTGTGATATTGAAGGAATAATGAACATTGCTGCTGCTGGTAATCTCAAATTAAATCTTCGCAGAAAAGAAACAATCTGGTTTGAAGAGAATTTCATTTATGAAATTCGGACGAAATCAATTGTGGAGAATACCGGAGTCGAACCGGTTACCTTCTACATGCCATGCAGACGCTCTAGCCAAATGAGCTAATTCCCCTTTAAACAAAAACAACAAATGTTGAGCAACGCGAAATCCCGAACTTGTTTCGGGAAGCTAATTCCCCAATAAATAAAAAGAACAGGGCGCAAATGTATTTTTCATTTTCAAAGATTCAACTGCGGAATTTTACTTTAGCCCGCAAAACATTTTGTATGAAGAATATAGTTGTATTAGGAGCAGGAATGGTAGGCAGTGCAATTGCGCGCGATTTGTCAACTACCTTTAAAGTAACATCGGTTGACTTAAATAAAACCTCACTCGATTTTTTGAAAAAGAATTTTGGAATCAATACGGTTGAAGTAAACCTTAAAGACAAAAAGAAAATTCAGCAAATAATTTCAGGAGCCGATTTAGTAATTGGTGCAGTGCCCGGCTTTATGGGTTTTGAAACCTGCAAAACAGTAATTGAAGCAGGAAAGAACATGGTCGATATTTCTTTCTTTCCCGAAGATGCTTTTGAACTCGATGCATTAGCAAAAAAAAAGAAAGTGACGATTGTGGTTGATTGCGGAGTTGCACCGGGTATGGATAATATCCTCTTAGGCTATCACTACAAACGAATGGAAGTTGAAGAGTTCACCTGCATGGTTGGTGGGTTGCCTTTTACGCGCACACTTCCTTTTCAATACAAAGCACCGTTTAGTCCAATTGATGTAATTGAAGAATATACTCGCCCTGCGCGATTGGTAGAGAACAACAAGATGGTAACAAAGCCCGCATTAAGTGAACCTGAATTTGTAGAGTTTGAAAACATAGGAACACTCGAAGCATTTAATACTGATGGTTTGCGTTCGTTAGTAAAAACCATGCGCATCAAAAACATGAAAGAGAAAACGCTTCGTTATCCGGGGCATCGTCAAATTATGGAAACGCTTCGCGATGCAGGAATGTTCAGCGATAAGAAAATTGAATTGAACGGAGCAACTACGAGTGCGTTGGAAATTACTTCGAAAGTTTTATTGCCGCAATGGAAATTACAACCCGAAGAAAAAGAATTCACCGTTATGCGCGTTATCATCAGCGGAAAAGAAAAAGGAAAGAAGAAAAAAACTTACACCTACGATTTGTTTGACCAATACGATGCTGCTACAAAACTCTCTTCAATGGCGCGCACTACCGGCTTTACTTGTGCGGCTGTAGCAAGCTTAGTTGCCGATGGTAAATTCACACGCAAAGGCATTGTTGCTCCTGAATTTATTGGTGATGACGAAAAAGCGTTTAGCTTTGTAATCAATTACCTAAAGCACCGCAAGGTTTACTACAGCAAAACAGAGCGGTAATATTTTCTAAACATCGCTGTATTTTAATACTCCTTTCCTCTCAATTATTTTCTGAAATTCATTTTAAATTTTTATTCTAATCGCGGTTCTATTACCGTAAACGCAGCTTTTATGCTGCATCATTAACTATGTCGAAAAACAAACAAAAACAAAACAAAACAAAAAAGCATTCCGGTTCTAGCGGTGATGCACAGTATATTCTCAGTATCGTACGCGGGCTTGGAAGAGATGCTAATTTGAAAGACCTCTTTCCTAAAGTGCTCAAGAAAATAAGTCAAACAGAAATCATTCTCGCGCTTCATCAATTGGAACGCGAAGGAAAAATTCGTCTCGAACAAAAAGGAAAAATCAAAGTGCTGAGAGAAACGCATCAGCAAAAAACAGAACAGCGCAATGCAAAAGTCCTTTTCGGCACAGCCGATATAACGAAGAGTGGAGCGGCTTTTGTAAATGTTGAAGGATTGGATAAAGATATTTACATACCCAACAAATTTGTGCGCAATGCCATGCAGGGCGATGCAGTAAAAGTGAAACTCACTATTTACGGAAGAAGACCCGAAGGGGAGATTGTAGAAATTATCAAACGCTCGCAGGATAGTTTCTCTGGAAGAGTTGATGTGTTTGAGAAGTTCGCCTTTTTCATTGCCGATGAACGAAACCTGAAAACAGATATTTTCATCCCGCTTACATCATTAAACAAAGCTAAACATCAAGAGCGCGTTATTGTTCGTATTACCGACTGGAACCACGATGGTAAAAAACCGATTGGTGAAGTAATGGAAGTGTTGAGTGATAAACATTCTTCGGATTACGATATGAAAATGATTCTGATTCAAAATGGTTTTAGTATTGATTTTCCAAAAGATGTTTACAAAGAATTAGAAAAGCACACTGACCAGATCCCGAAAGAAGAAATAGCGAAGCGATTGGATTTTAGGAAAGTGCTTACCGTTACCATTGACCCAGTGGATGCAAAGGATTTTGATGATGCCATTTCGTATCGCGTTTTAGAAAATGGCAATTATGAAATTGGAGTTCACATTGCCGATGTATCGCATTATGTGCGCGAAGGTTCGCAGTTAGATAGAGAAGCCGAGCGCAGAGCTACTTCGGTTTATTTACCTGACCGTGTTTGCCCGATGTTGCCTGAAAAACTTTCGAATGAATTATGTTCTCTTCGACCAAATGAAGACAAGCTGACCTTTGCCACCATTTTCGAAATGGACAAAGACTTCAACATTAAGAACTTCACCATTGCGCGCACGGTTATTCATTCTAAACGCAGATTTACTTATGAAGAAGTGCAGGAAGTTTTAGAAACCGGTAAGGGCGATTATGTAGAAGAACTCCAAACACTCGATAAAATTGCGAAACACATTCGTGCAAAACGCATGAAGAGCGGAGCCATAGCATTTGAAAAAGATGAAGTACGCTTTAAACTCGATGAAACAGGAAAGCCGATTGGCATTCTGATTAAAACGCGCAAAGATGCGCACTTGCTGGTAGAAGATTTCATGTTGTTGGCAAACGAAACTGTGGCTAAATACGGTTCAAAGATTCATGCACATAAAAAGCACACACCTTTTGTTTATCGTATTCACGACACACCTGACCCGCAGAAATTAGAAATGTTTAGTGCCGTGGCTTCGCGCTTTGGTTACAAAATAAATTTTGATGACCCGAAAGATGCAGCTCCTATCTTTAATACTCTATTAAAAAAGGTGCAAGGCAAACCCGAACAAAATACTTTAGAGACCATGGCTATTCGAAGTATGGCTAAGGCAGCTTACACAACGGCAAACATTGGTCACTATGGATTGGCAATGGAATATTACACGCACTTTACATCACCTATTCGCAGATACCCCGATGTAATGGTGCATCGTTTGCTCGAACATTTACTTACTCAAAGCGATAGTATTATTGATAAAGGAGAACTTGAATCGCGATGTAAAAATTCATCTCTCATGGAACGCAAAGCAATGGATGCCGAGCGCGAAGCAGTGAAGTATAAACAGATTGAGTTTATGCAGGATAGAGTAGGAGAGGTGTTTGAAGGCGTTATTACCGGAGTAATTGCGCGCGGTGTTTTTGTGGAAATGCGCGAAACAAAATGCGAAGGCATGGTTAGCACCGAAATGCTGGGCGATGAAGATTTTGTGTTCGATGAAAAAATGGTTCGCTTGACAGGAAGAGATACTAAAAAGAAATTTGAACTGGGCGATGTCATAAAAGTGAAATTGCTAACTGCGGATATTGTTCTAAGAAGAATTGATTTGGGATTGGCGGAAGAGGAATAAAGAGTTTTGTCATCCTGAGCTTGTCGAAGGATTCTCCTGCAAAGGCTTCGACAAGCTCAGCCTGACAGTTTCCTTTTTAGTAGTACACTTCCACAGGAATAGTCGCGCAGGACTTAATTGCAAAGTCATCATTAAACCAAATTACTTCGGCTAGCATTTTTGTTTTGCCTTTATTGATAGCCATTTGATTTAAAGGAATGCCGACCCGTCTCCAATCGTTGCCGGGTTCGGTATAAGCAGTTTTATCTAAAACGATAGCGGCTTGTCCATTGCTTAAAGAATAGTCTTCACTATAACTAAGCACAGGCGCTCCCGATTTCGTGCTGTCGACAACATCGGCAAAGAAAAGCTGAACTACTACCTGATAACTATCGCAGGCGCAATCGGTCATTTCTGTGGTTACAATAAACTCAAGTTGAGTGCTGTCTGTTTGTGGAGCCCGCGCAATTTTTGCACTAAACTCGTTTTGTCTTTTCACTTCACTCACCAGCATTTTTGGTAGTATGCTGTTGGCTTTTCGTTTTAGTTTTAAAGATAAATGTCGTAATCGTTTAGGTTCACTTTCTACCGTATCGTGCGGTAAGTTTTTACTTTCTATTAAGTGAAGGTTCGTATGTTTTGATTCCATCCTTCTTGCTTTACGTAATTCTATAGTTGTATCAACCAATTGATTCTTTTGCGCCAAAGCTTTTTTCTGCAAACGAATTTCTTTGCGCGTTAATTTTTTTTCAGGCTCATGAATAAATATCGGCTTTGCCTGCACACTCTCCAATTGCCTTTCGGGTTCGGGTGCAGGTTTGTACGATAAGTCTACCTGTTTTTCATATTGAGGTATAGCTTCTACCGTTTTCTTTATTTCCGCTTCATCCTGCTTCGGCTTTTCGCATAGGGCTTTTGAAATTGGTTTTAAAAGCCGTTCGGGTTTAATTACATAAGCGGCACGAATAACTTCGGGGGCAATAGCATAGGTGATATAACCAAACCCTCTGTTTCCCCATTTATCGCCCATCGAATTCATGAACTTAAACAGGCTGGTACTATCGTTATAGCCTACAATAACTATGGCATGACCCGATGGTGTTTTGTCTATATTAATACTTCGCCAAACGTAAGGCGTTTCAAGTTTATACTTCTTTCCGCCTTCGTAGTAAATAGTGCCGTTAATAGAAGAAGCCACCACGGGTTGTTTGCTTTTTAACTGCGCAATAATTTCAGTTACCAGATTTTTTTTATTGAGCTGACCAAAACTTTCAATTTTAAAATTCTGTGCTTCCGCAATTTGAAAATCAAGGGGTTTATCTTTGTATTTACCTTCTAAATAAGGCATACTGTTAAAGGTGCAGGAGCCTGTATCCCTCATTAAGCGCATGGCATTTTCAATCTTTATTTTTTTATCCCAACGCCCATCGTTGAGTAAATTGTAAATGAATGCCGGTGAAATAATATTCGAATCATTTTTAGCAGAACCATTATTGATATAAAGCGGGTCGTTAATGTTATTGTAATAACTGCGGCAGGCATAACCCAATGCCCAAGCCACGCATGAATTTTGGCTTCCCTGGTCGCGCACAGGTGGCATATAATCTGATAAATCAATTGATTCTTTGCATTCTTCTTTTTTTCCTTTGAGTGCGTGTGATGCAATTACCGGAATGCCTGAAAGTTCATTTTCGTCAGATAACTCAAGACCCGATTTAAACTTTTGTGCATTCAAAAATGTATAGAGAAGTAAAAGAAAAAGAAGAGACAATCCTTTTTTCATAGCGGCTAATTCTGAGCAATAAAATACATATCAATTTCGCCTTTGTTCTTGGCGTTTATTTTACCACGGTATTCACTTTTGAATTTATCTTTCACCAGCGCATAAGTATTGCCCGACACATTTATTTTCCCTACTTCACCAGTTTGTTCCATGCGCGCTGCGGTGTTTACGGTATCGCCCCAAATATCGTAAGCAAATTTAGAAGAGCCTACAATACCTGCTACCACAGGACCTGTATTAATACCAATGCGCACTTCAAAAAACGCTTTGTCCTGCGCTATGCGTTCGTGTTTAAGCATTTCAATAAAATGCAGAATTTCAAATGCTGCGTTCAATACCTTTTCGGCATTTTTTTGATCGGGAACAGGCAAACCACCTGCACACATGTAAGCATCGCCAATGGTTTTTATTTTTTCTACATCGTAGCGCGAAGTAATCTCATCAAAACCGCGGAACAAGTAATCAATTTCGGCAACGAGCATCTCCGGTGTAAGTTCCTGACTAATCGTAGTGAAGTTCTTGATATCAATAAACATTACCGTTACTTCTTTAAACAATTTTGCTTTAGCCGTGCCCGTTGTTTTTAATTCTTCTGCCACTTCTTCGGGCAAAATATTGAGCAGTAAACGTTCCGAACGATTCTTTTCGTGCTGTAATTTATCGAGTGTTTCTTTCAGTTCTACATTCTTCAAATGATTGATTTCGGCTTCGCGTTCTTTTTTATCGAGCTCATATTTAAGGCGCAGTTCACCCATTTGCTTGAGGTTATAACTGTTGAGCAGTTCATCTTTCAAACTAATATGCTCGCGAAATTCTTTTAAAGCCGATTGATAATCGTGAACGTTTTCGTAGTAATCTGCACGATAGGAGAGCGCATCACTTAAGTTCGATTTTAAACTGTGTTCTTTTGAAAGCGCTACAGCTTCATCTAAATATAGTTTTGCCAGTGCAGGTTCATTTGTTTTAAGTTTCAATTCGCCCAGGCTCATGAGCGTGTTGATGGTAAACGGAACATTTCCGGTTTCTTTTGAAATTTCTAAACCATGTGTGTATTTTTCAAAAGCCTTTTCATACTGCTCCATTTTTGTGTAAAGCATGCCCTGATTATTCAACGCACCAAGCGCATTGTGTTTATCGCCATGCGATTCAAGTATGGTATCAATATCTTTTTAAAAGCCGAGAGCTAAATCATATTCATTGCGAAACAAGTGAACCAAACCCAGATTAAGATGATTGTAAGCCAACATCTTCGGGTCGTTTATTTCTTCGGCTATTTTCATAGACCGCTCATACATTTTTAACTCCTCATCATAATTATTGAGGTGCTTGTAAATGCTTCCTATATTAATAAGCGTGTTACCAATGCCGCGTTTATCGTTGAGTTCTTCTTTAATGCGCAGCGAACGAAAACTGCTTTCGAGTGCAGCGGGATAATCGCCTATTTCGGTGAGGTAAATGCCTAGGTTATTGAATGAAACCGATTCCTTAGCGAGCTCGTCTGTTTCGTGCCTTATTTCAATAGCGCGGTTAACTTCTTCAATAGCTTCAATGCGTTTGCCGGTGGTAAACAAACATTGCGAAAGCACATGGCGTGCATCGGCTTCGGCAGACAAATCATTTTGTTTAAGGGCTACTTCTATTGCTTCATTGCATAGCTTAATGGCAAGCGATGTATCAAGGCTCTGTACTGCGCGGGCTTTGGTCAACAGTTCAGCGGCAGAAATATGAAGGGTATTTTCCAGGGCAATTATATTTTTGGGAATATAACATTAACACATACCTTAGCACAAACCAAATTTACGATTATGAAAAAAATCCTGACCCTCATTATCCCCGTTATTATTTTAATGGTAGCCTGCAATAACAAAACTGCAAGTGATGCTACTGCCACCACAACCGATACTGCAACGGTTATTGCTGCGCCAGCTACGCAGCCAACTGATACAGACAGCATCAATACAGATGGAAACCCCGGTAACGCTGCTAAGGTTTTTGAAGATGTTTCTTTAACTGTTGTATCGGGCGCGAAGGTTGTGGCTGTTGAAAATGGCACAAACGTAGAAACTGCTTATACAGCCGATGATGGATATTATGCCTTTACTAAATTGACTGCGGGGCATACGTATACTTATACCGTTTCTAAAACAGGTTATACGCCTATGGCAAAAACAGTATTGTATAATGGAACAACCACTCTGCCATTATTTAATGTGGTTAAAAAGTAGAAGTAAGATTGATTAATTGACATCAAGAGCGTTGCGGTTTTTCGCAACGCTCTTTTTTATGGTACTAAGAGAGGGTGTTCGAAACTTTTGTTTACCAAACTTTCATCTTTCAAACACTTCGCTTAACCTTGAACCATGACTCGTCTATCTGTCAATATCAATAAAATAGCTCTGCTTCGAAATTCGCGCGGAGGCAATATTCCCGATGTGGTTCAGTTTGCCAAAGATTGTGAGCTTTATGGCGCGCAGGGTATTACGGTTCACCCAAGGCAGGATGAAAGGCATATAACGCGTAAAGATGTGTATGCGCTTAAAGATGTAGTGAGCACCGAGTTTAATATTGAGGGTTATCCTTCACCCGATTTTTTAAAAATGGTGAACGAGTTAAAACCCGCGCAATGCACTTTAGTGCCTGATGCGCCCGGTCAGTTAACTTCCGACCACGGTTGGGATACGATTAAGCATCAAAGCTTATTGCAGGAAGTAATTGCCGAGTTGCACGCAAACAAAATCCGCGTTTCGCTTTTCATTGACCCTGTCAATAATTTAATTGAAGCAGCAAAGCAAACCGGAACAGATAGAATTGAATTCTACACCGGTCCTTATGCCGAACATTTTTTAGCCGATAAAAAGAATGCGATTAAAGACTTTGCAGCAGCAGGAAAATTTTGCAATGAAATAAACATAGGCATCAATGCAGGACACGATTTGAATCTCGATAACCTGAAGTATTTTCAGCAAAACATTCCGCAGTTATTAGAAGTTTCTATTGGTCATGCTCTTGTGCGCGATTGTTTGTATCTGGGTTTAGAAAATACTATTCAGCTATATTTAAGAGAACTCGAATGAAATTGCTCAAAACAATTTTCGGTTTTATCTGGTTAGGTTGGGGAGCCTTCTGGTTTTTGATGGTGATGGTTTTATGCACTCCTTTCATAGGCATTACTTTACCGCTGTTCAATAGACGCGCATCGCTTTTCTGGGTTTGGTTTTTATTTTCGAAAGGCGCACCGTTTATTTTATTCATGTGCGGCATTCGGTTAAAGGTTTATGGAAGAGAAAGCATGGATGCTTCCAAAACGTATGTGCTGGTGTGTAATCACGTTTCGCAATTAGACCCTGTTGCCTGCGGTGCTGCATCTCCTTTTCCCGCCAAGTTTTTAGCTAAAAAAGAAATTGAGAAGATTCCATTCTTTGGTTATGTAACGCGTAAGCTTTCTATAATGGTTGACCGCAAAAGCAAAGAGAGCCGCGAGAAATCGGTGCAATACATGATGGAGGAATTGAAACGCGGCAGCAGTCTTTTAATTTATGCCGAAGGCACGCGCAACCGCACCGAAGAAAAACTGAAAGAGTTTAAAGATGGCGCTTTCAGAGTGGCTATTCTTTCACAAACACCAATAGTTGTGGAAACACTGGTGGGCTTAAAGAAAATTAATCACCCCAATAAAATGGAACTGTTTCCGGGCTCTATAGAAGTTTTTTTAAGCAAGCCTATAGAAACCAAAGGCATGACGGTTGATGATTTACCTGCACTGAAAGAGAGAGTAAGGAATGAAATGCTTTCGCATTTGTAAGAAACTAATTACACCCCAACCGTTTCCTTTACCGGTGCCAGTTTTAAAACTCCTTTAAAGTCTATAGCCGCTTTTACTAAACCCACGAATAACGGGTGAGGATTATCAACGGTAGATTTTAATTCAGGGTGATACTGCACACCAATGAAAAAGGGATTGGCAGGGATTTCAACCACTTCAACCAAGCCGTTATCTGGGTTTTTACCTGAGGCAATCATACCTGCATTTTCAAACTGTTCGAGATAAGTATTGTTGAATTCAAAACGATGACGATGACGTTCGCTGATATGCGCATTGCCGTATAAACGAAAAGCGAGTGTATTTGCTTTTAAATCGCAACGGTAAGCGCCCAAACGCATGGTGCCGCCTTTGTTTTTAATTTTTTTCTGCGCTTCCATCATATCTATAACTGGATGCGTTGTATTAGGATTCATCTCGGTGCTGTGCGCGCCTTTCAAACCCAACACGTTTCTTGCAAATTCAATAACGGCACATTGCATACCTAAACAAATACCAAAGAACGGAATCTTGTTTTCGCGGGCATATTTAATAGCCACTATTTTTCCTTCAATACCTCTGTTGCCAAAACCTGGGGCTACTAGCAAGCCATGCAAATGACCTAATGCTTCATGCACATTCGATTCTTCGAGATGTTCGGAGTGAACGCTTTCTACAATTACTTTTACATTGTTTGCAGCACCACCATGAATAAACGATTCATGAATAGATTTGTAAGCATCCTGTAACTCAATATATTTTCCTATCAACCCTATGCGCACTTCGCCCTTCGGGTTACTTACTTTAGCTAAAAATTCGTTCCACTTGGTTAAGTCAATCGGTTTCTCGGCACTTAAATGGAGTTTGCGCAAAACTGTTAAGTCTGCTTTTTCTTTCTGCATTTCAATTGGCACTGCATAAATGGAATTTACATCCAATGCCTGGATAACACAATCGCGTTCTACGTTACAGAAGAGAGCAAGCTTCTTGCGCATCTCATCAGTAATTTCCATCTCGGTTCTGCACACTAAAATATCTGGACGAACGCCAATGGTTTGTAACTCTTTTACGCTGTGCTGAGTGGGTTTTGTTTTTAATTCTTTCGCACTTTTTAAATAGGGAATGAGCGTAAGATGACAAACAAGTGTATCGTGCTCTTCTAACTCCCAACGAATTTGACGAAGTGTTTCAATGTAAGGCAACGCTTCAATATCACCCACAGTTCCGCCAATTTCAGTAATTACAATATCAAACTACCCGGTTTGCCCAAGCAAAAGCATTCTGCGTTTTATTTCATCGGTAATGTGTGGAATAACTTGTACCGTTTTGCCTAAGTATGCACCTTCTCTTTCTTTGGTAATAACAGTTTGATAAACTCTTCCAGTAGTTACATTGTTTGCCTGCGAAGTAGGCGTATTTAAAAAACGTTCATAGTGCCCCAAATCTAAATCGGTCTCTGCACCATCTTCGGTTACATAGCATTCGCCATGCTCATAAGGATTAAGTGTTCCCGGGTCAACGTTAATGTAAGGATCAAATTTTTGGATAGTTACTCTATAGCCGCGTGCTTGAAGAAGTTTAGCTAGAGAAGCGGCAAATATTCCCTTCCCCAGCGAGGAAGTAACACCGCCTGTTACGAAAATATACTTTGCCATGTTTTGAAGGGTTTAGCAAATTTATTTCTATTCATTTAAGGAACAAGCTAATTTGGAAACTAAAGATTAACAACATGTTGGTAAGCGAAAAATACCAAAACCAATTTTTGGCGAATAATTCAAATTGGTTCTAAAATAAAAAAGCGCGAAGGAAACCTCTCGCGCTTTTTTCTCTACAATGATTATTTAAAACTGACTGATAATTTCATCAGCAAACTCGCTACATTTAATTTCTGTAGCACCTTCCATCAATCGAGCAAAATCGTAAGTCACACGTTTGTTGGCAATAGCACCTTCTAATCCTTTATGAATCAATTGAGCGGCTTTATCCCATCCTAAATATTCAAACATCATAGCGCCTGAAAGAATGACAGAACCAGGATTTACTTTATCGAGGTTAGCATACTTTGGAGCAGTACCGTGTGTAGCTTCAAAAATAGCGTGGCCGGTTACATAGTTAATGTTGGCCCCCGGTGCTATACCTATTCCGCCAACTTGTGCAGCAAGTGCATCGCTTAAATAATCGCCATTCAAATTGAGTGTAGCAATTACATCAAAATCCTCGGGGCGTGTAAGCACTTGTTGAAGCGTAATATCGGCAATAGAATCTTTCACAATTACTTTTCCTGCAGCTTGCGCGGCTTTCATTTCTTCGTTAGCAGCTGCTTCGCCATTGGCTTTCTTGGTGTTCTCCCAAGTGTTCCAGGTATAAGTTTGTTCTGCAAATTCAGTTTCTGCTAACTGGTAACCCCAATCGCGAAAACCGCCTTCGGTAAACTTCATAATGTTTCCTTTATGTACCAGCGTAACCGATTTTTGTTTGTTTGTGATGGCATATTCAATAGCCGAACGAATCAAACGCTGCGAACCTATTTTTGAAACGGGCTTAATACCAATACCCACACAAGTCTCTGGATCGCTGTTTTTCAAACGCGCTGCTTTCAAATATTCTTTTCCTTTTTTCTTATCACTAAAACGAATCTTGCCAAAATCTTTTTCAAAAGTCTTCTTCAAAAACTTCAACACCTTCAAGGCTTCTTCACTTCCGCCTGCATATTCAATACCTGCATAAATATCTTCGGTGTTCTCGCGAAAAATTACCATCGAAACTTTCTCGGGATGTTTAACCGGAGAAGGTGTGCCAGCATAATAACGCACCGGACGAAGGCATACATACAGATCAAGAATTTGGCGAAGTGCCACGTTCAACGAACGTATACCACCACCTACAGGAGTTGTCAAAGGACCTTTAATACCCACTAAATACTCTCGGAATGCATCCAGTGTTTCATCGGGCAACCAGCTACCTGTTTTATCGAAACTCTTTTGACCTGCTAATACTTCTTTCCATTCAATTTTCTTTTTGCCTTTGTAGGCATGCTGCACGGCTGAATCCAACACTTTTACTGATGCTTTCCATATATCTGCACCTGTTCCATCACCTTCAATAAAAGGGATTATTGGTTGGTCAGGAACTTTTAATTTACCTCTGCTGATTGTGATTTTTTCTCCCATAATAGTTGCTGTTTTTGTTTTTAGCGGTGGCAATCCTAAACATTTTTTTTCATACAGCAAATGAATGCAAGCGGTAAGCAAAGGCATGTTTTCAAAACACAATGAGGAAATTTTTTTCTCTCCTTACATACTTTTTTCTTTCTCTTGCCGTCATTCTATTAAAATAAAGTATGGTGAAGGCCTCGTCTTCGACAAAACGCAGTCTGGCCGTGTCCAGCAATTGGCACAGCACGCGTATGCTGAGTACCGCAGGGAAGTCGTCCCCTTTGAGACATGTTTCGAAAAAGCAGAAGCGTAAATTAGGTAAACGTCTTGCTCCTGTTGACAGCATTGCTATTCATAAACAAGAACGCGAAATGCTCGTGTTCAATAACGGAAGTTTGATAAAGAGTTATTCGGTTTCCTTAGGCCCATCACCCGAAGGCGACAAAGAATATGAAGGCGATGGCAAAACCCCAGAGGGTTTGTATTTCATCAACGGGAAAAACCCAAATAGTATATACCACAATAACTTGGGAGTGTCGTATCCTAATGAAGAAGATATAGCTCATGCAACAGCTATTGGCAAACACACCGGTGGGGATATTAAAATTCACGGCTTGCCGCAAGGTTACGAAGGGTTTCGAAGAAAGTATTTGGCCAAAGACTGGACTGCAGGTTGTATTGCTGTAAGCAATAAAGAAATTGATGAACTTTACGAGGCAGTAAAAATAGGTACACCTCTTTTGATTACACCATGACGTATTGTGTCAAATAAAAAATTCTCCAACAATTCTGCAGGAGGATTTTTGTTTTTGAGTCAGCAAAAATTAGTTATCAAAGTCTCCATTCACGGTATCGTCTTCAAACCAATTTTTGAAAACGGTAGTCATGGTTTGAAGCAGGTTTGGCTTTTTAATTTTGTCTTTGATTAATTCTTCTTTTTCTTCTGTAAAATTTTCTTCTTCATAAATTCCTCCACCTGCTGGAACAGTTTCTAAAACTGGCACCGGCACTTCAAATAATTCAGGATAGAATTCTCGTTTGGTTTCTTCCTTCATTTCAAAATATTCCTTGTAACCATCAAGTACCAAACCAAGTCCGGTTGAAAACATAGGATGTTGCATTTCGGGTTTATTATCTTTTGCAAGATACGAAGTAGGTAAGCCAATACGAGCCGAAAGACCTGTACTATACTCCACCAATTGTTTCAGATGTTTTAACTGTGAACCGCCACCCGTTACCACGATTCCTGCATTCAACGAATTAGCAGAACCCGAACTCTTGATTTCGAAATATACCTGCGAAAAAATCTCTTCCATGCGCGCATTGATGATATGTGCCAGTGTGCGCATAGAAATTTCCTTTCTGTCGCGTCCTGCAATGCCGGGAATAGAAATGATTTCATTTTCGTGTGTTTCGCCAGGCAATGCACTACCGAAGCTTGTCTTTAGTTTTTCAGCTTGTGGTCTTAGCAATTTGCAACCTTCCATTATGTCTTCCGTAATAATATTTCCTGCAAATGGAATTACCGCAGTGTGGCGAATAATTTTGTTTTTAAAAATAGCGATGTCAGTTGTTCCTCCGCCAATATCAACCAACACAACTCCCGCCTCTAATTCATCTGTTTGTAAAACAGCAGAAGAGGATGCCAGAGGTTCTAAAAACAACCCTGCCATTTTCAAACCTGCTTTCTCCACACATTTTTTTATGTTTTGTGCAGCACTAACCCTTCCGGTTATAATATGAAAATTCGCTTCAATACGGCTGCCGCACATTCCAATTGGGTCAATGATGTTGTGGTAATTATCAACCGTAAATTCCTGGGGCAATACTGTAATTATTCTTTCACCTGGATTAAGTGCCAAACGATACATGTCTTCCCTCATATCTTTAACATGTTGACGCGATATTTCTTCATCGGGATTGGGTAAAGTATAAATGCCACGATTTTGTTTGCTCGAAATATGTTGCCCGGCAATACCTACATACACCGAGGTAATTTTATGATTTGATTGTCGTTCGGCTTCTGCAACTGCCACCTGAATAGCATCGGTTGTCAGTTTAATATTTGAAACTTCGCCCCTATGAACACCATAAGAAGGTGTTTTGCCTAATCCCAGAATTTTCAACTTGCCATACTGGTCGCGTTGTGCAACAATGCAGGCAATTTTGGTTGTTCCAATGTCGAGTCCTACGATGATGGGATTTTCTTTTGTGTGTTTTGGCGCCATAGTGGAAAGTTTAGGTTTGGTGTTTAAAAATTTTGTGGATTAATCGTTTTGTGTTTCGGCTAATGAGGCTTCAATCGAATCGCGTTTTTCGCAAACTACTTGGCCATCAAATTTCAGGTTGATACTTTTATACTTGAACCAACCTGTTCTGGTCAATCCATCTCTATAAAATATTTTGAGGCGCTTGAACTTATCTGCCATGTTTTCATTGGCATTGCCGAAATGAATATTATGGTTACCCGTTTTAGGAATTAAATCGAACTCGGTGTTTTCATACACATAAACCTGATCGACCAGCGCGTGCAGAAAAACATCGTGCTCAATAAAATTGGCAAGCACAAAAAGATTGTTCTCCACTAAACTATCGCGCGAAGAATTTGCGTTTGTATTTACGTATCCTGTAGCTACCGGTAAGCGCATTGTGAAATTATCACTGAGCGGCATGTGATCATTTTTTTCACTGATGTAGTAACTAACGGCATCGCTGTTGATGACTCTTAGAATAGGGCGTTTCTGAATAATAGTGATGATGATGTTTTGTTCATGGTCAACAAAAATTTCTGCATCACACACGTATGGGTTTTTCTCAATTTCTTTTTCCAGTGTATGAAAATCTATTTTTGAGAGCTGCCGACCTATGATGGTTTCTCCACTCAAAAAATTAATACGCTCGGTAATTTCACCTTCATTCAAAAAAGCAAGCCCTGAATCGTAATCAATCTTTACCTGAATATTTTTGCAAAAGAGTTCATCCTGTTTTTTGATAGCGGAAGTAAGCACAACAACAAAGAGCGCGGCACACGACAACGTGAACATTACAGTAACTATTTTTTTAAGTATGCGCCAAAACTTTTTCATTGCTTAAATGCTTGTGCCGAAGGTGAAGCACTTTCCTAAAATTTAAACGCTGAGTTGTAGACAGAAATTGTGGAATTGTAAAAGAGTGAATAATAAGAAAGACAAAAGCCCATCGACAGACGGGCTTTTGAAATTATTTTACGGAAGAAAAAAAATTATTGCTTCATGATTTTTTGTACGGCAAGTGTTTCGCCTTTCAAATTAAGAACAGCACAATAGTAAATGCCGGCATTCAGTTTCGAAATATCTATTTCGGTTTTTGAAGAAAATATTATTTCGTGTTTTACTAAACGAGAATTTTCATCGTAAACTTCGGCATACAAATTTTCTGTGAGCATTTGTTCTGCAGAAATGAGCAATTTGTTATGTACCGGATTTGGGAAAAAATGAATGGAGATATTAGTAGGTACAGCATGAATAACTGTTGGTGTATAAGAGAAATGAATGGAGTCTATCCAAAGCGTGTTGCCTTCTTGTCCAAGTCCAAGCGGGCTTCCGGTAGCTGCTAAAGCAATTCCCATTGAATCGGGCATGCCGCTATCCAAATATTCTACCGGCAAAGAGAGATAAGTATACTCGCTGATAGTAGCGTAGGTTTTTTTGATAACTCTGCCTACTAATTTTTGCGTGTCGGTAGGAATATCCCAACGCGTAAAAATAAAAACCATGGCACTTGAATCGCCACCTACTACACTGTCTTTATAAAACAATTGAACACTATCGGGACGTAGTGCAAATGGACGACCTGGTTTTATTACTGCCGAAGCAATGTAAATTTGCCCAAGCACCGCCACACCTATAGGAACAGAACCGGTTACTAATTTTAGCGCATAATTTCCGCTCACCGCATCGGTAGTTCTTACAGCACCTGCTTTAATTCCACCACCGGCAGAAAGCTGATTAAAAGTGCCCCAATTGTGCAACTCAGTATAGTTTGTGAGTGAATCCCATTGCTCAAAATTTAAATTATAATCCTGTGAATAAGAGGTGAGGAGAAGTGATGAGAAAAAAAGAATTGTAAAAATTTGTTTCATATAATTGGCTGGTAATTTTTTCAAAGGAAATAAAATTCGTTACATGAAAAGAAGTGTTACCGCGCTCTTGATTTTTGGTTTTGTCATTTCAGCAGGCGCTCAAAGTTTTCAAATTTCATTAGAGCCTTTTACGGTGGCGGGTTTACCGGGTTTGCATTCGTATGCCATGGCAAAATATGATGGTAAGTGGATAATTATGAATGGGAGAGTAGAAGGACTTCATCAGGCCATCAACGGATTTACTCCTGTTAATGCCAACAAAAATATTTACCTCGTTAATCCGCAAACAAAAACTTCCATTCACGTAAGTGTTGATTCGCTAGATGCTTCAGTAGCTGAGCAAATGAAAACTTCTAACACGGAATTTTTTCAGGATGGAAATTTATTACTGATAGGTGGAGGTTATGGACAAAATGATGCGCAGGCAAAAAAAATTTCGTATCCATTTTTGACTGTGGTGCAGTTAGATAGTTTGGTTTTTGCTATGGAAAATAGCTTGCCTGTAAAAAGTTATTTCCATCAAATAACCGATTCGCTCTTTGCCGTAACCGGTGGGCGAATGAGCAAACTGAACAACGAATATCTATTGGTATGCGGACATAATTTTATTGGTGCCACACATCTTTTACCAAACGCTTATCAGCAACATTACACTTATAGCGTGCGTAAATTTCAATTGACTAATAACGCAGGAATATTTTCGATTACCCATACTGGTGAATATTACGATTCGCTTGAAATGCGCAGAAGAGATTTTAATTTGGCTCCGCAAATTTTTCCTGACGGAAGTGAAGGACTTACACTTTTCAGTGGCGTTTTTCCTGACGACATCAACACACTTCCTTATTTAAACTCGGTAAATATTTCGTCCACCGGTATTTCGGTAATTGATACTTTTCATCAAGTTCTGAATAATTATGCTTGTCCCACCTTGCCCCTTTACGATTCGGCCGCTAATGAAATGCATACTCTGTTTTTTGGTGGAGTTGGATTGTATACGGTTGATATGAACGGAACTTTTCAGCAGGATTTGAATTTTCCTTTTGTAAAAACCATTGCTCGTGTTACCCGTAACAGCACCGGAAAAATGAAAGAATATAAAATGGGAGAGATGAGTTCGTTGCTGGGAACCGGTGGTGAATTTGTTTTGAGTGAAAGCGTTCCTTCCATTAATCGTGAAATTATTAAGCTAAACGATTGGACAACGGATACAATTTTTGCAGGCTACTTAGTTGGGGGTGTTCAAGCAGATGACGGAATTGTTTTTGTAACGAATCCCGATTCGTTTAGCAGGGCTTACGATACTATTTACAAAGTATTTTTAGTAAAAGCTAGCTGGCCTAACGCAGTATATGAGGTTTCGAATAAAGCTGAAGTAATGGTGGAAAATATTTTTCCTCAACCAGCTACAAAAACTTTAAACGTAGTGTTAAACCAACAGAAAACAGAAAATGTAAGCATGAAACTTTTGACTGTTGCAGGGCAATTGATTTCTAAAAAAGAATTTGGAAAAATTTCTTCTGGCAAACACACGTTTATCTTTCCGCTTGAATCACCGGCAGGAATTTATTTACTGCAAGTAGTTAGTGGAACTACAATAGTGAATGCGAAGGTGGTAGTGGAGTAAAAAATCATTTGCCTTTCAAAATTTCTGCAATGGGTTGAAGATATTTGTCAATATCTCCTGCACCTATTGTCAATAGCACTTCAAAGTTTCTATTCTTGACAAAATCAATCAACTCATCTTTCTTGATTAGTGATTTTTGAGCGCAGGTAAGTTGATTGAAAATCAAATCAGAACTAACGCCTGCCATTGGTGATTCACGTGCCGGATAAATATCGAGTAGCACCACTTCATCGGCTTTGCTCAATTGTTCGGCAAACTCTTTCGCTAAATCTTTTGTGCGTGAAAAAAGATGCGGTTGAAACACCGCAGTTATTTTTTTCTTCGGATAAATTTCACGAACACTTTCTACAAACACACGGATCTCTTCTGGGTGATGCGCGTAATCGTCAATGAAAATCATTTTGTCGTTTTCGAAAACCTTTTCAAATCTTCTTTTAATTCCTTTGAAAGAAGCCAAAGCAGATTTAATATCCTCGTTTGAAATCTTCAACTCCTTGGCAATAGTAATTGCCGCAATTGCATTTTCAATATTGTGAAAGCCACCAATGTTCAAGCGCAAGTTTTTGATTTCTGTTCCAAAATAATTTACATGAAAAAGATAGCCTCCATGTGTTACCCAATATTGCGGACAGTAAACATCACTAGTTATATCATGCAAAGAATAAAATGCTTTGTCTAGCACAGGCAGTTTGTTTTCAATACTCTGTTGCGATTTTATAGCGAGGAAACCTTCTTCGGATATTTTATTGGTGAACTCAATAAACGCTTCGTCAATTTTTTCTTTAGTGCCGTAAATATCTAAGTGGTCGTTGTCCACAGCGGTTATGACTGCCATGTCCGGTGCAAGACAATGAAACGACCGGTCGAACTCATCGGCTTCGATAACAGCCACCTCACCTAAATCCTGTCCGAAGGAAAGGACTTTAGAACCTTCACTCCGAATGTAGTTTGAGTTGTAATTATTACAGATGCCGCCAAGAAATGCGGTTGTTTTAAATCCTGATTGAATTAGAATATGCGCAATCATTGAACTCACCGTAGTTTTTCCATGCGAACCTGCTACTGCAATAGTAAATCTATCGGCAGAAATTATTCCAAGTACTTCGCTGCGTTTGCGCAGTTCGTAATTATTGTCTTTGTAAAAAAATAAACCCTTATGGTCTTTGGGAATAGCAGGAGTGTAAACGACTAAGTCAATTTCCTTCGGGTACAAATTCAAATTGTCTTCGAAAATTACATGAATACCTTCACGCTCTAATTCATCGGTGAGAGCAGTCTGTGTTTTATCGTAACCATTCACGTCTGCTCCATGTGATTTAAAATAACGAGCCAATGCACTCATTCCAATTCCACCAATGCCGAGGAAATAAACTTTCTTAATGTCTTTGAGATTTTTCATTTGAGGCAAACTTTCAAAATTTCTTCCACAATTTTTTCAGCAGCATTGGGAATTGCCATCTGTTTAATGTTTGCGCTCAATTCTTTTTGCAGCGATTCATTTTTCAACAAGTCGAAAGCCGCACCAATCAAATTCAGTTTTGCTTCATCGTCTTTAATCAGGAGAGCGGCTTTCTTATTTACCAATGCTATTGCATTTTGCGTTTGATGGTCTTCGGTTACGTTAGGAGAAGGGACAAGTATAACGGGCTTGCCAACTAATTGCAATTCGGAAATTGTTCCGCCAGCGCGAGATATAATTACATCGGCACAAGCGTAAGCATAATCCATTTTATCAATGAACATTAGCGCATGAAGATTGGAAATGCCTTCTGCAACTTTAGCACAAGCATTGAAATAATTTTTGCCGGTTTGCCATAAAATCTGAGTATCGCTACTCGCTTTGATTTTTTCAATGGCAGTTTTTACGCTTTCGTTCAACTTGCGCGCACCCAAACTTCCTCCGGTAATGAGAATAGTTTTCTTGTTTTTATCTAATCTAAAATATTCAATGGCTGTTGCATGTAAGTAATCTTGTGCAACTTCCTTGGTGTAAAATGCTTTTACAATTTCTTCACGTATAGGATTACCGGTTACAACTATTTTTTCTTTCGGGAAGATTTTCTCCATGCCTTCATACACAGTACAAATCACTTTCGCTTTTTTCGAAAGAATTTTATTTGTTATTCCTGCAAATGAATTTTGCTCTTGTATAACAGTTGGAATGCCTAAAAAATTTGCTGCCATCAACAAAGGTCCGCTGGCATATCCTCCAACACCAACAGCTACATGCGGTTTGAAAGACCTAACAATGCTTAGTGCGGAAAGGAAACTATCAATTACTTTAAAGGGAAGCGAAAGGTTTTTTACAATTGAACCACGTTGAAAACCTGCAATGTTCAATCCTTTAATTTTGTAACCCGCCTGCGGAACTTTTTCCATTTCCATTCTTCCATTTGCTCCAACAAACAAAATTTCGGCAGCAGGATTTTTTTTCTTAATCGCATTGGCAATAGCAATGGCAGGAAAAATATGTCCTCCTGTACCACCGCCCGAAATGATTACGCGTAATTCACTCATGCAGTTTCTAACGATTTTTCTTCTTCAATATTTCTTGAAACAGAAAGAATAATTCCAAACGCTATGGAAGTAAAGATGACGGAACTTCCTCCCATACTAACTAGCGGAAGCGTAACTCCTGTAACGGGAAGAAGATTCACCGCCACCGCCATGTTTATCATGGCTTGTGTGACGAGTGCAATGCCTAAACCTACAGCGAGCAGTGCTCCGAATGCTTTTGGCACATTGATAACAATTCGAATGCATCGATAGAGAAAGAAAAGATAGAGCAACACAACTGCAGCACCACCGAGCAAACCGTACTCTTCTATAATAATTACAAAAATAAAATCGTTGTATGCCTGCGGCAAAAAATTGCGTTGGTCACTGCCGCCCGGGTTGAGTTGAAATATTCCACCTTTTGCAATGGCAATTTTCGCCTGAAGAACTTGGTAGTCTTCGTCTTCTGCATCGCGGTGTTGTGTGAAATTATGGATACGATTTTTCCATGTCTGCATTCTTCCTTTCATCATGGTATCGGGTAAAAAGAACAGTAGCGAAAAGAAAATAGCTCCGGCAATTAAACTCACACCAAACAGCATGGCAATGTGTTTAAAGGCAATTCTGCCAATGAACATTACAAAAACCGAAGTGCAGAAAAGTATAGCCGCGGTCGAAAGGTTTTCGGGAGCGATGAGTAAACAGGTTACGACTATCGGAAGTAAAATAGGAAGGAATGCTTCTTTAAAATCGGTGATTTGTTCCTGTTTTTGCGAAAGCTGTCTTGCTAAAAACATAATGAGTGCAAGCTTAGCTAAGTCAGAAGTTTGAAAAGTTAAGCCAACAACGGGAAGTGTAATCCAACGGTTTGCATCGTTCAAAGATTTGGTGAAGAACATGGTGTAAATCAACAACGGAATAGAAATGAGCCATAGAATTTGCGCAATGCGCGAGTAGTATTTATAGTTAATCATGTGCGTGCCAAACATTAGCAGCATACCGAAGATGGTGAGCGAAATCTGTTTGATGAGATAATAACTACTATCCACTTCTTTAGCGTAAGCGAGCGTGCCTGTGGCACTATAAACAGCCAGCATAGAAATGCCGAAGAGCATCAGTACCACGAGCCAAATGCTTTTATCACCTTTTAAATATTCCCACGCGTTTTGAATTGCTTTGTTCATTGTCCTGATTTTTATTTTCTCATTTCTTCAAAAATGTTCTTCAATACTTCCTTATCATCAAAATGATTTTTCACGCCTTTTATCTC
>JAPLES010000045.1:0-28368 GCA_026391075.1 Bacteroidota bacterium | reverse complement strand
TGTCCCTTTCCTGCCAAAAGAATAATGTCTGTATTGTTAGCGAGAGTAACTGCTGTTTTAATCGCTTCTCTGCGGTCGGTTATGGTAAGCACTTTTCGTTTATCGGTTACAGGAACGCCTGCATACATTTGCTTCAGAATTTCATTTGGGTCTTCGCTGCGCGGGTTATCGGAAGTAAGAATTACCTGATTAGAAAACTTGCAGGCAATCTCTGCCATTATTGGTCGCTTCGTAGCATCTCTGTCTCCACCGCAACCAACAACAGTAATCACTCGTTCATTTCCGGTGCGCACTGCCTGAATGGTTTGTAAAACATTTTTGAGCGCATCGGGTGTGTGTGCGTAATCAACTATGCCTGCGATTTTTTCATTGACAGAAATGATTTGGTCAAAGCGTCCTTCGGGCGGAGTGAGCGATGAAAGAATCGTAAGCGCTTCTAATTTTTCTATATCAAGCAAACGCGCCACTGCATAAACTGCGGTAAGGTTATACGCATTGAATTCGCCAATCAAACGCGTGTGCATTTCAATATTGTCAATGTCTAACTGAAGACCCGCAACACTATTCTCGATAATTTTTGTTTTGAAATCGCTTGGAGTTTTGAGTGCGTAATTGCGCTTGGCGGCTTTGGTATTTTGCAACATCACGTTGCCGTTTCGGTCGTCAGCATTTGTTAATGCAAAAGCCGTTGAAGGTAACTCATCGAAGAAACGCTTTTTTGCCTTCAAATAGTTTTCAAACGTTTTGTGATAGTCGAGATGGTCGTGTGTAATGTTTGTAAGCACACCTCCTGCAAATTTTAAACCTTCAATTCTGTTTTGGTCAACGGCATGTGAACTCACTTCCATAAAACAATATTCGCAACCGGCATCTACCATTTGTTTCATGAGTGCATTTAGTGCAATTGCATCGGGAGTGGTATGCGTGCTTTGAATAATTTCTTCGTTGATTTGATTTTGCACGGTAGAAAGCAAACCGACATTTTTTCCCAAAGCGCGAAACAATCTGAACAGGAGAGTAGCTACCGAAGTTTTTCCATTAGTGCCGGTTACACCTATCACTTTCATTTTTGAAGAAGGCTGGTCGTAAAAATTATTCGCTATTACTCCAAGTGCTTTCGAAGAATCTTTTACACGTATGTAGCTGACGTGCGGAATAATTTCCTCAGGAAGATTTTCGCATACAATAGCTTTTGCTCCCTGCTCAATACACGTAGAAATAAAATGGTGTCCGTCACTTGCAGTTCCTTTGATGGCAATAAAACAATCACCGCTCTTCACTTTGCGGCTGTCCATTTGCAATGCCGAAACAGGAACATCAATTGAACCCACCGATTCAAGGACAGAAATACCATCGAGTATGTCGCAAAGCTTTTTCATTAAGTTCTCAAATGTAAGTGCAACACCTCTTGATAGAAACGTAGTTGTTCCCAATATTAAGTGGAGAAAACAAAAAGGTGTGTGGTGAATTAAGCAGATGAAAAATAAGCAGCGCAGTTCAGTTTCCGAAAACATGAATCTTAGAGCAGTACTTCTACAACTGATATAAAATGCAGAGATTCACATTTGAATTGAATTAAAAACAGGAGCCAAAGCTAAATGGTTAAGTTTCATTTAACACCGTTCTTTTTGAAAGTTCAAAGCATCTACAATCAAAATACAAAATGAAAAACTTCATCGTTACTCAATTCTTAGTTCTACTTTTTGCTAATACATTTTCTCAAAATGGGAAATTCGAAATGCCGAAGAGAACTAACCCAACCGTTAAAAAAGAATCGCTCAGCCAAGCGATAAATATCAATGACCTAAGCCCTTTGTTATGGAGCAGTATGCAATTGCAACTCAGTCAGGATTTTTGGCTTTACAACCGCAGGGTAAATAATTTCGCGCAGCCTCAAACAGAAAACTACGTTTATCCTCAAGACGATTACAAGCAAATTATAGAAGTGGTTTTTGCCGAAATTTTGGTAAGCGTTAATGGCAAAACTGCGGTAGCTCAAAGCACAAGTGATAAACTTACCGCTCAGCAAAAAAATATTTTAAACAAAGCAGACTTAGGATCCGATATTCAAATAACCATTAAGTATAAATATAAAGACCAGACAAATGATGTTTGGGGAAGCAGAAATAAAATCATTAAAGGCTCAACTATAGTAACCATAGTTCCCGCAACAGAAGCCGAATATCCCGGTGGATGGAAACAACTTTCAACCTATTTTACAGGGAAAGTTTTTAATAAAGTAAACGGGAAAGATAGTTACGATAAACTTCAATTGGCTACCCTAAAATTCACCATAAATGAAGAAGGTAAAATCACTGATACAAAAATCGCACGGACTTCTACCGATAAAACAATTGACAAGCTATTGTTAGAAGCAATGAATGGAATGCCAAATTGGAAACCCGCAGTAAATTCAAAAGGAGAAAGAGTAAAACAAGAAATCAACATCCCTTTAGGTGGAGGCTGTTAAGTTATTGCTGCCTTCAAAGTATTCAACAATAATGAAACAACGGTCATAGGACCCACGCCACCAGGCACAGGAGTAATGGCAGAGCACTTAGGAGCTACTTCGTCAAACAACACATCACCTTTTAATCGCCAACCGGCTTTAGCATTAGAATCATTTACCCGCGTAGTGCCTACATCAATTACCACCGCGCCTTCTTTCACCATTTCACCGGTAAGAAAACCGGGCTTGCCGAGCGCAGCAATAATAATATCGGCTTGCAGTGTAATCTCTTTCAGGTTTTTTGTTTTGCTGTGGCAAACAGTAACCGTGCAATTACCTGTTTTGCTTTGCGCGCTCATCAATATGCTCATTGGTCTGCCTACAATATTACTTCTGCCAATTACTACACAATGTTTTCCTTCGGTGGAAATATTATAACGCTCGAGTATTTTAGTAATACCCAGCGGAGTGGCAGAAATATAAGCATCCATACCCAACGTAACCTTGCCCACGTTTACCGGATGAAATCCATCTACATCTTTTTGCGGGTCAATGGTCATTATAATCTTATCGGCATTGATATGCTTAGGCAAAGGAAGTTGAACAATAAATCCATCTACTTCTTTATCGGCATTCAGTTTAGAAACTTCGTTGAGCAAAAATTCTTCGGTAATTGAATCATCAAATTGCAAGAGTGTTGATTTAAAACCTACCTGCTCACAAGCTTTTACTTTGTGCCCAACGTAAGTTAAGCTGCCTCCATCGTTGCCCACAAGAATTGCCGCAAGGTGTGGAGCGCGTTTACCACTTTGTGTAATCTTATCTACCTCCGTTTTAATTTCAACTTTTAATTCGTCAGCTAATTTTTTTCCATCAAGAAGAAGCATTCTCTATTTTTTTTGCTTTTATCAATCTGCAATTCTAATATGCTCTTGCAAACACCACGCGCTCTTTGCTCGCGTTTCCGGTAAATACACAGTTGCCATCTTCCTGTTTATTGTTTAAAGGAATGCAGCGGATAGTTGCTTTCGTCAACTCTTTTATTTTTTCTTCAGTTGCCGAAGTTCCATCCCAGTGTGTTGAAATAAATCCCGGCTCTTCAATAGCTTTAATGAATTCCTCCCACGTATTCACTTCGCGAATATGACTATCGCGGAAAGTTTTTGCACGATTGAAAATGTTCGACTGAATATCTTCCAATAGTTTCTCAATGTAATTTCCAATGCCTTCAAACTGCTGAACCGATTTTTCTTTTGTATCTCGTCTTGCTACTTCAATTGTTCCTGCCTCGTAATCGCGCATTCCCATAGCTAAACGCACAGGCACACCTTTCAGTTCATACTCGGCAAATTTAAATCCCGGCCTCTTGGTATCATCCTTATCAAACTTCACTGAAATGTTTTTTGCTTTCAATTCAAGAAGGAGAGGAGCAAATTTCTCTTCAATCTTTTTTAAATCTTCTTCGCCTTTAAATATTGGCACAATAGCCACCTGAATAGGAGCAAGCATAGGAGGCAACACCAATCCTTCGTCATCGCTGTGCGCCATAATTAATGCTCCAATCAAGCGAGTGGAAACTCCCCATGAACTAGCCCAAACAAATTCTTCTTTACCTTCTTTGTTCGCAAACTTTACATCAAAAGCTTTTGCAAAATTTTGCCCAAGAAAGTGTGAGGTGCCGGCTTGCAAAGCCTGCCCGTCCTGCATCATTGCTTCAATGCAATAAGTATCTAAAGCTCCTGCAAATCTTTCGTTAGGACTTTTCTTTCCTTTCAACACCGGCATTGCCATCCACTTTTCTGCAAACTCGGCATAAACATCGAGCATACGTTCTGTTTCTTCAATGGCTTCCTGTGAAGTAGAATGAGCGGTGTGCCCTTCCTGCCAAAGAAATTCGGCAGTGCGCAAAAACAAACGCGTGCGCATTTCCCAACGCACCACATTCGCCCATTGATTAATCAACAACGGCAAATCTCTATACGATTGAATCCAGTTTTTATAAGTGTTCCAAATAATAGTTTCGGAAGTAGGACGAATAATTAATTCTTCTTCGAGTTTAGCATCAGGGTCAACAATTACTCCCTTGCCATTAGGGTCGTTAATTAAACGATAGTGTGTAACCACCGCGCACTCCTTCGCAAAACCTTCTACATGCGAAGCTTCTTTACTCAAAAAACTTTTAGGAATAAGCAAAGGAAAATACGCGTTCACATGCCCGGTGTCTTTAAACATTTTATCGAGTGCCGCCTGCATCTTTTCCCAAATGGCAAAGCCGTAGGGTTTTATAACCATGCAGCCGCGCACACTACTGTGATCGGCTAATCCGCTTTTAATAACCAGGTCGTTATACCACTGTGAATAATCGTTAACTCTTGAAGTGATTTCTTTTGCCATAACAAATTTTGGTACGATGTTTAAGTGTATGTTAATTGTGCGCGAAAATATTAAAAACGTTCACGCTTAAACCGAATTGAAATAAATTTGTCGTACTAAAAACAAAAACCATGAACCGCTTCCTCCTCCTTCTTTCCACCACTCTGTTTTTGGTAACAGGAATTTCGCAAAACTCTTTTGCACAAAGCGATGATGTTTACTACGACCCTGCAAAAGATAAAGGGGTTCAAAATAATTCGCAGCAGAATAATGCGAGTACCAATTCTGCCACTCAGCAAAACAACACGCAAACAGAATCGGGTGATAAAACAGATGGATACAACAACGATATTCCCGCTTACAAATACGACCCGCGCGATAATTATTCTTCGAACACGAATGACTATTACGCATCCGATGCTTCATATGATGAGGATTACGATTCGTATTACTACACCACTAATCTGCATCGCTACTATAATTCAAACTACGGAGTGAGCTATTACAATTATTCTTTTACACCTTCATACTACTACGGTTACAGCAATTGGAATAACCGTGTAGTTGTTTCTTATAGCCCCTGGTATAACGATACCTGGTGGAGATGGAACCGTCACCGTCAAACTGTAATTTATGTTTATGACCCTTACTACGACCCTTATTGGGATTGGAACATGGGATGGAACAGTGCTTACTATACTAACTCATGGGGAAATTCGAACTGGGGTTATTACTCGTGCAACTATTATGGTTGGGATTATAACAGTTGGGCTTACAACTGGGGAAGCGGTTGCGGCTATGGGCGATATAACAACGGTTATAACAATGGCTACAACAACGGATATTGGAACGGCTATAATAACGGGTATAACAATGGATACAACGATGGGTGGAATACCGCCAGCGGATATAATCCTTACTATTATTATGGTCATCATCATAAAGACATTGATGCTCCCGGCAAGACTGGAACAGGTTCTACAAAGCCAATTATTACTAGCGGAACTTCTATCAACAGAGCACCTGTTGACATGCATACGGTAAACATTCCAAAAGAAGGAATTCAAAAGCCAATTTATCAAAACACAGGTGTAGTGAAACCAAGAGAGAGGGTAATTGTAAATGCAAATACTGCTTCGCCATACAACGAGAAGAAACCCGATGTAGTGGTTAAACCTAGCGAACCAATTACGCAAGCACCTAACGGCTGGCAGAATAATAATACGCAACAGCGGGATAACAACATGAATGTTACTCCAAGACAAGAACCTAAAGCATGGCAGCAGAGTAACAGCAATGCGCCTGTTGAAAGAACAGAGCCAAAACAAAACAACGGTTGGACTTCAACTCCACAGCAAAACAGTCACCCAGCGCAGCGCGACAACAATATCAACGAACGACCAAGAGAAAATAATTTGGAAGGTCGCGCGCAACAGCAACCAAAAGAAAACAGATGGAACGAACCATCAAGACCAGTGGAGCAACCGCGCAATGTTGGGCAACCTAGGAACTACCAACAACAACGCCCTGTGGAGCAGCCTCGTCAAATAGAACAACCGCGACAAGTGGAGCAACGCAGAGAAGTTCCTCAACAGCGTAATTTTGAAAAGCGCCCTATGGAGCAACGTGCTCAACCCAGAAACGAGCAACCGCACAGTAATTTTCAGGCGACTCCACAAAAAAATACTGCTCCTTCGAATAACGGAGGAAGTTTAAAAAGACATTAATCTCTTGTTTGGTGTTTAATGGTTAAACGGAATCAGCAATGGTTCCGTTTTTTTTGTATCAGCTGTAAGCAACTAGTTGATTTCAAATGGAAAGAGAAGTGAAAAGAAAGACTTGTTTCATTTGCGATATAGATGAATTATTAGGAGGAGAATATACATAGCAATTCTATTGTTTACCTTCTTCAGGTGACTTACATTCCCAAACATTGAAATTTCGATAGTTGAATTGAGTCCATTTCATTTGCCGGAAACCAATTTTGCCTCCTTGCAAAATCTTGCCTAAATGCTTTCCGTCATCAAGCCAGTCAATTGCATTTCGCCCATCAATGAACAGTTGAATAATTCCTCCAAACTTTACCAATTGAATTTTATGAATGGCTTTTGAATGAATAGGGATTCCAAGTTCTTTCTCCTGCACCATGTGAAAGCCTTTGTTCTTGCGCAGATGGGCAGTTTCTCTGCCCGGGTGGTCTTTGCTGTTAGCGTAATAAGAAATATGATAATTGTTGATAGCTCCGTTTGTATAATCTTTGAATGTTCCATCTCTTTTGGGAAGCGAAACATCAAATATATCTTCGCCATTCAATCCTTTTGCAGCAAAAAAAATGATACACAAACCCACTTCAGTGTGTAGATTTTGAACTTCCCACTCAGCAATAAAATTTGCAGGAATCTCCTGTGGACACCAAAAAACATGATGACCTTTTTCGTTGGGAGAAACTATTTTCATCCAACCGTTCGCAAATTCAACTTGCCCTACGCCTTCCATTCGCCAACCTGCCGTATCTTCCTTTGCTGCCAGCGAGTTAGAATACAATAATTCTCCTTTTGTATAAGGCTGTGATGACGCACTTAAGAAAGTGAATTGTAGAAATCCGAAAACTATAAGGGGCAATAATGCTTTCATATCCGATTTGATTATCGCGTGGTAATATCCGTTTCTTTTTTGCTCAATATATAAATCATGTCACCAGACACAGTCAAAATCCAAGAGCCAATCATAAAGCAGTAAGACCATTCCAAAACTGTAAGACCCCACAATTCAGGGCGAATAAAATTTGCCGGGTCTTCCACTGATTGTGTCAATAATTCTTTAGGCCACACTAAGACTATCAAAAAAATAAAAGCAATAATAAATCCCTGCACGCTAATGCTATGGTGCATTTTTCTCTGTTTGTTTTGCCAAATGCAATAACTAAAAAGAACAATTGAAATCATTGCCCCTGAGAAAAAGACCATGGCAGCGTTTCGGTGGGCAGTCCAGCTGTCGGCAGTGAAATAACCGATAGCCGAAAAACTTAGAGTTGCGCCTATTCCTATGTAAGAGGCATACCATGCTACCGGATTTTTTCGGAGATAAATTCCCAACCCATTTGTGAACATCATCAACAACACGCCACCAACTCCCAGACAGATATTAAAGACATAAGAATATTCACTTGCTGTAGCTAAACCGAGTTCTGATATAAAATGGTTTTGTGGCGAATATGCCATTGAGCGAGTGTAATGCGATGCCGATGCAAAAAGTCCAAAAGCAATAACTAAGCAACCGGCAATTCCCGAAGCCGGAGTGATATAATTTAGATTAAAATTTTGGAAATTAATACTCATTAGAAATCATAATTAGCTAAGTCCATGTCAACAATTGCGTTTGGTAATTTTTTTAGGATGTAATAAACCCAACAAATCATACCTACATGCAGCACATCATTTTCTGTAAACCAAATACCTTTTTGCCAAAGATGAGGAGCTATACCTAAGTTGAGATAACCACCGTAAGTAATTCCAACAGCAACAAAAATGAACCATGTTTTCACCAGCAATAAATTCATTTTGTCTTTGTGCTTAGCATAACTTGTGCTATGCAATACTAACAAGAAGATAACGCTGGGTGCAGAAACAAGCGACATACATTCGAACGATATCGCAAACTTGACTGCGAACAAAGCACCATACAAAAGTAGAATTGAATAACCGATAGTGTTGATGATGGCATACGCCATAATTGCTTTTCTGAAATTTCCTTTTGCATTGGTGTATGCTGTGGCAACTAAAAAAGCATTCATGCCGGGAACGGATAGCAACATGTAAATTACTTCCCACCAGCTTGTCCAGGTGCAGAACTCTCTTCCGTTGCATTTAATTTCGTACCCGAATGCCTGATAACTTGTTCCTGCAAATAAGGCTCCTAGACCGGTGAGCAAAAGACCAACGCCCCACCATAATTTTGATTGTTCTTTTTTTCTGTTTCGTAAGAACTTATAACCTGCATACATGGTAAACAATCCAACAAAGTAAACGATGATAGTAGAAGTTGGCTGGCTCCAAACGAAACTGAAATCACCTGCTTCAATTTTTATCCAATGCTGATTTTGAAGAAAAGACTGTGGTGAAATTTTAGGTTTGTAATTAACTTCGTCCAAACGATTACAAGCCGAAAGGAAGAATAACCCGATTGAAAAGAAAATAACCTGCTTTGATGTTTTGTTTGTATTGTGCTTCATGATTTACACCAGCTTTAAAGTTGATCTGCAATTTGCCGGAAAATAAACCACCAGTTTACACGCTCTGCCTTCAAGGGCTTTTCTTTATCATTGAATAAAATAATCAGCAAGTTTTTTTCGGGGTTGATGTAAATGTGCTGCTTGTATAAACCAATAGCCATGAAGTCGCCATATTTTTTTAGCCCGATATGCCAGCAATAGTTGTAATTAAAACTGCTGCCGTTAGAAGTATCTCTGCTTATTGATTTATTATACCACGATTGGCTGATAATTCTTTTCCCATTCCACACTCCTTCATTCAGATATAGCCTTCCGAATTTTGCATAGTCCATAGCTGTTGCACCAATACAGCAGAAACTTTTTTCCATTTGGTTCTTTTCATCCACACTCCACACTCCGTCAGAACACATTTGTATAGGTTTCCAAATCTTATCTTCTAGGTATTTAGAAGGTGATATTCCGGTAGCTCTTTTCAGAATCAAGCCAAGTAGTTCCACATTAATATTCAGGTAGTGCTGTTTCATGCCCGACAGGAATTGAAACTTGATTTGCTTAAGAGCTTTCAGTGAATTTCGACCATAATATATGGTAGCATCAGTAGCGAGATTGTATTTAATGCCCGAAGTATGGTTAAGCAAATGTTCAATGGTAAGTTTATCTGCATGAGCAACATTGGTCAATTCGGGTATGTATTTAATTACAGGATCCTGCTCACTCTTAACAAAGCCTTCTTCAATTGCGATACCGATAAGGGCTGAGGTAAATGATTTGGCAATTGAATAAGAAGAATGAAGTTCCTGCTCATTTATTTTTTTGCTATAGTATTCATACTTCAGGGTATCGTTTTGAATAATAAGCAGACTTCTGATTTTATGCGTAGTGGTAAAGGTATCGAGCGGCATAAAGAATGGGATGTCGCGGGTCCAGTCGTCTATTTTAAGATTCTTGACAGATGAATTCATTTCCTTCTTAAACTCAAAACATTCATTGCCTGAATGGATAACAGCACTCTTAAAGCGTGTAATGTCTTTGTCGTCCGGATTGCCAAGAAAGATACTTCTTACAGGTATGCAGCTATTTAGCAGCATTAGAAAAAAGTAGAATAGCAACTTGCTTTTTGATTTCACAGAGAGTAAGAGCAAGTTTTGTGAAGCATTACGGTTTTCATAAATAGTATATGCAGAGGAGCATTATCGAAGTATATTTCTCATTCTGCTTTTTCGCTGCTAATGCTCTACTATGAACTTCTTTGAACTCACAGTTTTGGCAGTAATTATTTTCAGAACATACATGCCGTTGCTTAACGATTGAGTAGAAACGGATATGGTTTTTTCGCTGCCCGAATCAGTATAAACCAGTTCACCAATGGTGTTATAAATTTGAATTAATGTTGGTTCATTAATTTCTTTCAAGTCAATGTTTAACGCTGAGTTAGTTGGGTTTGGATAAATTGTCCAATTGGAATTTCCTTCTTTAATATTTGTAATACCTGTTGTAATACTATCCACGCCCCATGCATAATCTATGGTAGTTGTATCTACCACTACTTTTGCATAATACACATACTGAGAAGTAACCGTATCTAAATACCAGCGCTCTTCAAATTGAGATTGATGCACCACGTTCTGAAAGTTCGCAAAGTTGCCATACATGGAAGAGTCACCCACCATTATCACCCAAGTTTGTCCTCCGGTAGTCGGGCATGCTCGCACCGAATTAATTTCACCAATGCAGGCTCTGCGCACAGCCACGTAGCTTTCCACCTGACGACCCAAAAGCCACATGCTGTCTTCCACAACTTCATCAAAATCGGCATCCTTCCAGTGCAGGGCTACTTCTTTAAACGCAAAGTTGGCACCTACCAAAGGCGAAACCGCTTCGGGACGATACATTAGGAGCGATATATTTTTGTGCTGCTCCACATAAGGCAAATGTGTATTCTGGTTATTGCTGTTGCGTTGACCCCAGTCGGCTTTCACTTCACCGGAACCTGTGTAAACAGCGGTAGTGCCAATATTTGCAACGCAGGGATATTGTTGAAAACCTACTTTGCCTTTCCAAAAATCTAATACTGACGAAAGCGTTACCGAATGGTTTTTAAAAATAGCAATATCAGCTTTACACAATACCGAACTTTTAGAAATGCTGCTTAATGAATTGGCAGCAGCAGGCATATTTGCGGGAGGTATGCTCGATAGCGGAGCTAATATGGAGAAATCTGCTTGTGCCCAAAGGCTGGAATCGTTTAGTAGTTGTGCAGTTTCCTGCACTACAGATGGATGAAAGTAAGCACCCGAACTCCATTGAAAGACTACCCGGTCTGTAGTTGTCATGGTTGCATTAATAATAAAACCGGTATCTAAACTATGTCCATTGTGCATGGTAAAATCCTCAAATGGTTTCCAAGAAGAAATCACGGTATCCATAGGTATGGTGGAAGAAACGAGAAAAGGACCTGCGTGTGAAGCTCCTTGTGGCACTTCACCAAAACCGGTCATCAGATAAATCAGGTTGTTGTGATTCTGTCCATAAGCGTTATCATATTTTCCGGGATAGTTTCTTCCCGCCACTGGAAAGTAAGTGCCGCGGTCGTTCGTCATTACCAAAAAATCTTTCAGAAGTAATTGCGAAGCCTGTGTGGCCAAATTTTTAATAACGGTATCTTGTGAAAAGTCGGCCAGGTTTAGTAAACCACTTAACTCGTATGGACCATACACCGATGAAAAGAATTCGTAGAACCCAAATTGCACTTTTAGTTGCAGATAATGTTTCAACCGCGCTTCTAGCCGGTTGTCAATTGGTTTATTGTATTTTTCATGCAACAGCCAGTCAGAACCCATCCACATTATCATATGGTTCTCTGACCAGTAGTTTCTAACCAGGTCACCGTTGTTGACCCAATACGGCACTGCTAAAATTACAGGCAGAATTGCAGCATCGTAGGTGCCGTTGGTGAGATATAAAATTCGAATCAGTTCAATGATGTCGAAGTCACTCGTTTGACCGGTTGAAATATCACTGAGCATCGCGTTCAAGTCAGCAGTATCTAAAGGCAAACCACGGTATGCCTGAAGAATAAGTTTAGTGCCTCCACCGTTTATGAGCGAAGAATCCGTGTAGTCCTGTTTGCGCTGTTCGTAAACGGCATTACTGGCTAAAGTTGTTTTAAAACAACAAGAAAAAATAATAACGGTTAGGAGACTCAAACACTTAAAGGTTGATTTCATGAAGGCGTTTTTTGAAGTAAGAAAGAATTGGATTTGGTAATAAAGTTTACAAAGAAAAACGTTTGTCCCACATAATCAATTTTTGGAGCTAAGATTATTGGCTGCTTTGTATTTGAGCGTTTGCGCAAAATAAATGGGATGATTCATTTTCTAAAAAATAAGCGAGCATCATCTCTTTTATTTTGCTGAAGCATAGCCAAACAGCTTTGCCGAATGTCTGAACCTGTCATAAGAGATAGAATTGAAATGGTAGCGCAAAAGGAAAGGTGAATGATGGCGTGTTGAAGTTTTTGAAGTAATAGTTGTTTGAATTATATTTTTCATTGTGTAACGATTTATGTTTTAAAAAATCCAAGTCGGGCGCAACTAAAATGTGCGCGATGACAACAGCAATTCTGCCAATGTCAAGAAGAATCAGAGTTTAAATTCTAAATACGATACACGCAGAAAAGCGTGTTTAGGGAAGTTGCACGTTCCGGTGGAGCGTGAGCGAAAGCAAGGGATTGAACATTGCTTAATGAAGGCGCAAGAAATAAATCGTGCGCCTTCACAAACAATTTGTCAATTATAACCTGCTGAAAAGAAATTGTCTTAAACGGAGAGGTAAACGGCTCAACCGCTGGCTTGAAAGTAACCGTGTGATTGTTGCAGCAACGTGATTTGTGTGATTCGCCTTCGTGTTTGCATTTGCAATGTTTGTTGAAATCAACTCCGAAAACAGTAAGCGAAGTTTTGCCCATGCAATGATGCACTGTTACCTGAACTCCTATAGCGGAGAGGGTAAAAAAGACAGCAAGGAATATGGTGAGCAATTTCTTCATTGAGGCAAATGTAAGTCTAAAGTTCAGGAGAAATTATTGTTTAATAAATTTTGTAACAAAAGAATTTCCTTCTGTGCTTATATGCGCAAAATAGATGCCACTTGACCAGTTGGCAGTATTTAATTGACTGTTGCCGTTAGAAATGGCTGAATAAACCTTCTCGCCAATCGAGTTGAAAATATTAAGAGAAAATTTTCTGTTGTTGTTCGATGTAATGTTTAGATAGTCGTTTGTTGGATTCGGATAAATAGAAAAACTGTTTGTTGAAATTTCGGTTACAGACGAAATAACGACTGGCGTAAAAGTTCCGCTACGAAATTTTACAGTGTTTGTATTGTCATCCTGCCAAACTACATACACTTTTCCGTTTGACACGGCAACATCGGTGTTGGTTTCGTTGGCTAAATCAACGGTGTCATACATAGAAGGGAAACCGTTGGCAATGTTGTTGGTGAAAAGCATTGGCAATTGTGTTGCTCCACTTACATTTTGTTTCCATACAATAGCCACCGCCTTTCCGAAATTTGCAATGCGCGGATAATTTTGTTGTGTAAGTCCTGAAATAACACCGGTGAGTGGCATATGAGAAATAAGTGCGCCTGTGCTTATTAAAGTTTTGCTCAGGTAAACGCGAAAGCTGCCACTGCCGCTACTCATAAAAACGGAGTAAAGTGTATCGCCAATAATTATTCCATCGGGACCGCTTGATGGGCAAGACATAATCATCCAATTGGTTGTATCCACTTCAAAACCCGAAGGGAAGGATGTTGCGTTGTTGGTAGAAATGCCAGTCCACATATCGCGAATGTTGCTAGCGTTGTCGCGATAAAGCATAGCGCACACATTACCCGCTGAAATAATTGTGCCGGGGCAACAGTCGCAAACTTCATCACCGGCACCGTTGTAATCACTTGCTCTTACATCGGTAGAAAATGTATTTCCAAAATCAGCAGATTTAGTAACTACCCATCGCGAATCGCCAAACGATAAATCGAATTTCATGAAAGCTACAATTGGATTTCCGTTATCATCTATGGTTACAGCAGGAAAACGCGAAATGCTATCGCGTATATTATCAACTAAAATTGGTGCTGAAAAAGAAACGCCACCATCGAAAGAGCGCATGATGTAAATGTGTTTACTGGTATCCGTTGATTCGGGAGTTTGCCGAACCACTACATAAACGGTATCACCTTTTGCAGCAATGGCAGGACCCATCCAACTGGCAGTTGCTACGGTAAGCCAAGCCGGATTCAATTTTACAGGTGCGGTGAATGCGTTTCCGATCCAACGCGAGAAGAGAACAGATTCATCGGACATTCTTCCCCAAATAACGAGCGGGTTTCCTGAACCGTCAACGGCAACGTGTGGTTGCATGTTGTCGTGTGTGTTGTTGGCAATGTCCATTCCCATCATGCCCCATGTAATTCCGCTTTGAGCAGAGGCAAAAATGCTTGTGCAAACTGAAATAATAAGTAGAAGGTGTCTCATTGTTTAATAAATTTTCGGGTGAATGAATTAGTGCTGGTTTTTAATTGCAGAAAATAAATTCCGTTTGCAAAGCTTGAAGTTTGAAGTTTAAAGTCTCCGGTTGAAAAAGCCGAATACAAACTTTCTCCAAGGGAATTAAAAACTGCGATAGAAAAATTTTCGTTGCTGTTTGATTTTATGTTTAGTAAAGCAGTTGCAGGGTTGGGGTAAACAGAAAAATTGTTTGATGAATTTATTTCCTCAACACCTGTTGAGGTTGTATCAAGAACAACAAAACTTCCCATCATGCCATCGTCTTCATGGTGCAGCAAGTGACAGTGATACATATACGGAGTTGTTGCATCGGCAAAGTCCTCAAATTTTGTAATGAACGAAACTGTTTGCATTGGCATTACAAGCACCACATCTTTTTTCCCTCTTTCATAATTTGGCACTGCTCCACCATTTATATTCAAAATATAAAAGTGCATATCGTGAATGTGAAAAGGATGTGCTACTAAAGTTTGATTATTCAAAGTCCACACTTCTGTATTGTTGAGATAGGTGGTTATGTTGATGGTGTCCATGCTGAATATACTTCCGTTAATGGTGAAAGGACCTTCTGCCATTGTTTGCATTCCCATTGCTTCGGGAGCCAATAAAAAGTTGCGTGTAGTGTTTGCCTGTGCTTGGAACCAAGGCGTGTTCTGAATTAAAGTTGTAGGAATTGTTGTTACAGGATTTGCTGTTGGTGAGCCAACAAATATTTTCAGCAAATTAGAATCTGCCCCATTCAAGGGATTCGAATTGTAATCGGGAATACTTGCCATTCCGTTTCCAACTTGTGCCGCGCCAATTATTCCCGTTGGAATTTCCGAACCGTAATTCATCAGATAAATTGAATCGTTTTGTAAAGATGAAAGGTCAACCAAAATTTCAGCGCGTTCGCCATTTGATAAACGCAAACGATTGAGTGTAATTGAAGAATCAATTAGCCCTCCATCTGTAGCAATCAAATGAAAATTCATGTTGTTTGAAAAGCCGAACATGAAAGTTCTATCCGATGCACCGTTGAGCAAGCGCAAACGCACTACTTGAGCAGGTGCGTTTAGATAAGGATTTACTGTTCCGTTTACCATTGGTAAAGTATCTAATGCAGTGGCGATCGCAATTTGATGAAGTATGTCAAACGCTTTTGTCTGAACAATAATTGGAAAATCATCTATGCCATAAGTGCGCGGTAAAGTGAGCGCGGCTTCAGCAGTGTCTTTTACAATTATCATTCCTGCAATTCCTTTTGAAACGTGGCGGTCTGTTTTATTATCCCCATGTGGGTGATACCAGAAAGTTCCCGCGTTGTTTAGAATTTGAAAATGCGGAGACCAAGTAGTGTTCTGCAAAATAATTTGATGCGGGCCACCGTCTGCCATTGCAGGAACGTGCAAACCGTGCCAGTGAATGGTTGTTGAATTTCCGCTACCGGTTAGATGGTTGGTCAAATTCATTGTAACCCAGTCCCACTTATTTACAATTATAGTAGGAGCAAGTAGTGAGCCGTTAATGCCGTAAGTGGGAGTGTTTATTCCCGCAACGAATTGTGTTGTTCCTTCTTGAATATTGAGATTGAAAGTTGTGCCTGTAAGTGTTGGTGGTATTACAAGCGGGTTTTGCGCGTGTAAAAAAGAGAACTGAAAAAGTAAAATGATGTAAACGATATTCTTCATTTCAATGCTGGACGATTATTTTTTTTGTGAGCGAAAATTTGTTGTTGTCCGAAATGGAAATGATGTAGATTCCATTGACGAAGTTTGCAGTTGACAGTTCGCAGTTGGCAATAACAACGGATGAATAAATTTTTTCACCGTTTGAATTCCAGATGGCAAGATTGTGTTTGTCGGGTACCGTTAAGTTCAACTTATCGGCAACAGGATTCGGAAAAATGTTGAATGAATTTTGGTTTTCTGTTTCTGAAATTGAAGAAGGTGAGTTAACGGTCATAATAAAAGTAACAGTGTCTCTTACTAATGGAGTTGCCACATCCCAAACTGCATAACGAATAATAGCAGTGCCATAATTTACATGAGCGGTAATGTGCAAAAGAAGAAACCCTGTTTCGGTAGGTAGAACAGGATTCATAAATCCGCTATCAACCAATTCAGTATAGCAAACACGATTGTCGCAAATAGTAGCCTCCCAATTGGAAGGCATAGTAACACTTACCTTTTTCCATTTCAAAAAAATACTGTCGCTTGTTTTGTTGAGTTGCGAGATGGTAAGCGTTTCCAAATCTTCCATAAACCCAACTGTTTTAAAAGTATCGTTAGGAGTAATAGAATAGGATTGAGCAAAAGAAAAAGCAGTAGCTGCAAAAATTGCAGCTGCTGATAGAACAATGTGTTTTAGTGCTTTCATATTTAATGAGCAACAGTTAGTTTCTGTGATGCAGATTTGCCGTTTACTTGTAAGCGAACGAAATAATTTCCGTTAGGCAACGCGGCTGTGTTGAATTGTTTTGTTACTGCTCCGCTTTGTTTTTCTTCTGCAATGAGAGCTATTTGTTTTCCAGCTATGTCGGTTACCTCCAATAATAAGGTTGAAGTTTCTTTCAAATCAAAATGGATAGAAACATTATTGTTTGCAGGATTTGGAAATACATTGAAGGAAGAAACTGCGCTAGGCAAACTTGTAATTGCTGAAGGCGTTTCCAGCAATGCAAGAATTGAATCTCTCATTTCTGTGGTATCGGCAGTAGAAAAACTTTGCGATGAAAACATAATACGGTGGTCAGTGCCACCTAATAAAACAACTGTTGGCATTCCAAAACCCCCGTAGTTGGCTACTTGCACTGCACCGCTATCGTAAGGCATGTAAAGCGAAAGTGCGTTAGTAGTAACCCACGATGCTGCCTAAGTGCAAGTAGTGGTATTGTTGAATGGCATGGCATAAGCGGTAATCATTCCAGGGTGCATGGCTAAAATATTGTTTGCCATTGCCTGAATTTTTTTTGCAGGTGGCGGGCACGAACCGCAGTTTTGCATAAAGAAATGTAGAATAACTGCTTTGCCAGCATCTAAATCGGCAAGCAAGTCATGTGTATTAGCGTTGCAGTCCACTCCGCTCAATTGCATAACAGTTTGTGATTTAGAAATGGAGAAAGCGAATAATAAAACGATTGATAAGTAGATTGATTTTTTCATTTTGTTGATTTTAATTTTTGATAAACACTAAAGGCTGAAGAATGTTTTGTGCTATTAGCACAAACACAAATAACCGGGCATAAATGACAGCTCGCGAGAATCAAAATCAAATACGAAAAACACCATTGACGAGATAGAGTGATTCGTCAGAGTAGTTTGGCGGGTGCGCACTTGTATAATTGTAAACTATAGGAGTTTCAATTTGAAAATAGAAAATACTTGCAAGCGGATAAAGAATTTGTTTAGTCAATTCTTTTGGAGCGTTGACTAAAAGTTGCGGATTGTTTTTGTGAACCTCACAAAGTTTGATGAAAGCTGTTTTGGTTTTGCAGCAGTCGTTTTGTCTGTTTGTTGCCACATACACAAGTGCCGTCTTCGGGCAAGTTCATGGTAACTTTAACTAATCTGCCACCACAATAATGTCCGGTTACAGAAATACCGATAGCCGGTATCATGTAAATGAACAGTAAGAATAGAATGGCAAATTTCTTCATCGCGGTAAAGATAAACGGAAATTCTATTTGAATGCAAAGAGATGGACAAGGGAAAATTGTGGGGCTGTTGGCTGTTTTGTATTTAGTAAAGCGCGGCAATTGCTCTATTTAAAATTTGCCTTTCCTTTTAAAAATAGACGAGTGGGTAAATTTTAATGGGAGCAAATGGGTGGCAGTAAATTCCATTTTTTTTGAAGGGGGGTAAAATTTTTCCGAAGCTGGGGTCTGTCTAAAGTAAGGGCTTAGAAACCGTTTTAAAAATCGTGTCCGGTTGTATTAAATACAAGCGTTTCCATGGAAGAAAAAAAATGAAAAAAATGCCGCTAACGTTCGGGAATTTCTTTCAGTGCGAGTTTGAGAAGCACTAACTGTCCACCTAAAACTAAAAGTAAAGAGAAAGACGAAACTCACACTAACGACTTCACCCCGCATTGCAGCAATGCCATGTCAGCGGTTGTGCTATTGTTTAGTTATTGCTTAACTCTTTGTAAAGTTTGGCTTGTAATTTTTTTGCCGGTTGCTGATATTGCCCGGTCTGATAATAAAGCAGGTTCCATTTCGTAAAGGGCATTGGTATCTCAGTTAATTTCTGGAGTATACAGCATAGTGTTTTATTCTTTTAAAATGATCTTCCGCATTGCATACTTAAGTTGTGCCGCCAGTTCTTTGAATTCATCCGGTTTATAGTACAACAAATTATCCATCTCATAAGGGTCTGTAGTTAAATCATAGAGTTCGGTTTCTACCTCTTCCGCCTTTGATTTTAATTCCAGTGTTTTTTTATTACCTGAGGAGATCCTGCTCATAAGTTCGGGATTTTTCATCCTGTATTTATTGCTAAAATCCAATACTCTTTTGCTTGTGTTTTTTTGCCATTCGATGTATTTATAGGTGGTTTCTTTTTCAGCACCATTTTCTGTAGCAGTCACTTTCATTCTTATTGCATTATAAGTTGGATGATCCATGATGTACAAAGGCAAAAGCTTCATACTAAGAATGGGTTTATCGTATAAATGAAATTTGGACAAGCTTGGCCCGAGGTATTCCATTACGAACCGGTCTCTGAAATTTGTAATGCTATCATTGTATAACAGAGGAGCCAGGGAAAGTCCTTCCACACTTTTTGGAATTTTTACATCGGCAATATCTAAAATGGTAGGCATTAGATCGAGGTTGGTTACCCATTCTTCCGTTTTTCCGGGAGTGGTTAGGTGTAAAGAATCACCACCGATAATTATCAGCGGAACCCGAATCGCTTCTTCATAAGGCGTGGCTTTATTCATCATAGCGTGTGCCCCTAACATATATCCGTTATCAGAAGTAAAAATCAACAATGTATTATCCCATTCTCCATTATCTTTTAATGTTTTAATTAAGTTACTGACCATATCATTTAAAGCATATAAGGAACCCAAACGCTCATACCAATCTGCCTGCAAAAAACTTTTAATTGATTTAGGTAATGCTACTTTGAAAATCATATTGTAAAAAGAGCCGCCCTTTTTCATTTGGCGCACTCTTTTTTTCCAGGTATTTCGCAGGAAAGATGATTTGTCTAAAGGTATTTTATTTTCAACGGCAGTTGCTAATTTGCCGTAGTCGTTATTGTAATTTGGTTTCACAGGAACTTTCACTTTTGTCCATCGCTCTTCAGCCATTTTGGAATATCTCGGGGCTGCCTTTAACGGATTATGTGGCGCAGTTGGCGTTAAATACAGAAAGAACGGCTGCTTATCATCTTTCTCAGTATTTTGAATAAATGAAATGGCTTCCTTAGCTAACACATCGGTTGAATAATCTTCGGGCTTTGAACCATATTGTTTTGTTTGCTGATGGGCAACATTCCAGACTGTATCGTTTTGGGGAATTCCTCCTTGCCAATTTAAAACACTATAATCATATCCCTTGTAATAAGAGGAATGGGTAAATACAAAACCATCTGTCCATCCATAAACCGGTTTTGCGTTTTCACCAATTCCATAACCATTTAAGTACTTTCCAATAATGGCAGTTCGGTAACCTGATTTGTTTAAATAAGCAGGTAAGGTATATGGTTCATTATGCTTAAACGCGCTCCAGCCACCGTTTATTGATGCATTTCTATAAACTCCGTTAGTATGAGCATAACTGCCTGTTAAAGTTGCAGAACGACTTGGGCAGCAAGTAGCCATTGGGGTGAAAGAGTTGGTAAAATCTATTCCAATTAATTTTAATGAGTCTATGATTGGTAAAACCTCAGGGAAATATGGAGGGGTATACATGGCATCTAAATCGTCAGCCAAAACAATTATCACATTTGGTTTTTGTTGGGCAAATGTGGTAATGCTTACAAGGCAGAGGCAAATGGTTATGAAGGGTATTCGCATAGGAATGAAAGTATAGGCAATCTATAGAATTTTAAAAAACTGAGTAACGCTTCACTATAGGTTTTAATGGTAATATCGCTATAGCGCCTGCTTCGAAGCCATCGTTTAAACTCGTCAATTTTGGCCAGTCCTTCTGCATTAAGCGGTTCCTTGAGGGGTCTTGCCAATGGCTTTTGTCTCAAAGGCGCGGGTGTTTCATTTTGTAGAAGCCCGGTAATGAGTGTTGTTACCGGCTGTATTTCGGACACCAGCTTAAATTGCTTCCTGTACACCTCATTATCTGGTAAGTGCCAAACCTGTAATGTCTTGCTCCATTGTACTCCGGTTAATTTACGCACGCGCTGGTTAGCTTCTTTGCTATAATCAAAATGCAAAGCAATGCGCGCTTCGTTTTTATGAGTAATAGGTTCAGCTTTCCATTTCATTCTTCTAAAATAAAATTTCTGTTTTTATTTATGCAAATGTATTTCATCCATCTCAAGTTTAAAATGTAGAATTCAAATGACCACTTTTGGGATTTATAGATTTTGAAATATTCTCGCAGCATCAGTATTTGCCAAAAGCATATTGATGTTTTTACGTGCGTTCTGCAATAAAATTATTTCTTAGAGGTCTTACTATAATAATGCAAAACAATGAACAACGAAATATTTACGGTTGACCTACACTGTCATCCCAATCTAAAATCTTTTAACTCCGGTTATCCGAAACCAAAGCGCAATATGTGGGAGAACATTGAGCACAAAGCTGAGGGAAGGTTTGCTAAAACCGTCAACGATATTTCGCAGCATGTGCTTAAAGAATCGCAAACAAATCTTTACAAACTTGCCCAAGGGAATGTGCGTGTGTTTCAGATTTCGCTCTATCCTACCGAGCGCGGCTTTATGCATATGCGAAACATTCCAAAAATTTTATTAGGCAAACGTGGAGTCAACACGCTTCAATCAGTCATTACTGGTTACGAAATGGAAAGTGTAGTCGAAATGAAAAAGCATTATCGCTATTTCGAAGACCTGGAAAGAGAATATGAATATGTATATGAGCAGCAGGGTAAAAGTCCTGATAAAAAACAAGAGTTCATGCTAGTGAATAATTATACTGAACTAGAACAGGCACTTAAAAAGAAAAACACTTTAATAGGTATCATCACTATTGAAGGCGCGCATGTGTTTGGAACAGGAGCTCCAAAAACCGATGAGTTGAGTTTGGTAGAATTGAAAGAACAACTAACCACCAATATTTTCGCGGTAAAGCAATGGAAGTTTCCTCCTTTTATGGTAAACCTTGGCCATCATTTCTGGAATCATTTAACCGGCCATGCCACTAGCTTCAAACGACCTATCAATGGTTTAATCAATCAGAACAAAGGTAAAGATAAGGGCATTACTAAGGCGGGCTGGCATGTCATTCACGAATTGCTAAGCCGCCAAAATGGTAAGCGTATCATAATTGATACCAAACACATGAGTCTGGCAGCTCGCAAAGAGTATTACGCTTTTGTAACTAATTACAATGTTGTAAATCCCGAAGACATGATTCCGATAGTTACAAGTCATGCGGGCATGAATGGTTTCAGTACCATGGACAGTTCGATAAAAGAACCGGACAAGGTGTATAAGATAAGGCATCATCGTTTTTATCGTTGGAGCATTAATGTTTCCAACGAAGAAGCGCGCATTATTCATGCTTCAGGTGGTTTAATTGGTTTAATGATGGACAGAGGAATGCTGGGAGGCCTTAACACGATACAAACCGTAGCCGATATGAAAGATGCTGAAAAGCAACGCAAAGAATACGCACGTTTGTTTTGGGATAATGCCTTTCAAATTGTAAAAGCCGTGGGCAATAAAAAAGGATGGGAGACAGTAGCTATGGGTTCTGACTTTGACGGCACCATAACACATATGGACACGTATGAATCTGCCGCTAAAATGCCCCTGCTAGAAAATGATTTGATTGAATACTTAGAAACTTACCGCTACCAGGCAGAACTTTGGTATGACTACACACCGCAGAAGTTGGTAAGAAAGATAATGCAGACCAATGCAATGGCGTTTTACAAAAGATTTTTTGTGTAACTGAGTTAAGAATACAAGGCCATTTAAACCTAAGATATGTTTCCACGTGCGTTGTCAATTTTTATTACCACAGGTATTAAGTTAAACACCATAAAATATGTTGTGGAAAAGAATCAATTGCATTTATGTTGTTTATTCATGAACAATTCATAAAAATTATTTTCTTTGGACCTTGTAAATCAGATGTTCGCACTAACGCTGATTATTTAAAAACAAAAAACTATCCCGATGAAATTTAGATTTTACTCAATTTTGGTTTGCTTGCTGGGAACCTTAGCTTTGAATGCGCAAGACATTCATTTTTCTCAGTTCTATTCTTCTCCGCTAACTCTAAATCCTGCGCTAACAGGCAACTTCAACGGTTTTTACCGAGTAAGTTTTATTTATCGCAACCAGTGGCCTGGTCTTACAAGCAACAATCCTGCGTTTTCAACACCATCGGTAAGTGCCGATGTTTCGTTGTTGAAAGATAAAATTAAGCATGGTGCATTAGGTGTTGGTCTTTGCTTTTTCAACGACCAGCAAAACGGAAAAACATTTACACAAAATCAAATTTTGCTTTCGTTGGCTTACAACATGGGCTTTGGTTCTAAATCACAATTTCAATTAGGTATTGGCTTGCAAGGAGGAATTGCTATGCACAAACTTGATTTCAGCAAATTTCAATTCAACGATGGATTTGATGTAAATGGAAATTACGATGCTTCATACAATGGAGAAACATTTAATCCAGGTAGCAAAATTAAAGGCGTATTCAACGCAGGTATTTTTGCGAAGTATGATTTTTATAAAGGCATGCGTGTTTATGCAGGATATGCTTTTAACAATGCTACCAACTACAAACAAGATTTCCTGGCTAACAGTGCAGTATACCGTCTTCCATTCCGCAGCACGGTGCATGGCGGATTTGAATTTGACATTAAAGATAAAGGGGTGTTGATTCCGGGAGTATTATACATGGGTCAGGCTAAGGCAAACGAAGTTAATTTCGGATTGACCGGGGGAGTTCACGTAATAAAAGACCCAGCTAAACGCGCTACTTTGTATTTAGGATTATGGAACCGTATGAACACCGGCAACTATACGCTGATACCTAAAATTGGATTTGAGTGGAAAGGATTCCGTGCAGGATTTGCTTATGATGTTCACTTGGGCAAACAGTACAAAGACTACAAAAATATTGGCGGTAAACTACCGCAAGGTTTTGAAATTACATTGAGCTATGTGGGTAATTTATTCACGCCTAAAGAAGATAACTACCTCTTTAATCCTCGTTACTAAAATTTATTTCGAACAAAAATTTTCATTAACCCTTAAGTAAACTAAGCAACTCATGAAGTATTTTTTATTAATCCTGATGATTCCGCTGACATTGATTGCCTTTGCGCAAAAAGACGGTTCAGGTCTTAAAAATGTAGAGAAGTATCCGAAATACAAATGGCGTAAAAAATTAAAAATTGCCAAGAAAAAAATTGATGAAGGCAGTTATTACAATGCCGCTCAATATTTAGAGGATGCATATAAAGACAAACCTGAAAAGCTTGTTATTCCTCACTTGTTAGGCGAAACTAATCGTGTATTACGCGATTACGAAGCTGGTGAAAAATATTATCTGGTAGTTGTTACTAAAGATGCCGAAGCCTATCCGGCTGACCAGTTCTATTTGGGACAAATGCAGAAAATGAATGGTAAGTATGAGGATGCTAAGAAAACATTCAACAGTTACCTGGCTGCTAAATTAGATAAGGGTGACGGTAATTTTAAAGCATTGGCTAAGGTAGAAATTGAAGGATGCGACACTGCACTTGCGTTAATCAAATCACCAACAAAAATTAAAGTAGAAAAAACTGAAGGTGATGTGAATACTGCAATTCAGGATTATTCTCCAAAACCACTTTCAGGAAACAGAATTCTTTTCTCTTCGCAAAAAACAGATACAGCCGTGAATCTGAACAATACAACCTCAGACCACTACTCTTCTATTTTTACCGCAGAGAAAGCAGGAACTTCTTATTCTAACCGCACGGTTCTTTTAAGCCCGCCAAATGACCCGAAGACACATACAGGAAATGCAGTTCTCTCTGCCGATGAGAAAACGATTGTTTATACTAAGTGTGACCAGGCGGCTATCGTAAAAATGAAATGTAAACTTTATCGCTCTACTAAGAACGGTGCTGAATGGACTAATGCAGAAGAAATAAATGGATTGAATGTAGAAGAAGCTACTACAACAGAGCCTTCTTGGGGATTAGATAAAGATGGAAACAACATTCTTTATTTTGTTTCGGATAGAGCAGGTAAAGGTGGTTTAGATATTTTTTATGCACTGGCAAATGCTGATGGAACCTTTGGTGCTGCGGTAAATGCTGGAGCAGAAATTAATACAGCAGGAGATGAGTTAACGCCTTCGTACGATAAGAAAAACAAAACACTTTATTTTTCTTCAAACGGTCATCCATCTATTGGAGGTTTAGATGTGTTTAAAGCATCTGGAACACCAGGTAATTGGGGTGCAGCAGTAAATGCAGGTATTCCTATCAATTCATCGGCCGATGATTTGTATTTAGCTTTAGATGATAAAGGAGCAAAAGGATTTATGGTTTCTAATCGCGTTGGAACTACATCACCTCGCGGTGCTACTTGTTGCGATGACATCTGGACTGTAATTGTTCAACGCGATGTGTATATGAAAGGTATTTATGTAAAGAGAGGCGATGCGACCAATACACCCATTTTAGGGGTTGATGCTTCTTTATATAAAGTTGCCGGAAATAACTTTGAGTTTGTAGGTAACAACATTACAACTCCTCAGGCATTTGTTTTCCCAGTAAAAAGAGCGACATCTTATAAGATTAACGGAAACAAAGAAGGGTACTGGCCATCAATTGATAATTTGACCATAAGCGAAGACGAAGAACGCGATACTATTTCGCAGATATTTTATTTGGATCCTATTGTGAAAATTCATATCAAAATACCAAACGTTTACTTTGCTTTCGATAAATCAAATGTGATTGATTTCTATAAAAGCGAGATTGACTCAGTAGTTAAAATATTGAACGACCATCCTGCTTATTCAGTAGAAGTTCAAGGTCACACCGATAGTAAAGGTACGGATGAATACAACGAAAAGCTTTCTATAAAACGTGCAAACGAGGTGAAGACATTCTTAATTAAAAAGAAATCAATTGCCGAAAGCAGAATCGTAGTAAAAACATTTGGCGAGAAAATGCCTGCTGTTCCTAACGAATTACCTACCGGTGAAGATGACCCTGAAGGCAGAGCAAGAAACAGAAGAGTGGAATTTAAAATCATAACAGATAAACCGGATGATGCTCCTGATTTTGAAAGCTACGGAGAAGTAGTGAAAGAAGTTAAAACCGGACCCGGCTTTACTTACAAAAAGAAGAAATAATTAATTGCACATTTTATTTAAGTCCCGCAGAAATGCGGGACTTTTTTATGAGAGGGTAGTGATGTTGCGGACCAATGCACTACTGAATATAAACTGTCTTAATATTTACAAACTCCTTTAAGCCATATTCAGAAAGTTCTCTACCGAAGCCGCTACGCTTGATTCCTCCAAACGGTAAACGTGAATCGCTCTTAACAATATCATTGATGAACACATTGCCTGTTTCCAATTGCTGAGAAAGTATTTCTGCTCTTCCTTTATCGGCACTCCATATTGAAGCCCCTAAACCATAAACTGAATTGTTGGCAGTCTTAATTGCCTCAGCCGCATTTTTTACTACGATCACGGTCCATACAGGTGCAAAAATTTCCTCATTGAAAGCAACCATGGACTCGCTCACATTGGTAAGTATAACAGGCGAAACAAAATTTCCTAGTTCAGTTGGAATTGCATTTCCATAATGTGCAACAGCACCTTGGGCTATTGAATCAGCAATTTGTTTCTTTGCTCTTTCAGCAAGGTCTCTTCTTGCCAAAGGACCAATATTGGTTTCTTCATCTAAAGGATTACCAACCTTCAATTGCTTCACTTTTTCAATCAAATGAGACGTAAATTCTTCCGCTACTTCTTCTACAATAATAAATCGCTTTGCTCCGTTACACGATTGCCCGCTGTTAATAACGCGCGATTTAATGGCGCCTTCAACAGCTATGTTAATAACAGCATCTTCCATTACTATAAATGCATCGTTGCCGCCTAATTCCATCACACATTTTTTAATATGCTTGCCTGCGATTGCTGCCAATAAACTGCCGGTAGAATCGCTGCCGGTGAAACTCAATCCCTGAATGCGCGGGTCGGTAATCAGTTTACCAGCATCTTCATTGGTAAGAAAGTAATTACTAAAAATGTTCTTTGTTATTCCTGCTTCATCAAACAATTCCTGAATGGCCAAAGCGCATTGCGGCACATTAGGCGCATGTTTCAAAATAGTAGTGTTGCCTGAAATAAGTGTAGGCACTGCAAACCGAAATACTTGCCAAAAAGGAAAGTTCCAAGGCATAATACTAAGGATAATTCCAAGCGGTTGAAAACTGATATAACTTTTAGAGGCATTGCTCTTTACCTCTTCATCCTTTAAAAACTGCGGTGCGTTCGCAATGTAGTAATCGAAAGCGGTAATGGTTTTGTTCAGTTCATATTCGGCCTCACGAAGCGGCTTACCCATTTCAAGGGTAATGAGTTGGGAGTATCTCTTTTTGTTCTTCTCTAACAGGTCCGCTACTTTGCGAAGTTGTAAGCTCCGTTCTTCTGCACTTAAATTTTTCCATACTTTAAAGGCATGGTGCGAAAGACTTAAATCTGGATATGAAGAAAAATCAAACTCTTTTATAACCTGATTATTGAAAGGACTAATACTGGCGTAATTCATGGCGCGAATAACTGCATTTTGAATTAGTATTTGAAATGAAAGTGAGTTTGGTGGCTGGACGTATTGACTTTAATCCATCTAAGCAGCGATAGTGATTGTCATTTTTTATAATTAGTTGCAGCCTAAAAAAAAGCTCTTGTGTCCGTATAGAGAAGTTGAATTATTTTGTCAGCCCCAATTATGGTTTATCCGTTATCGTGAGTGTTCTGTATAAATAATTCAATGTCCCCGGATTATTAAAGAAAGTGACCGTAGGGCTACTCACCGATTCTGCCATCCACTGAATCTTAATAGTTGTAGGTGTGCCTACCACACCTGTTAGTGGATAAGTAATGGTTGTTGGATTGGTAGCATTAAACGTAAACGTTCCATAAGCATAAAACTCCTTTAAGGTAGTCCCGTCCTGTACAATTCTATAACTCACTCTATGCTCATCGTAATTCGTATTCGAATACGTGCAACGGGCGGAGAATTCTAGATTCAGATTTGTATTCAATGGAGTAAGAGTGACCGTCATCTGCGACATATCTACCCAAGCACCACTAACCACCAACGGAGCAGCAATAGAAATATCGCTGGTACCCGTTACCTTATATGTTATCAGCCCTGTAGGACCGGTTGCTCCAGTTGTTCCGGTGGAACCGGTAACACCGTTTGAGCCAGTTGCACCCGTTGTTCCGTTAGCGCCAGTTGCTCCTGTAGTTCCATTCAAGCCAGTTGCACCTGTTGTTCCGTTAGCGCCAGTTGCTCCTGCAGTTCCATTCGAGCCAGTTGCACCTGTTGTTCCGTTAAAGCCAGTTGCACCCGTTGTTCCG
>JAPLES010000046.1 GCA_026391075.1 Bacteroidota bacterium | reverse complement strand
CCAAGAAGCATTTACCATAGTGCTTATACCGAAAGCGAAGTCGTAAACAGAAAAGAAGAAAAAGAATTACTTTTAGAAAATGATAATCCTAAATCTATTGACCTATGTCCTACTTCAGTCCAGTCTTTGGGGTACATTACATCTATTCCATGTTCAGGGTAATATAAAGGAATAGAATCAATTACAATAATGCTTGAACGAAACCCACCAGATATATATACATTATCGTTGTTATCCACTGCTACAGAATAACTTTCGTCCCCCTTACTCCCACCCACACCTTTAGACCAAATGAAATTGCCTGATGAATTATATTTTACAAGAAATGCATCATTCTGACCTTGATTCAGAAGATTATGCAATGTGTCATTTCCTAAATTAATAACAGACGAGTTAAAGTAACCAGTCACATAAATATTGTCTCGACTATCCGTAACTATATCAAAGGGGTCTTCTGTAAATCCACCACTTGAACTAAGTGCCCAAATTACTAAACCAGACGTATCATATTTTACTAGATACATGTCGTAATTACCAGTGTTGAAAAGGGTGATGGAGTCAAATACTATTGAATCATTAGAAAAAATGCCCCCTGTATACAAATTGCCCTCCCTATCAGTAGCTACGCAAGTTCCATAATCCATATTTTTTCCACCTGCACGTTTTGCCCAAATAAAATTGCCTGAAGAATCATATTTCGCTATAAATACATCACCCTTAGAACCTGTAGTATCCGCGTTATAGAGAGTAATAGAATCAATTTTCATTTGAATACTATCGAAATAACCTGTTACATAAATATTACCAAAAGGATCGGTGGCAATGCTCATAATCATATCGTCTCCAGTATAACCGCCTTTTTTTGCCCATAGAACTTTACCTGCTGAATTATATTTTGCAAGAAAAAAATCAAGTTTGCCTGTTTGTGAATTCAATAAATGAAAAGTATCGAAGGTCAAAACATTACTTGCAAATGCACCTGCTATGTACACATTGTCATCATTGTCTGTAGCTAATCCATAAACTAAATCGTTTCCTGTTCCTGAAGGTCTTTTAGCCCATAGAACATTTCCTAATGAATCATACTTAACTAGAAATGCATCGGTGTAACCGGAACAGTTCAGAACATGAGTGTCAAAGCTTATAGTTGGGCCGTTAAAGATTCCTGTTATGTAAATATTTCCGGAATTATCAGAAAAAGCATTTGTTCCCTCGCTTCCGTAAATAATAGATGAACTTTTTGCGCTTTTTGCCCAAATCCATTGCGGACTTTGAGCAGAGCCAAAAACAAAAACGCAACTAACAAGATAAAAGCCAATACGGAGAAGAAATTTTTTCATAGCATTTCATTAAGGTGATTGAAAATACCTCCCGCATTTGACGCCACCAAATTTTTAGGGCTTTTGGGGCAAAAAATGACAATTCTATGACAATTAAAATAGCAAAAGCCTGATTTCCGTCCAACCACCCTCAACTACCTCATTCTAATGCTTTCGACATTCGTCTAATACCTCTGTGGTTTCCACAGAGCCTCTAGATATTCGTCTATAGCTTCTGTGGTTTCCACATAACCTCTCAACATTCGACCATTACTTCTGTGGCTTCCACAGAACCTTTCGATATTCGTCTATTGCTTCTATGGCTTCCACAGAGCCTCTAGATATTCGTCTATTGCTTCTGTGGTTTCCAGAGAACCTCTCGACATTCGTCCATTGCTTCTGTGGCTTCCACAGAGCCTCTAGATATTCGTCTATTGCAGGTTAGGTTAAAATTTAGAGAATGGAGGAAATGAGATTTAGTTCCCGTTATCTAAGAACAAATTGCTTAATCTAATTTCAATGCCTGCACAAAAGCAGGAATATCAAAGGCAAGTTCGCAATTGCCATGCAAGGCAAAGCGGCTGATGGTATTGTTCTGCACGTATTCACCGTTTACCAATTCAAAAATTTCGGTGGCTTGTGTATCGGGGTTTACGAGTATGTAAAATTTTACTCCTTGTGATTCGTAAAGTTGATGTTTAACGTGGCGGTCTTTAAGCGAAGTGCTTTTAGAAAGAATTTCAATAATTAATGTGGGCGGAAATTTCAAAAAATCATCTTTGAATTCGCCACATACAATCATCACATCAGGTCGCACCGTTGTTTCGTTATTTACTATCCAATCTAATTCCTGATAAACTTTGCAATCATCACAAATGTTTGATTCCTTTAAACGAATACGTATTTCACCCGCTAATTCTGTATTAGCAAATTGATGTTTACGCAAAGGCGATGGACTCATAGCATGAGGATGCCCATTGATTAGCTCCCAGTTTCCTTCCCACTGCTGGTAGTCTGAGTAGGTATAAAGCGGTACGTAATTAAATGCCTTCATGTTCCAAAAATAATTTTTTTAATCAGCCAACGCAAACCTTAAAACTTCCACCTCTCCCGCAACAAGTGCGGGACAAGCTGTCTCGCGCAAAGCCGCGAGCCACCTCCGCCAGCGGAGGACAGAATTACTTAATTGGGTTGGGGGTCAGTGCTCGCAATACACCACAAACTTGTCTTTAAAAAAATCATCGTTGTAGTAACCCGCAATAGGAATTTTGCGCGCGTGTTTTACCACCGAAATTTCTTCGTCTATGTTTCCGCCTTTGAGGCAGATTAAACCGTTGTGAACGGCATGATGGTCTTTGGCAGAATATTTTCCTTTGGTCCAGGCAAGTAAATCGGCAAGCGGAGCCACCGCGCGCGACACCACAAAATCGTATTGAAAACTCATTTCCTCGGCACGCGCATGAAAAACAAAAACGTTTTTTAAACCAATTTCATCTTTCACTGCTTCCACCACTTTCAGTTTCTTACCAATAGAATCTACCAAATGAAAACGGCTTTCGGGAAAAAGAATAGCCAGCGGTATGCCAGGGAAACCACCGCCCGTTCCCAAATCCATCACCTTGGTTCCGCTTTTGAACTCAATAAATTTGGCAATGCTGAGCGAGTGCAGAATATGGCGCTCGAATAAATTATCAATGTCCTTCCGCGAAATCACATTTATCTTCTCGTTCCACTCGCTGTAAATTTTGGGTAGCAAAGCAAACTGACGTATTTGTTCCTGACTAAGCGCGGGAAAATATTTAAGCAGGAGTTCCATCAAGAGAAGTGAATGGTGAAAGGTGAATAGTAAATGGTGAAAGGCAGAGGACGGTTTGTATTTAATAGCGAGTATTAAGGTTATTAGTTTAATGGCAAAGTAAAATGCTCGGCTGTTTACTATTCACCGCTCACTATTTACTATTCACTCTTAATACTTCTCTTTCGTAATCTTCAGAATATTATAAAGCATATCCTTAGCGCGGAAAAGCTGTGCTTTCACCGTGCCGAGAGGTAAGTCAAGTTTTTCTGCAATCTCTTCGTATGAAAGTTCATCGAGATAACGCAACTCAATTAACGAACGGTACTTAGGCGAAAGCTGTTCGATAGCCGAACGTATTTTTGCCGCGCGTTGTTCTTTCACCATTGCCTCTTCAGGATTTGCCGAATGGTCTTTCACCGCAATAGGAGTTATTTCTCCGTCTTCGGTAGAAGTAGTTTGATCGAGCGATGTAGTGAGCAAACGTTTCTTGCGAATGAAATCAATACAGTTGTTGGTAGCAATTTTAAACAGCCAGGTACTGAAAGCAAAATCGGCTGAGTAATTCGCAATACTGTTGAATGCTTTACCGAATGCTTCGAGCGTCAAATCCTCGGCATCATCACGATTGTGCACCATCTTCAACACCATAAAAAATATAGAATCACGATAGCGGCTCATCAGCTTTCCGAAAGCTACCTGGTCGCCTTTTTTAGCCAACGCCACCAGTTCAAGGTCAGCTTGTGCACGTACAGAAAATTTAGGATTTATTTCCAACTCGATTTAGGTTTTAGCAATAATAAGAAAAATATGAAGAGCAGATAAAGCGTATAACAGATATCTAATAAGGGAGAAATAAAAAACAAATCTTCGGAACCAAGCTTGCGATAAACCCGAAACGTTGAAATCAATTTCACTAAAACAGTGGTGAAAAAAATCAACAATACCCATTTTAAAAACGCTGTTTTTACCAATAGAAAAACAAATAGCGCATAAAACGCAAAGCCGCTGAAGGCAAACAAAAACAACAACACCATGTGATGAAACTTATAACGAAAACCTGAACGCAGATGTCTGCGTTTTTGGTTGAGCCAATCGTTGAAAGTTGTTTGCGCCTTGGTATAAGTAAAGGTGTCTTTATCAATACAAAGTTCGGTGTTCTTACCCGTTGCCATGGCGTTAATCAGCAAATCATCATCGCCTGTCGGAATTTTTTCAGCCGCATCAGATGGTTTGAAACCTTGCACTAATTCTTTTTTGTAAGAAAGATTTCTGCCCACACCCATGTATGGCAAACCCGCTTTTGCAAAACCGAAATACTGCAAAGCGGTAATAAAGTTTTCGTAACGAATCAGCTTATTTAAAAATCCATCTTGCTTTTCGTAAGGCGAATGTGCCAGTACAATTTTAGTTTCGCTCATGTAAGCACCTACTACTTTCGCCAGCCATTGTGTGGTAGCAGGTCGGCAATCAGCATCGGTAACTACAATCGTATCGAACATGGCTACTTCAATTCCTTTTTGCAGTGCATTCTTTTTGCCGCACGAATCCTTCGCTTCAATATTTACAATCTTCAGGTTTTTATTGCGCCTATAATATTCCACCAGCACATCAATGGTTTCATCGCTGCTGCCATCGTTTACCACAATCACTTCGTATTGTTTGTATTGCTGAATAAGCACCACTTTTAAATACTGCGCTAAATTTTGCGCTTCGTTCTTTGCACAAATAATTACAGATGCAGGAGGAAGAAACTCGGACACTCCGCGAAACGGTCGAACAAAATTCAAGCGCGCAAATACCAGCAGATAATACATGCACTGCACTGCGGCACAAGCCAAAAATATTTTCAGTTCTATCATCATGAAGCAGCAAAGAAAAGATTTGAAAGAATTTTTAGAAGAGGCGAAGAGGGAAAGTTATCCTCAATCACCCAAAGCGCTATGTCATGTTGAACTTGTCGAAGCATCTGTTCCCAGAACCCTTCGACAATCTCAGGGTGACAAACGGTCTTTATATCAGATGATTTCATTTTACTTCTTCATAAAATTATTTTTACCGCAATGGAAAATCCGAAACATTATCAGCAGCAGATAATTACCAAAAAGAAAACCATCTATAAGGTAAATGCCGAACTGCGTAGTTACCTCGAAGAAAACAGGCGCGAAATAAAACTGCCTGTCAGCTATGCCGACCTTCGCCATTTCAACGGCAGCGTTTCTATTCGCGATAAAAAAGGGAACGATACACTTTGGGAAGCAGCACTCTATGCACAAACCGAACTGCAACATATTCACGATGGACTGAAACAGATTTATTCTATTCTGAAAACAGGTGGCGATACTTCGGTGCATACGCACCTGCACGTAGAGCGCATTGATTACTGCACTTTCGGAAACTCCAATCCTTTCCGTATAAAAATCGTCAATGATTTTAACGACAACTACGATTACTTCTACATGAAACAAGCCGATGCTTCGCGCATTTATGGTTTGGAACTCGAGCATATTCTTTCGCCTTCGCGCATCAACTATTTTGTGAGTGAAAACACGCTGGTGGAAGAACATATCGCGGGCATTCCCGGTGATATGTTCATTGCTTTCTATCTCAACAATTCAGAGTTCAACAAAGTGCGCATTGCTAAAGAGTTTGTGAAATTTAATGAACGCTGCTTCGTGCGCCTGCTTGGTGATATGCGCTCTTACAATTACGTGTTTGACATCACTCCCGATTTTGAAGAAGTGCAGTTTCGCATCCGCGCCATTGATTTTGACCAGCAGAGTTATGAAGGAAAAAAAACGCTTTACCTGCCGCAGTTTTTTAAAGAGAACAGCGCGCTCGTTGAACTCACTTTAAAATTGCTTAGTCCTGAAACTATAAAGCAGTATCAAAAAGAAGAGCGCACTTTAATTGGAAGAAGAAGCCTTTCAGCGCATCACCGCCTTACGCATTTGGTAGATGTAATGGACAGAGATGTTATAGCGCCAAAAGAAAAAGTAGTTCAACTGCGCATAGAATTAGCAGAGCATTACAACAACGATTCGTTTTTGGATTGTACTTCTATGGGAGAAATTGTGCGGAACAGTTTGCGAATACTTACCGAGGAATTATAACGAAGCCACTTTAATTATAGCGAGGAAATCATTTGCATTAAGTGAAGCACCGCCAATCAAGCCGCCATCTACATCGGCACAATTGAAGAGTTCTTTTGCATTATCGGGCTTGCAACTGCCGCCATAAATAATACTCACTTGCGCTGCTATATCTAACGAATACTTACCCGCAATTTCATGACGAATAAATGCGTGCATCTCCTGCGCTTGCTGTGCTGTGGCGTTCAGCCCTGTGCCTATTGCCCAAACAGGTTCATAAGCAATAATCATTTCAGCCACTGCTGCACCTGAAAAACCAAACAGTGTTTCTTCCAATTGCTGCTTCACAAATTCTTTCTGCTTGTTTTCGTTACGCACCTGCAAAGGTTCTCCGCAACAAAACACCGGAGTTAATCCGCTCTTAATAGCTACTTCCATTTTCTCCCGCAACATTTCATTTGTTTCAGAAAAATATTCTCTGCGTTCCGAATGCCCGATGATGACATACTCAATTCCAATGCTTGCCAGTTGCGTAGCCGAAACTTCACCTGTGTATGCACCGCTTTCTTTATGCGAACAGTTTTGCGCACCAAAAACAATGTGCTCCCCCTGATACATATCCATCAAATCGGTAATCATCACAAATGAAGGAAACACCAACACCTCGCATGAACCTTCATGCACCTGCGCGCCTACTTCACCTAACCACTCGGCAGCTTCGATAATATCGAGATTCATTTTCCAGTTAGCCGCTACAATTTTTCTTCTCATCTTCTTTTCGGGTTTCAATCTTTTAGTGGTTTGTCATCCTGAGCTTGTCGAAGGATACGCTTCGACAAGCTTAGCGTGACAAGACTATTTTACTTTTTTAATCTCTTCTGTATTTTGCTTCGCGTTCAAAAACAGTTGCGAGGATTTTTCTATCAACTTCTTCTAACTTCAAACCTCTGCGTTCCATCATCTTTTCCGCCACATCAATTGATTTTTCCAATGAAAAAGTTCTTAACCATTTAGTTCCGCCCCAACTGAACGATGGAATAAACTTAGGTGGAAAGTCGGCCCCAAAAACATTTGAACTTACACCTACCACTGTTCCCGTGTTGAACATCACATTGATTGCCGTTTTGGAATGGTCGCCCATCATTAAACCACAAAAAGTTAAACCCGTGTCAACCACTTTACCTTGGCTGTAACTAAACACATCTACACTGCTATAATTATTTTTCAGATTGCTGTTGTTCGTGTCTGCCCCCAGGTTACACCACTCTCCTATTACTGCGTTGCCAATAAAACCATCGTGTGCTTTATTGCTGTAACCAAACATAATTACGTTATTCAATTCGCCACCCACTTTGCAATGCGGACCAACAGTAGTAGCTCCGTAAATTTTTGCACTCATTTTTAAAGTAGCATGTTCACCCAAAGCAAAAGGACCGCGCACCGCGCAGTTTTCCATTATCTCTGCATCTTTACCAATGTAAACAACTCCTGTTTCGGTGTTCAACACACTTGCTTCTACTTTTGCACCGGGTTCAATAAAAAGATTTTGTGCAGAGCCAATCAACTTATTACTGTCGCTTAGCTTCTGTGATTTTCTTCCTGCTGTCAGCAAATCAAAATCTGCTTTCAACGCTTCACCATTCAGCTTAAAAATATCCCACACATGCTGAATGCTGAGAAACTTTCCTTCGTAATTTTTAGTAGAAAGACCTTTAGTTATGGCCTCGAAGTTTTCGAAGTTCAAATGTGACATCTGCAAACTAAAAGCAATCAATATTCCATTAGCAGTTAACGCTTCCAGCGGTCGAAGCTTAGTTACCTCTTCTAACAAATCTTTATCGGGAAGAACAGAGCCATTGATATAAACCGCTGGTGCATCTCCTTTGTAAACAGGAAATTTTTCCTGTAAATATTCTTCGGTAAGTGAAAATGATTTTTGATTGAGTTGCTTTTCCCATTTCTCGCGAATGGTTAGAATTCCGATTCGTATATCAGCCACCGTTCGGGTAAAAGTAAACGGCAAGAGTTGGGTGCGCGTTTTATGGCAATCGAAAAGAATGAGGTTCATGCGGCTAAAATAGAAATATACAGATGACGATTAACTGATGAAAATCTTAAAACAAAAACGCCCCCGATTTCTCAGAGGCGTTTCAGATTTATTCAGTCGGTTTTTCTTCCGCTGCCTTTTTAGTGTATCGCTTCTTAAATTTATCAATACGACCAGCCGTGTCAACCAATTTCAGTTTACCGGTAAAAAACGGATGGCTCTCGCTTGAAATTTCCAACTTAACTAAAGGGTATTCGTTGCCGTCTTCCCATTTCGCAGTTTCTTTCGTGTTAGCAGTGCTCTTGCCTAACCACGATTTATCTAATGAAATGTCTTTGAACACAACTGTTCTGTAATTAGCGGGATGAATATCTTTCTTCATAATTTTATTTTTTGGGACGGCAAATATAGGTTTAGAATCGGAAAATCAAAATGAGGTGAAATGCCATATCTTCGCAAATAAAAACCTTTTGCTTTCTTCGCTCACCGAAAAATAAAAACATGCGATACCTAATTCTATTCTTAGTCAGTATTTTTTCTCTCCATTTCAGTTCTGCCCAAGGCAATGGAGGTTGCGGAACTGTAATGCCAGCCAACTATCAACACGCTACTACCGAAGCCGAAAGACAGTCAGGCGTTTTTGCTTCACCTCGTGCAGGCATAAAATATGTGCCTATAGCTTACCACATTGTTCAAAAAGCTGACGGCTCGGGTGGTGTAAGTCCGCAAACTGTTTTCGAAACAAATTGCGAACTGAACAAAGGATTTCAACACGCTCAAATTTATTTTTTCATTCGTGTTATTGACACTATAAAAAGCAATACACTTTGGGCGATGGATGATGGCAGTGGTGGTACTAATTATCAAGCTGGTTACTCGGCTTTCAACAATTATAATCGCAGCAATACTTGCAATGTATATATCACCGGGCAATTACCAGGTTTATGTGGCTTTGCCACCTTTCCTAATTCTGGAAGTAATGGCGGAGGGCTTTTCTTAAACAAAGGTTGCTGTGGTACCAATGCTAAAACCATTCCTCATGAAATGGGGCACTACTTAAACTTGGCGCACACCTTCGACAACTCTAGTGGAACCGAATATGTGGATGGTTCAAATTGCGCTTGGGCGGGCGATGGTTTTTGCGACACTCCTGCCGATTTTTTGGATACTCGAGTTCCTTGCCCTTATACCGGAACCCAAACAGATGGACATGGCGATTTATATAACACTGTAATTGATGAAACTCTTTTTATGAGTTATTTCAGCGATGTATGTGTAAGTAGATTCAGTAATGATGAAGAAGCTGAAATGAATGCTGTACTCACCAGTTCGCGTTCTTATTTAATGAACCAGGCAATGCCTTCTGTAGCGGTACTTGATTCTGTTCCTATTGTTTATCCGCAAAGTGGAAACTTAACAGTGAATGCAACACCGGTTGAATTCAGATGGAATAAAATTCCAAATGTGCTGTACTACAATTTATTTATTCAAAGTGGAACTTCTTCAATTGTGATAGTTGATACCTTAACGACCGACACTACTTTCACCGTGGGTAATTTAGTGGCTAACAAGAGTTACAAATACAAAGTGATTCCAATTTCGTATGGAAGTACTTGCGGAGAAAATGCCGCGTATCAACAAATTAAAATTTCAACTATCAAAGTTACCGTAGCCTTAACGAATCCTTCTTGCGCAAACGATGGCTCCATTTCTATTACTCCAACTACCGGCACGGCTCCTTATTCGTTCTTGTGGAGCACTGGTGCAAATACACAAGTCGTATCTAATCTTGCCCCCAGTTTTTATTTCGTTACGGTTACTGACGGCACGGGCAAAACGGTTATTGCAGGAGTACAATTGAATGGAACCACCACTATTGTAATTAACATCAATAAAAACGGAAATAATTTAGTTGCCTCTGCTAATGGTGGAAACGCACCCTATACTTATTCATGGAGCAACGGTGCTTCTGGCTCAACCAATACCAATGTGAATTTTGGTGCTTACACAGTAACTATTACCGACCAAAATGGTTGCACCGCTACTCAAACTTTTGTTTACTCGGCAATTGGCATTGAGCTAGAAGCTAAAGTGAGTATGAAAGTATTTCCAAATCCTGCCAACAATGTTTCCTCACTCAATTTGCGAATTGAATTGAACGAACATACCAACGCTACTGTTACTCTTTTGAATGTAAATGGCGAAACACTTGAACAGTTAAAGAAAGAATTTACCCCGGGAGTAAACAACGAAACAATGAATATTGCTAACCTTCCTTCGGGTATTTACTTCGTTCAGTTTAAATCAAACGGAGCAATGAGAACCGAAAAAGTTTCGATACGCTAGGTATTATTGAAGCAATTTGTAGTTCAATTTACCTTCAACACTTTTGCATTCCAACTATTTTGGTTACTTGAAACCCGCAAATAGTAAAACGAAGGTGCTAAGTTGTTAAGCGATATTGGATAATTACCGCTCATATTTTCATAGGTAAACTCACGTACCAATCTGCCATCGGCATCAAACAGTTGAAGTTTTGCAACGCCTTCAATTTTCCCGTTTACCTGAACATTAACTTCTTCGGTAGCAGGATTGGGAAACACTTTCAAACTTGCATTCACTTGTAAATTATCAAGTCCAATAATGATTACAGAAAAACATGCCGTTGTATCAATACAACCTCCGCGCGAAACAATTAAAGCATAAGAACCCGAAACGGATGGAGTGAAACTTTGTGCAGTGGAATCAATGATAGTTGTACCAGCAGCACAATCGTACCATTGATAGTTTGCGCCAATAGCGTTAGCTGTATACATATTTCCAATTACAGAAATTGAAGTGTCAATTCCCCCAATGACCAAAACATTTTGCATGCAAGTATTTGTATTGCCATTTACATCGGTAACAGACCAAGTAATTACCGTACTTCCTAAAGAAAAAATAACGGGGGCATCATTTGTAAGCAAAGCAATACCACAGTTATCGGACGTATTTGGATTGCCTAACAAAACGTTCGATGCATCGCAAGTTATGCTATCTATATTCACCCCCACGTCATTTGGACAAATAATCGTAGGTAAAATATTATCCGTTACAGTAACCAACTGCGCACACGTTGAAGAGTTTCCATTTACATCGGTTACCAACCACATGACTGTAGTAGTGCCAATGCCAAATGCTGATGCAGCATTATTCGTAGTACTTGCAATTCCGCAATTATCACTCGCTATAGGAGTTCCTAAGTTTAGGTTTGAAGCAGCACACGAACCGGCATTGGGGTTAGTAAAAATATCGGCAGGACAGGAAATAATCGGTGATTGATTGTCAATTACCGTAACTGTTTGAGCACAGGTGGCTGAATTTCCATGGGCATCAGTTACTGTCCAAAGCAAATTGTTGATTCCAATTGGCAAGGTATCCATTGCATTATTCGTAACGCTTGTAATAGAACAATTGTCGGAAACAAAAGGCAGAATCAACGATGCATTTAATAAGCCACATACTCCTGCATTTGCATTTATATTTTGTGTACTACACGAAATATTTGGCACTTGAACATCACTTACTGTAATTATTTGTGCGCAGGTAGCAGCGTTGCCTGCAGCATCTGTTGCGGTCCAAATTACCGTTGTGTTTCCAATTTGAAAAGTAGCTGGTGCATCATTAAAAATAGAAACAACACTACAGTTATCAGAAGCCGAAGGAGTAATTAAAGCGATTACTGCTCCACATGTTCCGGCATCGTTGTTTGCATTTACGTTTGCTGCGCAATTTATTATTGGACTCTCATCTTCCACTACGTTTACTATTTGATTGCAGGTAGAAAAATTTCCGTTTACATCTGTCGCTGTCCATACCACTACAGTAATTCCCGCATTAAATATTGCCGTTGAATTATTGGTAATTCCCGAAATAGAACAATTGCCCGAGGCGGTGGCTACTCCTAGGTTTATATTCGATGCATTGCATTGACCTGGATCAACATTTTGCATAACTGTATCGGGGCAAATAATCATAGGACCAATATTATCAATCACGTTTACCTGCTGCAAACAAGTATTGCTATTGCCGTTTACATCGGTTGCTGTCCAACTTACTGTTGTAGTACCAACGCTAAAAGTTAGGGGGGCATCGTTTGTTATACTGGCTATCGAACAATTGTCGGTACCGTTCGCAGTTCCTAAATTTATGTTCGATGCACTGCATTGACCTGCATCAACATTCACCGAAATATTTACAGGGCAAGTAATTGTAGGTAGAATATTATCGGTAACCGTGACTGTTTGATTGCACGATGACGTGTTTCCATTTACATCTGTTACTGTCCATACTACAGTAGTAGTTCCAACGGTGTAAGTTGAAGGTGCATTATTCAAAACAGATGCCACACCACAATTATCTGCAGAAGTTGGATTGATCAATACAACATTAGCACCACAACTATTTGCTGCTACATTAACTGTAACATTTGCCGAACAAGAAACTGTAGGAGCTTGATTGTCTGTAACTGAAACTGTTTGATTGCACGTTGCGCTATTTCCATTTACATCGGTAACACTCCAAATAACAGTTGTGTTTCCCAATGGAAATGTAGCTGGTGCATTATTCGTTGTGGATTGAACTCCGCAATTATCTAATGTAATTGGTGTTCCTAAATTGAGGCTGGACACAGAACATAAACCCGCATCATTATTCACCAGCAACGTAGATGGGCATGTGATAGTTGGATTTTGATTATCGATAACTGTAACTGTTTGTGAGCACGAAGTTGAGTTTGAGTGAACATCGGTCACTGTCCAGGTGACTGTAGATATTCCTGAAATAAATATGGTGGGTGCGTTATTAATGAGCATTCTATGCTGTGCATTGACCTATATCTGTGTTTCCTGAAATATTTCCAGGGCAAGTAATCAAGGGCTGAATATTATCGGTAATCGTGACTGTTTGATTGCACGATGACGTGTTTCCATTTACATCTGTTACTGTCCATACCACTGTTGTTATTCCTCCAGTGTAAGTAGCAGGTGCATTATTCAAAACAGATGCCACACCACAATTATCTGCAGAAGTTGGATTGCTCAACACAACGCTCGCACCACAACTATTTGCCGCTACATTAACTGTAACATTTGCCGAACAAGAAACTGTGGGAGCTTGATTATCTATAACTGTAACTGTTTGCGCACACGAAGTTGAGTTTGAGTGAACATCAGTAACCGTCCAGATGACTGTACTTATTCCTGAATTAAATATTGTTGGTGCATTGTTGATTAGCGACTGTACTCCGCAATTATCCGATACACTTGCAGTTCCTAAGACAACATTCGATGCTGTGCATTGACCGGCATCTGTGTTTCCTGAAATATTTCCAGGGCAAGTAATCAAGGGCTGAATATTATCGGTAACTGTCACTGTTTGATTACACGTTGAACTATTTCCATTCACATCTGTAACTGTCCAAACTACAGTAGTAGTGCCTCCAAAGTAAGTAGCAGGTGCATCATTCGAAACAGATGCTACACCACAATTATCCGCATAAGTTGGATTGCTCAATACAACGCTCGCACCACAACTATTTGCCGCTACATTAACCGTAATATTTGCCGAACAAGAAACTGTGGGAGCTTGATTATCTATAACTGTAACTGTTTGATTACACGTAGCGCTATTGCCATTAACATCGGTGACTAACCATAAAATGGTTGTTGCTCCTAATGTAAATATGGAAGGCGCATTATTTGTAATTGAATCAATTCCACAATTGTCGGAAGCAGTAGCCAAACCCAAACTAACACTCGGCACCGAACAAATTCCTGCGCTCGCATTCACCGAAACATCTCCAGGGCAAGTTATCATCGGATTTTCAATATCACTTACTGTAACTGTTTCAAAGCAACTTACCGTGTTTCCGTGTATGTCGGTTATTGTCCATGTCACAATAGAATTACCTACCGGAAAAAATGCTGGTGCGTTGTTAATAGCAGAGGCAATTTCACAGTTATCTGAAGTGGTAGGTATAGTAAACACTGCTCCGGTTTTTCCACAAAGCGTTGGAGTGGAAGAGAAGGTATCATTTACGCAAGTAATTTTAGGCCGTTGTGTGTCGGTAACTACAATGTTGAAACTACAAGTTGAACTATTTCCAAAACCATCTAATGCCGTAAAACCATTAGTGGTAGTCCCCACAGGAAAAACACTTCCACTTGGTAAACCCGCTGTTTGTGTAGTAATAGTGTTCGTGGTAAAATGAAGGGACCATTGCACAAGGGTTCCTTCAACTCCTACAGAATCATCATAAATATATAGAGTCCAAACTCCATTAGCCGAGCTTCCATTATTCAGAAAATTTAAATCATCGGATCCCGTATAACTGCCACTATATGCCGGGTAATTACCACATGCTGTTGTATCATTTAAGCCATAACCCGTTCCCGGGATTAGGCAAACGCTCAAACTATCTCCATTGCATCCATTATTACCCAAGCCTGGTTTTTCGAATAAAGCAACTCCATTTCCGCTTGGGGAAACAAGTGCTGCATTCAATTGTCCAACAAAAGCATGACTGATATCCAAACATATACTTTGAAGAGAAACTTGACCACCTAAGGTACTTCCGGCAACAAATGAATTTATGTTGATGATTGAAGAGACTACTGTTGTATCTGGAATATGAATGGCGGTAGTATTCGTAGCGCTACAAATTCCATCGCATGGACTTGTTCCTATGGGTGAAACAAAATTTACTACAGCTGAACAAGAATCAAGATCGGTATTTCGATTAAGATTTGTACCGCACGAAATTATTGGCGAGCCGGAACATGTGGGTAACGAGATGGGAGGTGAAGCAAAAATAAAATCAACTAAAAACAATTGACTTATACAAAAACAGAATGAAATGCATTGGTTAAAAACCGAAGTAATTTTTTTCGTGTGTTTTTTTAGCATCATAGGAGAATTTTAGAAATCCTGTATGGCGTGAATGTATTCAAAGAATTTCATTTGAGCTTTATTCAAATGCCATTTTGAACATACAAATAGTTTAGAAATCAATAATTATTACATAAAAAAAGCCTTTCGCATTTCTGCGAAAGGCTTTTAAAATAACCTTCGGTATATTTCTATTCGAACTCTCTTTCGATTAGTTAACCTTCATCACTTTGCTATTCCAAATACCTTGGGCTGTTGTAATACGCAATTCGTAAACGTCAGCGGCCAAGTTGATTAAAGAGATAGGATAAGTGCCGTTCATATTCTCATAAACAAAATCGCGAACCAGTCTTCCTTCTACATCAAACAACTGAACCTTAGCAGTTCCATTTATTGTTCCTGTTACCTGAACATTTACCGTTTCAGTAGCAGGGTTAGGGAATACCTTCAATGTAGCATTCACAATAACATTGTTGATTCCTATAACAATAACAGGGAAACATGCTGATGTATCTGTGCATCCACCGCTTGTAACTATCAATGCATATGAACCAGATGTGGTAGGGGTGAAACTTTGACCTGTAGCCCCTGAAACGTTGGTGTTATTACCGCAATCATACCATTGGTATGTTGAACCCGCTGCGTTGGCTGTGTAAGTATTTCCACTAACTGCAATCGAAGTATCTACACCACCTGTTACCATTACCGTTTGTGTACAAGTAGCAGTATTTCCGCTTCCATCTGTAACTGTCCAAACCACCGAAGTAGTTCCCAATGGGAATAAAGCAGGAGCATCGTTAGTGACTGTAGCTACACTGCAGTTATCAGCAGTAGTTGGTGTACCTAGCGTAACTGAAGTAGCACCGCAACCTGTAGTAGTTACATCTGCAGGGCAAGTAATAGTTGGCAATTCAGCATCCAACACAGTTACCGTTTGACCGCATGAAGAAGTATTACCGCTTGAATCGGTTACTGTCCAAGTAACAGTAGTGCTGCCAAGTGGGAAGGTAGATGGTGCATCATTAGTAACTGAGGCAACAGAGCAGTTGTCGCTTGTTGTTGGAGTTCCTAATCCAACATTAGAAGCAGTGCATGAACCGGCATCTGCATTCACACTTACAGTAGCGGGGCAAGTAATTGTAGGAATAATATTATCAACCACAGTAACAACTTGTGTGCAAGTAGCGGTGTTTCCGTTTACATCGGTTACCGTCCAAGTAACAGTTGTGTTACCAGTTGGGAAAGATGAAGGAGCATCATTTGTAGTAGTTGCTACTCCGCAATTATCAGCAGTGGTAGGTGTTCCTAAACTTATGTTTGTCGCATCACATGAACCTGCATCAGCATTTACCGAAACAGAAGATGGACAAGTAATAGTAGGGTCTTCATCGTCAGTAACAGTTACAGTTTGAGCACAAGTAGCTGTATTGCCATTCACATCAGTTACCGTCCAATTCACCGTAGTAGTTCCTACAGGTAGAGTAGATGGGGCATCATTCGTTACTGTAGCTACACCGCAGTTATCGGAAGTTGTAGGAGCAGTTAAAGATGTATTTGCCGCACCACATAATCCTGCATCAACACTTAAAGTTTGAGATGAGCAAGTAATAATTGGATCTTCATCATCTGTTACCGTTACTGTTTGTGTACAAGTAGCGGTGTTTCCATTGACATCGGTTA
>JAPLES010000054.1 GCA_026391075.1 Bacteroidota bacterium | reverse complement strand
TTTTTGCATCTAACTTCAACATAGTTGGGTAATGGAACGTGGGATTCATAAGCCATTTAAAATGCCTCTTTATTAAACTCAAATCGGCACCCGGAAATTTGGAAATATTCATGTGCGGAAATAATTCTTTTATCATTCTATAAAACTCACTGTAATTGTGTTTTACGATGGCTGATGAACCCCAGTCTTTATAGAGCTCAAAACCGATATGAAAGGTAAGATGTTTATCAGTTAACAGAATTGGATTTTCAGCAAAGGTGAATATGTTGTAGAACAAATCGTTGCACACAGGTGGCGCTCCTAAACAAATATCGTTCAGTATAAATTTTGAAAGCAAACTACGCTTCATCACAAAACAATCATAGCCGGTGTGCACCCGTCCGGCCTCGGCATATAGCATGTTCAAATTTTTTTGTGAAGCAAATTTGTTGTGAAGCAATCTTCTGTTAATAATAATGGCATCATGCCCTTGAGCCACATACGTTGCAATAGTGGAATAAAAGTAAGGCATTAAAGCAATATCCAGATTGGTGTAAATAATATAGTCCTCGCTGGTGTGGTTACCTGCTGCTTGTAAAATATCTTTTAAGAAAGGAAGTGATTTACGCTGACCCGGCAACACATCCGAAATATCGCGTTGTAAATTCGGCAACACGAAAAAATCGGGATGACATTTGGCTACTATTTCTTTTTTTGCAATACTGCACAAGCGTATATTATTCGGCAATTCGAAATATTTTTTTGCTGCCAACATGCTTTGAACAGTTATTTGCTGTGTGGTAAATAATTCTTCATTTTCATCGGCCGAAACAGGATTAATGACATGCGCAGCGGAAAAATTCATGCTTTTAGAAATTGCTTATATCTTAGTTAAATGATTGAAACTTGCGGTTACAATATCGAAAAATTATATGACGATAATGTCGTTCCAAAAGTAAACAGGTATTTTCATCTAACCGCATCACACCGCATGTTACCATCATTTTTTATTGCCGGTGTGCAAAAAGGAGGTACTACTTCGCTTTGCCAATATGCAGGACAGCATCCTCAAATAATCCCTCCACAACGTAAAGACATCTATTTTTTCAACAACGAAATCCATCACCAAAAAGGCATCAACTGGTATCGCGCTCATTTTCCGCACATAGCTTATAAAAAGATTTACGAAGTAATGTATGGAGTAAAGGCAGTTACCTTTGACGGTACACCAAATTATTTTGATACACCAATGGCAGCTCAACGATTGAAAAAAGAGTTTCCTGACGCAAAAATTATTTTACTGTTGCGCAATCCGGTCGAAAGAGCTTATTCCAATTATCGGATGGCAGTAAAATTCGGTTTTGAAAATTTATCGTTTGAAGAAGCATTAATGATAGAAGAAGAACGATTGCTTAGTCAAGCAAAATTTGCCCCAGCACTACAAGCTCACAACTACGTTTACCAGCGACTTAGTTATAAAAAGCGAGGTGTTTATATTGATTTTATTAAACCGTGGAAAGAGTTGTTTGGTAAAAATTTACTGATCTTAGCTACTGAAAATTTATTGCTGTTCCCTCAGCAAAACATGAATCTGGTTACTGATTTTTTACAATTAGATCGATTCAATAATTATCATTTTGAACTTTTCAACAAAAGCGAGAATTCAAATGAAATGCCTGTTCCTGTAAAAAAAATGTTGAGCAACTACTACCAACCATTCAATCAACAATTGTTTAACTACCTTAAAACGGATTATGCCTGGAACTAAACCACCTATTGGCAATTTCCGATTATTCAAGCAATATCTGCGTTGGCTTCCGCATCAACTAGGATGGATAAATCACGGTGCATTTATGTTGCAGTTGAAAGAAATTAAAACAGCTGACACCTTTATTGTTTCGTATCCAAAGTCGGGAAATACTTGGCTGCGTTTTATTTTAGCTTACCTAATTAGCGGAAGCAAGAACAAACTGAGCTTTCAGGAAGTTGAAAAAGTTGTTCCCGATGTGTATGTGTCAAAAGATTGGATTGATAAAATGAAATCTTCTCGTTTCATAAAAACACACGATGCACTCCTCTCCCATTTTCCTAAAACTATTTACATCGTGCGCGATTACCGCGATGTGTTGGTATCGTTCTACCAATACAAACTGGCGTTGAAAGAGTTTGAAGGTGATTTTTCCTTATTCATTCGCAGCAACGAGATAACTGAACCCTTCGGTTCGTGGAAAGAACATGTTTCTAAAGCATTACACTTTTCAAATGACCACCCAAATCGCATTTTGTTTCTGCGTTATGAAGACATAAAAAACAATTTCGAACATACGCTTCAACAATTGTGTACGTTTACTGCATTAGAAAATTTTGACACTCGCGAAATAAAAGAGTTGACCGCTTTTGAAAATTTACAGCAAACAGAAAACTACAACGGAAGCGAATTCATGAATAGAAGTGGCAAGAATTTTTTTAGAGAAGGCAAAAGCGGTAGCTGGAAAGAATTTATTTCAGCTGATGATTTAAAATTTATTTATGGCGATAAAGAACTCGTTTCGTTACTCAAGCAACTCAACTATCAAATAGAGGAATAACGTGAAAAAAATAGTTGATCAAATATTTCCTGAAGTAGTTCATCCTGTAACTATAAAAATAGAAACAACTCGTGTGGTAGCGGTATTGCTAAACACCCTTGCTCTTTGTCTTTTGTTCTTCATCATCAAACAATTTAAAATTGAAAGCAATACTGGAATAAACAGCCTGCCGCTATTTCTTATTCCGGCCTACTTGCTCTATGCAATAGTTCCCTTGCGATTTAAGCCTGCAGTTTATCTGAGCCTGTTTATCACTTGCACTTATTTCGCCTTTGGCTGGTTGAGCGGTTCGGTTTTAATTGTGCTACTGCTTATTCCGTTCTTCTTGTTTTCAATTTCTATACCATGGAATTACAAACTTTTGCTCACCACTTTGTTCCTAGGTTGTATGCTTCTGCTACGTTTCGATTTAATCTACATGCCTAGCGTAAATTTGGTAATTCCATTTGCTGCCTCTATTTTAATTTTCAAAGTCATTTTACTTTTGTATGAAACCAAGTATAACAGTTTACATACCAACCACTGGCTCAATCTTGCTTATCTATTTTCGTTCAACCATCTTTTTTTTCTACTGGGTCCGGTAGTTGACTATAAAATTTTTGTTCGAAGTTTTCAAGCTGCCAATCCACGTGAGAATACAAATCGTGCTTTATGGTTTTTGTATTCGGGAGTTTTTCTTTTTGTTCTTCATAGAATCAGCCTTGCAGTTTTTGCAACAGATTCTGTTACCAATTTAAACACGCTCATACCATTTCTTGTTGGCAATTATCTGGTAGTTTTAAAAATAGTGGCCACACTTACTTTTTCTGTTGGTTGCGTTACACTCTTTGGTTTTCAACTGCCAAATCCCTTCGGGCTTTTTCTTTTTGCCGATTCATTTAAAAGCTACTGGCGTAAAGTGAATGTTTACTGGCGCGAGTTTATGATGAAACTTGTGTATTACCCTGTATACTTCGAAATACGCAAAAAAAGTAGTTATGCTTTTTTTATTGCCCTTTTTTCAACGTTCCTATTTTCTTGGTTTTTTCATTGGTACCAGAAAACCTGGATAACAGGCTTGGTTAGTTCTTCGGTAACCGATTTTTTGTTTTGGCTTTCACTCGGTTTGCTGGTTGCTATTACTTCAACTGCTCAAGATGTTTCAATAGATAACCAACAAACAGAAAAAACATTTGCGCAAAATATTAGAAAGGGGTTCCGTGTTTTAGTTGTGTTTTCAGTAATGTCTGTGCTGTGGTTACTCTGGAAATCGGAATCGCTTGCCGAATTTTTTTTCATCCTCAGCAAGGGAGCAAATGTTGACCTTGCCGAAGGCTTAAAAATAGCCTGTGCTATTTTGACTGGCGTATTCACCTTTGCTTCCGTTTCTTTTTTTCTTCAAAAACAAAAAACAGAAAGTATAAAACAGGAACAAGGAACTTATGTTATCATTCTTTTGCTCACCACAATTCTTTTGCTTCAATATTTTTACAGAAACACAGAAAGCCCAAAGTGGCTCAGTGTAATTACGAACCCTGAAAAAGTAGGTACACAAGAGCAGGAAAAGAATGAGGCGGGTTATTATGAATCAATTATGAATACCGGAGCTAACTGGGAAATTAGTTTGAAACGTTCCCGCAGATTTAATTCGCTTGACGAAATTACAGTTCGCACCAATGATTTGCTTCTTCAAAAATTTGCTCCCAATAAATTGTTGGTCTATAACGAACATGTAATTACTACCAATAGTTTTGGGCTACGCGACAAAGAATATGCTTTTGCAAAACCCGATAGTACATTTAGAATTTGTTTGCTCGGCACTTCCTATGAATTAGGAATGGGAGTAGGCGATACTGAAGTTTTTGAGTCGATAACTGAGCAAAAACTTAATGCTGCTAATCCAAATGAAAAAGTAGAAATGCTTAATTTTTCAATGGGCGGATATTGTGTAGTGCAACAATTTGAATTGATGCAAAAGATTGTTCCTTCTTTTAAGCCCGATGAAATTATACTGTTTACACACACCGATGAGTTAAGACGCTTCAATAATTTTTTCTGCCGCTACATCAAAAACGCGACTGATTTGAAATATGATTTTCTGAAAGAAATAAAACATCAAGCCGGAGTAAACCAACATCAAAGCAGATTGGAAATTAAAGAACGTTTACTTCCGTTTATGCCGGCTATTACAGCCTTCTGTTACAAAGGCATTATTGACCAATGCAAAAAGCAAAACATAAAACCCGTTTGGGTTTTTCTTCCTACTACTAGCGATTTGCTGACACCTCAAAAAATTGACGAAGTAAGAACACTTGCTGTTGCAGCAGGTTTTGAAACTTATGTACTCAACAACGCATATGCAAATACTAAAGGTAGAATTATTACGATGAGCGAAACAGATACTCACCCGAATAAACTGGGACATTTTCTAATTGCGCAATCATTTTATAATTTACTTGCCGACTCATCAAATCACTTACTCGATACAACAAAATGGACCAAGAACAAATCAAAAACTCCGTAAGACATTACATTACCCAAAATATTTTCGGCTCTCAATTGCCGAAAGATTTTAATGACGATACGCCTTTAGTGAGCAGCCGATTGATGGACTCTATCAGTACCTTAAAAATGATCAACCATTTTGAGGAGGAACTGAAAATTGAATGCAAAGCACATGAAGTAACTGCTGACAATCTAGATTCGGTAAATATTTTTACGGCCTTCTTACTGCGTAAACTTTCAAGATGACAGCCAAGCAGATTTTTTTTCAACTGTTTGAAGAACCCGACAAACTATATCCTGAACAGCCATTCCTCTTCATCACAAAAGGTAAAACGCTCAGTTACGGTCAAGCGCAATCTTTCATTCGAACTACAGTTGGAAAATTATCAATAGCTACTCTTCCACCTTCATCGGTGGTAGCTTTGTATTCTGAAAAAAATAACACGGCTGTGCTACACCTACATAGCGTAATGTTAAGTGGCAAAGCTTATTTACCCATAGATGTACGTTCACCCCTTTCACGCATACTAACCATTTTACAACAAGCAAAACCATCGGCAATTATTGTCCAGGAAAAATTTGTGGAAGGATTGAGTGCGGCATTAACCAACACTAAAACAGCGTTTACAATTTGTGATTTTGAAACAGACTACAAACTGTTCGTGTTTACCGATTACAAAATATACAACGAGGATCTAGCCTATATTCTTTTCACCTCAGGCTCAACAGGAACTCCTAAAGGAATAATGCACAGCTATGAAAGTGTGATCGTTTTTGTGCGTTGGTGTGCTGAAACTTTTGCGGCAAAAAATAAAACGAAGTTCATTTCGATTGCTCCGTTTCAATTTGATTTATCGATACATGATTTATTTGTACCGCTAGTTCATGCTTCTTCATTACTGATTACAAATGAAACAGAAACCGCTAACAGCCGATTGATGGCTCAAATTATTTCTGAAAGTAAAATTGAAATTATTTATTCCACTCCTACTTTCTTCAACTGGTTAATGGAAACAGGACGAATGGAGAAATATGATTTCACTGAAGTGAAGTCTGTTTTAATAGCAGGCGAAGTTTTGCGGTGGGAAACGGTAAAGCGTTTGAAAAATTATTTTCCAAACGCTGAGTTTTATAATCTGTATGGACCTACCGAAACCAATGTGTGCATGTATTACCATATCAATTTTGAGGAAGAGGAAAAATACAACAAGTCGGTTCCTATTGGCAAACCTTGCAATTATTCGTTGATGAAATTGCAGGAAACAGAAAAAGGCACCACACTTTTAATTGGGGGAAAGACCTTGATGCGAGGTTATGTGCAGGACATCAAAAACTGTTTTGAATCAATTGATGGAAATGAATTTTACGCCACTGGAGATGTGGTAGAGAAAGTCTTTGGCGGCAACTACGCCTATATTTCAAGAGCCGATAGAATGATAAAACGAAACGGATATCGTATTGAACCGGCAGAAATTGAAAATGGATTAAAAACTTTGGAAGGAGTAAAACAGTTGGCCATAATTACTTCAACTAAAAATTCAGTTACAGCAATTCACGCCTTTATTATTTCAGATAAAAAATATGAGACGGTTTTTTTGAAAAACTTTTGCGCCCATAAAATTCATTATGCCATGGTGCCCGACACTTTTACATTTGTTGAAAGCATACCGCTGAACAGAAACCATAAAACAGATGAAGAGGAATTGATGAAACAGTTAAATCGTTCCTAAGATTACTACACTTCAACCTAATGAAATCTATAAGTTAACCCAATGGCATAATTACGTTCCGGTTCCCATAGGTTGAAAAAATAGCCGCACAAATAAAATTTCTTGTATTCAAATCCTATGACCGGTCCTACATCTACCTGATGCGTTGATTCGCTTACTTCTTCACTATTTTTTTGTGGCATTGACTCGGTATATTGCAAAGCGACTCCCAACTTTACTACCTTTTTAAATTTATACTTCGCTTCTGTCCAGTTAAAGAAAAAACTTCTGTGCACATCTGTAAAACAAAGCGAATACTGATTAAGCGAATATACCTCGAAACTATTGCTCTCGGCATTCAACTGTAAGGCAGAACTGCCTCCTATAAAGTTACCTAAACTAAGCCCAACTGATGGAATAATTTCCAACTCCATTTTTTCTGAAATATAAAACGGATGTCCCCAAAAAAATGAAACAGTTTTTACATCCTCATAATTATATCGCGCTTCCCAATAATTTTTCTTGTAATAAATGGAAGCGTAAGCTAAGGCACTAATCTCTTTAGGCGAGCGAATACTCATATAAGCAGTGGCCTCACCGTCCACGTTATAATGTTTTTGTCCTGCTGATTCTAAACCGAACAGGCATAAACTCAACATTCCAATAGCAGACATAAAATATTTAGAAACCGAAATGTGGAAAGGCATGGTGTATGAATTAATCCATCATTTTACGCCACACAAAACTCGTTGTTTGGTTTTTGAAATCAATACTTACAACAGGTGTATTGTATATAAAGTATGCCTGTCAACTGGCATCACAAAGTTACGAGAACTAGAACCGTTTTCTTTCCTTTTGCAAAGTTGCCGTTTAAGAATATTTTTAGCCCGAAGCAGGACAAGAGACACCAGACATTAGACACTAGACAATACAAAATTCAACATGAGCGATACAGGAAAAATATTACTGGAAGTAAAAAACTTGGTAACCGAATTTAAAACCGATGACGGCATTGTAAAAGCAGTGAACAATATTTCGTTTACGCTTAACCGTGGCGAAACGATTGGAATAGTAGGCGAATCGGGCTCGGGTAAATCAGTGACTTCACTTTCGGTGATGCGGTTAATTCCAAATCCACCAGGAAGAATTGCGAGTGGCGAAATAAATTTTTATCAGAAGGACGGAACCAAGGTTGACCTCACCAAAATTTCGGAAGAGGAAATGCGCAAGTTCCGTGGCAATGAAATTTCCATGATTTTTCAGGAACCCATGACTTCTCTTAATCCCGTATTTAAATGCGGAGAGCAAGTAATGGAGGCCATTATTCTACACCAGAAAGTTTCGAAACAAAAGGCAATTGAAATTACACTTGCCATGTTCGAGAAAGTGAAATTGCATGAACCAACCACCGCGCTTGATGTAACGGTGCAAGCAACTATTTTGGATTTGATGGCGAAGTTGAAAGGCGAAATTGACAGTTCAATTATGTTCATCACACACGACCTGGGTGTAATTGCAGAAATTGCTGACCGTGTGTTGGTGATGTATAAAGGAAAGATTGTGGAGCAGGGAACGGTGTTGGAGATTTTTGGAAACCCGAAACATCCTTATACCAAGAGTTTGCTTGCGTGTCGTCCGCCATTGGGAAAACGTTTGAGCAAATTGCCTACAGTAGTTGATTTTATGGAAGAGAAAGAAGATGGTACGGTGATAGAAAAACATACTTCTGTTGCCGATGCGATTAACGCGGTGGTAATTTCAGATGAAGTTACAAGCGCGCGCAGAGAGAAAGTGATGGCGGCTAAAACTATTCTTCAATTAAAGAATGTGAAGACGTGGTTCCCCATGGGCAAAAACTTTTTGGGCAAACCTACCGACTATGTAAAAGCAGTGGACGATGTAACGTTCGATGTGCATGAAGGTGAAACACTTGGCTTAGTAGGTGAATCGGGCTGTGGCAAAACTACTTTAGGAAGAACCATTCTTCGCCTAGTGCCTACACACAGTGGAGAAATTATTTTTGATGGCAAAAACGTTCTCGAGCAGGGGCAAAAAGATATGATGAAGCTGCGTGAAAACATGCAGATAATTTTTCAGGACCCTTACTCATCGCTCAATCCGCGCATTACCATTGGCAATGCAATCATGGAGCCCATGACCGTGCACGGCATTCATGCCAACGAAAAAATTCGCAAGGAGAAAGTGCTCGACTTACTCAACAAAGTAAATATGAAGCCAGAGCATTTCAATCGCTATCCTCACGAATTTTCGGGCGGGCAACGTCAGCGTATTTGTATTGCACGCGCACTCGCGCTTAATCCTAAGTTTATTATTTGCGATGAATCAGTTTCAGCTCTCGATGTTTCGGTGCAGGCACAAGTGTTGAATCTCTTGATTCAACTGCGCGAAGAATTTAAGTTCACCTACATTTTCATCTCCCACGATTTATCGGTAGTTAAATTCATGAGCGACCGAATGGTGGTAATGAACAAAGGAAAAATTGAAGAGATGGGTATAAGCGATGATATCTACAACAACCCGCAGCGCGAATACACGCAAAAACTTATTGCTGCAATTCCTAAAGGTGAGTTGGGTGATATTATGAAGAGGTTGGCGGTAACACGTTAATATCTCCTCACCTCACTTTCATCTTTGCATTGTTTCAGCAACTCATTCATTGCTTTCTTTAAAACCGGATGAACAAAGTCCCTTGCAATTTCATTTAAAGGAACAAGCGTAAACCTTCTTTCTGCTATGAACGAATGCGGAATTTTCAAATCAGTTTCATTCATTGTTTCATTTCCATAAAACAGAATATCAATATCAATTACACGCGGTCCCCATTTTACGGTTTGGGTTCGTCCGCTTTGCATTTCAATATTTTTTAAAGCCGCTAATAAAGAATGAGCATCAAGCAAGGTTGAAATACTCACCGCTACATTCAGAAAGCTATTTTGTTCTTTCAAACCCCAGGCCTCTGTTTCGTAAACTGAAGAACTGAGAATGATTTTTCCGCAGTCTTTTTCAATCAACTCCTTTGCTTTTTGCAAATTTTTTTCGCGCGCTCCTTCATTGGTGCCCAGCAAAAGGTAAGCGGTTTCCATACTTCTCAAATTATTATTATTGCAGCCCGAATTAAACATCTCTTCACACAACATCAAATAGTTCAGTCATGAAACAGTTTTTCAAATTCACTTTTGCCACGGTGTTCGGCATTTTTTTATTCATTGTAATCAGCGTTTTAATTTTAATTGGCATTGCTGCATCGGCAGGTGGCGATAAAAAAGCAACCGTTGAAGCTAACTCTGTTTTAAAACTCGACCTCAATTATAAAATACCCGAAATTACCAATGATAATCCCTTTGCAGGTTTATCTATCGGCAATTTAAAACCAAGTAAAGCAGTTGGTTTAACCGAGATTCGTGAATGCATTAAAAAAGCGAAGACCGATGACAACATCAAGGGAATTTATCTGCAATTAGGTTATAACGAAAACGGTTTTGCAACACTCGAAGCCATTCGCGATGCGCTGATTGATTTCAAAAAAGGCAGAAAGTTTGTTTACGGTTACGGTGAAGTGCTTTCGCAAAAAGCATATTACCTCGCCACTGCTGGCGACCAGATTTTTATCAATCCGAATGGCGGAATGGAGCTCAAAGGTTTCGGCAGAGAAATTATGTATTACAAAGGCATGTTCGATAAACTCGGTATTGAAGTGCAGGATTTTCATTGCGGTGCATTCAAAAGCGCTATCGAACCTTTCATAAGAACGAACATGAGCGACCCTAACCGCAAACAGTTAATGCACATTTATGGCGATGTTTACAATCATTTTCTATCGCAAATTGCGAAAGAAAGAAAGCTCGACACGGCTACACTTAACAGCATCGTGAATAATCTTTCGGCTGAAACTCCTGAAAAAGATAAAGAGTTAAAACTGATTGACGATGTGGTTTACTACGACCAGTTGATTGATAAAATGAAAGAGAAAGTTGGCGTTGACAAAAAGAAAGATTTGGAAATTGTTGACCTCAACAAATATGTAACTACAATCGACAAGAAAACTGAAGGCAGCAAAATAGCTGTAGTATATGCCGAAGGCGAAATTGTAGATGGCGATGGCGATGACGGGCAAATAGGTGGAACTAAATTTGCGAAACTCATCAACAAACTGCGCAAAGACGAAAAAATAAAAGCAATTGTATTGCGGGTTAATTCACCGGGCGGAAGCGCATTAGCCAGTGATGTAATGTGGCGCGAATTGGCTTTAGCTAAAAAAGAAAAACCACTGATTGTTTCTTATGGCGATGTAGCGGCATCGGGTGGTTATTATATTTCGTGCATGGGCAATCGTATTTTTGCACAGCCGAATACTATCACAGGTTCTATTGGTGTTTTTGGATTAATACCGAACGCAAAAAAAATGCTGAATGATAAATTCGGAATTACGATGGATGAAGTTAAAGTTACAAAACACGGAGTGCTAGGTGGAATCACTTCGCCATTAGATGCAGAAGAATCTGCATTTGCACAACGCAACGTAGAGAGAACTTATGCTGAATTTAAATCGCGTGTTGCAGATGGAAGGAGTCAACTCGTTAAGAAAGTTGGAACCGCCAGTATGGACACTGCCTATATTGAAACCATTGCTCAAGGAAGAGTTTGGACAGGCAATCAAGGAATTGAAATTGGTTTAGTAGATGAAATTGGCGGCTTGGATGAAGCTATTGCCTACGCTGCTAAAACTGCCAACCTCAAAGATTTCTACACCAAAGCATATCCTGAAGAAAAAAATTGGCAAGAAAAAATTGCTGAAAGTTTTGGCGAAGCAAAAACCAATTGGGTAAAAGAAGAGTTAGGCGAACAATATGAAGTTTACAAAACGCTTCAGTGGGTGAAGAAAACTAAAGGTGTTCAAGCACGAATGGTTTATGATTTGGGTTTATAAAAAAACAGAATTCAGAATGCGCTTTCATATATTTAGATTTAGTCTAAATTCGCGCTTGCTGTGAGCGAAGTAATAACCGAAGAACAAGTCAAGACCTCCATTGTCGATATATTGAAAACAATATTCGACCCCGAAATACCCGTAAACATTTACGACCTCGGGTTGATTTACGAAATCAATGTGTTTCCTGATTTTAATGTGGAGGTTGTTATGACGCTCACTTCACCTAATTGCCCGGTAGCTGGAACGTTGCCTGGCGATGTTGAACAAAAAGTAAAATCGGTAAATGGAGTAAACGAAGTGACCATCGAACTTGTATTTGAACCGTCATGGAATCAGGAAATGATGAGCGAAGAAGCAAAACTGGAATTGGGATTTATGTAATGCTGAATTAAGAATGCTGATTGCTGAATTTAATACGTAAGCATATGACTACTACAAACAACTTAAAAGACAGGACAAAAAAATTCTCTTTAGCAATAGTAAATTTGGTAATCGGCTTACCAAAGAATATGGTATCAGAAGTGCTAGGTCGACAAGTTCTACGTTCAGCCACATCTGTAGGAGCAAATTATAGAGCTGCATGAAGAGCAAAATCTCAAGCTGATTTTATTAATAAAATTGCAATTGTTATTGAAGAAGCAGATGAAACACAATTTTGGATAGAACTAATGGTAGAAAGCAAACTAATTAAACGGGAAATTGCAGCTACACTTTGGAAAGAAGCCGATGAATTGATAAGTATTATGACAGCCTCTTCAAAAACAGCAAAAAAAAATTCAAAACTCAAGAACTAAATATTCAGCACTCAACATTCCTAATTCAAAATTCCAAAAACTATGTATCCTCAAGAACTTGTAGCCCCAATGAAAGCCGACTTAACATCCCTCGGCTTTGAAGATTTATTAACCCCTGCCGATGTAGATATTGCATTGACACAAACACAAGGAAGTGTTTTTTTAGTGTTCAATTCAGTTTGCGGATGCGCAGCCGGTTCTGCCCGCCCCGCAATTAAAGATGCCGTTTCCACAGGAACAAAACTTCCTACAAAAATGGTAACTGTTTTTGCCGGAGTAGATAAAGAAGCCGTAAACAAAGCGCGTGAATATACACTGCCTTATCCTCCATCATCACCCTCTATGGCATTATTCAAAGACGGAAAACTAGTTCATTTTGTAGAGCGGCATCAAATTGAAGGGAACACTGCATCAACGCTTTCTGAACATTTGAAAAAAGTGTTCGAGCATTTTTGTTGAGTACAGACGATAGACATTAGATACTAGACAATAGATTTGAAAAGCCCGCGCTTGCGGGCTTTTTTATGTACGGTAGGCAAACTAATTGTCAGTTATGCTGTTAACCATTCAGCTACAAAAAATAATTTCGTAGCTTAGAAACATGGAACCAACTACCGAGATAAATCTTGAACAAGAGAAAAAAATGATACTCAAAGAGTATCGCAGCTTGTTGCGTTCGCTGCGCAAGAATGCTTCGCCACAAGAAAAAAAAATGGTGCGTGAAGCTTTTGAACTGGCAATGGAAAGCCATAAGGATATGCGCAGAAAAAGCGGAGAGCCCTATGTGCTTCATCCTATAGCAGTGGCAAAAATTGTAAGTGAAGAAATGGGTTTAGATGCTACTTCAGTAGTTTGCGCATTGCTCCACGATACCGTTGAAGATACCGAAGTCACACTGGAAGAAGTAGAAAGAACGTTTAATAAAGAAGTAGCCAAGATTGTTGATGGCCTCACAAAAATTTCAGGCGTATTTGATTTAAACTCTTCTATACAGGCAGAAAACTTTCGCAAACTTCTGCTTACACTCAATGATGACATTCGTGTTATCCTCATCAAACTTGCCGACCGCTTACACAACATGCGCACGCTTGATTCGCTCAAGCGCGAAAAGCAATTGAAGATTGCGAGTGAAACATCTTTTCTCTATGCACCACTGGCCCACCGCATGGGTTTATATGCCATTAAAACTGAGCTGGAAGATTTATCGCTCAAATATACCGAGCCCGATTTATACCGAGACATTGCTTCGAAGCTTCAAGAGAAAAAGCGTGAACGCGCAAAATTTATCAGCGATTTTATTAAGCCTTTGAAAGAGGAATTAGAGAAACGCGATTTTAAATTCGACATCTATGGCCGCCCGAAATCTATCTACTCAATTTTCAGTAAAATAAAAAACAAAGGCGTTCCATTTGAAGAGATTTACGATTTGTTCGCCATCAGAATCATTCTAAAATCGAGTTCAGTCGACAAAGAGAAAAGCGATTGTTGGGGAGTGTATTCTGCGATCACCGATATTTATCATCCTAATCCTGACCGCTTGCGCGACTGGCTCAGCAATCCGAAAACAAACGGTTACGAAGCCTTGCATACTACCGTAATGAGCAGCACCGGAAAATGGGTGGAAATTCAAATACGCACCGAGCGTATGCACGAAATTGCCGAAAAAGGATTTGCCGCACACTGGAAATATAAAGAAGGAAGTTCAGACAATGCGCTTGATGAATGGCTCGAAAAAATTCATGGTGTATTGAGCAATGCAGATACATCAGCATTGGATGTGGTGAATGATTTTAAACATGAGCTTTTTAGCGAAGAAATTTTTGTATTCACTCCTAAAGGCGATTTGCTGCGCTTGCGCAAAGGTGCAACTGCGCTAGACTTTGCTTTTGAAATTCATAGCGGTGTTGGAAAAAAATGTATTGGTGCAAAAGTGAACACGAAGTTAGTTCCACTTAGTCACGTTTTAAAAAATGGCGACCAGGTTGAAATTTTGACAAGCAATAAACAAGTTCCTAATGAAGACTGGCTGAATTTTGTGGTAACTGCCAAAGCCCGTTCAGTTATCAAACAATCTTTGAAAGAAGACAAAAAGAAAATTTCGAGTGAAGGAAAAGATACACTTGAACGTAAACTGAAACAACTAAAAATAGAACCGAGCGAAGCCAACATTTTGTTGCTCATGAATTTCTTTAAAGTTATTTCTCCGCTCGATTTGTATTTCAGCATAGCCAATAAGAAGATTGATTTAACCGAGTTAAGCAAGTTTGATGTAATAGGCGGAAAAATAAAACTCCCCAAACCTCCACAGGTTGAAATCAAACAAAACATTGATGATGCAATTAAGCAAACACTTCAAAAAAATGCCGAGTTGCTCATCATGGGTGAAAGTTCTGATAAGATTGATTACAAGTTTGCGCCTTGCTGCAACCCAATTCCGGGTGATGATGTGTTTGGATTTTTGACTATCAATGAAGGAATAAAAATTCACCGCACCAATTGCCCGAATGCCGTACAGATGATGAGCAAGTATGCCTACCGCATTATTAAAACCAAATGGACCAAGCAACATGAAATTGCATTCCTCACGGGAATTAAACTTACCGGTTTAGATGATGTGGGCTTGGTCAACAAAATCACAAATATTATTACTGGTCAAATGAATTTGAATATGCGCTCGATTTCGTTCGACAGCGAAGACGGAGTTTTTGAAGGACGAATTATGGTTTATGTGCACGATACTGCTGAACTTGAAGATTTGACTGCGCGCCTTAACGCATTAGAAGGAATATTGGAAGTAAGCCGCTTTGACTCGGAAGATGCCGACTAGAAATGACTGAACAATTTCAGCTACTTCATACTAAACTGGTGTTTGCAACTCAAGTTTTTGTTTAACCCTCTTCTATCTATATTGTTCTATGTATGAGTTTGATTCAACGGATTGCATGCTTTTTATTTTTGGTTTCAGTTTCGGGATGTAAACCGAAGTTAACCACGTTTTTAAGTCGGGTAAAACTTCTTTCCCCGTCCGATGCCGGTGAAGTTTATCTCAATCAAATTCCCTTTACCTGGGAGAACTTCAACATCTTTAGTACGCGATTACAAATAGCCGCTGATGCAAGTTTTGCAACTATGCTTCTTGATTCATCAATAAATACACAGCAAGTAAACTTTAATGGTGTTTCACTTTTCGATTTAGGAAAGACATACTACTGGCGAGTTCAAGCCGACCCAAATGCCGGTGAAATTTTATTTTCTGATACCCGAAGTTTCAAGATAGTTGATACACGAGACAGTATCAAAGGAACCTATACTGCACAGTTTCATTCTACCAAATGGTCTCTGTTAATTACGGATACTATTTTCAATACTACAGTTGTTATTTCAAAAATAAATCCGAATAAACTTCATGTAGTTTGTACTGCCGCAGGCTGGCTTCCCGATATGCTGCCGTATCCTGATGATGTATTTTTTCATTATGGCGACCAAGGGATTTTGCCTATTGACTCTTCATTTAAATCGTGCATGTATGATACTTTACTTCGCAAAATTTCATTAGAGTATTACAGTGGCACGGTAAACCCTGGCTATCATTATTGGTTCACTATTTATAAATAAAATATGCCCATTACACGACCTACGATTTCTGAATATGCACCTTATTTTCAAACTTACGTTAAGTTAGTAAACGAAGATGATTTAGTGTTAGCACTAAAGAGAATTGCAAAAATCTGGAACGATTTAATAGGCGAAATTCCTGAACAGAAATTGAACTATAGGTATGCCGATGGAAAATGGAGCATCAAAGAAGTTCTTATTCACTTAACAGATGCGGAGAGAGTTTTTGCTTATCGGGCCTTGCGTTTTGCTCGTAACGACAAAACTGAACTGTCGGGTTTCGATGAAAATTTTTGGGCTACGGAAAGCCATGTAGATGAAAGAAATTTAGAATCACTCATCAAAGAACATAATAATGTTCGCGGAGCTAGCATTTCACTTTTCGAAAATCTTACTGATGAAATAAGTATGCGAAGCGGTCATGCTAACGGAAAAGAAATCTCCGTTCGTGCTCTCGGTTATATTATCTGCGGACACGAGTTACACCACCTTCGTATTATTCAAGAAAGGTATTTGTAAGTAGAAATTAAGTAGGCATTAACTTCAAAATTTCTTCGAGTTGCTGCTTGTCAAGAAATTTGTTTTTATATCCTTTTACTTCGGGGTTACGACTTGCGCGCTCAGCATCATCAGGATTGATTGACGAAGTTAGAATGATTAATTCTATTTTCTTTTTCACTTCAACACCCAGTTGGCTATACTTTTCAAGAAAAGCCCATCCATCCATCTTAGGCATATTGAGATCAAGAAAAATAATTTCGGGCAATGGGTCATGTTGTGCAACACAACGATTTAAATACTCTAGTGCCTCAATACCATTCCACACTTTATCAATGTTCTCGGCAAATCCGTGCTTTTTGATGAGCCTTTCTTGAATATGATTAGCATCATCATCTACCAGTAAAACTCGCTTTAATTTCCGCTGCATTAATTAACTCGTTGAAATAGTAAAATAAAATGAGCTTCCTTTTTCAAGTGTTGAATCTATCCAAATATTTCCATGGTGAAGTTCAACAATTTTTTTACAGTAGGCCAATCCAATACCGCTACCTTCATATTCATTTCGATTATGCACTCGCTGAAACAAATCAAATATTTTTTCTTTATCCGCATCTTCTATACCTATTCCATTGTCTTCAAATGCAAATTGCCATACATCGTTTTTTAGCTCCGCACTTATGTTTATTTCGGGGACAATATTTTTGTGTATGAACTTAACTGCATTCGTAAGCAAATTTTGAAACAGTTGCTTCAACTCTATCGGGTAAGCCATTAAAATCGGCAATTTTGCCACACTGATTTTAGCTTCAGCATTTTGAATTAATAAATTGAGATCGGCCAATACTTCATTCATAATTTCATTGCAATCTACC
>JAPLES010000010.1 GCA_026391075.1 Bacteroidota bacterium | reverse complement strand
TAAGTAGAGATTGCAAATACGTCCCAAAGAAGCGGAGAGTTGAAGTTTACCCATAGTGGACCTCTCGTGTTTGGAAGAGGAAAGATAAATCCTGCATCCCAAACTCTTCCCATGTGGAAGATAGGAAACATACCCGCACAAATTACCGCGAAAATCGTCATCGCTTCTGCCGCGCGGTTGATACCCGTTCTGTAACGCTGACGGAACAATAAAAGAATCGCTGAAATCAAGGTTCCCGCGTGACCGATACCGATCCACCAAACGAAGTTGGTGATATCCCATGCCCAACCAACGGTTTTGTTCAATCCCCATGTTCCGATACCGAACCAAACGGTCCAGCCTAAACAGAAAACGAAGAAAGCGGCTCCTGCTCCTGTAAGCAGGATAGCAATCCACCACATGGTTGAGTTTCTTTCAGTAGGAGCGACTAAATCATCGGTAATTTTGGTGTAGGTTTTATCTAAACCATTGATGAGCGGCTCCCGAAATTCTGATTCGTATGCGTGCATTTTAAAAAGTTAATCAGTTAATTAGAAAATCAGTTAATCAGTTTCAAATCCTTATGCTTTCTCGTTATAGTAATCAATCACTTGATAGTTTTTCTCTTCTTCTCTGTTACGAACCTGAGTCAAATACAACACGTTTGGCATAGAGTGGGTTTCTTCAATTACTCCGAATGCTCTTTCATCGTGGAATAATTTTGTAACCGCACTTTCTTTATTGTTTCTGTCACCGAAAGTGATCGCATCAGCAGGACAAGCCGACTGGCAAGCCACTACAATGTCAGAATCTCTCAATACTCTGTTTTCTTTCTTGGCATTCAGTTTACCACCTTGCAAACGCTGAACACAGAAAGAACATTTTTCCATTACACCACGTGAGCGAACAGTAACATCAGGGTTCAACACCATTCTTGTCAATGGTTCGTGTAAGCCCAATGTTTCAGAAGCTACATTCATATCATTGCTGGTTCCATATTGCTTATCGAAAGCATCTGCCTGTTGGAAATCGTACCAGTTAAATCTGCGAACTTTATAAGGACAGTTGTTAGCGCAGTATCTTGTTCCGATACAACGGTTGTAAGCCATTTGATTCAAACCTTCGCTGCTGTGATTGGTTGCGGCAACCGGACAAACATTTTCGCAAGGTGCGTTATCGCAATGCTGACAAAGCATTGGCTGGAATACCACATCCGGATTATCTGTTTCACCGGTGTAATAACGGTCAATACGCATCCAGTGCATTTCGCGGCTACGTGTAACCTGGTCTTTACCAACCACAGGAACGTTATTTTCTACATTACAAGCAGTAACACAAGCACCACAACCGGTGCAACTATTCAAATCCACCACCATACTCCAGTGATGTCCCGGATATTCATGCTCATAATAAAGCGTTACCATTTCTTCGAGAATTTCCTTGCGGTCTTCGTTACCTGCGGCAGGGTCTTTCTTGTATTCGTGAAGTGTGGTTTCTTTAACTGTCTTTCTTGTTTTAATACCACCCAAATCTTTCATGGTGATATTAAAGTGCGTTTGTGTAATCGCTACTTTTTCAACCTTACCCGTTTTTTCGATTGTGGCTTTAGCTGCGTAAACAAAATTATCACCGCCTTTACCCAACAACTGGAAAGCATTTTTACCCACACTCAATTCAGGATGTGCAACTGCCTCACGGCCATAACCCAATGCCACACCAAAAACTCCTTCAGGAGTTCCAGGAACACCTACCACCGGCAATTCTATTGATTGTCCGTTTACAGTAAGTTTCGCAACCGCATATTCTTTGGCTTTAAAATCAGGGTCAATGTTGTAACCGTTCTTGTTCATCCAACGCGGGTTCGCGATAATGTAATTACCCCAGGTAACCTTAGAAACCGGATCCGGTAATTCCTGTAAGAACGGATTATCCGCCCAATAACCATCGCCTATCGCAATTGATTCATAGAAGCGAACCTGCACATCTCCTAAACTGTTACCTGCAGAAGCAAATGCAGCTGCTGCTTCAGAAACTCCAGCACCATTGTAAGAAGCACTGCCAGTTGCAGGCAATTCTACTTCACCATCAGCAATGGCGTTATCCCAGAAAGCCCAAAAGCCATTATAAGTAGATTGTTTTCCGTAGAAGTTAGACTCCCAATATTTTTGTAAGAACTCATAATAAGTTCCTTCTTTTCCTGCCCACTTCAATAAAGTATCCTGCACCTGACGGGTATCGAATAATTTTGAAATAGTAGGTTGAGTAGTATTTAAAATTCCTCCTTTAGGTTCAGCATCGTTCCAGCTTTCTAACCAGTGGTTATCGGGAAGAATATATGAACAAGCGATTGACGTTTCATCAACGCGGTTAGCGAAAGAAACCGATACTTCTGCTTTTTTTAATGCATCAGCTAATCCTTTTACAGGAGAAGTAAACACCGGATTTGATTCATAGAATAAAACACCTTTGATAGTGCCGTCATTCAATCCTTCAATTAATGAAGTAATTGCTTTATCAGAACCTTGTTTAGTGTTGTATGGTCTGTCCCAAGTGATAGTAGTTCCGTAGTTGCCGAGGGCGTTATTGATAGCATTGGTAATCAATTGAGCATCGGTATTGTTGCTTCCGCAAACTACTAATGAAGTTCCTTTTGCTGCAAGCAATTCTTTACCCGCTTTGTTTATCTTTTCGTTTTTAGAACTTCCTGCACCGGTAACTATGTTATATAAGTCAACCAGCGAGGCATGCATTTCACTTGGCTTTTGCGATATACGGGTATCTGCCTTGTAACCGGTAATAGTAGGCACTGATTCAATCTGAATATGACGACTCATGTCGCTGCTTTCTTTGCTTACTTTTCTTTTTGCAGAATATTCTTTAGCAAATTCAACAGGCGATAACCATGTTCCTAAGAAATCTGCTCCAACTCCTACTATAACTTTAGCCGCGCCAAAGTTGTAAGAAGGAATTAAACGCTTGCCGAATGATTTCTCATTAGCATCGAGCATTCCTGAATAAGAAATACCATCATATACCAAGTGCTCAAACTTGCCGGCACCTAATGAATTTCCAAATTCAGCAATAACTGCTTTGGTGGAAGGAGAAATTACAGAAGAAGAAAACAAAACTACTTTGCCTGATGCAGCAGCGGCTTTCAACTTCTCTCCTATTTCCTTATCCGCAGTTTCCCACGTAATGTTTTCTTTTCCTCTTTTCGGATTGCGGAAACGCGCTCCATCATATAAACTCAAAACAGAAGCCTGCGCACGTGCACTGGTTCCGCCCTTGGTAATTCTTGCATTCTTTGCGGCTCTTCCTTCAATTTTGATTGGACGACCTTCTCTTGTCTTTACTAATACCGCACCGTAATCGCCACCTTGGTAAAAAGTAGAAGCGTAATAGTTGGCAATACCCGGAGCAATTTCTTCAGGTCTCCATATATAAGGAATAGATTTACGAACCGGCATTTCGCAACTAGCGGCAATAACCGCAGCAGTGGTGCTGAATCCGAGCATTTTCAAAAAGTCTTTTCTGCTCGATTTTTCGGTGGTGATAGATTCGGCAATAGAACCAAGAATAGGCAATTCTTCAGCGAACTCCTTTTCAGCGATGGCGCGATAGCCCTCTAATTGTTCTTTTTCTTCTATCCCTTTCCAGTATATTTTTTCTGACATATTCTTGAGTTGCGAGTTTCGAGTTTAAAGTTTCGAGTTCAATTTTAGTAGTGACATCTTTGACACTCCGTTCCACCGACCGTAGCCACAGTTACCTTATCAATTTTTTTGTTCTTCAAATCTTCGTGAATCTTGGTGTAAACGCTGTAGTAATTGTTTGAAGCAAACTGCACCTCTGTATTGCGGTGGCAGTTGATACACCAACCCATAGAAAGAGGTGAATACTGATAAACAGTTTCCATAGTTTCTACCGGACCGTGACAAGTTTGGCATTTTACTTTACCTACGTTAACGTGTGTGGCGTGGTTGAAAGCAACGTGGTCAGGCAGGTTGTGTATACGCACCCACTCTACGGGTTTTGCTTTTCCTTCATCATACGTTTTGTTGTAAGCATCCCAACCCACTGCGGCATAAATTTTCGCAATTTCTTCGGTGCCGTATTTAGGACCTTTGCTCACTTGTTTGTGGCAGTTCATACAGGTATTCAAAGAAGGAATGTTTGAGTTCTTTCCCTTGTTAGCTGTTTGATGACAATATTGACAATCTATTTTATGTGTGCCGGCATGCAATGCGTGTGAGAAACGAATTGGCTGTGTTGGTGCGTAGCCTTGTTGACGACCAAAATGAGAAAACACATCTACTGTTTTGTAACCGCTGTAAACAATAGCTACTAATAAAAGAGCCACCTTAAAGTTTAGTGTTTTGTAAAAAGGAGTTTTAGCGGATACGGCTTCGCCTTTTTTCTCGGCTACAATTTTGTCGAGTTTGTTGGTTACAATTATCAAAATAATGACGAGCATCAACAAGAATCCAACGAATAAATAGAGTGTAGCACTAGGGCCTTTCTCTTCTGTAGTAGCTGTTTCAGTAGCCGCTACCACTGGTGCAGTTTTTACAAACTTGTCGGCATTCTCTATGTAAAACAATATCTTATCAATGTCTTCGTCCTTCAATGAAACAAAAACATTCATTTCCGATGGACGAGAATTTGCCATATCTACCGCATACTTATCGCCTGCGCTTACGGCATCGTGCCAGTTGTGAATCCAGGTGTGTAACCATTGTGTTCCGGTTTTACCTTTGAACTCTCCTGCGGCTTCCCAACGTGCGGTTACTCCTGCAAGGGCAGGACCTGTGCCATCGGCTTTTGGATTGTGGCAAGAGGCGCAATTGCTCTTGAACATTGATTTGCCTTCTTCCCATTTAGCTTTATCGTCCTGCGCGTGAGCAAACAGAAATGATACCGTAAAAAGGAAGGCAAAGATTGCTTTGAAAGAAAATTTGAAAGCCGCGCGGTGATTATGTTCTGACCTCATGAAGAAGGGAATTGTCATAGAATTGTAAAAATTGCGCGCAAATATGTAAATGCAGTGTTGAAAAACAAAAAATTGTGAAGAAAAATTTGAAATGTTTTCGCGTGTTTGGAAAGAATATAAACAAGCAGCTAAACCCCTGTGTTTATGCGGCTTTCAGCGCTTGCAAAAGCTTGGGACAAAAACGTAATTGTTGAAATGTGAATAAGAAGTTGAATAGTGGACAGCTGAGAAAGAGAAGAAGACGGAACGTTAGCTGCAAAATTCTGAAAAGGCAACCCTCTTTAAAATCAATACGTCATTACCTTACATTCTTAACTTCACCTTTATATTATGCTAAGAAACAAAGTCGTGCTTAACCGCAACACTATTATTTTACTGTTGTTTTCATTAGCCGCCATCCAAATGGCGGCACCACCTCCGCCCGATATGTGGGCTAATACAGGTGCCCCGGGTGAACTTACTTGTGTTAGATGCCACAACCTGTATCCGCTGAATGCTGCCGGTGGTTTTTTAAAAATAAATACCACTCCGCCTATAACTAATCGACCCCCNNNTTCCAGGGCAGTATTATTTGGTTGACGAAACTTTTAGTCGCCCTCCTTTACTCAGTTACAAAGTTAGTACAGAAATAATTGATAGCCTGGGTTATAACACAGGCACTATGGGCATAACTGACTCTGTATCTACATATTTGATGACTGCACAAAGCGGGCGGCTTTGTCTTTGGGCGGCATATTATGGTACCGATACGCTTATACACTGCAGGTTCAGCTGGACTGCTCCTCTTAGCGGTGAGGTAAGCTTTTACGCAGCGGGTGTGGCAAATGATGGATTGATAGGTGGCAGCAGAGGTTATGTGAGCACTGATAGTCTGGTGCATTTGAAGCCCGATAATTCAAGTGCTTTGCCTGTTACTACAAGTGAGCAAGTGATTGAAGTGTATCCTAATCCTGCAAAAAATTTGTTACAGATTAAAACTGCGGCCGATGAAAAAAATCTACGCTATTCTATTTTAAACATCAATGCACAAACGGTTAAAACCGGAAGCACAACTAACGGCACTGTTAGTATAAATGATTTACCTGCTGGTCTATATTGGTTGCAATGCTATTCTGCTGAAAGCAAAATGCAGGTAGTGCAGTTTGTGAAGAGGTAGTTCGAGGGAATTACTAATAACTGAATTACTTTCAGGTATGCTATGCAAATTAGCGTCATGCTACGTAAATGATAGATCGGTTGTGATCTTGAGGAAATAAAAGTTTATCTACAGAATACGTTGTTCAAATTGGTTTCCTATACCATTTTCAGCAGTAATCAATTTCTTGTATTTTCGATGAGTCAAAAAAAACTTATGAGAAAATTCTACTTCCCTCTGCTCTTTCTTTTTATTTTTTGCAACGTACAAAAAAGCATTGCACAAAATAATGTAGGCATTGGTACTCCAAATCCCGACCCTTATGCCCTGCTTCATTTACAATCAAACAGTAAAGGTTTACTTATTCCAAAACTAGATGCAGCAGAAAGAACTTCATTGGGCATTTCGCTCAACATCACTAATCAAGGTCTTTTAGTTTTTGGCCCCGATACCAATCAATTTTGGTACTGGGATGGAACGCAATGGATTCCTTTTCCATTGCCTCCAATACCCGGTCCTACAGGTGCAACGGGCCCACAAGGTACACAAGGAACTATTGGCGCCACGGGTAATACTGGTGCACAAGGGTTGCAAGGTATTCAAGGCATAGCCGGAAATACAGGAGCCACCGGTGCAGTGGGCACAACGGGTTTAACAGGTAATACCGGGCCGCAAGGTTTGCAGGGCATACAAGGCTTACAGGGCATTCAAGGAATAGCCGGAAACACCGGTATAACAGGACCAACAGGAAACGGTAGCAATAATATTTCTATGACCTTCAACGCCAGCGGTACCGCGTCAGTAACCGATGCCGGAGGAACAATTACTACTCCTAATCAAGCCTGGTTAGTGGGCGGCAATACAAATCCTTCGAGTAATAATTTAGGGCAAACAGGCAATGTGCCATTGGTTTTTATTACCAATAATTTGAACCGCATGAGTGTAGAAGCCAATGGCGATATTTTTGTAGCCGGTTCAAAACCAATTTATGTGCAACGCTTTAATTGCAACGGTTGCGATGATCCAAACCGAAGCACCGGTGTATCCACAGCCAATTACGTGGCGGTCGTAGCCGGGTTTTATCCTACCAGTAATGGCAATGCCCAAAGCACGCGCGCTGTCGTTTACAACAATGGTGGCATTTGGTATTTTAAAGGCGATACCGAAGGCCCAAGCGGTGAAGATTGGAGCGTAGATATTATGTTCATTAAACGACAAATGATTGATGATTTGCGCCCTGCAGGTCAATACAATTCGGGTGGAACAGGATTTTGAAATACCTCTTCTTACTTTTCAATGACTAGTCGTTTTGTTTCGCGATCGGTTTTGTTTTTAACTTCCACCACATAAATGCCGCTGCTGAGCATCGAAATATCAACTGTGCTTAAGCCATCGTTTATTATTTTGCTCAACAGCATTTGTTTCCCAAGAACATCTAATATTTGAAGCGTGGCAGAAGTATTAAAACCATCCAGTTCAATAGTTAATTCCCCGCCATTAGCAGGGTTAGGATAAAGTTTTAGTGCAGCAATATTTTCATTGGCCTCTTCATTTAAATTACTTGCATTGGCCAAACGGCAACCAGCAGTAATGGTTAAAGCTTTTGTTCTAATGGCACTTGTACCGCAAGCATTGCTTGCTGTAACCTGTAAATTTCCTGCTGCAGCACCCGTAGTAAGCGTAGCCGCAATAGTTCCTTGTCCGCTGGTAATAGCCCAACCTACAGGTTCTGTCCAGGTATAATTTGTAGCACCACTTACCGCCACTACACTAAACGTGTTTGAAGTGGCAAGGCAAGCAGAAGCCAATCCGGTAATAGTTCCGGGTGTAGCCGGTTTTTGATAAACGGTTACAGACCTATAAGCTCCTGTGCTGGAGCAAGAAGTATTTTCTTTCACCTTTACGGTAGCCGAAGCAAAGACTGCAGGAAAATCAACCGTGATACTTGTAGTTCCCTGTCCCGAAATAATTGTTCCGCCTGTTACTACCCAGCTATAACTACTGGCACCAAGAATTGGGAGTATAGAATAAACTATTCCCGTGGTGGTTCCGCAAACATTATTGATAAGCCCGGTAATAGTACCCGGTGCAAGTGGAATAGTTTTAAGCGCTAAAATTCTTGCAGCACTTGTTCCAAAACAGTTGGTTGCCGTTACCGTTAAATTTCCGGTGCTAAATCCGCTCACAAAATTTATTGTAACCGCATTTGTTCCTTGACCCGAAACAATAGTTGCATTAGCAGGAGCCACCCAACTATAGCTGCTAACAGTTGTTACAGCCGCTACTGAATATTGTGTAAGTGCCCGGGCAAACCGCCACTGCGCCCGTTATAGTTCCAGGTGGAGCAGGAGTAACCGCCACGGCTACACTCAAGGTTTTTACCGCACTGGTTCCTCCACAATTACCCGCAGTTACACTAAGATTTGAAGTCACATAGCCCGCTTGAAAACTTACCGACACATTAGTTGTACCTTGCCCCGAAACGATGGTAGAATTTGCCGGTGCCGCCCAAGTATAAGTGGTAGCAGTAGCTACAGCCACTATGGAATACCCGTACATATTGCCTGCACATACTGCACTGGTTCCTGAAATTGTTCCCGGTGAGGCAGGCTTTGCTTGCTTGATTATGGTTACAGATTTTGCGGCACTGGTGCCTATACAATTAGCAGCGGTAACTTTTAAAGCACCGGTGCTGTAGGCCGAAGTAAATTGCAAACTAATTGCCGTGCTTCCTTGACCACTCAACAAATTGCAATTGGTAGGAATAGCCCACGCATAATAACTTGCATTGGCAACTGGTGCAATAGAATAATTATAAGTTGTCAAATCTGCACATACCGCAACTGAACCCGTAATAGTTCCAGGAGTTGCAGGTTTTAAAGTGGGTGATGTAGTGCCCACTGTGAACAAAGCAGATGCCGTTGAATTGTAAACATCGGTAACGGTTACCGTGTAACCACCTGCCGGTAAATTTGAAATATCTTCGGTGGTAGAAGCATTGCTCCATAAAAAACTGTAAGGAGTATTGCCGCTCACGGTAATATTAACCGCGCCAAATGAAGTGCCTGTGCAAATAGTATTGCTTGCCGTGCCGCTAATGCTAATACATGCTTCATCAATTAATCCATTGCAGTTATCATCAATTCCGTTGAAACAAATTTCTGTAGTACCTGGGTACACAGTCGCGCTACCATCGTTGCAATCGCCACTCAGTGCCGTTAAAGAACCTGCTGAATAATAATTTGAAGGTGCTGTACATTGCGTTACCGTGTTTCCATCGCTGTATAAATCGCCATCGGCATCTTTATACCAAATATCAAGTGGTTGCACTACTAAATTACTTCCGTTGTTTGCACCAAAAATTGTAGGGTTGTTACTTACCACACGTATGCGATAAGCATTTCCACCGTTGGTTCCGCTTGGAATAGTGCAGGAGATATTTCCCGATGCAATACTGTTAACCGAGCCAATATTTACCGGTGAAGAAAAACTTCCGGCAGCATCGCTAAGTTGTGCGGTAAAAATATTTGCCGAAAGAAATTTTCCAGTAACAGTAAAAGAAATAGTCAATGCATTACCTGCACAAAGCGGACTTGAAACCGTTGCTGTACTAATGGTGGGTATAATCACATTTAAGTTGATGGTATCGCGCAAACAGTTTTCATTATCACTTACATAGTACGTTGTGTTGGATGAAGGGGATACTGAAACGGACAAAGTTGTTGCGCTCACTGGCGACCAATTGTAAGTTCCTTTCCACGATGATGAAAGAGTAGCTGTATCTACCAAATTATTATTCACCGAAATGTTTTTGTTCACTTCTTTCATCATTGTGAACTGATCGCGCACAGTGCCATCGGCAGTTACAAATTTCGCATCGAGCCTATTTCCATTTATGGTAATTGCCGTAGCACCCGCATACGAAGCGGTGGAATAATACATGGCGTTATGCGGAAAGGCCGCTTGCGTTCCTCCAAATTTGCCTGCGGCACCGGTCACTACATACACCGTTCCGAAATTATTGTTCGGTGCATTTTTTATGTAAGGACAAGAGTTAGCTGAGCCATCATACTTTGCACTCGAATTGCTAAGGGCATGCGTTCCTAAATTGAAACTTGTTTCCAGACCGTAATGTCCTTTCAACAAATACGAACGCTCGTAACTATGGCTATGGCCGCAAATCAATAAATCAACTTTGTATCGCTCTAGTATGGTTAGTAAATTCTGACGCATAGCAATCAACTCCGCTTCGGTATCTGAATTATGCGAGCCCATGGTATATGGCGGGTGATGGAAATAAACTATTACCCAAGGTTGGGTGTTTGCATTCAAATCATTTTTCAACCAAACCACTTGCGGACTAAGTGTATCATACAAACGTGTGGTGCTCGATTCTTTTCCGTATGAATCGAGCGAAATGAAATGGATATTACCATAGTTATACGAATAGTAAGCTTCGGTACCTGAAGAAACTCCACCCAGTTCACCGGCAGTAGGCGTATTAAAGATAGTATAGTACGGTATGTTGTGATCGTTTTGACGCGAGGCGGAATTTGCGTAATCATGATTACCTGGTGCCGGATAAAGCAAAACATTTTTCAGCAACGTATCTTCGTACGAATCAAAAAAACCGGTTTGGTATTCGGCTTCCTGCCCGGCATCGTAAGCATTATCGCCCACCAGCATCCAAACATCTGTATGTTTATTTCCTAAATAATTCATGTACCTATCACGTACATCTTTTTGCGCCAAATAACCGGTACCACAATCTCCGGTAGCCAAAATATTTATTTCTTTTTCGGTTCCGGGAGTGGGTGCAGTAATAAAATAATTCTGCGTTCCGCTTTGCAAAATGGTGCTTCCGCTTTTTACTGCATAAAAATATTTTGTGTTTGCCGAAAGTGATGAAACTGAAATAGCATGCTCTGTTGTGGCGCTTCCTTCCGTCACCGAATCAGTATAAACTCCCATTGTAGTACCATAAAGAATTTTTGCCACCACACTACTGTTACTTCTAAAACGCACCATCACCGATTGATGTGAACCCATTTGCAAATAAGGTCCTCGCGTAATATCGTAATTAGTATTTGCCGCCAATTGAAAATCGAAACTGATATCACTTGAACTTGCCGCATTCTGATGAAGTTCAACAGCAATACAATTATCGCCTGCTGTGAATGCTGAATAATTCAGATTGAAACTTATCATGTTGTTTCCGTCATCAGCCGCGCTTTCGGTGGCTAACGTGGTATAAGCTACCGTACCATAAGGAATATTGTTTCGCCAAACTTCGGTTCCGTTTACATACACCACCAATCCATCATCGCGATACATGCGAAGAGAATAACCTTTGAAGGAAGACACATCAGCAATGTTTATGGTTTTTCGGAAGTAAGTGGTGATATATTTCGTTGCTGCATTAGCGCCATAACTCACCGTTGTGTTTTCGTCACCATCACCATAACCTAATTCTGCATTACCTTGTACCCAAGTGCCATCGGCAAATGCCGTAGCGCGCCAGGCAGTCGCCTGATTAGTTCCGTTATCGAGGTAACGCCACTTCTCACCAAAATCAACCAAAGAAACAAGCGTGCCTATATTGCCGGTTAACTCAGCATCCATAGACAAATCAGAACTGTTTACTGCAGATTGATGCACTTCTATGGCAATGGTATTTTCTCCGGTTGCAAAAATTGAAGACGCTAGCATAATCACTTGTGGGGTAGCGCCATCATCACTGGCAGCTGCTGTTGCAAGTGTGGTATAAGCTGGCGAAGCCGAAATATTATTTCTGAAAACTTCTGTACCATTTACATAAACTACCGCACCATCATCGCGTTTAAGTGAAAGCGTATAAGAACTAAATCCGCCCGGGTTATTAAATGTTTTTCGAAAATAACTGGTTACGTATTTATTGGTAGAGTCGGCACCATAACTAATTACGGTTCCCTCATCACCATCACCATAACCCAACTCACCTTTTCCTTTTGCCCAGGCAGCATCATTGAAAGCACCAGGTATCCAGGCAGTTGTTTGGTTGGTTCCGTTATCTAAATATTTCCAAATGGAGTTCCAACTTATCAAAGCCGAAGCAAGCGAACGATTACCGATGAGCTGCAGGTCAAAAGAAATATCGGTACTAGTTACCGCACTTTGATGAAGCTCTACCGCAATTAAATTATTTCCATTTATAAAATACGAAGCTGGTAGAATAACCGTTTGTTGTGTGTTTCCATCATCGGCAGCTGTAGTTGCCAGCGTATTATACAACACTGCACCAGCAGCCATATTGCTTCGATAAACTTCTGTTCCGTTCACATAAACTACTGCACCATCATCGCGTATTAAGTTCAGCGTAAAATTATCGTAGGTCTCGTTCACGCTTATGCTTTTGCGAAAATAAGTAGTCACGTATTTGTTGTTAGCATCGGCACCGTAACTGATTGTAGTAGTTTCATCAGCATCGCCATAACCTAGTTCAGCGTTGCCACTAGCCCCATGCCGCATCATTAAACGCATTGGTAGACCAAGAGGATCCTTGATCGGTACCGTTATCCAAATATTTCCAGGCGCTTTTGTACGGTACAATAGTGTAAGCGAAAAGCATGGAGGAAACCAGAGTAGCTCCCAACAGCGAGAGTGAAAATTTTTTCATCGTAAAAATTTTTAGTTCGATGTGTTCTTAAAAAATTTAGACCTGTGTCAAGTCTGTGGTTCAATCAAGCTATTTTTTGGCAGAAAAAAAAATCGCGCATTAAACGCAAACAACAATCTACGCTAAACGGTCTGATTCTAAACTACAAACCACCTTAACCCCAGAGTAGAATGCAAAAAAAGGGCTGCGCTAAATGCGCAGCCCTTTCAAAAAATTGCATTTTAAAATTTAGTGTGTAATGAAAAGTTTCTTGGTAATAAGACCATCTCCATTTTTCACTTTCACTAAAACATAAGCCGCTTCCAAATTATCGAACTCTTTGCTGTAAACACTTGCTTTGCCAAAGTGTTCATTCGAAAGTTCCTGACCCAGCAAATTGTAAACTTGAATAGTAGCATCTACATTCATGAGGTGGGTGAAATCAACAAACACGTTGTCGCGGAAACTATAAATTTTCACCGCGCCATTCATCAAATCCTGCAAGCCGGTGGCAGCCGTTACCACAATAGTTTGCGTTACGGTAGAAACACAACCATCGCTATTGGTCACTGTTAACGTAACCGTATAGGTGCCTGGCTCTAAAAATTCGTAAGTAGGGTTTGCCACTCCTGTAATAATTGTTCCATCGCTAAACTCCCACTCGTAAGTAGTAGAGTTAGGCGTAGTGTTATGCATCGTGAACGACTGCCCCATAGTTACTGAGCTGTTCGTCATATTGAACGAAGCATTCACAATATTAGCCCCGCCTACCACTACGTTTTTCACAACGGTGTAGCCGCTATTATCAACCAAGGTAAGCGTATAGATACCCGCTTGTAAAGCACCCACATTTATTGGTGTAGAAGAATTCAATATACCCGATGAAACAATAGTTCCTGTGTGGTCTGTAACGGCATAGTTCCATCCGGCTGGTCCGGGTTGTGTTACATTTATTGAACCATCGCCCAAACAAGTTGAACTGGTTGAAGCAATAACTGCCGGAGGTGTAAAGTGCAATACAAAACGGTTTACAGCATCTGTTTTAGTATGCGTATAAATGTATTGTGCATGCACTCTAAAGTTATGCCATTGGCCACCTAATTTCAAATCCTCTAATAATACCAACGTAGTAGGATCAAAAGAATTCAATCCGGTTGCGCTCAAGGTAAACTGTCCATCTGTTCCCGGGAACATACCCAGCGGTACCGTAGGATTTGCCACTACATCGCTATAGGAGTTTATCGCCATTCTTCTGGTATCACCAAAGTTCATAAGCGTATAAAGTGTAGGTTGGTCATATTGACTCTTTACCTTGTCGGCATCTAAACCTAAATCGTAAGCTGGTGTAGAAGTAGGTGTAAAATTCACTTTTGTCACATCGGCAAAACCATTACCTGTAACATCAAGCTGTAAAGTTTGCCCACTTAATTGATAGAACGGTATAGCAGAACTTGCCTCTCGCTCATCTTGATTAAATGTAAAGTTAACGCTACCCGGATTAGTTACCCGCACCATGAAACCTTGGAAAGAAGATAAATGAGCAGTAGCCGCACCATTACCAATGGTTGCAGGTTGATACGTTCCGTGATAAGAGCCTGAAGTATGCCATACCTGAACCGTAGGATCTATTCCTGCATGTGCATCATGTAACCACACCGGAGAAGGGAAAGGATTGCCAATTAAATTCCATCCCGGTTCTACTACCCAACTTTCAATGTTTCCTGTGGGATAACCTGTATTAGTCAATCCTGAAATTGTTTTGTTTCCGGTATTTGGTGAGCCTACTAAATCATAAGTAACACCGTCATTCATGTATACCGAATAAGCTCTGCCATTATCCATTACCCCTTGTGATTTCACTTTCCAACCGCTCATTAAACAAGATTGGTCAGGAACATTTTCATCCCACTGGAAAATATTTCCGTAGTTTGTTCCTACTGCCAACCGATCTTCATCGCAAGCTGGTGTTGGAGTAACGTACACATCGTTTACCCCTGTTAATGCCACCCCAACATCGCTAAACCCTGTGGTGTTAACCGGTGATGAAATAAAGTGCTGGTCGTGGCCAACTCCCGAAGTATACCGCTGTGCTGTTACCGGTCCTAAATAAGTTCCGGTACAAGTTCCACAGAAGTCGTTGATATAAGCTGTAACACTTGGGCTTGATAGTAATTTAGCTTGTCCACCCAAACCATTTCTGAGAACTCCCTTCTCTAACTTAAGCTCGTTCCAAACCCCAATATCTGCACCTGCAGCTACGTCAATGTTATTGTTACCCACTCCGCTATTATTTAAAATAGTTAAGTTCTCTATGGTTCCAATTCCTGACATTGTTTGGTTGGTTGATCCTACCATTTTAAACAATCCCACGCCTGCCACGTGCATATTATTTCCACCAAAACTAGTATTGGCACAAACCGAAATATTATTGAGCAAAGTAAGAGTAACGTTATTGGCGATGTCAATATTACCTACCGAAATAGGAACAAAAATAGTAGGGTCATTTGGTTGATCCGGAATCACCACATCTACGCTACAAGCGTCCGGCACAAATCCCACACTCCAGTTGTTTGCATCGTGCCAATCGATACTACCACCCAACCAGATTGCAGCACCACATGGGCTAATAGTCAAGGTAGCCGTGCTTATCGCATCAGTGCAAGGAGCATTTGAATAAGCAGTAAGGGTAAGCACCACACTACCCGAAACTAAATCGGCAGTGCTTGGAGTGTAAGTAGGATGTAATTGTAATGCGTTAGAGAAACTACCTGTGCCTGATGTAGTCCATTGCACAAAACTATATCCCGATGCGGTAGCGGCAACTAAAGATACCGGGTCAATGTTGCATGAAGTTAAATTACCGCCTGCATTAGCAGCAGCGGGACCCGAAACCTGCACAGCAGGTGAACCCGCATCTGGCGCACTACATGAATTCGTAGCCACTACGGTATACACACCCGCATCGGCAGCTTGCATGTTTGTTCGCGTTGGGTTCTGAACGTTTGCGGTGTAACCATTTGGTCCTGTCCAACTCCATGTCATATCTGAACCTGAAGCAAAAGAAGCACTTAAGTTCAAGGTTGCCGTTTGGCAAATTGGGTTTGGTGTTGCATCAGCGGTTAAACCAATTACAGCTCTATGAATTGCTAACGATGCTGTAGATGCGGAAACAGTTCCGCATACATTGGTGGCTGATAAACTGTAAACTCCTTCATCAGTTGCTTTAATAACAGTTGCACGCGTGGCATTCTGCGTATTTGCGGTATAGCTATTTGGTCCAGTCCACGACCATGTGGTTACTGTAACTCCTCCAGCAACTGTACCTGCTAAATTTAAAGTAGCTCCCTGGCAAATTGGATTGGCTGAAGCAGTAGCCGTCAATCCTGTGATAGGTGTATTTACGGTAACCGTTACTAATGTAGTCAATTGAGTTACACAGGTAGTTACGCCAAATGTAGCAAGCACATTGAATGTAGTTGTAGTAGCTAATACACCTGTTGGCAAGTTAATAGTTCCGCCAGTACCAGGTACTGAACTACCGACTGTAACATTTGATGGATGTAAACGCAATTGATAATTTACCCCTAACTGCGTATTAGGAACCTGAATGGTAGTACCTGCACCAGAACATAAAGGTGAAGCCACAGCCACCGGCACCAAATCATTTGGTGTTTGGGTAACTGTAATATTTATGGTACTCACCGTTGCAGAACAAGGTCCTGCACCATCTGGGTCATTTGTGGTAAGTGTAAGTGTAACCGAACCCGAAGTAATAGATGGAGTGTAAGTTGATGTAAGTGAGTTTACATTTGAGAAACTGCCGCTTGGTGCGCTCCAGGTTAAACTGGTTGCACCACCACTCATAGTAGCTGCTAATGTTACCGTTCCACCCGAACATACAGATTGATCAACCCCAGCATCAGCTACAGCCGATGGGTTTACTGTAATCGTAAATGTCTTAGATGAACCTGTGCATGTTACTCCCGCATTCGTATAGGTTGGTGTTACTACTATCGTTGCAATTACCGGTGAACTTCCGTTGTTAGTCGCACTGAACGCTCCTATATTTCCACTGCCACTTGCTGCTAAACCTATGCTCGCATCGCTATTCGTCCAGCCATAAACCGTTCCTGCTACCCCTCCTTGCTACTAAACCTATGCTCGCATCGCTATTCGTCCAGCCATAAACCGTTCCTGCTACCCCTCCACTAAAAGTGATGGCCGTTGTGTTGGTTCCATTACACTTCGTTTGATCAACCGGTTGGTTGACTGCTGTTGATGGATTTACGATGATGGTAAATGTTTTAGCTGCGCCTGTGCAAGTGCTGCCTGCATTCGTAAAGCTTGGCGTTACTACTATAGTGGCTGTTACTGGTGAACTTCCAATATTAGTTGCACTGAATGAGGCTATATCGCCTGTGCCGCTTGCCGCTAATCCAATACTTGTTGCGGTGTTTGTCCAACTGTAAACTGTGCCTACTACGCCCCCTGCAAAATTAACTGCGGTAGTAGATGAACCATTGCACAATACTTCGCTTGCCGGTTGATTGACTGCTGTAGATGGATTTACTGTAATCGTAAATGTCTTCGATGAACCTGTGCATGTTACTCCCGCATTCGTATAGGTTGGTGTTACTACTATCGTTGCAA
>JAPLES010000044.1:64801-67755 GCA_026391075.1 Bacteroidota bacterium | reverse complement strand
GCTGAAGCCCTATTATGAAAATAACTGCCAGCCATCTGAATTGTTTCATGGGAGGTGGTTTTGGTTAGGTAGCAGTTTTTCATAATCGGAGGATTTGAAATTATAACGCAGGGTGCTTAAAAATTATTGTACGGTTTTAGAAAAAATATTTTTTCTCCAATGAAAATCTCTTGTTTAAAGTCGGAACAAATTGCTATCTGTTTCGTTTAATCAAGCAAAATGAAACCGATGAGAAAGAATCTTTTTATAGTTTTTTCACTTGCCATGTTCCTCAGCATTAATTCAGATGCTCAGCATTGTGGCGAAGCATCTATTGCAGATAATGGTGCTTCTGCAAAATTGAAAGATGGAAGCGGTTTCAGCGGCTCGTATGCTTTGCCTTGTGTTCAGCAGGGTGCTTATACAGAACTTACTGTTCCGTTTAAACTTTTTACTACCATTCCGCATGGCAATGGTGATGATACCGTTTACCAAATGCGCATTGACCAAATCAGTAATTTGCCCGAAGGCATGTGTTGGTTAAGCACCAAAGCCGATAATATTTATAAAATGAATGAAGGTGGAAATCTGATGTTCCGCGGAATTACAAAAGATAATACGGGTCAGTTTACTTTAAACATTACCATGAGTTTCGACACCAACGGTGACGGAACTTTTGATAGAACCAATGTGAACTACAACAAGGTTTCGAAAACAGGCAAAATGATTTTGCGTGTAATCAACTCAAGTGCAAGTTGCGAAATGGTTGATTATTCATTGCCGGGAAATATTGCAGGTTCAGGAGTTACTACAGCTTCGGGGCAATAGAAATTACTCTTCCAGGTTTCCCTTTATCTCATTCCAAAGCGAATCAAGTGGTTCGTGTTCTTCTACACTGTAATTGTGTTTAGCAATTTCTTTGCGCACGTAATTGATGCGCTCATTCGTGAGTGGATGTGTGCTTAAGAATTCGGGTATATCGCCTTCGCTTCCTTCTTCTTTTTTTAGTGCGCGAAACAATCCTTCCATTCCCTTCGGGTCAACATGTTGCTGCTTCATTAATTTTAAACCATTCTTATCTGCTTCTTCTTCGAGCGTGCGAGAGTACCCTAATTGCTTTAACTGATTAGCATTTTGAATAACAATGGCTGTTATACCACTGGCATCACCGAGTAAAACAGAAATGAGCATGTAACTCGATAGACTTCTAAAAATATTTTTTGTAGAGTGACGCAATTGCACATGCGAAAACTCGTGGGAGAGGAGAGCAGCTAATTCTTCTGAATTATCCATAGTGCGAAGAATGCCTTCATACACAATTATTTTTCCTCCGGGCAAAGCAAATGCATTTACCACTTTATCTTTTACCACCACCACATCAATTTTATAATCGCTTTGGTAATGAAGCTGGCGAAAAAACTCGTTCATGCGTTTGGAGTTTGCTTCATCCACACTTTCTACTTCTACCATTTTACTATAAGAAGCATCGCCCAATTGTTTTTCCCATTCAATAGGAACTGTGGTTGCCAGATGTTCAGCTACAGCAGGTAGAATAAAAAAGTAAGAGGCGGCAATCAATGATACCACAATTGCAGCTAATACAACTAAACCCGTAAAGCCGGTGCTGAATAAAAAGCTATAAGCGCCTTTATGAAATTTCTCGGAAGGATAACTGAGCTTAAGTTCTTCTGCAAAGCGATTGTCGTTTACTTCAATGTATTGATGCGGATAGTCGCCATACTTCAAATAAATTTTTCCATTCGATGTAAAATCATTGGCGTGAATCTTAGATGGCTCCCATGATATTGATTGCGATGAATTTCCATCGTTGTAGTTTATCTGAATGTTGAAACTGTTCAGTTGAATTTTAGCTGGATAACCTGCCGAACTTTTTCCATCAAAGTATTTTCCTTCAAAGGTCATGTGATTATTGTTTGTTGTTTTCGGCAGGCATAAAAAATTCAACAGCATAACTGAGTGCCCAACCTATAATTCCAGCAGTAACCATAAATCTTGAACTTGGCCAGTGCATGAGCGTAAACAAAACACCCATCACTAAACATGCTATACCTAAATTGCTGAAGTAGTGAATGAGTTTCTGTTTGCGATTTAAAGCTTCAACAAAAAATATTCGAAGCAAATGGCACAGCGATAATGAACCAAGCCCAACTACCAAAGTGATGTTTGCCCCCGGCCAATGCAGCAATTTAAATGCTCCGCCAATGAGCGAAATAACTAAAGCTGCTATGCGCGCTTTTTCAAGAATGTTTTTCATGAATAAAGGGTTTAAAAATCAAGACCTACATCCAACATGCTCAGCAAATCATCGCCTGTAGCATCAGCATAGTTTTCTTCTGTTTGAATAACTGCATCGGGATTGAAAGCGCCTTCCAACTCAACATTATCAAGTACCATTCGCATTTGGCGAAGCACCGCCCATGGTGTGCCAATGCCGAGGGTAAACACAATTAAAAAGTAATTAATGATACCCGTTACAAAAATATCTCCTGGAGTTAAGCTCGATTTGAAACTGAAAACATTTCCATCCTGTTCCAGGCGTGAGTGGTTGATGGAAAAATGATTGAGGTTGCGGATATACCAGAACATATAAATGCCCAATGTGAAAATGGTAAAGAAAAAACCTTTGAGGTTGATGAGAAATAAATCTCCGCCTTCTCCCTCAAAACTGAATTTGCAATTGCCGAGGCGAATATGGCTTTCTAAATACTTACGCAGATTGCAGTGAAACCAACTCGAATAAATGCCCAGCGTAAAAATGCTAAGTAAAATACCTTTCACGCAAATGCCGAACAGCTCACGCAGGTCTCCGCGATAGCCGAAATGAATTCCTCTCCACGAGGTACGGCTCATCCTGTAACGTAATCCACCATGAATGGCCAGAGGAATGAGTAAGAGGATGCCAAACAAGTAAATTAGTGAGCCTATAAGGGCAAGAAGTTTACTTCCTGAAAATG
>JAPLES010000044.1:16908-64785 GCA_026391075.1 Bacteroidota bacterium | reverse complement strand
GAACGAGCGCAAAAACAATTGCAATTGCCTTTACAAATCCCTTGAACATTTCTTTTCCTGTTCCATGAAAAGTGAAGCGGCTTCCGGCAAACTCGGTTTCGCCATACAAATACTGTAATTTTTTTGCGCGCGCCCAGGGATAATATAAACCGAGCGTGACGATGGTGAGTAATACATTTACGATGAGAATTCCGAAATACTTAGCACCGTCTCCGTAAAATTTTACTTTGGTGGATACAATTTCCATAAAGGGTGGTTTAGTGTGAAGAATGTTGTTTAAAGCAATGTAGAATTAAAAATTGCTTTACAAAAACACGATCCTTCGACAAGCTCAGGGTGACAGTTGTCTGGCTTTACTCCTTATCAAACTCATTTCTATAGCCCGCAATTTTTATTTCGCGTATAGATGTGTCAACTTTTTGTTTGAGTTCTTTTTTAAAGTCTGTAAGTTTTTTTGCAACAACGTTGTCGCTCGTTGAAATAATTTGCGCAGCAAGAATGCCCGCATTCTTAGCACCATTCAATGCAACCGTAGCCACGGGAACCCCTGAAGGCATTTGAAGAATAGACAAAACAGAATCCCAACCATCAATAGAATTAGAAGATTTAATAGGAACACCAATTACAGGAAGTGTAGTCACCGCAGCTACCATGCCCGGCAAGTGTGCCGCGCCACCTGCGCCCGCAATAATTACTTTCAAACCACGCTCACGAGCAGTATCTGCATATTCCATCATGCGTTCAGGAGTGCGGTGAGCGCTTACCACCGTCAATTCAAAATCTATGTTTAGTTGTTTCAAAACTTCAGCGGCTTCCTGCATAATTTTCAAATCGCTTTCGCTGCCCATTATAATTCCTACCAAAGGTGTAGTCATAGAGATTTATTTGTTGTAAAACTATAATTAAGAAACAACTTTCAATTGCTGTTTAATCAATTGCGATTTCTCTAAAAGTTCATTCGTATCTTTTCCGGTAATGGTTACATGTCCCATCTTTCGTCCGGGTTTTGTTTCGTGTTTGCCATAGAGGTGAACATACACCCCGCTCATTTTTAAAACCTGATTCAATCCTTCGTATTTCACCGCACCGCTGTAATTGGGTTCGCCAATTAAATTCAACATTAATGAAGATTGAATAACTGAAGTATCGCCAAGCGGAAGGTTTTGAAAAATGCGCATTTGCATTTCGTATTGCGAGCAGTAATTGCCTTCAATGCTTTGATGTCCGCTGTTATGCGCGCGTGGAGCAGTTTCGTTCACTAAAATATTTCCCTCTACATCAATAAACATTTCTACTGCAAAGATTCCGGGGCTGTCGAGCGCATTCATTACATCGAGAGCCATTTGCTGCGCGCGTGCAGTTTGTTCTTCGGTTATTTGCGCGGGAGAAAGAAGATAGTCCACCAAATTATAACGCGGGTCGAAAACCATTTCAACAGGAGGATACACAGCAGTGTCTCCACTTTCGTTCTTCGCCACTATCACCGAAATTTCTTTTTGAATTGCTACTAACTTCTCCACTACACATGGCGCATCAAATGCTTTGGTGAAATCTGTTTCATCGCGAAGAATCTCTACGCCCTTTCCATCGTAACCGCCATTGCGAAGCTTTTGCGCTAAAGGAAGAAAGTTGAGATAGCTGTTCAGTTCATACTTATGTTCTATCAAATAAAATTCGGAAGTAGGAATATGATGCTGTTTGTAAAACTCTTTTTGAAGCCCTTTGTCTTTAATGATTTTAAGCGCATGCGGACGGGGAAATAGTTTCAATCCTTCTTCTTCTAATTTGAAGAGTGCTTCAAGATTTACATTTTCAATTTCAATCGTAAGTGTGTCAACTAATTTGCCGAAAGCGTAAACGGTTTCGTAGTCTTTTATATCGCCTTCAATAAAATAATGACAGAGAGAAGATGCAGGAGGTTTTTTTCCTGATTCTAAAACATAAGTAGTTACATGATAATTAGCTGCGTTTTGCAGCAACATGCGTCCGAGCTGACCGCCACCAAGAATTCCTATTTTTTGCATGAATCTGTTTTCTGCTTTGCGGCACGAAGAAAAGAAAAAGTCAACGCTTTAAATAAAAATCAAATCACTTCTATTGCCCAATTCTTCTTTTCTGTTTTTGAAAACAGAATCAATCATCACCACCACCCCATTATCATTCAGGTTTTCGAAACATTTATTGACGAGTTGTTTCAGTTCAGCTTCATTGTGAGAAAGACTTTTTTCGTTGATGATAAAGGCATCCTGTTTTGCTAAATCATAATTCAACGAATCGGCACAAACGAAATTTGTTTTCGCGTTTTTAGAAAAACAATTATTTGCCACATCCACTTTTTCTTCATCGGCATCTACTCCCGTTAATTGTCTATTCCAACTTAAGAAATGAAGCATGTAAACATGGAAGCCAAATCCACTGCCGAACTCTGTAAGGCGCCCTACTCTCGGTAAAGCAGCATTCAAAGTTTCGTAGAATTTTTCATTACGACTTTCTTTTAATGCGAGTAATTCCAGTTCAGGACCTTTATACATGTAGTTCATTCGAAACGGCTGACGGAAGTATCGCGGTGTTTCGTATTCTACTCTCATTTTTTCAAACTCAGCTTTGAAATAACGCGAAATGTTTTTTGTGCGGTCGGTATAATTTTCTCCAAAGCTTTTATCTGTTGGAGTAATGCGCGGAAGAAACTTCATCGTCATAAAAGCATTCATTACCATAAAATCTCCTTTCTTAATGGTGCTGCCCGTGCCGTGCAAAAGCATTGGAACAATATCAATATTCAATTGCTCGGCTAAGTAAAACGCGCCTTTATGAAAACGTTTCAACCGTCCATCGGTGGTGCGGGTGCCCTCGGGGAAAATAACAATGGAGTAACCGTCTTTTACAATATCAACAAACTTTTCAATGGCAGGGTCAACGCCTTCCATCACCGGATAGTAATCTGCTAACTGGACAACCTTGCCAAACACAGGTGAGTAATACACCCATTTATTCGTGAGCAAAATCAGTTTCGGGTGTTTCATTACAGTAACCAGAATATCGAGGAACGAAGCGTGATTAGCAATGATGATAGCGGGTTTAGAGAAATCCATATTCTCTTTCCCTACGTGTTTCTTACGCACGTTCACCATCATGTAAGTAAGCACCCACAATGATTTGTTGACGATTTGATGGAAAAATAGTTTCCGTTTTTTGATGCCCGGATACGGCACGAGATACAAAAGAACATAACCCACCAACGAAGCGAACAAGCAAACGGTAACATAGTAGCCAAAGGCAATCCAGAAGAGAATGAGTGTAGGAATTGTCCAGGGCGGTTGAGCTTTTTCTTTTCGGCTTTGAATAAAGAAGTTGTAAAGAAAAGGTTGCACTGTTTGCCCGATGATAACCACGCAGAAGATACCGATGATGGAAATGAGTGCGATGGATTTAAGCGCGGGATGTTTTGCAAAAATCAATGCACCTAAACCGATGAGAATAGTAACTGCCGAAAGAAAAATAGAAACCTTGTGCGAAGCCATTGTTTCTTTTCCGCGTTTGAATTTTTCGGTGAGCCCGTCTGTAATAAATATGCTGAAGTCGTCACCAAGACCGAAGATGAAAGTGGAGATGATGATGTTGATGAGATTGAACTGCAAACCACACAAGCCCATGATGCCGAGAATCCAAATCCAGGTAATCAGCATGGGAAGAAACGTAATGATGGTGAGTTCTAATCTTCCGTAGCTGATGAGCAATGCAAAAAACACCAGCAATGAAGAGTAGAGCAAAATGGAATTGAAATCGCTGTAAATAATCTCCACGAATTTGTTGGTGATAATTTGCTTGTCGAGAATAACTGTGGAAGGATTCTTTGCTAACTCTACATAGAGTTGTTTACGTTGTGCTTTGTCTACGCGAACCGCATTGATAACGGTTTGCTTTTCTTTAGTTGAAATCAAATACTCGTTTCCGAAAGCTTCTTTGATAGCCGCAAAATCTTCGTCAGTAGCAGGAGTATATTCTTTGTTCAATAAGTTTTCGAAGCTTGTGAAAGCAGTCGAACTGAATTTAAATTTAGCGCCTTCGCGTCTTAATGCGGCAAGCAGATTTTCTTTTTTCTCCTTCGTCCAGTAGGCGTTCCATCGTTGTATTTTTTCTTGTTGTAATGATTGTGAAGGAATGAAACGGCTAAACGAAGAGTATTTCTGCAACCATCCTTTTTGTTTGGCGGTTTCTAATTGTTGTAGCAGCACTTCGTTGTTCTGCAACATTTCTTCCTGTGTTTTTCCGTTGCTTGCTATGAACACGAGTTTCGAAGAATCGTCCTGGGTAACATCAATTTCCTTTTGCGCTTTAGCTGTTTCGGCATTCATGAAATTGACTTTGTTCAAATCGCTTTCAAAGCCTACCTGTTTAGCGTAATGAAAAAAGAAAAAGGTGAGCGCTATGATTACGAAAAACACCGCACCCTGATATTTGATTTTGAAATTGAGCAGCTTTTCTAAGCGTGACTCTTCGGCATCGGGTGTGTGCTCTCTTAGCTTCGGTACAAAGTGTGGAAGAAATATCAGCGCAAAAATAGTGGCACCCGTTAAACTTAAACCCGCAAACAATCCGAAGTCGTTGAGGATTTGCGATTGCAACAACATGAGCGAAAAGAAAGAGCCCACGGTAGTGAAACTGCCAATGGTCATAGGCGAAAGCAAATCGGTAATGGTTTGTTTTACCGAGCCGCAGTGTTTGAAATGACTGAAAAAATGCAGGGAGTAATTAACCGCAATACCTAGCACAATAGAACCAGCACCGAGAGCAATGCTTGAGATAGTGCCGCGCGTCAGGTCAATAATGGCTATTGAAAACAAACCTCCGAAGGCAACGGGCAACATCATTATCAGCGGCACGCGTTTTCTGCGGAAGAAGAAGCCGATGAAAAGTAAAATGCACACTACCGTAATGCTGAGTGTGAGAATGGAATCTTTCTTTAACTGACTGGCATTGCCTGCCGCTACTACCGAGTTGCCGTAGTAAAGAATTTCGATGTTGTCTTTGTTTGCGCCAAGCGAAGCAATGTTTTTATCGAAGCCATCGAACAGTTTTATGTTCTTGCCTGTTTCACCCGAAGCGTTTTTTAGGGTAATAAATAGGTAAAGACTCTTGTGGTCTTTGCCCATAATGTAACCATCGTAAAGTTCGTAGTTTTCATCAATCTGTAATGCCTGCAATTTGCGAAGTGCGAGATTTGAAATACCCACAGGGTCATCGGCAATCAGTTTTTTCATCACCATTCCCTCTGCCGAAGTAATGTTGTTGTAATCGCTTTCTAAAGTTTGCGGCAGGCGCTCGTTAGAGATGAGCGTGTCGATGGTTTTGTAATCCTGCTCTTCGAGGTAAACAGGCAGGTTGTTGTGCACCGTGTTGTAAATATCGAGCGTGGTTTCTTCGCTTACGGTTAGTTCAATATTCGCTATTTGCCCCGCATAGTTTTGCAGTAATAAAATGTTGAGCGCATCGGCATAGCTCATCAGCAACTCCGGTTCTCCTTCTTTGCGTTGAATTAATTTCACCACTACCTTGTCGGCATAGTTGGAGCTTTTGAAAATGTCGGTAATCTGCTTAGTCTGTTCACCGTTTGGCAACAGGCGGCTGACATCTTCTTCAACCTTAATGCGGCTGGCGCATAAACCCATCAACAAAAACAGTGCAACGGTAAACGCGTAGAACACCGATTTGCGGTTTTGAAAATAATCGTAAGATAGGAGTAGAAGTTTATTCAAGAAGGGGCGAATATAAACAGAGGAAAGACTTTGGGAGAAAGTGTTAGTCGAATTAAAGACAGTTTGGTGGGCAAAGTGATGGGGTGTACATTGGCTAAGGTTTGTCTTAAAATTCTAATGCCACACCATTTCGCGATAAAATAAATTTTGGAATTTTGCTGAATTTATTGTTGCGGTAATCATTCATCCCTGCCCTTTCTTTCTTCGCAGGAAAATTTGCTCTCTACATTCGATTGTCGATAGTTCTCCAACTGCTAGTAGAATTTACTTGTACCTCGGATGAAACTGCATAATGGTACTGCGAAGAAAATCCCGGTCCAAATGCGTGTAAATTTCGGTAGTAGTGATGGAAGCATGACCCAGCATTTCCTGCACGGCTCTAAGGTCGGCTCCGCCTTCAATTAAATGCGTGGCAAATGAATGCCGAAAGGTATGCGGTGAAATTATTTTCTTCAATCCAATAGTGCTTGCACATTCTTTTATTACGAGGAAAACGTACATGCGCGTGAGGTGTTTTCCTCTGCGGTTCAAAAACAAAATATCTTCTTCTCCTTTTTGGATGGGCACATGACAACGCACCTGCTCTTTATACATGCTAATATATTTCACCGCCTGCGAACCAATAGGAACCAGGCGTTCTTTATTTCCCTTGCCTATTACTTTTATAAAATCTACATCCAGAAAAAGATTGGAGATTTTGAGGTTCACCAATTCGGTTACCCGCAAACCACAACCGTAAAGCACTTCGAGCATAGCGCGATTGCGCATGCCTTCAGGAGTGCTTAAATCAATGGTGGCAAACAACGCGTTGATTTCTTCTACCGAAAGTGTATCGGGTAATTTGAGCGAGCGTTTAGGGGTGGTTAAAAGTTCGGTGGGATTTATGATAAGAATATCTTCCATTAATAAATAACGATAGAACGCGCGTATGCCTGCAACTATTCGCGCTTGCGATGTGGCATCAAATCCTAATTCGCTAATTGCTTTTACAAAACCTTCGAAGTGCTTCAGTTCTACTTCATCTACATGTAGTGTAAGATTTTCGGTTTCGAGGTAGTTGACAAATTTGCCAATGTCGCGCAAGTAGGCTTCTACCGTATTTGCCGAAAGCGATTTCTCTAACTGCAAATAACTTTTGAAACCTTTGATATAACTCTGCCAACTCATTCAGCGATTTTAGTTTTTACGTTTTAGATTTTAGATTGCAACCGCACAATTCTATCAACCATCAAAAGTGTAATGAGCAAAAAGAAAATCATCATCATCAACGGACCTAACTTAAACCTTTTAGGCAAACGCGAACCCGATATTTACGGCAGCATTAGTTTCGATGAATTTTTTAACGATGTAAAAGATGTTTACAGCGATGAAATTCAACTCAGCAGTTTTCAATCGAATGTAGAAGGAGAGTTGATTGATAAAATTCAGGAAGTGGGTTTTACTTATCATGGAATAATTTTGAATGCAGGTGGTTACACACACACAAGTGTTGCATTGCGCGATGCTGTTGCTGCGGTAAAAACTCCGGTCATTGAAGTGCATATCAGCAATCCTTATAGTCGCGAAGAGTTCCGGCATACGTCATTAATAAGTGGCGTGTGTAAAGGAATTATTGCAGGCTTTGGCATGGAAAGCTACGTGCTGGCGCTAGATAGTTTTTTGTAACTATTTGATTATTCCACTCTCTCTGCCATACTTATTATACATCCCAATGACCGTTTTGGTTATTTCGTAATCAGTACTGTATTTAAGGAAGTCTGGCGGCAGATTACAGTAGCTGATGAATTCTTCGAAATCCTTTTCAGGTAAGTCAGTCAATCCGTTTTCATTGTAATAGCGCAGTAACTCTTTGAAAATTTTTCGGAACTCATCGTCCTTCATTTGCTCTTTTAGTTTCTCGCGCTCTTTAGCTCTGCCGCTTAGCAATTCATAAATGGCACTAATAGGACTGCTGAAAGATAGTGCAGGACGTTCTAACTCACGCGGAGTTATGCCCATCTTTTTTCTGTCTTCTTCAATTTGCTCTAACGTTTTTGGAGCTTTGATAATTACGTTTTGCGATAGGCCCGTAACCAGTGGGTCTAACGAAAAGCGAAGTGCATATTCTTTTTTAGTTAACGAATCACCCAACGAAAAACGAATTGTTTTATATCCGGGATAAAAGAGAAAAAGTGTATCGTGATGGCTCATATCGGGCTGTACTTCGCCACGGGCATCGGTAGAAAGAGTCAAGCTTGTTTTTGGATTGATAACACTTACACCACTCATCGGGCGTTTAGTATAGCTATCTAACACGGTTACTTTAACTTTAAGTGAGTCTTGTTGCGCAACAACTGAAGAAGATAAAAAGCAAATTAGAAAACCAATAGCAGCTAACCTCATGGGGCGAATATAACTTTGAGAACTAAAACGTGTTTACGTTTGAAAAAGTATTGACCTTAAAAAAAGTTAAGCCGCTATAGTCTGATGTTACAAGGCTTATCTCGTTTTAGTTTTCTGTTTTATCTTCTTTCCCTTTATTTGCGCTCCAATTTTAATCATTCAAAAGAACATACAATGAATTACGACTTACTTGTTATTGGAAGCGGACCCGGAGGATACGTGGCTGCTATTCGCGCATCGCAATTGGGTTTAAAAACCGCCATTGTAGAACGCGATACGCTTGGGGGAATTTGTTTGAACTGGGGTTGCATTCCCACTAAAGCATTATTGAAAAGTGCACAGGTTTTTGAATACATAAATCACGCTGCCGATTATGGTATTACACTAAGCGAACCCAAAGCAGATTTTGGTGCTGTAATTAAGCGCAGTAGGGGAGTAGCCGATGCAATGAGTAAAGGCGTGCAATTCTTGATGAAGAAAAACAAGATTGATGTGATTAGCGGTACGGGCAAATTGAAGAAAGGCGGCAAGGTAGAAGTAACTGATGGAGCTGGTAAAAAAGAAGAACATTCAGCCAAGCATATCATACTTGCCACAGGAGCGCGCAGTAAAGAACTGCCTAATGTAAAACAGGATGGTAAAAAAATAATAGGCTATCGCGAAGCCATGAACTTGCCTGCACAGCCTAAAAGTTTAGTGGTGATGGGAAGCGGTGCTATAGGAATTGAGTTTGCGTATTTCTATGCTGCGCTGGGAACTAAAGTTACCGTAGTTGAATTTCTCGACAGTATTTTGCCACGTGAGGACAAAGATGTTTCGAAAGAAATGGAGCGCGTATTCCGCAAAAAAGGAATTACATCGCTTACTTCTACCTCGGTAGAAAGTGTAGATACCAAGGGTAAAGGTTGTGTGGTGAACATTAAAAAGAAAGATGGCTCGCTCGATAAAATTGAATGCGATCTGGTTTTGTCTGCAGTGGGTATTGCAACTAATATTGAAGGACTTGGTTTGGAAGAAGCAGGAGTAAAAACCGAAAAGGGTTTAGTGCTTACAGATGATTTCTACCAAACAAATGTAGCAGGCGTTTATGCCATTGGCGATATTACAAAAGGGCCTGCACTGGCTCACGTAGCCAGTGCCGAAGGCATTACCTGCGTAGAGAAAATTGCCGGTAAAAATCCTGAAGCTATTGATTACGGAAATATTCCATCGTGTACGTATTGCAGTCCTGAGGTGGCTAGTGTGGGTTTAACCGAAGAAGAAGCCAAAGCAAAAGGTATTGAAATTAAAGTAGGCAAGTTTCCTTTCACGGCATCAGGCAAAGCTAAAGCTGCTGGTGCGCCTGAAGGCTTTGTGAAAGTAATTTTTGATGCGAAGTATGGCGAGTGGCTGGGTTGTCATATGGTAGGTTATAATGTAACTGAGTTGATTGCAGAGGTGGTTGTAGCGCGTAAATTAGAAACTACCGGTCACGAAATAATCAAATCTATTCACCCGCACCCAACCATGAGCGAAGCTATTATGGAAGCTGCTGCCGCTGCTTACGGAGAAGTGATTCATTTGTAAAGCCGAAGGTTAGATGCCGGAAGTCCTAAGGATAAATACAAAGATGTGGTGTCAATGAAATTTTATATCCCTGTTGCCTTGTTGTTTTTGACAGCTTGTAGTTCTCCTCAAAAATTACTACTCAAATCCTGGAAGATTGATGAGGTAGTTTTCATTGATTCGCTCAATGCATATACTGCTGAACAAAAACAAAACATAAGTTCTGAATTCAAAAATTCATTTGACATCACCTTTTTAGCAGACAGTACTTTTCTAGTGCATCACAATGGAAACGCGATTATCGGCACCTGGTTTTACGATGCTAAACAAAAATTAATTTACAGCCATACACCAAATGAGGGTAGAGCAGTTTCTACGGTATATGAATTAAAAAAAGACTTCTTTAAGTTTGCCACGGGAAACTCCGAACATCAACGTTTCGTTTATAGTTGTTCGCCAGCAAGCGCTAAACAGTAGGATTTGATATAAAAACAAAAGCCACCCGATAGAGTGGCTTTTGTTTTTATATCAAATCGAGTGCATAAATTATTCTGCAGCCGGAGCTTCTGTTTCAAGCATTTTTTTTTCCTGTATACGAGATGCTTTACCGGTTCTTTTGCGCTGATAGAACAATTTTGCTCTGCGCACACGACCTGTTTTGTTCACCAAAATTTCATCAACAAAGGGAGAGGATAAAGGAAATACTCTTTCTACACCCACGCCATTACTCATTTTGCGAACTGTAAATGATTTTGTTGCACCGTTTCCGCGCACTTGAATTACATCGCCACGAAATTCTTGAATACGCTCTTTATTACCTTCGGTAATTTTATACGATACAGTAATATTATCTCCAGGACCAAACTGCGGATGCTTGTTTACTGGGTAAAGGGCATCTTCTACGGCTTTTAATTTTGCATTCATGATAATTCGCTTTTGTTTTTTTCTAAAGGCACGCAAAAATATAAATGTTTACGACAAATGAAAGTGATGAAGCATTGATTTTACTTAAACGCATCCAAGCCTGTAATATCCATACCGGTAATTAGCAAATGAATATCGTGTGTGCCTTCGTAAGTAATAACCGTTTCTAAATTCATTAAGTGGCGCATCACCGGAAACTCACCTGTAATTCCCATACCGCCCAACATCTGGCGTGCATTGCGAGCCACCTCTAGTGCCATTTCGCAACTGTTTCGTTTGGCCATAGATATTTGTGCTGCTGTTGCTTTGCCTTCATTTTTCAAAACGCCTAAACGCCATACCATCAATTGCGCTTTGGTAATTTCAGTAATCATTTCGGCTAATTTTTTTTGTTGCAATTGAAACTGCCCAATAGGTTTGCCGAACTGAATTCTTTCTTTAGAATAACGCAAAGCAATATCGTAACAATCCAGCGCAGAACCAATGGCTCCCCAGGCAATACCATAACGCGCAGTTGATAAACAACCCAATGGTCCTTTAATTCCCGAAACGTTCGGTAGTAAATTTTCTTTTGGCACTTTTACATTATTGAAAACTAATTCACCGGTACACGATGCGCGCAAACTCCATTTACCATGCGTAACAGGAGTAGAGAAACCTTCCATACCTCTTTCTACAATTAAGCCTTGAATTTTTCCGGCTTCATTCTTAGCCCACACCACCGCTATATCTGCCAATGGCGAATTGCTAATCCACATCTTGGCTCCGTTTAGTAAATAGTGGTCCCCTTTATCTTTAAAATTAGTTTCCATGCCCGCAGGATTAGAACCATGATTAGGTTCTGTCAATCCAAAACATCCAAACAATTCACCGGTACCTAGTTTAGGTAAATATTTTTTTCGCTGCTCTTCTGTGCCGTATTTGTAAATAGGATACATTACTAACGAACCCTGAACCGAGGCGGTCGAACGAATTCCTGCATCGCCTCTTTCGAGTTCCTGCATAATAATGCCGTACGATATTTCATCTAAGCCACCGCCACCATATTCGGCCGGTAAACTTGGGCCAAAGGCACCAATCTCTCCTAACTCTTTCACCAAATGTTTTGGAAACTCTGCTCGCTGCGCGTAGTCTTCAATAATAGGACTCACACTTTTCTTTACAAAGTTGCGAACTGTTTCGCGAATCAGTTTATGCTCAGTAGTCAGTAAGCCGTCAATATTATAGTAGTCGTGGCCGTTGTATAAATCGCTTCTCATAAAATTTGAATAATTAATTGAGAGGCGAAAATAAAAACAAATGGAAAGGTTCGAATTGAAACTGTTCTAACAAAAAAAATCCCGAACAAAAAATTGTTCGGGATTTTTTACATTGAAGTGTTTTTTTAGTGAAGAGTAATGGTGCGGGTTGTGCCGCCACTCGTAATTGTTGCTTTGTTATCGCAAGTACCCGGACCATAATCAACTGTGCGGCTTCGAAGTCCCGGAGCCGATAATAACAGCGTTCCTGACACAAAAAACTCACTGCAATTTTGGTCAACCAAAAGGAGCGGAGTAACTACAGTTTGAGTGTAGCGATTTCCATTGGCAGTTATCACTGTTCCTCCTCCTGTAATACGGGTTTGGTCATCCAAACTTGTAGTGCTGTCGCGCAAGAATGTTTCTGAATAGAACGTATTGTCACCGTTGATAGGTATAGCATTTGAACTTGTATTGCTAAGTATGTTGAAATGCAAAGTACTTGTTTCATTTCCATTTCCATTTATTCCATTGTAAGTAAAACGCATGTCACCATTCATAACTACCGTATCTTGACGGAAATTACGGAAATTGAAAGAGAACCAGTCACCGGGTTGATCCATGTTTTCATTTATGAATTGAGCGGTCACATTGCCTGAATAAAAAATTCCATCAGAACCTCTGCAGCCTGTAAGACCAAAATCAAAGTAAGCTATGAAAGGCGAAGAAGAACTGTCAATGGTTATTGTGGCACAATCCATTTCACCAATCAATCCTTCGTTTTTAAAGCTGCCTGTTTTTTGTGCAATTAATTTTGGAAGTAAAGATTGCATTTTGAACATGGTTGTATTCATCGCCATTTGACTTTCCACTACAGCAGCGGCTAAATTATCTGTGCTATCATTTACTAAGGTTTCTTCTTTCTTACATGAGTTAAGAAAAAATACTGCGGCTATCAACGTTGCCGAAACGATTTTGTTTGTTTTAAATTTCATTGTTTATTTTTTTTGAATACTGCACTTTACGGCAGTAGGTAGTTGATGTTGCAATTCGCAATCCCAATCATCATTTTTTTAGCGATTTACAGAATGCAGGATGTAGGTTTCAATCTGTAGATTAAAGAAATGACGAGTTCCACAATAGTTTTTTTTCTTCGCTTAAAATTATTCTATGGGACTTATTGTTGTAGAAGGCTTGCAGTTTTATTCACATCACGGTTATTATAAAGAAGAACAAGTGCTGGGCGGTAAATACACCGTGGATATTTATATGAATGTAAATTTGGATGAAGCTGCTGCCACCGATGATTTGAAGAAGACGATTAATTACGAAGAAATTTATTTGCTCACCAAGGCCGAAATGGAAGTGCATGCTAAACTCATTGAGCATGTTTGTCAGCGCATTCTCGACAAGGTAAAATCTAAATACCCTAATATTAATTACGTGAAAGTGCGGGTGAGTAAATACAATCCACCGTTGAAAGGAAGTGTGGAAAGGGTCTATGTGGAGTTAGAATCGAAGAACTGATTATTCGTTCTCGTAAATTAATTTGCCGTCAAGCTCACCAATGATTTTAAACTCGGTTCTGCGGTTTTGCTGATGACATGGGCAATCGCCACTTTGGTCTTGTGGACAATCAGCAACTTTGGAACAATCTTCTAAGGTTTTAGTTTCGCCATAACCTTTGGCAGTAATGCGCTCTTTAGGAATTTTCTTTTCGTTAATCAAATAGTTAACGCAACTCTCTGCCCGCTTCTGCGAAAGATTCAAATTGTATTCATCGGAACCTCGCGCATCGGTATGTGAACTCAACTCGATAATAATAGTTGGGTTCTCCATTAAAATATTGTAGAGTGTATCGAGGGTTGTTTTTGATTCGGCACGCAAATCTGATTTGTCGAAATCGTAATAAATATTGTTGAGGCGATAAGCTTTATTCTTCTCTAACTTCTTCAAATAAATATCTACTACTTGTGTATCGCTCTTGGTTACACCCACGGTGCCGAACTGTTGCGATGAAGCAAAGTAACCATCCTTAGTAGCGCTTACTTTATAGAGTTTCTCAGGTTTCAAATTGAAGAAGTATGGTGTTTCTCCTTTCGATGTGTCGGTGTTGATGGTTACATCGGTTTCTTTGGTATCTGTGCTGCGCAAAGTAAGATTGATTGCCGCACCTTTGATGGGTTGTTTGGTAGCATCGTCAATTACTCTTCCTTTTACTGCCAAGAAAATTCTACGGTCGTATTTGTAATTGAAAATATCGAAGCAACAGGTTTTGCCACGCACCGAAAATATTCCGGGACGATTAGACACAATGAACCCTTCATCGGCATTTTTACCAATACGAAAATAGTTGTCATCGCAAGGAGAGTTGAATGGCGCACCCATGTTCTCTACTGCATTACTAAACTTTCCACCGGCATCTGCTTGTGATTTATAAATATCAGAACCGCCCATGCTTATCCAGCCATTGCTGCTGAAATAAAGTGCAGCTGTTTTTGAATCGTAGAAAGGAGTTACTTCATCGCGGTCGGTATTTACTTTGCCACCTAAATTGCGTGGGGGTGAATACTCTCCTTTTTTGTTTACGTTGCTATACCAAATATCTAAACCACCTTTGCCCCCTTCACGGTCACTTACAAAAAAGAGAACATCATTTGTATTTCCCTTTACAAAAAACGGTTGTGTGTTTGTTACACCTTTCAGATTTATTTCTTCGCTCAATGGTTTACCTTCACTCCATTCTGTGCCTTTTAATTCGCTGATGTAGATATTACAATTAGGTTTTAGCAAAGCACCTTCGCAAATAGTGTAGCACAGTTTTGTTCCGTCATCGGTAAACGAAGGATTAGAAATATGCTTTCCTTCCTGATTGAAAGTTTTCACTTGTTCTTTCTCCGCATATCCATCAGTAGTAACTTTGCTGGTATAAAGTTTCATGAGCAAATTCTCTTTCTTCGAATCGCTTTTATCGGCACGCATCCAAAGCACTGTATCTGAATTAATAGAAGCGAAATACAAAACATCATCGCGTAGTGCCGGACTCATATCTCCGTAGTTAGAGTTCACTTCTTTACCGGGATGATTTAGTTTTACGAAAGGATCTGGTTGTGCTTCTTTAATGGCAAAGTTGCAACCGTCTACTTCAATTCGAGCCCATTTTTTCATTTTCTTAGCATCATCTGCATTGTAAATTTTCAAGAAACGTTTGAACATGGGAATAGCATCGGTGTATTTGCCTTGCATTTTTGTAGTGAGTGCGGCATAATAAAGTGCTAATGTATTATCGGCCGAATCGGCTTCGTAAGCTTTAGAAAAATAAGTAGCTGCGTTTTCATAATCACGAGCTAAAAGATAAGACTGTGCTAAGTTGAAGAGAACAGATTTTGTTTCAGGAGCATTCTCAAGAATTTTCAAATACAAATCAGTAGCCGAAAAAATACTTCCTTCTTTAAAAGCGGCATCGGCTAATTTGAGGTATTGTTTCTTATTGAATTTTTCTTCGGGATGCGCAGACGATAGGCAATAGACGATAGACAATAGAAATATCAATGAGCAAGTTCTGAAATTTGGAAAACTTCCCTGACGGCAGTCAGGTTCGGAAATGAATGACATACTTTTTTTTATCGTCTGTGAACTACTGTTTTTCATTTTCAAATTTTCAAATTTCCACATTCTCGAATTAGATTTACATCATTGGGCAAGGAACCAAAATAGGATAGCTGAGTTTCTTTTGCTTAAAGCATCCGTTATAAATCAAAGCAATTTCAAAAGCTCCGCGATTACCCGATGCTGCTTTTAAACTCGATACATTTATATCGTACGCAAACAAACCGCGCACGTGTGCATATTCTAAACCGGCACTTATTATTGCTGCATCGTTTCCGGTGGCGCGATACCAGCCGCCCAAACTAGCTACCACTTCCGATTTAGGCACCATGATATGATACTCAAACGAAGTGCCGAAATTGAGTTCCATTGCTTTGTTCTGATACTGGAAAATGAAATTCGGATTTACGTAAAAGTTTTTCATGGCTTTAATGTGCAAGCCTTCATGCACCGTAAAGCGCATAGGCAGTTTATATTTTTTATCGCCAATAAAACTTTCTTTAGGTTGAGCTAAATGATAAACCGTAAAGCCAGTCATCATGCCCACTGCATCGCCAAAAGTAGATTGATGTAACAAGCCTGCTTGCAAGTCGAAATAGCCTTTTGCCTTTTGAAAATTCTCGCCATTACTTTGTGCCAAATCAAAATCGTTTCCCGAAAACTGCGAAGGGAAAGCGAGTTGCTGCCATTTTAAACTCTTTTGAGTGTAGCCTAATTGAATACCTATTCCTAAAAAATGTTTGTGGTCTTTATCTAATCCTTTATGAAACGCTGCCGAAATCATTCCGCTGTTCATAGAAAGTTTACCATCGCCACTTTTATCGCCAACAAACATAGCCCCTACACCAAAAATATCGTTAGGCAGTTTTGTTTGCAGCAATTTAATATCGAACGAAGCGGAGTAAGTGGTAAAAGGAGTGGAGATGCTGCGCCATTGATTTCGGTAAATTCCCGCAACGCGATAGGTGCATTCATTTACACCGGTAAGTGCAGGATTTAAATTGAGCGGGCTGGCATAAAACATACTAAAGTGTATGTCTTGCGCCACTGCTTTGTTGGTTATAAGACCAACAAAGGCGAGAACGGATAGAGTTAAACGGGTAAAAAATTTCAAACGTTTATTGTTTTTGTTTGCGAAATGAAAATAGAAAAAAAATGAAGCGAGCAAGAAGATGTGAAAGGAATTATGTTGATTACTGTAAAACGTTGTTCTAAAATTATAAGCATTGAATATTTACTTAGTCATTCTAACATAAAAAGTAGCGTACCTGGTTTTGCATTTTCCATTTTGTTCTAGCACATCAACATTTCCATCCCGCTCTCCCCAATTTATGGTAATAGAATTTGTTCCGTTGCCGCTAATTATACTTGTACCTTTCGTAATACTCCATTGATAAGTTGAACCGGAATTTTGCGGAACCGAATACACAATTCCTTTTTCATTTTTCTGCAAAATGTTTTTCCCTTTTATTTCTGCAGGATGGATTAAACCGAAATCTACGGCTGTCCAATACGTAGAAAAATAATTTTTGTCAGCAGAAAAGAGAGTCATTTTTCCACCTTGAGTTTCGCATTTACCTGGGTCTATAAGCAATGCGTGACCAAGTCGTTTTACTTTGTAGTAAACAACTGCATTGGTTGAATCATTGGTTCTATAAATATTTTTCTCCACTGTTTTGCACTTCGCAAATTTTTTGATTGTAACTGTAGGAATGGTACTTATGCCTTGCAGGTTCGTCCACTGTTTCATCAATTGATTTCCGTTTCGTTGATTCACTACCACATCCATTTTACCTTGATAAATGATCATGCGCGGATATTTTCCAACGTAATCGGGATTTTGTTCACGCACTAATGTTCCCCATTTTTCGGGCGACTTAATTCGCCAGCCATAAAATGCAATAAGAGCGGTCCAGAAATTGGTGGCTACTTTATAAGGAGCACCGGCAAAAATTGCTCCTGCATTAAATGTAGCAGGATAAGTAGCCATTAACGCCACACTCATAGCAGCACCTGCTGAAAGACCAGTGATGAAAACTTTGGAGGAATCAATTTGATTGTTCGCTTTCACATAATCAATCATTTGCTTCACCGAAAAATTTTCGCCTTTGTTTTTTTCAATGTCATTATTTTTATACCAGCAAAAACACATTGCCGGATTGTTGCTCATACGCTGTTGAGGGTACAAAACACGAAATCCATATTTATCGGCTAGTTCATTCCATCCGGTTTGTTTGGCTACTACTCCTGCACTTTGCAAGCAACCATGCATAACCACTACTAAAGGTGTGTTTGAGTTTGCATTTAGGTTTGAAGGAGAGTAGAGATACATTCCCAGATTGCCGGGGTTCTTGCCAAAATCTTTTACGCGAATTGGTTTTTGACTTTGTATGTTGTGGAGCGAAAACAGTAGAAGAAAGCTGATGAAATATTTCATGCCGCAAAAATATTTTTCCTCGATTGATTGATGGGTATAAATTTATTTTATCTACAAATGCCTTTTCCTATTTTCGGTATTCAAATTCAAAATCATTTTTTAACCAAACCAATATGTTATGAAAAAGATTTTACTCTCCATTTTACTTTTAGGTTTTGCTTTCAACGGTTTTGCTAAAGATGTAAATGTGCAGTATGCTGCGCAGGTAGCTAAACATTTCTGTTTGCAAAACAATCTTTCTACCGATAATCATTTGCTTTATGAAGCCGATAAACAGGATGCGCAAGGCGTGCACGCAGTCTAATATGTTTTTTCGTCAGGGGAACATGGTTTTGTTTTAATAAGCGGTGATGATTTAGTGCAACCTGTTTTGGCGTATAGTAATACTTCTACTTACGATGTGTCTAAACTTAATCCATCTACTACTAAATGGTTCGATGGTTACAAAAAACAAATTGAGTATGTAAAAACTAATGTGCATGTAACTACTTCTGCCATTACAGCCATGTGGAATCAGTATTACAATAATTTACCTTCACAAAATTCTTCGCGCTCTACCAATGTGGTTAATCCACTTTGCCAAACGCAATGGAATCAAGCTCCAAATGAAAACCAAGGTTGCCCATACGATAACGCGCAAAGTGCTTATTGTATAACAGGTTGCCCAGCTACTGCAATGGCGCAAATTATGCGGTTCTGGAGTTTCCCAACGCAAGGCACCGGTAATCATTCTTATGCTGAGCAACATTTTGGAACACTCTCCGCAGATTTTGGAGCAGCTACTTACAATTGGGCGGGCATGCCTTATACTTTAGCTTCACCTAACAGCGAAGTTGGAAAGTTGATGTTTCACTGCGGTGTGGCGGTGGAAATGAGTTACTCAACAAATTTAAGTGCGGGTTATGTAATCAGTAGTCGTTCGCCAGGGCAAGCATGTTGCGAATATGCTTACAAAACTTATTTTGGTTACGACCCTGCTACGTTGAGTGGTGTTGAAAGAGATAATTTTACAGAGCAACAATGGGTGGCAAAATTGAAAACAGATTTAGATGCAGGACAACCCATTCAATATGCAGGTTTTGGAAACGGTGGAGGACATACTTGGGTTTGCGATGGTTATGATGCCAATGATTTTTTTCACATGAACTGGGGCTGGGGAGGAAATAGCGATGGGTTCTTTTCTGTAAATAACCTCGATCCTGCTTCACTAGGTGCCGGTGGTGGAACTGGAGGTTTCAATATAGGTCAACAAGCTTTATTTGGAATTAAACCGGTTAATGGTGTTGGCGGAGGAGGAACAGTTAATCAAGGTAGCATTCAATTATATGCGGCTACTACTGTAAGTGCAAATCCATTTGTGTCGGGCGGCACATTTACGGTTAATGCAGATATTGCAAATTTTGGAGCAAGCACTTTTACAGGCGATTTAGCTGCAGCAATTTTCAATAGCGATGGCGCATTTGTTCAGTTTATTCAAGAGTATACTGCACAAACAATAAATGCAAGCAGTCATGTGGCAGGTGGGTTTACAGCAAATACGCTCAACCTTATTCCGGGTGTTTACATTATTGGTTTGTATTACAAAAATGGGGCGAACAGTTATTCATTGGTGGCACCTGGTTCATACAATAATCCTGTTTCGTTTACTGTAACAGCACCTTATGCCGATATTCAAATGAACGGAGGCTCAACGCTTACACCAGGAGTGATTGTAAAAAACCAAAGCTTCTCGCTTGCTACACAAATAGGAAATGCCGGAGCTTCGGATTTAACGGGATGGATTTCGGCAGATTTGTATGGTTTAGATGGTAATTGGGTAGCTGCTGTTTATGAAACATCGGGCACCATGGTGGCTGGTAATGCTTACAACATTACTTTCCCTTGCACAGGATTGAATGTAGCGCCTGGCTCTTATTACATTGCCTATACATATACTAGCGATCAAACAAATTACGCACTGGTTTACACCACAGACTTTACGAACAAACCAAATCCGATTATTGTTACGGTAACCGATGCGCCACTTTCGCCTGATGTGTATGAACAAAATAATACAGAAGGTGTAGCCTATACCTTGCCTGTAACTTTTTCGGGTAACAACGCTTCGGTATATACCACTGGTTCTAATATGCATTTGGGTAGTGATTATGATTATTATAAAATCAATTTGCCGGGAGGAACTAATTACTCCATAACTGCTCGTGTGAATGACACTTACAATAGCGGCAACGGAAATACTTATAGTAACGATGTGCAGTTTAGCTACAATGTAAACGGAAGCGGTTTTGGCAATGCTTATGATGATGTTATGAGCGGTGCTATTTATGTAGGAGGCGGAGGAACAGTCACTTTCTTTGTAGCTGATTATTTCCCCGGCAATTTGGGAACTTATCTACTCGACTTACAGATTACCAAAAATGTTTCGGGTATAGGAAATGTAAACACTAACGGGTTAAAAATATTTCCAAATCCATGCAGTAGAGAATTGTTTGTAGATGCAGGGGAATTAAATGGCAACTACACACTTAAGTTCTTCAATGCTGCAGGTGCCCAAGTAAAAGAAATGAAGGGTACCTTGACTAACGATTTACTGAAAGCAGATGTAAGCGAACTGGCTGCGGGTATTTATACCTTGCAACTTAAAACCAATTTGGGTTTGCTGAATTCGAAAGTAGTAGTGAAATAATTTTTTTATAGAATGAAAGGAATGATGAATACTCGCTATAGGTTTCATCATTCCTTTTTTATTTACGCTAAATCAATTTTATGAAACTCCCATTTTTACTTCCGGTTATTGTTTTGCTTTTTACAAGTAGTAGTTGCAAAACACAAAAAGCAAACATATCATCAGGAGCCGATGAACCTGTTACAGTTTATAAAACACGGGCTGATTACTCAAAGTATGTATCGGTCACCTTATCACCCGACAAACAAAAAATAGTTTCGTATCCCGCACCTAAAGATGTTTACTACAAAGGCAAACTTGCTACGCCAACAGCGCTTGTTAATGAGTATTGGTTAGATAACCGTGGCATTACCATCCATTCGGTTTTTGTAAAAATTACTTATGAAGATTATGCAAAGCTCGAACAAGCGCCTACACTGGAAACGCTGTTTGCTGCTATAATTGATAAAGACCCATTCACCGAAATTTATAACGCAGGTAGCAGGAACAAATACAAAGATGAAGTCAATGAATTAAACGCGCTGATTAAGAAAGGGGCTTTGAAAAAAATGGTGCGGTTGAAGTAATACTCAATGAAAAAACTTAAGCACTCGCCTTGCATTAGTTGAGGTCATCAACTCACAGATATAAATCCCTCTTGGTAAATCGGGCACAGGTATTTCAGTTATAAAATCAGAAGATAAATTTGAAACAGGTTGACCCATTAGGCTGTATATTCTTACCTGTTTAAAGTTCGTTTGCGGATTTAAATTTTGTAAGAGAATTTTCTTTTCAGTAACGATGTAAGTAAACAGGTCTTTCTTTTCTTCCTTCACCCCACTTGGATTTAGAATGTTTATTGGTATCCGAACCGAATCGGTAATTGGCGAAGTGCTGATAGGCCAAACTACTACTACATCGGGTCCCGGAACAAAATATTGCGGAGTGATATGCACACTGAAAATAGCGGGAACAGTTTCATTAGGCGCAAGTGTAATTTGGTTATTACTGTAAGGTGGCTTATTGAAAATATTACTGGTGGTTAGTGTTTGCGTATTGCTATGTAACCCAAAATCTAATTGACCTGAAAAAGAATTGGTAGAATCAGTATTGGTAACCTGAGTGCTTATAGTAAGCGTGTAACCAAGGTTTACATTGAGCGTGCTATCAATAGTGTAACCTAAAAGGGTTACTGCAATACCGCTTGTTGCTAAAGACTGTTGTGCAAAAGCTAGGATTAAAAAAATAACCGCAAAGAGTGTATGATTGATTTTTTGTTTCATGTTCTATTTGACAGAACATGTAAACTCTTCGTTGCAACCGTGTTAATTATTTATCTTCGTTTCTTACCTGTTCAAAAATGATTTATCGACTAGCAACTAATAGCGAACCCGAGTACATTTGAATTGTCTTTAACTACTCATCATTCACTATTAACTATTCACTTCTAATGGATATACTCAACAACATGATTGCAGTAATGAATAAAGAAGAAGTGCGCCATTTTAAGTTGTGGCTCAATAGCACTAATTCATCTGAATCAAGAAAAGACATTGTGCTCTTCGATTACATACGAAAGTCGGCAGATAAATATGATGAGCAATTTGTTTTCAAAAAACTGTATGACAAAACTGACAAAAATTCGTTCTACAAATTAAAGCATCGCTTGCAGGAAGACCTGGGTTATAATTTAGCACTGCTACATTTTGGCAAACATGAGTCGAATAATTTGTTTTTGTTTTTATCGCTCTACAACATTTTTATTTCCCGCAACCAATCAGAGATTGGTATTTATTTTTTAAAGAAGGCGGAGAAGCGCGCGCAGCAAACGGAGAACTTTGAAATACTCGATATGGTGTATGCTAGTTTTGTGCGCATCTCTGCTGATTTGCCCGACATCAATCCGGAAGTTTACATACAGAAGAGAAAAGAAAATGTAGTGAAGTTAAATCGCATTCGCGAGACCGACCAGGTACTCGCGGCTGTAACGTATCGTTTAAAACTTTCTCAAAATTATGGCAAGCGCGATGTGGGTTTACTTAAACTGCTAGACAATACGATTAAAGAATTTTCGGAAGACGATTCGATTAAGCACAGCAAGACTTTTCAAACACGCGTCTTTCGCGCGCTTAGTCAACTGCTTATTCAAAACCACAACTTTCCTGAGTTAGAAAAATTTTCGTTGAGTACGTATCAACAGTTTGTAGAAGAAAAATGGTTCGATAAATCAAATCACGAAACAAGAATTCAAATGTTGATTTACATCATCAACTCCACATTTAAAAACAGAAAGTTTCGCGAGAGTTTAGATTATGCCGAAACATTAGGTGAGGAGTTGAGCGCGTTCAACAATCTTCTTTACAACAAATATTTATTCTTCTATTATAATTCGCTCGTAATTAACTATGCGCAAATAGATTTAGCCCGCGGCTTGAAAGCTTTAGATGAAGCCGAACGTGAAATGAAAGGAATGAAAAACAGTTACTACGAATTTTTTATTTACCTCAATCGCGCCAACCTGCTGTTCTTTCAACGCAAAACAAATGAGGCTATTCGAAGCCTGGTAAAACTTTACGGCAACGACCATTACCGCAAAACAGATGCTTCATTCAAATTCAAAATTTCGGTAGCCGAATGTATTATGCAATGCGAAAGCGGTGATGAAGACACTACTTTAAAACGTGTTGGGCAGGTAAGAAAACAGTTCAAAGAGCAACTGACTACCGATGATTTTAAACGCGAAGGTTTTATTTTGAAATTAATTCCCGATTTAATGAAGTCACCCAAACTTATAGACAATAAAAAATTGATTTCAAACATTACAAAATTTGTTTCAGCTAAAGTGAAAGAATCGGTAGAAGACGGAGAAGTGTTGCGTTATCGTGCTTGGTTAGCACCTAAAGTTGGCTTGCAACCAGTTTAAAACTGAACTGGTAAGAAACCAACTATATAAATTTGGTTTGCACACAACCACCATGCATATTTGCGTATCAATTAGAAAGAAACGAACAAGCTTTAAAATTTTAAAAACCAAAACCACATTAACTATGAAAACGCTAAAAACACTTTCGCTGCTTATTGCTCTGGTGTGTTGCTCTTATTGGAGTAATGCACAATTTCTTTGCGGTATTAGTCAGGTCTATTTTTATGAGACCACTAATCCAAATCAAACATTTACTTTTCACGACACCACACAATTGCAACCCAACTGGCAAATTGTTAGTTGGCATTGGGATTTTGGTGATGGTACAACTTCTACACTGCAGTCACCACAACATCATTATTCAAATAATGGTGTTTATACTGTTTGCGAAGTGGTATCAGCCTATAGTAACGGAGTTGCATGCTCCGACACTTTTTGTAAAGTAATCACTGTTTCATGTACTAGCATAACCGGCAATTTTACCTATGCAGCGGGGGCACTTGGACTGGTATCTTTTACATCTGCATTTACTTCTACTTATACACCTATAACCTACACCTGGAATTTTGGTGATGGCTCATCAGGTACAGGAGCAGGTCCAACGCACACCTATAACATTCCGGGTGTTTATACGGTTTGTGTTACTGCTACCGATGCTAATGGATGCAGCAAAACTGTTTGCAACCAAATTGGAATTACCTCAGGTATTTGCGGATCACTAAGTGCCGCATTCAATGCAACTACCAATGGAAATGTAGTCAGGAACTAACGGAAACACTTTATATCAATGGTCGCTCGATGGTCAGGCGGTAACTAATCCAAATCCAAACACTGCCTATTCTATTTCCAGTGTAACTCCCGGAACACACACGGTCTGTCTTTATGTTTATGCTAATGCAAATACACTTTGTGATTCGACTTGTCAAACTATTACGGTTGGAAATATTTGCGGAAATGTGCAGGCAAGTTTCACTGAAACATCTAATGGAAGTGGAGTAGTAGTACTTCAAAGCACCAGCACAAATGCTCCCGCAAATGCTATGTATGAATGGTGGATGGATGGTTTAATTGTTGCACAAGCAAACTCGAATACTGTTCTCACTATTCCAAACGTTAGTAATGGACTTCACACGTTCTGCTTATATGTATATGCTGTAAGCAATTCGCACTTCTGCGATTCTACATGCCAAACTGTTTATGTAAGCAACTCTAATCCTTGTTCTGGATTGAGCGCACAGTTTACTCAAACTTATGTGCAGAATAACGGGGTGCAATTTTATAGTGCCAATGCCGATAGTAGTGCGGTTTACGGTTGGAGTTTTGGTGATGGCCAAACATCTTCGCAAGAATCACCTACACATTATTATGCAAATGCTGGTTTGTACACGGTTTGTTTGATTGTACACATAGCAGGTACTAATTGTGCCGATACTTCTTGTCACAATATTCAAGCTAATGCTGGTAGTCCTTGCAGTGGTTTTGGTGTAACCATTTCTTCACAAGTAAATCCTAACGGTGGATGGTATGCCACAGCAAATATTGTGAATGGAACACCAGGCGCAAATTATTATAGTGCTTGGTCGAATGGTTCTACCACCAATAGTATTCCTGTAATTAATAGCGGAGTTTATTGCGTAACCGTTACCGATGTAAACGGATGCACTGCCACTACTTGCGATTCAGTACCAACACAAAGTGGTTGCAATATGGTAGCCACAATTACTGAAAACAATTCAGGCTTCTATTCCATTCTCACAGCGTATGCTTCAGGTGGTGTTGCGCCACTTAGTTACTACTGGAGCAACGGTGCTTCTACCTCAAATATTCTTACGGTTACTGTGTCAGGAACTTATTGTGTTACGGTTTACGATAACTTCCAATGTTCAGCTACTTACTGCCATTACGTTCAGGTGGGCGGTGGAAATTGTACCGATACTATTTGCGGAATTGTATTTGAAGATACCAACGGTAATGGTGTGCTTGATGGTGGTGAGCATGCGTATAGTGGGGGAAGCATTTATGTAAGTGGGGGAGGACAAACCTATGTGGATAGTTTTGGCCATTATTCTGTTTGCGTTCCTACCGGCACATACAATATTTACTATTGCTCGCCATCGGGCTATTCGTTTACCATTCCAATGGGTTCACCTAATAACGGTAATAATTGTGCGGTGTATCAAAACATTTATATACACGGTGGTGGCACACATTGCGGATTTGATTTTGGTTTACAAAACCAGTCAACCACCATTTGTGGAACTGTTTATTTCGATGCTAATAACAATCATCATTATGATTCTACCGAAACCGGAATTGGAAATGTGGTTGTCTTAATTACTGGCGGTGGAGCTACCTATACCGGTTACACCGATCAGGATGGTAACTATTGTGTGCTTGTGCCTGCAGGAACTTATACCATTACGGTTCAGTCAAATATTTATAGCGGTGTAATTACTCCAACTATTATTACGGTTGCAGCTACTGCCACCGGAACCACTTATAATCATAACGATTTCGGAGTTTACACACAGCCGGGTTCTTGCAACCTCATGATTTCAATTACTCCGCACACCACCGTTACAGCCGGTTTCCCTGCTTGGTACGATATTCAGGTTTGCAATATTGGTGGAAATATTACCAGCGGTACGGTGAATATGTTTTATGATTCACACTTAACTTTCAGCAGTGCTTCTCCTGTTCAAACTTCACAAAACTCTTCTACACACACAGTAACTTGGGCAATCAATAATATGCTTCCTGGTGATTGCGAATACTACTGGGTTGATTTTGATGCAAGCCCTAACACACCAATTGGTCAGTTCATTTTTACCCTTGCGAATGTGCTTACCTCAGGCTGTAACGATATTGACATGAGTAACAACGTTGATACTATTCACCAAGATGCTACTGCAAGTTGGGATCCTAACAACAAACTGGCTTACGTTACCAATCACGATGCAGATCCTAACTATCAAGAAGTATCGAGCTTGAATTCAAATCAACGAATTGAGTATGTAATCAATTTCCAAAACACCGGAAATTCGCCAGCTGTAAATGTGGTGGTAATAGATATGCTAAGCAACGATATTGATGCAAGTAGTTTCGAATTACTTGGCGCAAGTCATAATATGACAGCTACACGCACAGGAAACGAAATCAATTTCAAATTCAATTCCATCTTGCTTGCTGATGCAACTAGCGATGAAGCGAACAGTCACGGTTGGGTAAAATTTGCGGTGAACGCTATCAATGGTTTAGTTCCGGGTCATGTAATTTCAGATGACGCTGCTATCTACTTCGATTACAATGCAGCCGTTATTACCAATGATGCCGCAGTAACTTTAATTGATGTTACCGGAATTGACGAAGTAGTTTCAACAGCAACTATTGTTGTAGCTCCAAACCCTATGAGCCAAACAGCTGTATTTAAATTGAGCGATACAAAAGCCGCAGGATTTAAACTTCGTGTTACAGATATGACAGGAAGATTAGTTCGCGAAGAAATTGCCAATTCAAATACAATGATTTTCGACAGAAGCAATTTGGCTTCGGGTGTTTACACGTATCAAGTAATACAGAGCAATAAACTTTCGGCTAAAGGAAAATTGGTTGTAGAATAAATTTTCTCGAACTCATATTAGTTGCCAAAAGCAAAGCCTTGTTTCTGAAAAAGAAACAGGGCTTTTTTTTTCAAACTTCCATGGCTGTTATCTATTATCTACAATCTAACGTCTAATGTCTATCTTCCAACTCTCATCTGTTTTTCTACTTTTGGCGCGCATTTCAAAAACACAAAATTCAAAACTATGAACGAAGTATATATTGTAAGTATGGCCCGCACACCTATTGGAAGTTTAAGTGGTGTTTTATCGCAGTTGACTGCTGTGCAATTAGGTGCGCAAACTATTAAGAAAGCTATCGAGCGCGCAGGCATTACCGGCAACGATGTAGAAGAAGTAATTATGGGAAATGTAATTCAGGCAAATACCGGTCAGGCACCGGCACGCCAAGCGGCAATAGCTGCAGGGGTGCATATGGGTGCAACAGTTACTACCGTAAACAAAGTTTGTGCAAGTGGTATGAAAGCAATTATTCTTGGAGCGCAAAGTATTATGCTGGGCGATAAAGATATAATAGTAGCTGGCGGAATGGAAAGCATGACCAATGCACCCTACCTGATTGCCAACGGGCGAGGAGGTTACAGATACGGAAATGGAGAATTAGCCGATGCCATTGTTCGCGATGCTCTGCAAGACCCTTACAGCAAAGAAATGATGGGAGCTAGTGGTGACCGTTGTGCTAAGAAATTTGATTTCAGCCGCGAAGAACAAGATGCTTTCGCTTTGGAAAGTTATCGCAGAGCTACAGAAGCATACAAGAACAACTCTTTTGCCGATGAATTATTTGATGTGGAAATTGCAGGACGTGGTGATTCAACTTTTGTAAAAGAAGATGAAGAGTATAAAAAATTACGTGCCGATAAAGTAGCTACGTTGAAACCTGCGTTTGGAAAAGACGGAACAGTAACGGCTGTCAATGCATCAAAAATTAATGATGGCGCAGCAGCAGTTGTTCTAATGAGCGGCAAAAAAGTGAAAGAGCTTGGTTTAAAACCTATCGCAAAATTTCTTGGTTATGCCGATGCTGAACAGGCACCTGATGATTTTACTACATCGCCATCTATAGCCATGCCTAAAGCTGCTGCTAAAGCAGGTTTAGAAATTAAGAACATCGATTACTTCGAAATCAATGAAGCATTCAGCAATGTAACTATGGCAAATACAAAATTGCTTTCACTCGACCCTTCGAAGGTAAATGTGTTTGGAGGTGCAGTTGCGCTTGGTCACCCTGTAGGTGCAAGTGGTGCGCGTATTATCTGCACATTAATTTCTGTCTTGAAAAACAAAAACGGTAAATACGGTTGTGCAGGAATTTGCAACGGAGGAGGAGGAGCAAGTGCTGTAGTAATTGAGAAACTATAGTTTCTTAATAATGTCATCCTGAACGTAGGCTTCGCGTAGTGAAGGAACTTGTATTTGATTTATTACCCGCCCTTCTTCTTTGTCTTATATCCCTGTGCCGAAAGAAGTTGAATTACTTTATCGCGGTGTTCGCCTTGCAGCAGAATGATTCCGTCTTTTACCGTTCCACCTACTCCGCATTTGCTTTTCAAAGTTTTGCCAAGAGTTTCTAAATCAGTTTCATTGCCAATGAAATTTTCAATAACAGTTGCCACCTTGCCGCCTTTCAATCTTTCTAAAGAAATGTAAAGGGTTTGTTGCCCGGGCACAACAGTTTCCTGTTCATTGGTTTCTTCCTCTTCTTTAAAATCGGGATTGGTAGAAAATACAATGCGGTTTTTAAAGTCTTTGTTCTTGCTCATTCAAAGAGATTTATGATTTGACAAAATTAAGAAGCTGTATCAAAGTTCAATCAGTTTCATCATGTCGTAAACTTTTTAGATTTGCCTCACCACATTACTCAAAACATGAAACGAAATCTTCTATTGATATTTTTTTTGGTCTTTATTTTATCCTCCTGTCGCACACCCTGCGATAACGGTTATGAAGGCAAACGATGCGATGTGCCTGTGCGCGATAAATTTATGGGCATTTGGAACGCTAATGATTCAGATGGTTCTGCAACATTTATATATACCGATACCATAACTTCAGGCACGAGCGAAATTACAGATGTGCTCATTTCCAAAAACTTTTCGGGCAACAGGTATTTTAAAACGGTGAAAGGCACAGCAACAGCAAATTCAATTTCAATTTTTCCTACCGACCAAAAAATAGATACCGGTAAAATATATGCAGTAGGAACAGGAACCATAAGCAGCGATAGCAAAACCATCAATTGGAATTACACACTCACCAATAAAACTGATAGCCCCGAAGTAATTATAAACTACACGGGAGTGTGGACAAAACAATAATTACTTAACGTAAACTTCGCTTGTGTGTTTTCATGAACTTTTTACATTTGCCCCACTAAATTTTTAACTAAAACAAAATCATTATGAACAAAATTTTCAAAGGATTCTTAGGGGTTGCTGTATTAGCAGCTATGGTAACTGTATCTTCTTGTACTAAAACTTGCGACAAAGGATACGAAGGAAGCGATTGCAAAACTCAGGTTCGCGGAAAGCTTCTTAACAGCGGCTCAACGGCTACTTATAACGTAGATAACAATTCATGTGCTGGTTCTTTAACTACTTCATGGCATTCTACAATTGTTCCGGCTTCTGATATCAGTTCAGTTCTTCTTACAAACGTAGGTCACTTAGTTTGCGGTTCAGGTACTATTGACCTTAACGCTACTATTGATGGAACCACTATCACTATTCCTTATCAAGTAGTTTGCGGTGCTACTATGTCTGGAACCGGAACTGTAACAGTTTCCGGAACTACAACAACTATCAGCGTAACTTATAGCTATAATGTTACCGGTGGACTTTCTGGTTCTTGCACTGAAAGATGGACTAAGATTTAATTTCGTGCTTTTACAAAATAAAAAATGGGCATCCTTTCGGGTGCCCATTTTTATTTTATAGATAGAGATGGACTTATTTAGTTCCTACAATCTTGTCTGTTTTTCCATCTCCCTTAGTTCCAACGATTTTGCCATTGTTTGCATCATCCTTAGTGCCTATCACTTTGTTATCGCCTTTCTTTGGAACTTCAGCTTTAGGTTTGTCTTTAGGTTTTGGAGCTGGCTTAGGAGTTGGTTTCTTTCCTTTATGAGCCTTTGCCTCTTCTGCCTGCCATGCTGTAAAAGCAACAGTTGCTAATGAATCAACTCTAGCTGTGCAAGCTTTGCCTACTTCTTCATTTAAGCCATTGAGTTTTTCATCAACTGCACTTTGAATTTTTGCGTTTTGTTCTTCTGTTTGTTTTTTAACCTGCTCGGCATTGTTGCAAGAGGTTAATACGATAGCTGCTGAAAAAGTAGCAACTGCCGAAAATGTCATGAATATTTTTTTCATTGTCTTTTTTGTTTTAGTGGTTCTGAATTATTTAGTGGCAGTTTCAGCGGCAGCAGCTTTCTTAGCTTCAACGGCTGCGTTTACCTGTGCATCCAATCCGCTTTGGCAAGCAGCTTGTAACTCAGTTAATTTTGCATCCTTCTGTGCATTGAATAATGAATCAACCTGTGCGTTGATTTGCTCCTGACTTAGCGGAGTAAATTTCTCGCCACATGCCGCAAAGGTGAGGGAGAAGAAAACTCCCGCCACGAATGTCAGATGTTTTACTTTTTTCATAATGATTTTTGTTTTTGTTATTTAATGAAGCGAAAATAAATTTTGAAACGGAATTATCATTAACACGTTTCTCACAAAATAATTTAAAGGTGTGGAAATAATAAAGGCATCTGCCTTGTTAGATAGATGCCTTTACGGGAAAAAAATATTTTTTATTTGGTTGGCTCAGGTTTGTTTCCTCCAGCGGGTAGACGATTAAACGGCTGCTTATTTTGCATTTGTTCAATTTCCGATTTTTGAACCACATCTTTTTTAGCAGTCTTTCCTTTCTCTACAAAGAAAGAAGTCGAAAGACAAAAAACTAAAAGAGCCAAGGCAAATCCCCAGGTAAGTTTTTCAATTACATCAGTAGAGCGTCTTGCACCCAGCAATTGCTGACCTACACCGCTCATAGAGGCATTTAAGCCACCGCCTTTAGGATTTTGGATTAATACAGTTGCTCCTAGGAGCACACAAACTATGATAACAAGAATGGTAACGAAAGCGTACATGATTAGATAAGGTTTTTCAGTTGAATAATTCGGGCGGCAAAGAAATCATTTTTTTCGGGATATTTTAACGCAAGCACTTCATAGGCACGAATTGCTTTCTGATACTTTTTTTGTGCCTCGTAAAGTTTAGCTAAAGTTTCTGTCACCATATCAGCACTCATTTCGTTTTCGTTATGAGGAACTTTGGTTTCAGACGGTTTATGTTTTTGTTTCTGCTCTTCTATAAACGCATTTAATCCTTTGGAATAATTCGATTCGCTTTCTACTAACTCATGCAAATGAACGGCAGCGTTCTGCAAAATAATTTTGTCGAGTTCTTCATCCTGCTTCTCGGGTTCTGTTGGAATTTCTTCCTGGATAAATTCAATTTTGAGAGTTTCTTTTTGACCAAATGCTTTAAGCCATTCGTCAAAAGTATGCAGCTCACTTACATTGAATTTTTCTTCGGCTATAAATTCTTCTTCAACGGTTGTATCAACTGTTTCTACTGTTTGAGCTTCTAATAAAATTTCTTCTTCTTTCAGTTGCTCTAATTCTTCAACGGCTTCTTCAACAGGCGAAGTTTCGATTACCGGTTCAGGAAGCAAGATTTCTTCTTCAATTATTATTTCTTTTTTTTCTGAAATTACTTCTTCCTCGACAATAGGAATAGGTTGAACAATTGAAACAGGAGCAGAGATATTTGTTTCGTTGAAAATGGCGAAAAGCAAATCTCTGTCTTGCGTATAAAGTGCTGCTAACTGGAGTTGCTCATCAAACTTCGAGCTGCTTTCCTGCTGATACTTTTTTGCAAGCAGCAAATGCGCCTGATGGAAGTACGGGAACTTCTGAATCAGATTTTCTAATTCAGGTGTAGAAAACCTGTTTAAGGTTTGATAAAAATTTTCTCTGTTGATATTCTGTAGCACCGTATGAAATTAATACAAATCACTTTTCAAAATTCCCAATTTGCATAAACGATGAAGCAACGAAACCTGTAAACAACCCAAACCATACGTTACGCTGCGACTAAAATTAATAGAGCTTGCTCCTTCAAAATATTTAGTAGGACATGTTACTTCGCCAATTTCGAAATTCTTGTAAAAAATTTGCGACACCATTTGATTGTCGAAAACAAAATCATCGCTGTTGCTCATGAACTTGATAGAAGTAAGCACTTCGCGATTAAAAGCACGATATCCCGTATGGTATTCCGAAAGTTTTTCACCAAGTAGAATATTCTGAGTAAGCGTAAGAAAACGATTGAAAACATATTTATACATCGGCATTCCGCCTTTTAAAGCACCACCGCCTAAAATGCGCGAACCAAAAACGACCGGGTAAACTTCATTGCCAATAATCGAAATCATGGCTGTTAAAAGTTTAGGAGTGTATTGGTAATCGGGATGAAGCATTACTACAATATCGGCACCTATTTCCAAAGCTTTAGTGTAACAGGTTTTTTGATTTCCACCGTAACCTTTATTTTTTTCGTGCTTTATAACATGGTGAACTCCTAGTTGTTTCGCTTTGCCGAACGTACCGTCCTTGCTGGCATCGTCTACCAAAATCAATTCGTCCACCACATTCATGGGAACTTCGCGCAAGGTTTGTTCTAAAGTTTTTTCTGCGTTATAAGCCGGAAGAACTACGACTACTTTTTTGTTGTTATACATCAGTTGGTAATTACGAAAAACGAAAAGGGGAAGTGCGAATTCCCAAATTTTCAAATTGCTACATTCGCGCGCAAATCTAAAAGAAGAAATGACTGTTTCTACCTCAGGCAAACTTCGTGTTTTGATATTGTTGAATAGAATCCCTTTTCCGCTAAACGATGGAGGTGCTATTGGCACTTTCAGTTTTATAAAGGGTTATGCTGAAAGCGGTGCGGAGGTAACTGTACTTGCTATGAATACTGCAAAACATTTTGTTGAGCGAAATTTGCTGCAAGATTCATTATTGAAATATGCAACGCTACAGGAGGTTTATGTAGACAATAGAATTAAACCATTTCATGCGTTTCTAAATCTTTTTAAATCTGAATCGTATGTAACGGAAAGATTTAAATCGAAAATTTTTGATGAGAAACTAAAGGAACTTCTTCAGCAAAATAATTTCAATGTAGTGCATGTTGATGGATTACCACCGGCACTTTATATACCTACTGTTCGAAAATTTTCCCATGCTTTTGTTTCTATGCGCGCGCATAATGTAGAGCATATCGTATGGAAACGAATAGCCGAAAACACAACCAATCTTTTTAAAAAATGGTACGTGAATTTGCAAGCCAAACGATTGAGCAATTTTGAGTATGCTGCTTTGGAACAAACCGATATGACGATGACGATTAGTAGAGATGATGAACAAACGATTAAAAACTTTTGCCCTCAGGCAAAAACAATGGTAGTGCCGGCAAGTATGGATATAGCCAATGTATGCGACCAAGGAAATGCAGAAGTAAATCCTTTATTCTTCATAGGTTCATTTGATTGGATGCCGAATGAACAAGGAGTAGATTGGTTTATCGCAGAGGTGTGGCATAAACTTTCATCCAACTTTCCTGAATTGAAATTTGTAATTGCAGGAAAAAAAATGAGCGAAAAAATGAAAGCGCTCAAAACAAATAAACTGTTGCCAATTGGCGAAGTGCCTGATGCAAAAAAATTTATTCTCGATGGCGGGTTGATGATTGTTCCTATCATTTCGGGAAGCGGAATAAGAATTAAAATATTGGAAGGTATGGCATTGGGTAAATGTATTGTGGCCACCACTATAGCGGCTGAGGGATTAGGTTTAACTGACGGAGAAAATATTTTGATTGCAGATAATGCACATGAGTTCATTATAAAAATCGGGAAATGTTTAAACGATGTTGCCTATCGAGAAAGAATTGCGAAGAATGCGCATAAATTCGCACTCGAAAATTTCCAGAATAAAAAAGTATTTGATAAGCTGACTGCTTTTTATCGTCAACAACTATGATTTTAGTTTTTCTTTTTTGGTTTTGCGCGCTTACCATGTTTCATTCATACGTGGTGTTTCCGTTATTGTTGAATGTATTTTCAAAAGGAAAGAAACCCAACTCAGTTATTTTCTCTTCGACTGATTCTGATTTGCCCAATGTATTTTTGCTAATGGCAGTTTATAACGAAGAAAAAGTGATTAAGCAAAAACTGGAGAGTGTTTTTTCTACTTCTTATCCTTTGCATAAACTTCACGTTTATATCGGCTCCGATAATTCGACCGATAAAACCAATTCTATTGTTCAACAGTTTACTTCTGTCAAGTTCTTTAATTACGAAGGCAGAAACGGCAAACCTAACGTGTTGAATAAACTGATGTTGGAAGTAGAAAGCATAACAAATAAATCAACGGATGTTCTTCTGTTTACCGATGCCAATGTTTTTTTTGATGTCAATACCATTTACGAAATGGTAAAGCATTTTAAGAACGAAAGTATTTCATTGGTTGGAGCAAATATTTTGAACAAAGGACTTAGAAAGGATGGAATCTCATTTCAGGAAACCAGTTACATACAACGCGAAAACAGCATTAAATATCTCGAGGGTTTAAATTGGGGAACAATGATGGGAGCATTTGGTGGAGGCTACGCTTTGCGTGCTGATTGTTGGAAGCCGATTCCTGAAAAATTTATCGTAGATGATTTTTATTTAAGCATGAATGTGATTGCGAAAAATAAATGCGCCATTCTCGAGTTAAATTCAGTTTGCTACGAGGATGTTTCGAACGAAATAGAGAATGAGTTCAACCGTAAAACACGAATGCAGGCAGGTAATTTTCAAAACCTTTCGGTTTATTGGAAACAACTATTTCGTTTCAATGCTGTGTCGTTTTGTTTTCTATCACATAAAGTAATTCGCTGGTGCGGTCCTTTCTTTTTACTCTTGGCTTTTGTTTCTAATTTTTTTCTTACTCAGCTTAACGTCTTCTACCAATGCACCTTTTTATTGCAATGCTTTTTATTTCTCTCTCCAATTATTGATTCTGTTTTCAAAAAAATAAATCTGCATTTATCGCTACTTCGTTTTGCTTCTTACTTTATTATCATGAATCTTGCACTTGCAAAAGGATTTTTTGTTTTTGTAAAGGGAGTTGAAACAAACGCATGGAACAGAACAGAAAGAAATATTTAAAGGCAAAACTGAAATAGAAATTTTATACCCGCAATCTTCAACCTATAACCTGTAATCTACAAATGAAACTGAACACTATTCCTGAAGCCATTAAAGAAATTAAGAACGGCAAACTTATTATTGTAGTTGATGATGAAGACCGTGAAAACGAAGGTGATTTTATTACCGCTGCTCGAAATGTAACTCCGCAAATCATCAACTTTATGGCAACTGTAGGTCGAGGATTAATTTGTATGCCTATGAGCGAAGACCTTTGCGATTCGTTGGACTTACATCCGATGGTGCAAAAAAATTCTTCGAATCACGAAACAGCATTTACGGTCTCGGTCGACTTGCTTGGACACGGTTGCACTACGGGTATTTCGGCTACGGACCGTGCAAAAACTGTTCAGCAACTTGTTCACAAAAATGCGAAGCCCGAAGACTTTGCACGACCGGGGCATATTTTTCCGCTACGAGCAAAAACCGGTGGCGTGTTGCGCAGAGCAGGTCATACCGAAGCTACCATTGACTTGGCGCGTATGGCAGGTTTTGAAGAAGCAGGAGTATTGGTGGAGGTAATGAATGAAGATGGTTCCATGGCTCGCTTACCTGAGTTGCTTACCATTGCTAAAAAACATAAACTCAAAATTATTTCCATCAAAGATTTGATTGAGTATCGTATGAAACACGATAGCTTAATTAAACGCGAAGTGGAAGTTGATATGCCTTCGAAGTACGGAAAATTTAAAGTGCGGGCTTACTCACAAGCAGGCGCTAATGAACCACACCTTGCAATTATAAAAGGCACCTGGAAAAAAAACGAACCTGTTTTGGTTCGCGTTCATTCTTCCTGTTTAACAGGCGATATCCTTGGCTCGTTGCGGTGCGATTGTGGAGACCAATTGGCTGCCGCTTTAAAAACAATTGAGCAACACGGCAAGGGCGTGGTATTGTATATGCAGCAGGAGGGAAGGGGTATTGGCTTACTCAATAAACTACGCGCTTATCAATTGCAAGAGCAGGGCTACGATACTTACGAAGCCAATCTTCATCTTGGTTTACCTATGGATGCGCGCGACTACGGTGTAGGGGCGCAAATTTTGCGCGACTTGGGCATTACTAAAATGAAATTGATGACTAACAACCCGAAAAAGCGAGTGGGCTTAATTGGTTATGGTTTAGAAATTGTAGAAAATGTTTCGGTAGAAACCGAGCCTAACAAGTACAACAAAAAATATCTGGAAACCAAAAGAAAAAAAGGCGGGCATGATATTTTAAAGAAGAAGAAAAAATAGGCTATGTTTTAGCGTATACACTTTTCTACCAACGTTTTCCGAAGTGCACAGATAGATAAAGGGCAATTTGATAAAAGCGGTTGTTGTTGTTTATCATAATAGGTATTCGCTTGTAATACAAATCAAGCAGCACACCTGCTTCAAGCGATTTTACTGCCGCATCTTTGGTTCCCCAATCAAAATTTAAACTTGCTCTCAAATTTACACCCGGCACAGGTTCTATTTGCCCAAGCCCATAACGAATAGGTGAGGCACCTGCAATAGAATCTCGATTCAGAAACAAATTTTCGGTGGCAGAAGAAAAACGCTCATGCGTAATTACTGGGCCCGCATCAGTATTATGTTTTATGTCGAGGTAATAAGGTTTTAATAAACCGAGTGAGAAACCTCCAAAGAATACAAAACTCAAACGCACTCCGTTTCTGTTTGCTTTATCTGCTATGTTTTGCATTACACCGGCCGATACGCGTATTACATGAAACTTGTTTTGAAAACCGAAAATATAATTACGACTGGTGGATGACTCGGCTTTAATTTGTTTTTGACGATAGTCAATGTAGTAGGAGTAATCAATCTGAAGTAAACGGGTGCGATAAATATCTTTTATCCAACCGAATTGACCGTAAAGAGTAAACCCATTTGTTTGCAAACGCAGCCCGCCCGATGCTTCGTGTTTGTATTGATAATCTTGCGGATCAATCTGATGCAGTTTATTTTGCGCAGGAGCATTACTGATCAGGAGTGAAACAAAACCAGTGATTAAAAATTTGCGAAGCATCGTGAACCAATATTACAAAGTATATTCGAGAATATGGTACAATTGCAGGCTTAGTTAAACCAATCAACATGACAGCAAAAATAATTTACGAAGGAAATTTGCGCACGCGGATGACACATATTTATTCCGGCACCGAAGTGCTTACCGATGCACCACTCGATAATCAAGGGTTGGCGCAGGCATTTTCACCTACTGATTTAGTAGTAACCGCACTAGGCAGTTGTATGATTTCAATTATGGGAATTAAAGCACGCGATATGCAAATTGATTTAAAAGGAACCGAAGCTGAGGTAACAAAAATAATGGCGAGCAACCCACGCAGAATTTCTGAAATACAAGTCATAATGAAATTTCCCGTAAATAAATTTTCAGAGAAAGAGAAAACAATTCTTGAAAATGCAGCTCTTGCTTGCCCTGTTGCAAAATCAATTCATCCTGATATTAAACAGGAGGTGAATTTTGTTTGGTAAAAAAATTTCGCCATGTGAAATCAAAAAAAAATCCTGTGGCTATTTATAACCACAGGATTTTTCAATTCAAAAAATAAATTTTCATTTAATTCATATCCCACCACACTCTGGTTTCTTGCGCATCGGCACCTTGGGCTGCAACACCAGCGCCATAACTAATGCCATTCAACGTTTGCTCCTCGAGAGGATATTTCATTCGCAATGGAATACCTGATCCATCTAAAATTCCATCAGCCGGCAATTGAAGAATTCCAAAGTCCAATCTTCTCCATTCTGTCCATGCTTCAATGCCTTGCATGTAAAGTGCTAACCATTTTTGTTTGCCAATTTTTTCTTTCCAAGTACCTGGTGCAGTCGAGTAGTCTACACTTGGTTGAGCAAGGTAGGTAGCAACATCACCTGGAGCTACACCCCAAAAATCCATGGAAGCCGCAATTCCGTCTGCGTAATCTGCACTTGCATTACCCACACCAAAACCTCGTTCAGCGGCTTCGGCTAAAATGAATTTCACTTCAGCATAGGACATAAATACTCCTGGAGCATCCGCTGCTAAAACAGCGGCACCTCTTTGAGAAACATCACCATCATCTGTGCCAGCACCATTAGCTTCGGTTAATCCATAAACTTCACCTACAAAAGTTGATGAATTGGCAGCAGGATCATAATAAATAGGCATACGCGGATCGTTTAGACCGGTCATTATATCAACCATTGTGTTGCTAGCGCAAAAATCATTTCTTGCTTGGTCAGCGTAGTCGTAATAATGTAAATTGGTATTCGGAGCTGCCGACAAATAGGAAAAAATAGCGCTCTCTGAATTATCGGAAAATGCACCGGGAGCGGCTTCTTGAATAGCGGCAGCAGCAATTGCCGGTTTTCTATCTGCCATTCTAATCGCTACACGTAGTTTCAAAGAATTACCAAATTTTTCCCATAAAGTCATGTCCCCTCCGTAAATCATATCGCCTGCTGGTCCATCTTCCGAAGTTTGCATAGTTGATAAAGCAGTATTCAACTCGGCCAATAAACCGGTATAAATATCTTCCTGACGATCGTACTTCGGTTGTGTGTTTTTAATTCCCAAAAGTGCTTCACTATAAGGCACATCGCCCCAGGTGTCTGTTATCATTTGCAGCTGCCATACTTTTAAAATAGTAGCCACCGCTATTTGATTTGCCGGGTAACCATAGGTAGAATACTTAGCTGGATTTTCTTTGCAAAGGTTGATAATGGTTTGCAGTTCCTCCAAACCTCCTACAGCAGTTTGCGCATCGTTATTTCCTCCTGCATAAAACAATCTCCAATACGAATTCGTAATTCCGGTGCGAAACTGATAACGGCTTTCAGAGGTATATTGATTGGAAGACCAAAATTGTGCTAATTGATTTCCTACAGAACCATCCCACCAGTGGTCCCAATTGTTATCCATTAATCCCTTTTGCGCTCCGGTTAAGTAATAACTGGTTGGGACATCTTTCGGATTATTTGGGTCGTTGTTTATTTCTTCGAATCCTTTTTTGCAAGAAGAAAAGGTAAATGCCATCAGCACAATTGTGGCGAAAGCAAAGTGTTTATTAAAGATTATGTTTTTCATTTTGTTTCGTTTTAAAATTAATTAGAAGCGAATAGAGATGTTGAACCCAATGGAACGTTCAGTAGGAAGTTGTCCTCCTTCTAAACCTTGAACGTTGCTTGTGCTAACTGCCGATTCGGGATCAATATTTGGAACATTCTTTTTAAGGATTGCCAAATTTCTTCCGGTAATACCGAAGGTCAATCCGCGGATAGGAGTTTTACCCAAATATTTCGATGGAATGTCGTATAGCAAACGGAACTCACGGAATTTTACGAAGCTGGCGTCATACACATCTGCAGCGGCTATTACATAACCCTGGTTATTGAAATAATGATCAACCGCAGCAATGCTCACCGTATTTTTTTGCCCGTTGCTCACCCAATTACCATCAGGATCTTGTGTAGCAGTAACACCATCTACGATTACACCGTTTTCACGAATATCGCCTTCAGCTGTTTCTTTCAAAGTTCCTGAGTATTTGCCCCAAGTATTGGATAAGGAAAATAAGTGACCTCCTTTTTGAAAATCAAATAAGAAGTATGCACTCAATCCTTTCCATGATAAAGTAGTAGAAACTCCTCCGGTAAAATCAGCTAAAACAGATCCCAACGGCTTAACTTCAGTAGTTGGAATATAAAAACCAGTTGGGTCAACTAATTTATTACCTTGGGCATCTCGTTGAAAATCTGTTCCCACAATTACGCCATACGGTTGATCTTTTCTTGCTTCTAAGGTAACAGCAAATGGTGCTTGTTCTAATTGGATACTTGTAACCTCGTTTCCTGCTTCATCGCTATATAATTCGGTTACTTTGCTCCAGTTCTTAGCTATGTTGAAACCAATTTCCCATTCAAATCCGCCTTTAAGTTTTACTGGTTTAAATGTTGAAGCAAATTCGATTCCGCTATTAGCAACTGTACCTGCATTTACAAAACGAGAGGTATAGCCGGTAGAACCACTTTGGTCAACATTAAAAATATTATCCTTAGTTATAGAACTGTAGTAGCTCAAATCCCAACGAACGCGATCTTGCCATAAAGCCATTTCGGTTCCTATTTCCCAACCATAAATACTCTCAGGTTTCAGATTTGGATTTTTGAGTGAGCCGGGCTGCACAAAATTCGCATTAGAGCCAAAATTTTGACCGGATGTTGGTCGAGTTTCTAGCTGATAAGGATCGGTATCGTTACCAACCTTTGACCAGTTTCCTCTAATTTTTCCGTAGCTAAACCAATTTGATTTAATCAATTCAGAATAAACAAAACTAAGCGCTACCGAAGGGTAGAAATAAGAATTGTTAGAATTAGGCAAAGTGCTTGACCAATCGTTTCTTCCGGTAAAGTTGAAAAATATCATACCTGCATATCCAAACGATGCATCAAAAAATACCGAGTTCTGAACTTTTCTTCTTGAGCTGTTATCTACTTTAATACCATCCACTGCATTTTCCAATGAATAATACTCTGGTACATTTAAACCGCCTTGTGTTTCCGCAGTATTCCATACTCTTCTGGCATCTCTTCTGTTTACACCTATCAAACCCGAGATATCAAATTTTTCTTTGAAAATTTTATGAACCATTGCCATTAGTTCGTAATTATTTTCATTGAAGGTAATGTTATCCTCTGTGTATTTAGATGCCTTAACACTACCTATCGCTATTCGTTCTTGTCTTCTGTCAGAATAGTAATCTGCGTTCACAGTACCTTTAATGGTTAACCAATCGGTAGGTTTAGCACCCAGCACTACATTTCCAAAAACACGGTCGCGTTGATCGGTTTCAAAATTCTCATAAACAATCCAAAAAGGATTGTCCCAATAAAGTGGATTTGGATTTCCTTCGCTACCTCTGTTCCATGAACGTTGAGTACCATCGGGGTTTTTATAATTTCTTAATTCCTCCATATCCAGTTGACGCTGGAACCACTGCGTAAAATTACTCATGTGGTTTTCGTAGCCTGTTTGAGCTCTACCTTTACCTTCTGTTTTTACATAGTTAACTCCAATGCTGCTGAAAATATATTTACCGAAATTGTAACCGCCATTAAAACCAACTGTTGAGCGGTTGATATGTGAATTTTCAATCGTTCCCTTTTGGTACAGGTTGGAAAACGATAAGCGGAAATTTCCATTTTCGTTGGCTCCATCCATAGAAACGTTGGTGTTAGACAACACACCCGTTCTAAAGAATGACTTCACATTGTTAGGATGGGCAGCCCAAGGAGTGGCTACGCCATAACGTGCTGAATCGTATTCGTAGTAAGCGTAGTATTGCATTACCGGTTGGTTCTCAATTTTGGGTCCCCAACTTCCATCGTAGCTAAACTGCGGTCTTTTATTCCCAGGAAACTTCGTGCTATTTCTAAAAGTGTCCAGTGTTCCGCCACCATATTTATTTTGATATTCGGGAAGAACTGAAACTTGATTGAACATAACGTTTTGAGAAACAGTAACACCTATTGGCATTTTACCTTTTCCTAGTTGCTTGGTGCCTCGTTTTGTTGTAACTAAAATAACTCCGTTAGCTCCTCTCGAACCATAAAGCGCAGAAGCGGCTGCACCTTTCAAGACATTCATGGATTCTATGTCATCGGAATTAATGTCTTGCGCAGCATTTCCGTAGTCATAACCAAGAGCGCCTCTTGCTTGATCTAATGTTGCATAATTGGAATTATCCAACGGCACTCCATCAACAACAAATAGTGGTTGATTGTTTCCAGTTAAAGATTTTGCTCCTCTTATAAGAATACGCGATGAACCTCCAAGATTACTTGAACCGGTGATTTGCACACCTGCTACTTTGCCTTGTAATTGATTAACCACGTTTGCTTCTTTAGCGGTACTAACATTTGCACCCGAAACAAGTTGCGATGAATAGCCTAATGATTTGGCTTCTCGTTTTACACCTAAAGCTGTTACTACAACTTGATTCATTTCTCGGGTATCATCATCAAGCGCTATGTTTAGAATTCCGTTTTCAGGCACGGCAACTTCTTGCGCTTTTTTTCCAACGTAACTTATAGTGAGTGTTTTTGCTGAGGCAGGAACACCTAAGGCAAAATGACCATTGACATCAGTGGCCGTTCCAATTTTGGTTCCTTTTACAAAAACGTTTGCACCAATCACGGGTGATTTGTCACCGGCATCGGTAATGGTACCTTCTACCTGCTTATCTTGCGCAAAGGCAAAGATCAAGGACAGGGAGAAGATGACAGAGAGTAGTCTTTTCTTCATACTTGTAGATTTAGGTTAAGAATTAGATTATCGCGGTAGCAATACTGAACATTTTATTTAATTAACAAAAACCTTTCTGTTAATTGATTGTGGATATAAAAAATGGATTCAGCCTGTTCTAAATTCATAGTAGCGTGATTGGATAGATGGCACAAGTTCAGTTTTGTTACAAACATGTTAGTTACCGCAACAATCGTTTTGGTTTTTGTGTATGAGTAGGTAAATCATTTGTCAACTCAAAACCATCAGTATGAAAAACGATTCTTTATCAACCGATTTACTTTTCTACGATATTACTATACGTGCATTAGCTATTGTGGCAACAGTTCTTTTCTCGCTATTGTTTTTTCAAGGTGCCGAGGCATCTAAACAAACAGAATGGAAGAAAGACTTAACTGCCAAAAACAATACTGAAGTTATAGCGTATACAAAATAGTATTGACTTAAAATGTCAATCGGGGTGGGGCAGGGAGATCCTGTTCACCCCATTTTTTATTTAAGAAAGGTTATAAATGTCAAGCTGAGCTTGTCGAAGCTTATTCGAAAAACAATCCTTCGACAAGCTCAGGATGACAAACTTGCTAGCTCTGCATTAAGCACTTCCAACATTCCTTTCACCTTCAATAGAATTTCTTCCCACTCACTTTCAGCTTTTGAATCGTAAGTAATTGCACCACCTGCTCTTACAGAAAGGTATTTCTCTGCTGCGTTGTAAAAGATACTTCTTATTACTACGTTAAAATCAAAATTGCCATCAGCTGTTATGTAACCAATACTACCGCTATAGAGACCGCGTTTGAAATCTTCATAGCATTCAATGTTTTTAAGCACTTCTATTTTAGGGGCGCCCGTCATGCTGCCCATGGGGAAACAGTTTTTGATACAATCAACAAAATGAACCTCATTATCAATTTCAGAAACCACCGTTGAAATCATTTGTTGCACGGTTTCAAATTCATAGACTTTGCAAAGCTCTTCCACCATTACTGTTCCTGCTTTTGAACTACGTGCTAAATCGTTTCGCACTAAATCAACAATCATTACATTCTCTGCTCTTTCTTTTTCGTCAGCCGCAAGTTGTTGTTGGAGTAAAATATTTTCTTCTGCTGTGTTGCCTTTGCGTGATGTTCCTTTAATTGGCTGCGAAATCAGTTTAGTTCCTTCTTTCTTTAAAAATCTTTCGGGGCTTGCACAGCATACAAATTTTTCATCGAGTTTAAAGAATGAACTGAATGGCGCTTTTGATTTGCTGTTCAGTTTTAAAAATGTTTCTACAGGATTGAGTTCTGTATTTTCAGAGAAGAATTCATTACAGTAATTCAATTCGTAAAAATCGCCTTCCTCAATTTGCTGTTGTATCTGTTTTACGTTGCTGAGGTATTTTTTTTGGGAAGTGCGCGGTTGTAAACAGTGTTTAATCTTGTTTTCGCTTTGAGGAACTGTTTGTTTGCTGATGGCTTCAAATAGTTCAAAAGTTTCGGGATAGTTTCTGTTGACGGTTAGTTTGTTTCCGGTTATTTCAAAAACATAACGTGGTTTAAAGATGTAGAGTAAAGGGAATTTCAACCCATCAACATGATTGCTTTCGAGTTTCTCTATTTCGTTTTTCAAATCGTAACTAAGAAAACCGAAAACGGTTTTGTCTTTACTGAATTTCTTAAGCGCATCAAAAGCATTTTTGTTTTCAGAAATTTCTTCGATAGCATCAATAGCCAGTAGCCATTCTTTGTTCGAATAATTTTTGTGCGGATAATTGTTGGAATCCAACAAACAGAACACACGAAAGTGATTTGCCCAAACGATTGCCTGCTCTTTAAATAACTCAGGTTCAGGAAGCGCGATGGTTGTTGTTTCTGCCACTTTGCAATTTTAATTTGCCCAAACTCCTTTCAACATCAACACATAACTAAATGCAAAAACAAGAAGTGTGAGTACGCTGTAACCAATAAACGGAAGCACGCGCACATAGGAGGAAAAATGAATTTTGTAAACAAAGCGATTGACGAGAATCAAAAATATTTTATCGAAGCAGTAAGCTATGAATGTTCCCACTGCTACACCCGGCAAACCGATTTTGTTTGCCAGATAAATACTAGCCGAAACGTTAATGGTAATTTCCATGACTGATGAAACCAATAAGAATTTCGGTTGCTGAATTCCGGTAAGAATGGTTTGTGGAAACATAACACGCGGAATAATTAAAAGCAAATAGATGTTGAAGATGATAGCGCTGTAAGAAAAACTTTCACTGAAAACAATACGGTATATAAGCGGACTGAAAATCATGAGTGCTAAAGTCAATGGAAAAAACAAGTGCATCATTTGTGTGCTGCGCGTTTTTATTTCAGCCAATCCTTCCTGTAAATTTTTAGAAACTGCAGGAATCATGGCTGTGCTGAACGTGTTAGCTACAATCAATAACACGGGAAGTTCTTTTGCGCCATAACGATAAATGGCAAAGAACATATTGTCGAATTTCGATTTCACGATTATGCCGTCAATGTATTCCGATGAGCCGCTGACAAAAATGGAAAGCATTAACGGAAGCGACAACCGAAGATTTTCTAAAACAGAACTGAGGTTGAAATCAACAGTGCTGTATTTTTTGAGAACGATGCACAGCACAATTAATTTGAGCGAAGCAATTACAAGCAACCCCAATACTGAATATGCTATCCCCAGATGAAGTGCAGCAGGAAGAAGAACAATTAATAGTGTAAGCAGCGAAGTGAAAACAGCATAATGCAGAATTGCCTTTTTCTTTTCATTCAGAAACAAAATGTATTCCACCAAAAATGAAGGACTGTTGAGCAAGAGATAAACAGCCGCAAAAAGAATGGTTTGCTCGCTTTCTGTTTTGTGCAAAAACGAAAGCACGTTTGATGAAAGCAAAACCAATAGGAGAGAAGCGAGCACACTAAAACCAGCCAGCGATAAAAAGGTGCTGAACAAAAGTTTCTTCTGCTCTTCTTCTGTTTTGTTCGGGTAAACCGCGAGCATAGAATTGATAATACCACTCACCCAAAAGAAAGTAAACATGCCGCTGATGAGCAGAAAAGTTTCGAAGCTTCCGATTTCAGATTGCAGTAAACCGAGTTTTACGAGGCCGATGCCAATGAAAATAAAAGTGGCATACCGCACTAATTGAAACAACTGCAAACTGCCGGTGCCCGTTAAGGAAGTGATTCGTCTAAAAAAGGAGAGGAGGGTTTTCAAGATTCAGATTTTCAGAAGCGTTTCAAAAGTAGAAATAAAACGCAACGCGAATTTGAAGTTTCAATCATTGACATTTACAATCTTCTTCACTGAATAAGTTTCCTCATTCTTAATTACCAGAAGATAATTACCTGCTGCAAGTTCTTCCGTGTTTATTATTCGCTCTGCTCTGCCCTGCAAAACAACCCTGCCTATGTAATCGGTAATTTGATAATCGAAAGGTTTTTGAATGCTGATGTTTAGTTGGTTGGTGAAAGGATTGGGGGATATAGAAATATTGGAAGAAGAAGATAAGTCTTTGGCGGAAGAAATGATAAGAGTTGAATCAGAACCTTCAATTGCATAGTCAAAGATATATTCATAATGATCCCAAACACCCAGATGGACATAAAACAATGAAGTATCATTTATACTTATTACTCTACCTGTAAAAAAGTAATTGCTATCGGTACTAATTACATTGCCAAATCCACAAATTTCATTACCACCTCCAATAACAATATGGTACACATAAATAAAGCTATCAAGCCACTCTAGTTGATTATTGCTAACTGTGTCATTTTGATGATATACCTTAACTGTGTAAAAAGTCTGACCAATGCAGTTAACTCCTCTCCCTGTATCTATTATGGCAGAAATTTGAATTGTTGGCGAGAAAGTTTGCAGATAATATCTGGCTTCACCTCCCAAAGGGAATTGAAAATTATTCATGTGGTTAAAACTTATATCGACTATACCATCGTGATTTAAATCGAGTGATTTTGTCACAATTCCATTTTCGAAATTGAAAATATTTGCATCCGGCACATAATCCGTAAAAATCATTCCCTGTGTTTGCCCTGCAGTAATAAAATGAGTTTGAGCAGTAGCATGAAAAGCACTGAAGGCAGTAATAAGTAGCACGAAGTAGAATCTTTTCATGTTACCAAAAGTAAACAAAACAGCCGAAGAGTTTTTCTTCGGCTGTTACTTTGATTTTTTGCTTCATCCCGAATTTCTTCAAGGGAGAGCTTTGGTCTTTGAGCTTATTCGTTAATGAGCGATGCCACCAAATACTCCCTATTCATTCGCGCAATATTCGTCAGCTTAATTTCTTTCGGGCATTCAGCTTCGCAGGCACCAATGTTCGTGCAGTTACCAAAACCTTCTTCATCCATTTGGTTCACCATGTTTATAGCGCGGTTGTTTCTTTCCGGTCCGCCTTGTGGTAATAGAGCCAGTTGAGAAATTTTAGCAGAAACAAACAACATCGCAGCACTATTCGGACAAGCAGCTACACATGCACCGCAACCAATACAAGCGGCAGCATCCATTGCTTTTTCTGCATCGGCTTTATCTACGGGTAAGTTGTTAGCGTCTTGTGCCTGTCCTGTATTTACCGATACAAAACCACCCTTGGCAATAATGCGGTCGAATGCAGAACGGTCAGTCACTAAATCCTTAATGATAGGAAACGCACCAGCGCGAAACGGCTCTACATAAATAGTATCGCCATCTTTAAAGCTGCGCATATAAAGCTGACAGGTAGTTGCCGCATGATGCGGACCGTGTGCACGTCCGCTGATATACATAGAGCACATACCGCAAATACCTTCGCGGCAATCGTGGTCGAATGCAATAGGGTCTTCGCCCTTGCGCGTAAGGTTATCGTTCAGCACATCCACCATTTCCAGAAAACTCATATCGGCATTTATGTTGTCGATAGTGTAGTCAACTAATTTGCCTTGTGCTTTAGCGTTTTTTTGACGCCATACTTTTAAGTTAAACTTCATGATTTGATGATTTGGTGATTTGATAATTTGATGATGCCCTTCACTTCGATTTTGTTGATGATATTATTTTAGAAAGAACACGATGAATAGATTCTATTGTCTTTAATAACTCATCGGGGTCTGGATAATTTTTTGACTTCTTACATAACAACAACCAGTATTCTGTTTCGTCTGCTTCCTTCGCAGC
>JAPLES010000044.1:0-16845 GCA_026391075.1 Bacteroidota bacterium | reverse complement strand
CAATTTTTATTTTATGAATGAAGTCAGCTTTACTCTCAGCATTCTGTGCTTCTCTAACATTTGCTCCTATTGATGTTCCGCTTCTGAAAAGTTGGTTAGCTATGTTGAACCTCCTCTTCACTTCTAATAATTCACTGTATTCAATAATCTTCAATGAAAACTCAAAAGTCAAATCAACAATCAGATTGGGCTTATTCGTTTGCATCTTTCTATATCATCAAATTATCAAATCACCAAATCATCAAATTACTTATAGGAGCGAACTTGCAATTGAATATTCTCATAAACCAACTCCTCCTTATGCAACACCGGGTCAGCGTCAACTGCTTTGTGTTCCCACGCTGCTACGTAAGCATACTTCTCATCATCACGCTTTGCTTCACCGGCATCCTGATACTCTGAACGGAAGTGTCCACCACAACTTTCATTTCGGTTCAGCGCGTCAATCACCATCAACTCACCTAACTCAATAAAGTCAGCAACTCTTCCCGCTTTATCAAACTCAGGGTTGAACTCATTTAATGAACCCGGAATATTTACGTTGCTCCAGAACTCTTTGCGCAAATCCTGAATCAGTTTCCGTGCATGAGTTAACCCCTCGGCAGTGCGCGCCATACCGCAATACTCCCACATAATCTTGCCAAGCTCTTTATGGAAATCATCAACGGTCTTCTTTCCTTTTACCCCAATCAATTTCTCTGCGCTTTCCTTTGCCTGCTTCTCTGCTTCTGCAAATGCAGGATGGTCAGTCGGAATTGCTTTAGTGAATATTTCCGATGAAAGATAGTTGCCGATAGTGTAAGGAATAACAAAGTAGCCATCCGCCAATCCTTGCATCAAAGCAGAAGCACCTAACCGGTTAGCCCCGTGGTCCACCTAAACAATATAGACCGGTAACAGTAGTCATCAATTCATAATCTACCCACAAGCCGCCCATTACATAATGCACCGCAGGATAAATTTTCATTGGTGTTTTCAACGGGTCTTCGTTCGTGATGTTCTGATACATTGGGAACAATTCACCATAACGCGCCTTAACTACATCAACTCCCAATCTCTTTATTGCATCAGCAAAATCTAAGAACACACCTAAGCCAGACGGAACAATTCCACGTCCATCATCGCAAGCTTCTTTAGCCGCACGCGAAGCAATATCGCGCGGACAAAGATTACCGAACGAAGGATATTTACGTTCTAAATAATAATCGCGGTCTTCTTCTTTTATATCAACCGCAGTTTTCTTTCCCTCACGAATTGCTTTAGCATCTTCTTTTGTTTTAGGAACCCAAACACGTCCGTCATTACGCAACGACTCGCTCATCAAAGTCAACTTCGATTGGTAATCACCGGTAACCGGAATACAGGTTGGGTGAATCTGCGTGTAGCAAGGATTAGCAAAGTATGCGCCCTTCTTGTGCGCCTTCCATGCAGCCGTTACGTTGCTTCCCATCGCATTGGTAGATAGGAAGAAAACATTTCCGTAACCACCGGAAGCCAGCAGTACGGCATGACCGAAATATCTTTCAAGCTGACCGGTAATTAAATTACGTGCAATAATGCCGCGTGCCTTTCCTTCGATGGTCACCACTTCCACCATCTCATGACGCGAATACATCTTCACATTGCCTAAACCAATTTGTCTTTCCAACGCACCATAAGCACCCAACAATAACTGCTGACCGGTTTGTCCGCGGGCATAAAAAGTTCTGGAAACCTGCGAACCACCGAACGAACGGTTATCTAACAAGCCTCCGTACTCACGTGCAAAAGGAACTCCCTGCGCCACGCACTGGTCAATAATATTTCTTGATTCTGTTGCCAAACGGTAAACGTTTGCTTCACGCGCACGGAAGTCGCCACCTTTAATCGTATCATAGAACAAACGGAAAACAGAGTCGCCATCGTTTTTATAATTCTTGGCAGCGTTGATTCCACCTTGTGCGGCAATGGAGTGCGCGCGTCTTGGAGAATCCTGAAAGCAAAATGCTTTTACCTGATACCCGAGTTCTGCAAGGGATGCAGCTGCAGCAGCACCGGCAAGACCGGTTCCTACTACAATCACTTCGAGCTTACGCTTGTTAGCCGGGTTCACCAGCTTAGCATGTTCCTTATAGTTGTTCCACTTGTTTGCCAGCGGGCCTTCCGGTATTTTTGAATTTAATTCTGACATAGAAAAAAGTTAATCGTTATTAGTTAATAGTTATTTCACCCAACCGAAATAAAAACTGATAGGCATTAAGGCAAATACCAAGGGAATAATAATGGCGAAAGCAGTTCCTGCAATTTCAAATGCCTTATTGTATTTCACGTTATTCAATCCTAAACTTTGAAAGGCACTTTTGAAACCATGCAGTAAATGCCAGAAGAGAGAGAAACAGCCCGCTACATAAATTAGTACCATCCATAAGTTGCTGAAGTCTTCCTGCATGCGCTCAAACAAATTCAATTCTTCACCAGTTGTAATTTGGTTCCAACGGTTGGGTCCCCAAAAATTGCGAAGATGAATGATGAGGAAGAACAGAATCAAGGTTCCTAAAATTCCCATGCTTCTTGAATACCATTTCGAATTTGCATTTGCATTGCTGTAAGCATACTTCTCAGGACGAGCATCGCGGTTTTGTTTCCAAAGTAAAAGTCCATCAACCATGTGCAGTATTAAACCGGCAAACAAACCTACCTCGGCAATGTGAACTAGAAAATTGGTTCCCATAAAGTGAGCGTAATAAAGAAATGTTTTTCCTCCGTCATTAAACCAAATACAGGCATTGATTGAACCATGCACAATTAAAAAGGTAATGAGGAAAAAACCGGTTAAACCCATAATGAGTTTTTTGCCGATAGAAGATGTTAGGAGAGCTGAATTTTGCATAAGGAGAATTGCTTTTTAAGCCGCGCCAAAATTATTCTGCGAAGTTTAAATTGAAAGTTTTGGGGCATTTATTTTTGAACAAATCAATCATTGACAAAATACATGTCAATTTCTCCTTTGTTTTTGGCAGCAATTTTACCGCGGTAGGTGCAAGGAAATTTTCGTTGAATAAGTTTATAGGTGGTTTCAGAAATATTGATTTTTCCCGCTTCACTGCTTTGCTCCATTCGTGCGGCTGTGTTTACGGTATCGCCCCAAATATCATAGGCAAATTTTTTCTTGCCTATGATTCCTGCGATTACCGGTCCTGAATGAATTCCTATTCGCACTTCAAATCCTAATTGATTTTTACGGTCGTTTTCCTTCTTTCGCTATGCTACAAATCTTTTAATATCAATAGCCGCAAGAGAAATTTTATGTGCGTGGTCTTTACTTGGTTTAGGCAAACCACCTGCACAGAGATACGCATCTCCAATAGTTTTTATTTTTTCCAATTTGTGCTTGTCAATAATTTCATCAAACTTCATAAAGCAAAAATCGAGTTCCATTACCAATTCTTCAGGCGATAGTTTCTGGCTATACAAAGTAAAATCCTTGATGTCGATAAACATCACTGTTACACTATCGAAAAAACGAACAGGCGATTTGCCTGTAGCTTTCAAATCTTCGGCAATATCAACTGGTAAAATATTTTTGAGCAGCACGTCTGACCGTTTTTTTTCTTCATCTAATTTCCCCAAAACTATTTTCAATTCCACATTTTTCAAGCGATAGATTTCTGTTTCCTTTTCTTTTTTTTCTACATCATATTTTGCGTGAATTTCATTGACCTGATGCGAATTTTCTTTACTCAGAAATTTTCTGGTTTCCTCTGCATGGCGTTTGCTGAAAATGAAAGCAGATTTGTAATCCTTTTTACGTTTATGTAGTTCTGCCATTAATCCAAAGAGATGTGCTGAGATTCCAATCAGTTTTTTTTTCTGCATATCAAAAACTATGGAAAGGAATTTTTCGGCAGCAGGTAAATCATTTAGTTTAATAAATACCTCAGCTATATTGGTATAGGCATTGGCCAACTCCATTTGAATATTTTCTTTCTTGCTTATTGAAGCACATTTTTCGAAAGCAGTTATGGCTTCCCTATATTTTTTTTGCGATTTTAAAACGCTGCCAATATTGTTGTAAACATAGGCCAAAGCATTCGTTTGTTTCTTGCTCGAGAGAAAAACAACGGCTTCTTCTAAAATGATTAATGCCTCTTTGAATTTACGTTGATTGATTAGGCTGGAACCAATATTTTGTTACAAAGCGGCTGTCAAAAAAACATCTTGAATTTGCTTAGAAATGAGCAATGCCTTTTTGTAAAACTTTGTTGCCGTTTTGTGGTTGTTTTGCCTTTGGTAAACCGAACCAATGTTGGTATAAGAAGATGAAACGCCTCTTAAATCGCCCAAATCCTCTTTAATTTTTAGCGATTGGAAATAGTAGTTCATTGCTGAAATATATTTCGCGTGTTTAAAATCTATGATGCCAAAATTATTGTAAAGCATGGCCTCTCCCTGCTTATCGCCAAGCGCTATATAAAAAGGCATTGCCTTCTTGTACATTTCTAAGGCTTTGCCTAATTTGTTTTGAGCATCGTAGTTAATGCCAATGGTGCGCAAGGCATCGGCTTCGCCTTTTTTGTAGAAAATTTCCTGCGACATTTGAAGTCCTTCGTTGGCTAAGCGAAATGATTTTTTGATATCAGTTGAAATCAAATTCCTAGCATTTACAATCAGTTTGTCAATTTGATCCTTTTTTGAAACCGGAACAGTAGGGAGTCTGTTTTTCATAGCAGAAAAAAATTCTTTAAAGTAAAATCAACATTTATCTTCGTGTAAGTTTACAAAATTTATTCATCTTAAACCCCCACTTTATGAAAACATTAGATTACGTTAAGTTAGGTTTACTAGCTGCTATTTTGGTTTTGGTTTTTCTTGATTACCGCTGCTGTGTTAAGGATAAAAAATGTTGTACTGAATCAAGTCATATGCGGGTTGTAGACAATACTATAGAATTACCCAAACCTGCAAATGCTACAGTGCAACCGCAAATGTCCGCCACTTCAATAATTGTAATTTATGATTTTCCTACAAGTGGAGATCCCAATGAATCACCTAAGCCAATTGAGAAAGCAACAGTAGATGTATATTGGCAAGACGAGCGCACAGGAACGTATATAGATGATTCAACGCACCATGGTACGAGACAGACCGATGCAAACGGACAGATTCGTGTTCGCAGACCTTCAGGTGGGGCTTTAGGTCCTGGAAATTTTCTAATTATGGCAAAGAATGAGGAAACCGGTGCGCAGAATGAAGTTCGATTTACTGCAGACAGATGTATCACCGATACTGTATTTATTCCAATCAATAGAAATTGCGGTCATAAACCAACTGAGCCTGCTGTAAAAGAAGAGCCTGTTGTAAAAGAAGTGACGAAGTAATAGAAATTATGCCTGTACGTATTCGCTAAGATACTCGTACGGTTTATTCAACTTTCCGTTTAAAGCAATTGTAGCCCGGTAGATAATTTTACTATCGGGCTTTTTTAATTCCGGAAGGATTCGGCTCATCAACATATTTCCAAAGTCTTCGCTGGCATCTCTCGGTAATTCGTTAGGCAAATTATCAATGGCCATTACATCGATTCCATTTTCCAAAAAGGGCTCCACTATTTTTTCTTGTTGAACATGATAACCATAATAGGGTTTTTCTATAGTAGAAGTTTGAAGTGTAGAAGGAATAGACGAAGGTGCCACATCGCAAGTAATGTCGGCAATTTGTTTAATGCTGAAATCTTTTTCTTTCATCTGCTCTTGTGAAAAGAAAACAGGAATTCGTTTATCCCAATAAACTCCGTTAATTAAAATGTCGCAAGTTTTAGTAAAGGGATAAAAGTTGGACTTATACAATTCAGGATGTGCATGAAAATCATCGCGGTCAAATTTTTCAGCACCTTCACGATGATACATATCTCCGCTGGTCAATTGGGTATAAACAATTTCATCAAACTCATTGTAACAGAAATTATAAGGCGAAACTTTTTTTATGTGCAAGAGATTTAAAAGAAAAGCCGCACCGTTTGAAACTCTTCCTGTTCCGGTTAAAACAATTTTCAATTTAGGAAATTTGATTTTAGAAAACTCTTGTTGTGCTTCTTTAAAATTATGACAGTCGCTCATTTGCTTCAGCGCAAATGTTTTTGTGCCCAAACCAATCATACGAATAGCATGATACGCACCAACAATTCCGGCCCACCGCCCAAATGCGATGAGTCGTTTTCCTTTTTCGTCAGTGAGTGTTTCCCAATCAATAAGTCGTATATTTTTTTCGAGAACCGCCTGTAGCAATTTCTTATTGTGCGGTTGTTTTTTAATGACGTGAGAGAAGATGATGTAAGTTTTATTCGGAATTAAACACCCGACAGGAATTTCTTTTACTCCCAGTAACACATCGCATTCGCTTAAATCTTCTTTTACTTCAATTCCCTGATAACGGTATTCGTCATCGGTATAACAACGATAAGTGCAGCTTTGAACATAAATCTCCATCTCCGGATTTTCTTCTTTTAATATGGCACATTGCGAAGGCGTTAGCGGAACGCGATTATCCTGCGGTGTTTTGGTTTCTTTTAAAATTCCGATTTTCATAAAGCGAATATGAAAAGACCTTATAGGTTTCCAAAACCTATAAGGGCTTTGCTTACATTTTCACGAACCTTTTCTTTACACACACAGTTTTCATTACTGCTTTTTCGTCAATCAGATTTATCTCGGCTATGTAAATGCCGACAGGTAAAAAACTTACATCAATGAATTGCTCTTGTGTTTTGCTAAGCAGAATTCCGGCAGTGTTGTAAACGTTCAGTTGCTGGATCAAAAGAGTTTCGGTTTTCACAAACAAAAAATCAGTAGCAGGATTAGGATAGAGAACAACAACAGCCAAATCTTCTTTTGTTTCTTCAAGGGCAGTTGGCTGACCGTATTTTACAATAGCATAATCTAAAGCACTTGTTCCAGCAACATAAATATTATTCAGGTTATCTACAAACAAAGCGGCAGCGTATTCCTGACTTCCTGCAGCGTTCGAATTGCTGTACGTTTTTTCCCATTGCTGAGTTCCTGCAGAATTGTATTTGATAAGCTGAAAATCTTCGGAAGTGCTTGTATTGGCAGAAGTACCCAACACATAAATGTTTCCGGCATTATCTAAGGTGATGGCTGCGGGAATATCGTGCATGCTAGCAGAGCCGTTAAAGTTTCTATCCCAAACTTGTGTGCCGCTTGAATCGTACTTAATGGTAACAATATCAAATCCATCAGTTGTGCTATAAACACTTTTGCCTGTTACATAGAGGTTGTGAAGTGAGTCAACAATTAGAGCAATTCCTTCATCTGTATTGTTACCAGGCCCGTTGAAAAATTTCTTCCATTGCTCCGTTCCGTCAGCGGCATATTTTATCGTAATTATATTTTCTTCAGCCGAAGTATCTACGTAAGTAGTTCCGGTTACATAAACATTACCAAGATTATCGAGTGTAAGTTTATTGCCTTCATCTGGACTAATTCCAATTCCTATAAAAGTTTTTGTCCAGAGCGTATCTCCAAGTGGATTGTATTTGATAGTAGTTATGTTATTGTAACTATCGCCACTACCAGTTGAACCTCCACCGGCAAATCCAGTAACATAAACATTACCCGTGGGGTCAACCGTCATGGAATTTATAACATCGGCATCTGTACCGGGACCATTATATCGTGATACCCATTGTTGAACTCCAAGCGAAGAATATTTGATAGTAGTATAATCCTGACGTAATCCGTGAACGGCTGTTAATCCTTCACTGGTTCCTGCTATGTAAACGTAGCCTGAGTCATCTACAAAAATGCTTTTTGCAAAGGTCCAATTGTGCCCGCTTGTTGGGCCTGTGTAAGTACGAGTCCAGAGTGAATCGCCAAGCGAACTGTATTTGATGGTAACAATTGAATTGTCGTAAGCAGAGCCACCGGTAACATAAACATTGCCGACTGCGTCAATGGCAATAGCATAGGCGCGGTCATCACTTCCCGCGATGCCGTTGTAAGATTTTTCCCATTGCTTAATTCCGGCACTGTTATACTTAACGGTGAGGTAGTCGGCAGTAAACGGAACTTGCACGCTTGCACCTGTAGTATACACATTGCCCGAAGCATCTACAGACATTGCGTATAATTGGTCAGTGCCACCGCTATCGTATCGTGCTACCCATTGTTCAACAGGTTGCGAAAAAAGAGAAGAGGTAAATAAGATTAAGGCGACCATTAAGATTTGATTTTTGTTTTTTGTTTTCATGGCTGTTTAATTTTGTGATACAAAAGTCAGCAACATTCTAAACTGAGACAAAAGAGTTTTTAGTCTAAATTTAGGTTCCGAAAAATAGAGCAGAACAGGGACTCCTTTTATGATAATGGTCATACCATCAGTTTCTCATTTCATATAGCATGCAAAATCAAGACGACCTCTTTTTACTGGTAAAGTCACTTACTAAAAATGAGAAGGGCTATTTCAAAAAACTGTATGCAGCTTTTGAAACTGGAAAGGATAAAGATTTTTTATTGCTGTTCGATTTGATAGATGAAACTAGAGCTTATGATGAAACTGAATTTAAAAAGAAACTAGGCAGAGAAACCAAACAACTGAATTTTGCTGTACTTAAAAATTACCTAACCGAAAAAATTCTTCAGGCACTGCGAATGTTTCATCAACAATTTTCGGCAGAGTATGATTTGCTTACCGAGATTCAGGAACTGCATTTATTGAAATCGAAAAAACTCGACCATCTGCTTTCGCGCAAATTGAATAAGGCAATGAAGACAGCGGAAGCATCGGGATTAAATTCATTACAGTTGTATTTGTAATGGTTCGAAAATTTTACAAGCAATACTTCTTCCTTTTCCGATCACTTTCAACCGTGGAAGGAAATGCAACCCAAACTTCACTTGAACTTAAATGATTTGAAAGAGCGATTTGAAGTTTACAGTTTGTTTAAAGAAGTAGAGCAGCTTTACCGTGCGCAAATCGGGTTCGGCAAAAAAGATAACAAGCGATTAAAAGAAATTGAGAAGCACGAATTGCTGAATGCAAAAAAGAAAATCCATTTCGGAACAGAAGTGATTCGCAACTACGTGAGCTCAATGATTTGCCAGATGAAAGATGATACTACCGGAAGCTACATGCATTTAAAAAGCAATTTGAAAGTATACGAACAGCATATGGAATATGCGCACAATAATTCTACCGGTCATTTAGGCTTGTTGGATTCGCTCATTCGAATGGCGTGTTCGCTGGGTAAATTTGATGAAGCCGACAACTATTTTTCTGCCCTTGAAAAAATTGAAGCGCAAAACGAATTTGACAAGGATTGGAATCTTTCCATTCGTTATGAGTATCTTTTAACCAAAGCAGTTTCGTTGCAAAAATTTGATGATGCGATAAAGCGGATAGATGAAATTGAAAAATTTTATTTGGCACATAACGAAATTGTAATTCCCCCGCAGTATGCTCGCTTGATGATTGTGTTTTATCGGGCTAACAGAAAAGATAAATCGTTGGACTGGGCGCAACGCATTATTGATCTGAAAGATGAAAAACGCCAGTATGATATTTTGCAAGTGATGGCGCGTTGCATGGCCATGCTAATTTATTTTGAAGTTGGCAATTATTCATTGCTCGAAAGCCAAATTGGAAGCGCACGGTTTTATTTCAGTAAACATGGCATTGAATCGAAACTTACTTCTACTCTTGGTAATGCCTTGCTTAAAATTCTTAAACAGATAGATAAGAAGGAGAGGAGGAAGTTGTTTGAAAAACTGAGTAAGGATTTGAAGGCACTTCTTTCTTCAGAAAAACAAAATAATTTTTTGACCTGGTTTGATTTTATTCAATGGTGTAGCGAAAGAATGTGAAACTTCTTAAGCTCCACTCAGTAAAAGTTATCTTTGTTGCGTTCTTTGAAAGTAGAAATTGTGTATTGCCTTTTTGTATTTCATTCCGAAATCTAAAATCCGCATTCCACGTTTCTCAAACGGGCCTGATTGGAATTGACGGGAAGCCTTGCAGGTAAACCCGCGTGCCGTGGGTGTTTGATACCACGATAATCCATCTTACAAACAGTTTTAAATGGCGAATATTCATACGCTATGGCTGCTTAATCTTAGAGATTAACAACCAATTGTCCTGCGCTTGAGGTACCATACACAGCGCACTGACAAACAAAACCTGGTAACGTACTCGTAAAGTTTCATCCCCTTTACGATGTATGAACAACGGATGTAAGAAACAAGTTGGAGGGCTGCTTATGCGGCTTGTTTACGAAAACCAATAAGCAGATACGCATGTAGAAAGTTTATCGTCAACTTATCCGGACGTGGGTTCGATCCCCACCAGGTCCACAACTTTAAAAGCTTTGCGCAGAAATGCGTAGGGCTTTTTTTGTTTTATGGTTGGAGTTTCATGCGCCAAGATGTTCTGCTATCAGTTTCCATTTTTCATCTTCGAATATAATTACAGCAGTGCCTTTGCCGGAACCTGCCGCTTGCTCGCCATTGATTATACCTTGCCAATGAAAATTAAAAAGATAAACCGCTGTTTCATTGTTCTGCGTAACCCAATGCACATTGGTAACGGAATACCTTTCGTTTTTAATATGGGAGAAGTTTTTCTCGTATGCTTGTTTTATGGCTTCAATACCTTTATGCACTGTGCCCGTTGAGAAGGTAACACAAGCATTTGCATGCATCAAGGGTTCTACGTTTTTCCATTGTTGACTTGCCAAAGCAAGTTCATAAGCGGTAATGAATTGTTCGGGGAGCATGGGTTATGTACAGCGCTTTATTTTTTTCTTGGTGATGAATTTATTTTTTGCCTTTACCTGTTACTTTATCCGCAGCCTTTCCCCAATTGAGCAATTTGAATTTTTCGCGAAGCAAGGCAGTTTGTATGTCAACCAGTTTTTCATCGGTCTTTTTACCTGCCTCCATAGACTCTTTTAATAAGCCACGGTCGGTATCAGTCAAATCAATTCTTTTGGATTCTTCGACTTCGCGCATTCGTTTGAGGGCGCGTGCTTCAATTCTGTTTTTGTTTTCAATAAACAACATGGTCAACTTCTTACCGTTTGCTCCTATGTTTTCGCCTTCTTGTTCCATGGCTTCTAATTTTTGCAGCAGCCAGTCAAGGAGTGTAATGCATTCTTTTTCTATGGCCGAATAAATAATTTTTTGCTTACTCATATTTTTACTTTTAGTGAAACTAGAAGGATATAAACCGATATGCCGGTTGTGTTTGCACTGATACCAATTTGATAAAACTCGTTGTTTTTTCCATCTGAATATTTTATGGTGTAAAATCCATATCCTATTTGGAGTTCGACTATTTACTCACCACTTCACCAGCGCCTTCTGAAAAATGTCATCGGCTATTTGCGCACTAATGGTATTGATTAAGCCTTCTTCCACTGCCGATAAACTTTCGGAGGCAGAGTATTGCGCGTAACGCGAAAAGTTTTCGGTCCATTTATCTTTTTCGTTTTTGGTATTTACGAAAGTGATTTGAACAGTGATGGTAAGTTTATTCAATGCGCTAGTTGCTCCTGCAATGGGGGCATCGCTTGTAAATGTGTAACCTGTAATAGCACCCGTAAACTGTAAATCGCCATCATTGCTTGCCTGACGAAGATTGGCTTCGGTTTGAAATTTGTATTTGATTTTATCAGTAAATATTTGCGGTAACGATGCAGGTCCGTTGCCTGAACGATTTTGAATTAGTTCGGTAGAAAAGGAATGAATATCTGCCGGAATATTTGCTCCGCTAAAAGAATAAACTTTACACCCCTGCGTGGCGACTATGCAACACAACACTATAAACTTGAAGCCGAGAACTGCCAACTGTTTCATTACATATCAATATTGTACTCCTTAATCTTGCGGTAAAGAGTGCGTTCAGAAATTCCTAAATCGTGCGCGGCATCTTTGCGCTTGTTGCGGTATTTTTTCAGTGCTTTAATAATCAACTCTCGTTCTTTATCGGCAATAGAAAGTGATTCTTCTACTGTTTCCGAATCGTCAAAACTCTTTTGGTCAATCAGCACAGGCTGACTGTTGGCAGGTTGCGAAATAATAATCGGCTGGTCAGGATTCTGAACTCTGAAATCGGAATTCTGAATTTGATTTTGACGAACGGGTTCGTTTCCGTTTTGATTACTGATGCCGTAAACAAATTGTTTGAGGTCGTTGAAATCGTTCTTTAAATCAAAGATGAGTTTGTAAAGAATTTCTCGTTCAGTAAAACTTCCGCCACCACTATTATAGCGTGCTTCAGCAAGAGCAGGCAAACGATTATCGGTAATGTCAGGAACAATTTGCGAAAGCTCTTGTGCAGTTACATCTTTATCTACAGCAAGAATTGAAACCTGTTCAGCTACATTCTTCAATTGACGCACATTGCCGGGCCAGGTATATTTTAAAACCAATTGCTTGGCATCTTCCGTCAAACGGATAGAAGGAATTTTATTCTTTTCAGAAAAATCTGTCGAGAATTTACGGAAGAGCAAATAGATATCATCGCCTCTTTCGCGTAATGGCGGAATGGTGATGGGCACAGTAGAAAGACGATAGTATAAGTCCTCACGAAATTTTCCGGCACGAACCGCCTCTTGTAAATTTACATTGGTAGCGGCTACTAAACGCACATCGGTTTTCATTACTTTGCTTGAGCCTACGCGGATGTATTCACCCGTCTCGAGCACGCGAAGCAAACGCGCCTGTGTGCCGTGAGGTAATTCGCCAACTTCATCTAAGAAAATAGTTCCGCCATTAACTGACTCGAAATAACCTTTACGTGCATCGCTTGCACCGGTGAATGAACCTTTTTCGTGACCGAATAATTCTGAATCAATAGTGCCTTCGGGAATAGCACCGCAGTTAACTGCAATAAAAGGATTGTGTTTTCTAACACCAAGCTGATGAATAATTTGCGAGAACACTTCTTTACCTACTCCACTTTCTCCTGTAATTAATATGGTGAGCTCGGTAGAAGCAACCCGTTCGGCAATGCTGATAGCGTGGTTAAGCGCGGGCGAATTGCCTATGATTCCGAATCTGTTTTTAATTGTTTGAATTTCCATTTCTGATAAGTTGATGAGTTAATGAGAAGATGAGTTGATGTATTTAATCAGCTAATTTTCTCATCATCTAATCTGCTAATTAATTACCTCTCCTATTAATGTTCCTGATGTGCAGCGAATGACCTTTACGGTAACGTAATCACCGGGTTTGAAATTTGCTTTATCAAACACGATAACTTTATTCTGTGTGTTGCGGCCGTAAACATCTTCATCGTTGCGAGTAGAAATTCCTTCTACCAATACTTCGAATGTTTTGCCCACATCTTCTTTATTTCTTTCGAGCGAATGAACGCGGTGCAGGTCAACTACTTCCTGTAATCTGCGCTTTTTTACTTCTTCGGGAATATCATCTACATGATTTTTCGCAGCTACTGTTCCGGGGCGCTCATTGTAAGCAAACATATAAGCCATTTCGTAGCGCACGTGTTGCATCATACTCAAGGTGTCCAAATGTTCTTCTTCCGTTTCGCTGCAATAGCCGGTAATAATATCGGTAGAAATTGCTGCTTCAGGAACAATTCTACGGATAGCAGCAATGCGCTCCATATACCATTCGCGGGTATAAGTGCGGTTCATGAGTTCGAGTATGCGCGAGTTACCGCTTTGCACAGGAAGGTGAATGTACTTACAGATGTTAGGATACTTCGCCATCATGTGCAACACATCATCGGTCATATCTTTAGGATGCGAAGTAGAAAAACGAACACGAAGGTCAGGAGCAACTTGTGCTACCATTTCCATGAGTTCGGCAAAGTTGACTACGTGCTCTTCGTATTTTGCTTCCACTAATTTTTTGCCCACAAGTTTAGGGTCGTGACTGAAACGATACGAATCAACGTTCTGACCCAGCAGTGTTACTTCGCGATAGCCCTTTGCATATAAATCTTTTGCCTCGGCTACAATGCTTATATAATCTCTGCTGCGCTCTCTGCCTCTGGTCATTGGCACCACACAAAACGAACACATATTATCGCAACCGCGCATGATACTGATGAAAGCGGTAATGCCATTGCTGTTTAAACGAACAGGACTGATTTCGGCATAGGTTTCTTCTCGGCTTAAAAGAACGTTCACTGCTTTTTGACCGGTTTCTGCTTCTTCAATTAAATCGGGCAACGAACGATAAGCATCGGGACCAACTACCATGTCCACAATCTTTTCTTCTTCGAGAAATTTTTCTTTCAATCGTTCTGCCATGCAGCCCAATACTCCTATAACGGCACCGCGTTTCTTTTTCTTAACTGCCGAAAGATGCATTAAGCGATGGCGCACGCGCTGCTCGGCATTATCGCGAATGGCGCAGGTGTTAATCAGAATTACATCGGCATCGAGGAATTGCTCAGTAGAATCGTAGCCCGCATTGTTGAGAATGGAGGCCACTACTTCGCTATCGGCAAAGTTCATTTGGCAGCCGTAGCTTTCGATGTAATATAGCCCGGCCCCTCCCAACCTCCCCGAAGGGGAGGGGTTAACAGCCGTCACCTCCTCTAAATCTCCTCCGAAGGAGGAGACTTTAACAGCCGTCTTTTTTGAGAGCACTTCGCCTTGGCGTTGTTCATCAATTACTTTTACTCCCAACTCTTCCACGAGTTGTTTTGCCTTTTCTCCTTCTCCTTTGGAGAGGGTTGGGGAGAGGTTTTCAAAAGCGGTTTCGTTATTGTATAAATCTGTCTTCATAAAGCGGGCGCAAAGATAAATTTTTGACTGAGAGATTTGGGAATGTTGAATGCTGAACTTGGAATGCGGAATAACATCCTCCTCCGTCTTCCGCGCTTGAGGCGCGGAATCCACCTCCTCAAGAGGAGGACATAATACAGTCTTCGCTTTTTAGTCGGGTCTTAAAGAATTATTATTTTTCCATTTCAAATTACCACTATGAAATTTTACAAAAGCAAAGCATTCATCATTACAGTAAGTGTTTTAGCCGTTTGGATTGGTGCCAACGTAATCCTGTATGAACCTGATATTCCGGTGCATGAACTAGTCGCAAAATACACGAATGAAAATTCGAAGTTTGTGGAGATTGACGGTATGCAGGTGCATTACCGCATAGAGGGTGAAGGTGAACCGCTGGTGCTGATACACGGCACCGGAGCTATGTTGCAAACCTGGGATGAGTGGACTAATCTTTTAAAGCCTCATTACAAAATCATTCGCATGGATATTCCGGCTTTTGGTTTAACAGGACCACGTGCCGATGGCATTTACAGCGATAGTATGTATGTGAATTTTATGGAGCAGTTTGTGCAAGCAGTGGGAGTGGACTCGTTTAGTTTGGCGGGAAATTCATTGGGTGGTTTAATTGCCTGGAAGTATGCCGCAGCATATCCGCAGAAGGTAAAGAAGTTAATACTGGTTGACCCAGGTGGTTTTCATGAAGTGAATGACAAAGGCGGCTCGTTTATTTTTAAGCTGGCGCGTAACTATCCCTCGCTTACCGATTTGGTTTCGAAGATAGGCACGCACTTTTTTGTAGAGAAAACCCTGCGCGAAGTGTACTATGATGATTCGAAAATTACCGATGAGGAAAAGAAAATGTATGCCGAGTTGAACCAACGCGCGGGCAACCGCCATGCATTTGTGGAGCGTGCGCGATATGTTCATCAGTGCAATGAAGACGAATTGAAACCAATTACTGCTCCTACATTAATTATGTGGGGCACCGAAGATGTGCTGATAGATGTGCGCGAAGGAGAACATTTTAAAAAGATTGGAAACTCCTCTATTGTTACTTACGATAAAGTGGGGCATTGCCCGCAAGAGGAAGTGGCAGAGCAATCGGCTGCCGATGTGATGAAGTTCTTGTTATCCCCAACCCCTTTCCCGCAATAAGCGGGAGGAACAAAAGAGGCTTGAGTAAATAGCAATAAAAAATGCAGCTACGGTTTTCACCGCAACTGCATTTGCTGTTTTAAACAAATTGCTTCTCAGCAATGTCCGTCAGCTACTTCGCTTGGTGGACCATCGCCCAGGGAGTTAAAAGCAAATACGCGAAAGTAGTAAGTGGTACCTTGCTTTAAATCCTTTACGGTAAAACCGGCTTTGCCACTCTTGTTCACTATCTTCCAACTCGAATCATCGGTTGGTGTTTCAGAAGCAGCAATTACATAAGCCAGTTTATTCTTTACTGCTTTCCAGCGTAAGAGTAACTCACCGTTGTATTTAGTAGGCGATACCCGAAGGTTAAGTAACTGACCGGGCAAAGCCGATGGTGTTCTGTCTGAACGCGTTTCAAAACCCGCACTGTGAATTTTCTCTGCATCACCGCTACTTTGGTACTGAATATCATAGCTGAGGTTGCGAATAAGGTCTTCGCATTCCTTTTGTTTGATATCGCGCAACTCAATTTGAATACGGTCGCCATTAGAAGCCGACAGAATTAAATCTGCTAGTTCATCGTGTGCTGTAGTCAATTGAGCAGTGCTGGGTGAAGTAGTTGGAAAATTAGGATTACCGGTAAGCATACTGATATACCTTTCGAGTCGCTCCTTAATTACAACCGGTGTTTTGCTATCTAAATCTAGCTTAATAAGTACCAAAATAAACAACGGTTCAAAACAGAAACTGATATGGCGAAGGCGATTAACGCGGTCGCGGTTACGGATGCGCATTGTTTTACGCGCGCTCCCTTTACTTTTATTTTTCATAAGAATAAATGATTGATTAAAATTAAAAATGACATGCACCTGTTGACCGCACAGGAGTGCGGTTTAGTTTTTCAGCAATTGCAGAAAAACATAAACGGTATTAAACACAGAGGAAAAACGTAT
>JAPLES010000007.1 GCA_026391075.1 Bacteroidota bacterium | reverse complement strand
GTAACTATTATTAATGATACTACTCCAATTCCTCACAACGGTTGTCGTCCACCGAAGAAAAGAAGAGTGTAGTCAAAATTACGAAACAAGAAACTAAGAAGAATAAGTTATGGCAAGATATACAGGACCTACAACAAGAATTTCCCGCAAGTTTGGCGAAGCTATTTTCGGACCCGATAAATATTTCGATAAGAGAAGCTATCCACCGGGACAACACGGAATGGCTAAGAAGAGAAAGACTGCATCGGAATATTCGGTTCAGTTGCAGGAAAAGCAAAAGGCAAAATATACTTATGGTTTGCTTGAGCGCCAGTTCAGAAATTTGTTTGAAAAAGCAGCACGAAAAAAAGGTGTTACCGGTGAAAACCTGTTGAAACTTTTGGAAGCGAGATTAGATAATACGCTTTACCGCTTGGGCTTTGCTGCTTCACGTGCACAGGCTCGTCAGTTAGTAATTCACAACCACGTTACAGTAAATGGTGATGTAGTAGGTGTTCCATCTTTCACGTTGAAAGCAGGCGATAAAGTAGGTTTACGTGAGCGTTCAAAGAACCTGACTGTAGTGCAGGATTCTATTGGCAGACAAGGAAAGAGATTCAACTGGTTAGTAGTAGATGAAAAAAATGTAGAAGGAACCTTTGTTGATTTTCCGGAAAGAGAAAATATACCGGAGAACATCAACGAGCAGTTGATTGTCGAGTTGTATTCTAAGTAATAAACTTTGCCGAATTCGTTTTCGGCAAAGCCGTTTTAAAATATTCATTTCAAAAATCTAAAACAACTATACATGCTTACTTTTCAAAAACCCGATAAGATTACTCTTCAAAAAGCAACTGATTTCGAAGGCACTTTTGAATTTAAACCCCTCGAACCCGGCTTTGGAGTAACTGTAGGTAATGCACTTCGCAGAGTTCTTCTTTCATCGCTTGAAGGTTATGCTATCAGCGGTATTAAAATTTCGGGAATTGACCATGAGTTTTCTACCATCAAGGGTGTGTTGGAAGATGTAACTGAATTAGTGCTTAACTTGAAGCAAGTTCGTTTGAAGAAGGTGATGGATGATGAAACAGCTGCTGACAAAATTTATATAGCGTTGAAGAATCAACCGCAATTTAAGGCTGAGCATATTGAAAAGCATACTAACGTTTATCAGGTAATGAATCCTGAATTGGTTTTGTGCAATATGGAAGGTCACGTAAATTTGGAAATTGAATTGACTATAAGCAAAGGTCGCGGATACGTAGCTGCTGACGAAAACTCAAAAGAACATGCAATTGGATACATTCCAATTGATGCTATTTACACGCCTATCAAAAACGTAAAATATTCTGTTGAACCTTTTCGCGTTGAACAACGCGTTGACTTCGAAAAATTAGTTTTAGAAGTTTCTACTGATGGAACTATTCATCCGGAAGAAGCGGTGAAAGATGCATCACGCATTTTGATTCAGCACTTGATGTTGATTACAGATGAGCATATTTCTTTTGATACTCCATCATCAGGTGAAACTGAAATGGTTGACGAGCACGTATTGCACATGCGCAAACTTTTGAAAACGCCATTGGAAGATTTAGACCTTTCGGTTCGTGCATTCAATTGCTTGAAAGCAGCAAAAATCGATTCGTTGGAAATGTTGGTTCAGTTCAACACAAACGACCTTTTGAAATTCCGCAACTTTGGTAAGAAATCATTGGTGGAAATTGAAGCGTTGTTGATTGAAAAGGGATTGGGCTTTGGAATGGACTTAGCTAAGTTCAAATTAGACGAGCAATAAATAGCAGTAGTAATTAGTATTAAAAATATAAAGCAATGAGACACGGAGATAAGGTAAATAACTTAGGCAGAAAGACAGCACATCGTCACGCGTTGATGATGAACTTGGCTATTTCATTGATTCAGCACAAGAGAATCTTCACTACCCTTGCTAAAGCGAAAGCTTTGAGAGGCTATGTTGAACCGATTATTTCTCGTAGCAAAGAAAACACTACACACAATCGCAGATTGGTGTTCAGTTTACTTCGCGATAAAGAAAGCATTACTGAATTGTTTGGAACAGTAGGTGGTAAAGTAGGCAACCGCCCGGGTGGTTACACACGCGTTATCAAGACTGGTTTCCGTGCTGGTGATTCTGCTGAAATGGCAATGATTGAGTTGGTAGATTTCAACGACCTCTATACTCAAAATAAAAATGCCGGTAAAACTGCAGAGCCGAAGAAGAAAACAAGAAGAGCAGGAACAACTAAAAAAGCTACTGCTAAGAAAACTACAGAAGAGAAACCGGCTGAAGAATAAGCCAAAGGATAAAATGAAAACCCATTCAGCAATGAATGGGTTTTTTTATTTCTGTAATTAAGATAACTCTCTTGAAAGATTTATAAGCATCTTTACACTCAGTAAAACAGAAAGAGAAATTATATGGAAACTTTAGAAGCAAAAAAAACTGTCCCGCCATTTCCTAAGGAAAAGCACTGGCTGTTTGGTAGTGGCTATTTACTGCGCGAGAACGCACATATGGTAATGCCCGATTTAATTGCAAAGTATGGAGAGATTTTTTCTCTCTCTCTCCCACTAACACGCTTGGTAATAGCTGCCAAACCTGAATACGCTAAATATGTTCTGGTTGACAACAACAAGAACTATCAAAAGAGTCTGGCTTATGATATGCTCAAACTTTTATTGGGTAATGGATTGCTTACCAGCGAAGGAGAGTTTTGGAAGAAGCAACGCAGATTAGCACAACTTGCGTTTCATAAGCAGAAACTGGCTGACCTTACCGCTATGATGGTGAGACGAGCACAGAATGAAGTAGATAGCATGAAGTCGAAAGCGGAGAGCGGGGAGTACTATGATGTGGCACCGCAAATGACCAACCTCACTTTGGAAATTATTTCGGAAGCTATTTTTAGTAATGGCGTTGAGGATAAAGCTGACCTAATAAGCCGTCAGATTACGTTGTTGAATCAGTATGCAACAGATAAGTTGAATGCCCCTATTCGCTTTCCACCGCTGTTTCCGACTCCAGCAAATGTGAAGGAGCGCAAGGCGATAAAGATTCTCGACAAAATCATTTTCGACATTATTGATAAGAGACGAAAGGAAGGTATTTCGAAAAGCGATTTGCTTTCGATGTTGCTTGATGCGCGGGACGAAGAAACAGGCGAAGCGATGGATAACAAACAACTTCGCGATGAAGTAATGACCATTTTTATTGCGGGTAATGAAACTACTGCTAACGCAATGGCATGGACGCTTTATTTGCTCTCGCAGAACCCAGAAGCTGAAGCAAAGATGATTAAGGAAATTGACGAGAAGTTAGATGCAGGAGTTGAACTCAACTTCCAAAATGTTCTTGGTTTTCAATATGTGCGCCAGGTAATTGATGAGAGTATGCGTTTGTTTCCACCGGCATGGATTGTGGGCAGGAGAAATACCGAAGAAGATGAAATTGGTGGATACAGGATTAAAAAAATGACCAATGTCTTAATGCCAATTTGGTATTTCCATCACAGTGAAAAGTATTGGGATGAGCCGTTGAAGTTTAAACCCGAGCGCTTTGCTCCTGAACTGAAAAACAATATTGACCGTTACGTTTACTTTCCGTTTGGCGGAGGTCCGCGCCTTTGCATAGGAAACAATTTTGCAATTATGGAAATGCAGATTATTCTGATACTGATGTATCGCAAATACAAGTTTCGGTTGAAAGAAAATTTTCCTGTTGAACCCGAACCGTTGATTACGCTACGACCTAAGTATGGAATGATGATGAAGGTAGAAAAGCGTTAACTGCCAATTCGGAAATTCGAAAATGTGAGAATTTGAAAATGAAGTGCAATGAATCACCATTACGCAAAAAAACACAAGAGGCATTCTTCGAAAGAAGAATGCCTCTTGTGTTTTATACAATCATCCGTTATTTCAACAATCCATTTTTTTGCCCCATTTCATTTTGCAACGTTCTGCAAATTCGCTTTGAAATTTATTGCGGTCTTCTTCGCTCATGCTTTCCCATTTCGCTTTCCACATTTTGCGCTTACCCCATCCACCACCACTGTGGTTCATTTTTATTCCACCGAATAAAAGCTTGGAAAGCACGACTAAGCCGATTGCCATTTTAAAATCAATAGCAGGAAGATGAAACAGGTAAACGATTAGCCAGTTCCACAAATACATGGTTACGTAGCCAAATAAAAAGAAAGCCAATACAACGACTGCACAAATTCCGAGTCCGCGTAAAATCCATTTCATAAATAATGTTTTAGTGTTTTTAATAAGTCCAATTCATAACGATGATGAATGCTTCACAGGTTCAAAGCCAGCCTACCGGCAGGCAGGTTTAGCTCGTCAACAAGTCGTCATATAAATTCTGCATTCGTTCGCGTAGAAACAGCACTGCATATCTTTTGCGTGATAAAAGTGTATTCACGTTCGCTCCGGTTATTTCCGAAATTTCCTGAAAGCTTTTGTCTTCTACTTCATGCATAACAAATACATCGCGCTGTTCTTTAGGTAGTTCATCTAAGGCATTCACAAGACTCGTCATAATTGCTTCTCGCATCATGTCTGTATCTGGCGAGTTGGTGTTTGACGGCAAAAAATCTGAAATATCTAAACGATCTCCATCATCGCCAGCACGAATGGCAAAGTGATCTTCTAGTAAAGTAGGTTTCTTTTTACGATAGCGGTCAGTAATTTTATTGCGCGCCACTGTAAACATCCATGAAGCTAATTGCTCTACAGGTTTCATCAAACGGTAAGTGTTTATCAACTCATAAAAAACATCCTGAAGAACATCTTCCGCATCTTCCTGTGTAGGAACACGCTTCCGTATAAACTCAAGCAAACGTCTGCTTTCCTTGTTTACAGCTTCGCGAATTGAATCATTCTGAATGTCGGCCATTGAAATGCTTAAGGTAGTTACCATACTTCTTTTTTTCAGGGTATAAGAGTAAGACGCGCTGACAAAAAGAATATTTTACAAAGGTGATAAAATTTGAAGGATATGGGTTTTAAATAACAAACCCCGCTACATTGCTGAAGCGGGGTTTGCAAAAAAGAGGTTAAGGAAGATTAGTTAGTTCCAAAAAGGAAAACGATAGATTCTCCTTTTGCAGCTTGACCAACCGGAACAAAACCATATTCAGTTGCCGGTTTCAAAGCATCAGTTTTAATTTTATAAACACCTGGTTCAACTTTTTCGTAAGTAAGTTTCACCTACTTTTCTTTTACGGAACGACCAGAATCTTTCTTAGTATAAATTTCACGTGTGTTTTTAGCAACAACTACTTCGGTTAAGTAGAAAGCTGATTCAGGATCGGTTTCTGCATCGGTTAGTTTTACAATAAACGTGGTACCTGAAGCTAAGCGAACAGGTGATTTTAAACCTTGTAATGTGATATATTCCATATCACCAGAAGCACCGAAACTGTAGCCCCATCCGCCACCTCTGTTTCCACCTTTGTTTTTCAAAGTAGCAGTTTGTTTTTCGGTTTTGTCTAAAGTTCCATCAGACTTTACAACCATAATTGTGTTTTTAAATTCAGGTACCTGAGCAGATACTAAAGACGAAGCCATAACGAGGATGGAGATTGTGAGCAATACGTTTTTCATAATTGTTTATTTTTTAGTTGGAAAAAATGTAGAAATGGAATTACAAATACAAAGTTAATAAGTAAGAAAAGCAGAAATTTGGGAATTTGTCGTTGCAGCTATTCGTGATCATATTATCGGTTATCATTCTTAATGCATTTTATTGTCATTTAATCACCAAGCATTTTTAAAGGAATACTTTTGTTCACCTGTTTTCCAGCGTATTACAAGGGTGCTCGAAAATTTATGTGGCAAAATGTTTGGAAACCTGAATGCCGATTTTACTTTTGCGCTCCCTTTTAAAAAAGGTAATCATTAAAATTAAACTATTCAACAATGAAATCACGCAGTTATAGCACACGCACTGTGGCTGAAAAAGATTTGAAACGCGAATGGTTTATCGTAGATGCAGACGGAGCAACTCTTGGCAGAATGACTTCGAGAATAGCATCGGTATTACGCGGTAAACACAAAGCTACTTTCACTCCAAACAACGACAATGGCGATTATGTTATCGTTATTAACTCGGCAAAAGTAAAAATGACCGGAAAGAAAATGACCGACCGTCCGTTGGTTCATTTTACAGGATACCCTGGCGGGCAGCGTTTTGCTACTCCACAACAGGTTATTGACAAGAACCCAAACAAGCTGATTGAGCATGCTGTAAAAGGAATGCTTCCAAAAAGTTCATTGGGCGATAAATTGTTCAAGAAATTATTTGTTTACGAAGGTGCCGAGCATCCGCATTCAGCACAAAAACCTAAAGCTTTATAAATTATGAATAAAGTAACTGTAGGAAGAAGAAAAGCATCGGTTGCCCGCGCTACAATGACAGCCGGCAACGGAACTATTACCATCAACGGAAAAGACTACAAAGATTTTTTTCCGCTCACTTATTTGCAAAATAAAGTGGAAGCCCCTTTTAAAACCAGCGAAAGCGAAGGTAAATACGATGTATCTATCAACGTGTTTGGCGGTGGAATTAAAGGACAGGCAGAAGCTATTTCATTAGCTGTAGCCCGTGCGCTTATTGTTGACAATCCTGAAAAAAGACCTCCATTGAAAAAGGCAAAACTGTTACGCAGAGATGCCCGCAAAGTGGAGCGTAAAAAGACAGGTTTGCGCAAGGCTCGTAAACAGGAACAATTCAGTAAGCGTTAATCATTTGTTGAACACAATCAAGAAAAAGAACATGGAAAAAATAGAACATAAAGCACTGTTAGACGCACAGGTTCACTTTGGTCACCTGCGCAGAAAGTGGAATCCTAAAATGTTGCCTTTCATCTTTGGTGAAAAGAAAGGTATTCACATTATTGATTTAAACCGCACGGCTGAAAAATTAGAAGAAGCAGCGCAAGCCGCAAAAGCTATTGCACGCAGCGGACGCAAAATAATGTTTGTGGCTACTAAAAAACAAGCGAAAGAAGTAGTAAAAGAAGCAGCAAAACGCACAGGCATGCCTTTCGTAACTGAGAGATGGTTGGGTGGAATGTTGACTAACTTTACCACGATTCGTAAGAGTATTAAGAAAATGCAAAGCATTGAAAAAAGGCTGGAAGACGGAACGCTTGAGAGTGTAACTAAGAAAGAGAAATTGGTGCTGAGCCGCGAGAAAGATAAAATGGAAAAAGTGTTGGGTGGTGTGGCAAACATGAACCGTGTGCCTGCTGCTTTGTTCTTGGTAGACATTATGCATGAGAACATTGCTTTGAAAGAAGCACAGCGCTTAAACATCAACACCTTTGGTATTGTAGATACCAATAGCGACCCTACTAAAGTTGATTTCGCTATTCCCGGAAACGATGATGCAGCCAAATCAATTGCTATTTTGACTAATTACATTGCCGATGCAATTGCCGAAGGTTTAGCTGAACGTTCAGCTTCGCAAGAAGGTGTTGACGGTGTTGAAGGCGAAGAAGAATTTAGCGAAAGACAGCGTTTTGATGATGAAGAAACACAGGACAAGGGTAAGAAAGACGATAAAGGTCGTCCTCCTTTGAAGAAACGTACAGGCGGAACAGGTGGTGGTGGTAACACCCGCGGTGGTTCGGGCGGTGGAAACAGACCTAGAACAGGAGCCGGAACCGGTGGACCAAAGAAGTTCTAATTCGGAAATTCGAGAATTTGAAAATTCGGAAATGATATACAGAAGCAGCCAGGTTAATTGACTTGGCTGCTTCATTTTGAAAAGACAGCGGACAATAGATTTTAGACAATGGACATAATCAATAATCAACAAAAAATAATCAATACAATGGCAGTAACAGCAGCACAAGTAAACGAATTAAGAAACCTGACCGGTGCAGGTTTAATGGATTGCAAAAAAGCATTGACCGAAGCAAACGGTGATGTGCAAGCCGCGATAGATTTTTTAAGAAAGAAAGGAGCTAAAGTAGCGGAGCTTCGCGCAGGTCGTGCAGCAGCTGAAGGTGTGGTGATTGCAAAAACAAGTGCCGATAACAAAAAAGGTGTAGCAGTATATCTTTCATGCGAATCGGATTTTGTAGGCAAGAACGAAACCTTCGTAAAGTTTGCTACAGATATTGCAGATTTAGCATTAGCACAAAATCCTGCCAGCCTAGACGCCTTGTTGGAGTTAGATCTAAACGGCTCGACCGTAAAGGCTCAGGTACAAGAAAAAGTTTCGGCAATTGGTGAGTTGATCAATGTATCGGCTTACGAAACAGTTGAAGGCGAAAGCGTAGTAGCCTATAACCACATGGGAAATAAAATTGGTGTGTTAGTAGCGCTAAACAAAGGTTTAAACGAAGCTGTTTCTACTGTAGGAAAGGATGTGGCTATGCAGATAGCTGCAATGAATCCATTGGCAGTTGATGCGGCAGGAGTTTCTGCTGAAGTATTGGCAAGAGAAAAAGGAATTGCACGTGAGAAGGCAGCAGCTTCAGGCAAACCTGAAAATATTTTAGATAAAATAGCTGAGAACGCTGTGAACTCTTACATCAAAGAAAATACTTTGCTTACACAGCCATTTGTAAAAGACGGGAGCAAAACTGTTGCACAGGTTTTGGGTGGAGCGGAAAGTGGATTGACCGTTACTTCTTTCAAGAGAGTGGAAAGAGGCGCTGCTAAATAAAACCCTTCCCGCAAAAACGGGGTGAAACAAAAGGAGACTTGAATACAAATGCAAAAAGCGTTCTGATTTTTTCAGAGCGCTTTTTTATTTACTACGCAAGAAAAACCTTTTTACGTTGATAGATGCGCGGCTGTTTTTTTACTACCGCTTAAAACAAAACTAAAACTCGAAGCCGGTTAGCGATAGAAGTGGAAAGCCCGCATACGCCAAAGGCGGAGAGGACTTGTAACGGATAGCGCGACCCGATGGCGTGGTTAATTGCGTAGCATCGGGTAACTGCCTAATGATTTTAATTTTCTCGAACTCCCGTGCAGTAAACACACAATTGGTTATCTAATTTACTGGCGGCATACATTGAAATGCCTTTTACATACATGCCCAATGGACAAATACCCATGAAACGCGTGTTGTCAACGTTGTCGTAAGGAATATTAAAAGCGCTTCGCAATCCAATTCCAGTATTAGTAGTTACAAGTCCGGTTTTTAAAGGCGCGCAACGTAATTTCATTCTTCCATCTAATCTGTCTGATGCATAAATTTCAATTCCCGTGGCTACATAATTATCAGGACAGTTACAGGAGTGTGTTGCGTTGTCAACTCCAACATCTTGCGTATTAGTAGCGCTGCCGGCAGTAGTGAGACCGTTAGCACCGTACCAATCTGCCACGTTCTGTAACAGTTCGGGCAGTTTGGCTCCGTTCATGTTTATGCTGCCTTCAAAATAATCGGTACAACGAATGCTGAGACCGGTCATGGCGGTGGTGAAGTCGGTGAACACAACATTATTGTAGCAATTGTCGCACTCGTTTACATCGCCAGCAAAATCGGCATCGCTTGTGGTTAGCGTTTTTACAAGCGCGCTTCCGTTTACACTCAGCTTCACATGCGGTGTAACCGTGCCTATGCCCACGTTAATGCCGTCATCAAAAATTTGCGAGTTGCCGAGCGTAGTGCTATCGGGTGTAAATTTTGAAACATAATTTAAAGTGCCATTTACTGTTCCGTTGCCGGGAACTCCTTGCGCACCTGTTGCGCCCGTAGAACCTGTTAAACCGGTATCACCGCTTGGTCCTGTTACTCCCGTTGCACCAACGGGTCCATTGCTACTGGTTACTGCATACAAAGCAAAAGGCACGCTCAGTAATTGTGTGGTGCCCATGTCGGTATAGTTTGTTCCATTGTTAGGATCGAATTCTACTTTCAAATATTTATGACCGGTAGCCCAATTAATGCTGCCGAATGTTCCAATGATAACAGTGCCAGTACCTACTTGTGTGGTGAACAATCCGAAGGCATTGGTGAGAAGGCTTGAATGCGTTTCCATGTAAACCAAACTTCCCCCAGGGAAACCATCGAGTATGGTGAATTTGACAGAAATATTTTGACCTGATAAAATTACTCCACTTGCATTTCGCGCCACTGCCTGATAGTTGAAGCTCTGAGGAATTTGTGCAAAGTTGTGGAGTGCAGAAATGATGAGCACAAGCGTGAAAAGTTTTTTCATGAGAAGGGGTTTAGTTTTTCAAAGGAATAAGCCATGTTGCATTTTTTGATTTCAAATGGAATGGTGTTAAGGTTTATGCCGCCAATAGCTTTATTACTTCCAGTTCGGTACCGCTATCAAATCTTTGTTTGGCAATAGCTAAAACTGTTTTACTGGTTTGCTGACTAAGCAAATAGTTGGCGCAAGTATCGCACACTTCTGCTGGCACTTCTTTTATAAGAACAATAGCCGAGTCGCGTTCTAATTTAACAGTGACTTTACCAGGAATGTAGCTTCCGGATTTGCAGATGAAACAGGTCATGGTTTCTTTTTTCGTGTTTTAAAATCAATTTCAAATTTTTCAAGATTGGGTTCGTAAGCGGTTATTACAAAACAGGTAGCTGTTTCTTCATCATAAGCTAAAACCAAATGTATAGGCCTTTTATCAATAAACGAAAGTATTAGTTTGCTGGGAAAAGGTTTATCGTTTACATATTCTTCTATCACCATCCCTTCGCGTATTACTTTCTCCGCTTCTTCTTCAACTATTCCTCTCTTGGCCATGTATTCGATGGCATGATTAGTATATTTTATAGTCGTGCATTTCATGCTTACCAAAACTAACAACCTTTTTGTAAAGGTATAAACCTACAACCTCACCAATTTCCTCACACAAATTTTTTCGCCCGAAATTATTTTGAGTAGATAAATACCCCGCGGCAAATCGGTTTCCATTTTTGTTTCTGCAGTTTTTAAAATGCTTTTAAAAACCACCGAGCCGTTTACATCAAACAAATTGATTTCGGCATTGAGCCAAAGTGCAGTTGAGTTTATTTGCCAACTGCTGTTTTGATTAGGATTAGGAAACACGCTTACTTCTGCATTGTTCGAAAAATCATTGATGGCGGTGTTTATGAAAATAATGTTCGACACGGCATTACAACCGTTGCTGTCGGTAATTTGTAAGGTGTAGTTGCCTTGTTGCGTAGCCAGTAAAGTATCTGCAGTAGCTCCCGAAATTGGATTGCCGTTAAAAAACCATTGATACGAAATAGCATTAAACGCGGTAAGCATATTGCCATTTACACTGATAGAAACCGATGGCAAAGGATAAACTTGCACTGCTAAATGATTAGAACTAGAAGTGCAATTGGTGTTATCTGTAACGGTTACATAATAGTTGCCCGCGTGCGATGTGTAAATGCAAGTAGAACTTTGCCCGGTGTTCCATAAATAATTTTGATAGCCAGAAGGAGCGCAGATGTGTACGCTATCGCTACTGCATATAGGCGTTGAAATATTAATTGTAATTTGTACGGAGCCAATGCCCGAAGTATCTACAAAAACACCGGCCGTAGCTGAGCAGCCGCCATTATCCATTACTGTTACGGTGTAACTGCCTTGTGCAAGATTTTGTAAACTATCGTTTTGAATGCTGTTGCTCCAATTGAAATTATAAGGCGCATTGCCGTTGCTAGCAATAACTATTGCTGTGCCGTTGTTTAAACCACAGCCTGCATTTGTAGCAGATGCGGTGAGCAATAAACTGTATTGCGTTACATTAATTGCATCGCTTGCGGTACAACCTGCGCTGGTAGTAACAGTTACAGCATAAGTACCCGCACTACTTAGGTTGAGTGTTGCGTTAGTAGAAGAATTTTGCCAATGGTAAGTAGCGGTGGGCGTAGTAGCATTTAAAGTAAGCGAATGCCCCACACACAAAGCGGTGTCGTTGCCAAGGTTGATGCTGATGGATGGACTTGTGCTAATGACAATAGTATCAGCCGTGGTGCCACAGCCATTGCTGTTTTGCGCCCAGTAAATTCCTGTGCTGGTAACAGTAATTTGCGAAGCCGTTGCGCCAGTACTCCAAAGTGTATTTGCATTACCTGTAGAAAGTGTTTGCGAAAAACTTCCACAGTAAGAAGTGTCGTTAGGTAATTGAACCAGTGCAGGAAGTGAACCTACACTAATCACAATTGTATCACTCGCATTACCGCAACTGCTATTAGTTGCTGCCCAATAAATACCTGGTGTGCTCACCGTAATTTGTGCGGCAGTTACTCCGGTACTCCACAAAGTGTTTTCATTACCAGTAGTGAGTATTTGAGTGAAGTTACCGCAGTAGGAAGTGTCGGAGCCGAGGGTGAGTGTTAGACTTCCATGAGTTACTACCACTTTATTTGGTAAGCCTGCACTGCTTGACATAGTCCCTAAATCAAATCCATCATCAACTAAATTGCAACCCGCTCCTGCCACATTTGGATTATTGATTACGGCTAAATAACTATCGAGATATACGGCTATGTATATTTTATTATCAGGACCACGCTGCATATAGCCTGTAAAATATGGCGAACCCGGTCCAGTAACGTTTCCAAGATTAATCTGCGAAGCAGAAATTGCGGCTTGCGTATAAGTAGTTAAATCAAACTGATAAACATACTGAGTCGTCCATCCGTTCAAATAAAGTTTGTTGCCATCGGCAGAAAATTCAACCGACCAAGGATTGTTATAGCCCGAAAAACTTAATGGATTGGAAAGCGCACCGGTTGCGTTATTGAAATCAAACAATTCAAATGTTCCTGTACCGTAAGTAACAGTAGCAATGCGATTGCTTTGCGCGCTTATATTTATTTGACCCGGTGCATTATTGGTTGAACCACTGCGCGAGTTTCCCACTGTTGAAACAACAGGAGAAGTGTTCAATCCACTACAGGTGATTAGGTATGAATTAAATGAAGATGAATTCCAAGGGTGAGTAACAATCCAAATATCATTTCCATTAGCGTGTACTACGGGAACAATTTGTTCCGATGCAGGATTGAGTAGTACAATATTTTTTTGACCCGAAACAATATCTCCTAATCCCCCATTCAAATTCATATCAATGATGTTATAGCGCAAACCGTTTGAACTTGCAAAGGCATCGAGGGTAAATAAGTAATAGAGATTGGAAATACCCGGTTTACGAACGGCCGTTGCAGTATGCCCGCCCGAAAGACTACCTAGCAAACCACTTCCGTTTGGCATTAGGATATGATTGCGATTGTAAACTTCTATACCATCGGAGTAAAAAAGTAGGTTGCCCAGTGAGTCAGAAATGCTCGCAGGATTATCTATGGCATCCATTGAACTATTGAGCAAAGGTGTTGCTGTGCCGGAAGAAAAATCAATGGCTGCCTGATTGCCGAAATACCATTTATCGTATTCTTTTTGTGCCTGAAGTAAGTTTGCGCTAATCAAAAACGCAAGCAAGAGTACAAGTTTTGTCATGATGCAAGGATTGTAGAAACAAAATAGGAAAAGATTTGCAGGAAGAAAGACATTTACTTTTTAACCCAAGGCAAATAATTATGAAACTCGGGAACAAGCTTAAGCAGATAAGTGAGCAACAAATAAGTGCCACCTAAAACAGAACTGCGCAGGGCAATGTTTAAAATAGCTGAATCAAAAACAGGCAGCAGAAAATTAATACCCACACACAACAACACAAGCCCTATCACTTTTACGGTGTCAATAGTATATGGCTGAAATTTAAATTTACGATGAACGATGAAGAACTTAATGGCAGTATAAAGCAGCGATGAAATAGCTGTTGACATAGCCGCACCGTTGATACCAAACCTTGGAATAAGCAGCATGTTATTGATGAACGTAATTATAACCAACAGCAAAAGCAATAACGCACCCTGCCAGTATTTTGAAGAATAAAAAATGATACTCGTGTTGGCTCCGCCAAACATGCTTATGAGTGAACCGATAGAAATAATCCAAACCACTTCAATGCCCTGCTCATACGCCTTGCCCACAAGTGCCAAAAGAAAAGTGATGTTGCAATTGATACCTACAAACAACAATCCTCCAATGAGCGAAAGATATTTTACCGATTTGTAGTACACATCTTTCACATCGTCCATATCATTCTCTACCACGGCATGAGCTACTTTTGCGGTAACAATTCGGTCGAGCGCGTTAAGCGGTGTTTCAATAATGGTGGGTATAAATGACGCTATCGTATAAATTCCCACAAAGCTCAGCGGCAAAAATTTACCAATCATAACCGAGTCAAGTGTTTTTAAACCAATAGCCGCAATACTGGCAAACGAAAGCAGCAAACCGAAACTGAGCATTTCGCGCATGCCTTGCTTTTTGAAAAAGCTCCAGTCAATTTTTAATGAAGGCGAATCAATTTTTACGAGGTAAATAATGAGCAGTAAAAGTTGGAGTGCATACACCGCTACGTAGCCGCCCATAAACTGCGGCAGCGTAAGCCAATGAAAATAATACGCTACCACCAAAACAATATAAGCCGCGCGCGAATACACATCATTTAAATACGAAGGCACCGTAGTTTTAAAAAGCGAAATCAAATACGTAGTTATCACCGAACCAAAAGCCAGAAAGAAACTGAACGGAAAAATGTAATTGAAGTAATCAATAATGAGCGGGCTCTCTCTGCGGTATTGCGCAATAATAAATTCCTTAAACACTACCAGTCCTACCGTAGAAACCAAAAAACCAATCAGCGGAAACAAAAGCATGAAACCAAAAAAGCCGTAATGACTTTTCTCGCGGTTTCGGAAATGCGGAAAATATTTAATGGTGAGATTGTTTACCCCTATAGGAATAAACGTAGAGATGAGCGATGAAAAAGCGAACAACACCCGCGCCAATCCAATTTCTTCGGGCTTTAAAAACTGCGGCTGAATAACAATGAGCGAAACAAAACCCAGCAGAATTCCTGCATAAGAACTAATGGTGTTTTTTATTCCCTGTCTTTGTATTACTCCCATGTATACTTATCGCTCCTTCGTGAAAAATTTATTGGTCAAACTTAAAACAAAAACGCATTGGCGGGTTTGAGGGGCTTTTATTATTTTCGAAGTATGAAGCAAATACTCTTTTCAAAGAAGCCGGTAAAAAAACTAACCGCTCGTGATTTAGCTTTCGGCTTAGGCAGAAAGGCTACCGCTGCTGAACTAAAAGAATTACTCGCCCGCCCAACAGGAAAAGGAAAAGACGTGGAACAGGTTCGAAAAGAAATAAAAGAAAAATTGTCTTTAGTATAGAACGGAACGTTCTCACCGTTTATCAACTCGTTCACGGCTCTTTACTGAAATAGTTTGTTACTCGGCTTCAAATTTATTCTCCTGCTTCCTTTAATGCCTGCAATTCAATTTCATCACTAATCCTAAAATCGGTGTTCCGTATTTTCTCTAAATATGGTTTAACCGAAGGGATAATTCCGTTGAGTTTTGCTTTAATAATTACACCGTTAGTTCCGGTTATTTCTAGTCCCAAATTTGCGGCAATCTTTCGGGCTTTGTAATCATCAAGTATAATACTGCAAGGCGTGCTTTCTAAAGCCAGTGCAATAGCACTTGCTTCGCCCTTATCTTATTGCAGTTCAAGAATTTGTTTGGTGTATTTGTCTGCCGCACCTTTTATTTCCACCCAATCGGGCAGCGGCTCTCCAAATTCATCAGCTACTTCAATAGTAGTGAGCACTCGTCCATAAATTTTTTGAAGCAAATCCAGTTCTCCAATGTTGGAAAGAATGATGAAGCAACTGATATCTGAAATAATGGTCTTAGGCATTTTTTACATCTCTGGAGAGGTCGGTAGCAGGATAATTAAAAACCGAAACATTGTATTTACCCAACACCTCGGCAAACGTTCGTTTGCTCAAACCTACCAATTCAGCAGCTTGTCCTAAAGATAATTTGCCTTGCTCATAGAGTTGTGTAGCTACCAACATAGCTAATGAGCTATCATCCATATCAAAAGTATCGGGCACTTGAAGCGTTAACGTTTTCATTTACCAAAGCTAATAAAAATACTTTGCATTCAATTCAGCATTCTCTTCATTCCTCACTAAACCCTCCATCACCGTTTTTATTTCCATACAGAATATTAAAAACGGGCTGCACACCATACACCCATTTATTATAGCGGTTCGAAAGAATAATGACAGCCGTGGTATCCTGAATATAACGATAGAACACCGTGTTATTGCCATGCCACCAACCGTTGTGATACACTAAATAATTTCCATCGGGCTGCTGCAATAGCCGCCAACCATAACCGTAATTTCGTTTGCCCGGGTGCTCAAAACTACGTGGCGCGTAAGCCTGCTTCATCATTTGCTGCGAAAGCAATTTGCCATCGTAAAATGCTTTGTCCCATTTAAAGATATCGCTCACCGTGCTGTAAACTCCCTTGTCGCCAACTACACCGTCAAAGCAATCATCCTGCTGTATTTCCCATTTCGAATTATAGCTCACTGCTATTTTGCGGCTTAGCGAATCTTCGTGATTGTAAATAAACGTGTGCTCCATTTCAAGCGGTTCAAAAAATGTTTCGCGCATAAACGCACTGAATTTTTTGCCCGAAACTTTTTCAACTACTAAAGCAAGCAGTAGGTAATTGGTATTGCAGTATTCAAATTTTCTATTGGGCAAAGCATAAGGCGCGGGCTTTTCGGTTTGCATAATCGCCAGCACCTGTTCGTTGTTTAAATACTCGCCCTTGTTGCATTTGCGCGAGCAGAAATAAAGATAGTTGGGCAAGCCGCTGCGGTGGCTCAGCAAATCTTTTATGCGTACCTGCGCATAAGGAAATTGCGGAAAGAACTTTTGCAGTTCATCATCTAACGAAAGCATATCGTGCTCTGCACACCACAGCACCGCAGTAGCCGTAAATGTTTTTGACACCGAAGCCAATTGAAACGAATTGGTATCGCTCATTAAATTTTTACTGCGGTAATCGCAGTAGCCAAAACATTTATTGTAAACGCAGTTTCCGTTTTTAGAAATGAGCACGCTGCCACTGAAACCGTTTTGCAAGCTTCGATTGGTAAAGAAGGTATCGAGTTTTTGAAAATAAGGATTGGCAGAGTCAGGAAGAGAAGTAAGAGGTGCTTTGTGGTTCCAATGCTTAACGGTTGGCGACTTCACCAGCCATAAGTAAACACCCGCAACGAAAGCAATAATCAAAACAACGGAAAAGAATTTTTTCACGTGTGGAAAATAGAAGAATAAATAACCACCCCTCCTAAATCCTCCCCGAAGGGGAGGACTTCAACAGCCACGTCTTCATCTTCCTCCCGATAAAAATCGGGATTTCATTCGCTTCACTCATTCAACTTTCTTTTGCAGGAAAAATGGTTTCATTTTTCCTTTACCTTTCACTTCAATCTCTCCTCGTGCTTCAAATACAAAGTCTGTATTTGTATTTAAGCCCTCTCCTTCTGTTTCATCCCGCCTTACGCGGGAGGAGAGGGTTTGGGAGAGGTGGCTTTTAAATTCCTCACTCACCTGAATTTTATTTTCCACTCCATGGCTTTCCATTCGGCTGGCGGTGTTTACCGTATCGCCCCATAAATCGTAAGCGTATTTATTTTTGCCAATAACACCTGCTACTACTTCACCGGTGTGTACGCCTATGCGCAGTTTTATTTCGCCATCAGGATATGCCGCATGAATTTTTTCGTTCATGGCCAAAGCCATCCGTGCCATTCGCTCGGCATGGTCATAGCAGGGTTCGGGTAAGCCGCTTACACACATGTACGCATCGCCAATGGTTTTTATCTTTTCTACACCAAACTCATTCGCCAGTTTATCAAACAGGCTGAAAATATGATTGAGTGTGGCTCCCAACTCGTTTACATTTTTCTTTTCGCTCCATTTGGTAAAGCCTACCATATCAGCAAACAGCACTGAACAATTTTCAAATCGCTCAATAATTTCTTCTTCCCCATTTTTAATTCGCTCCGCTATTTTTTGCGGAAGAATATTGTGAAGAATTTTTTCGGTGGCTTTTCGTGTGGCTTCTTCCACAGCTAATTGCTTTTTAGCTTCGTAACTGGTGGCAGATTTAATGGCATCGGCAGTGCGCATTTCTTTTTCCATTTGGTGCGCACGCTCTACATACTCTGCAAATTTTTCCCAGTTTTTTGTTTGCTTATAAAAATCGCTCAGTCTTTCAGCCGTTGACTGTTGCACCTCCTTAGCCTGAATGGCGTTGGCTATTTCTTCAGCTTCTAAAAGAAAAGCCTCCGCCTTTGCTGCATCAAGTTTCGGATTGTCCGATGCGACATAAATAGTTCCGAGGCACGAAAGATAGTTTGCCGAGCTTATTTTAAAATCAATTTTACGGGTAAGTTCAACCGACTTCTCCAGGTATTCCACCGCGCGGTCGTAATTTTTTAAATCCATGTAAACATGACCTAAGCTGCCTGTGTTATTGGCAATGCCCATTTCAATATTCATAGCTTGATTTATTTCCAACGCTTTTGAAAACTGGTCAATGGCTTTTCCATAATCTTTCATCTCATGATAACAATGCCCCACGTTGCCCACATACATGGCTAGTGCCGATTGATTATTTTGAGCTATAGCCAGAACTTCCGCCTTTCTGAAATACTCCATTGATTTATCAAACCGCTCCAGCGCATAATAAATGCCTGCCAGTATCGCAAAGTTACGGACTAACTGTTTGCTACCTATGCGTTCATTTATTTCAATTGCTTCATGAATATATTTCATGGCGGTGTCTAACTCGCCCATTAGCTCATAATTGTTGGCTATGTTGCTCAGGGTAATAGGATAATCTTCTTCAGAGCCGGTTTCGCGGCTTACCTCCAATGCCTGGAAAAGATAATGCTGCGAGGTGGGAAAGTCATTATGTATTCCGTAGTAATAACCACAGTTAGTGGCACTTCCGAAGATGCCGATTTTATAATTCAACTGCTGCGAAAGTTGAAGTGATTCTTTTGCCCATTCAATGTTTAGGGGCAAGCGGTTATTCAAGCACCAGGTACCGTACTCATCAATCGCTTTTATCCGCTCCATAGCATCGGTAGATGTAGCAATAATCTGCTCCAGTTCGGTTAATCTCTTTTGTATGTTAACTGCTTGTTCCATTTTAAATTCTTTCGAAGTTGAGTAAAAATAAAATAGTCATCCCTTCAGACGACTATTTTAAAACCTTCGTATCAAGCAAATAAATTATCTAGTTACCATTATCCTCTTCGAGCCCACCTTTATTCCACCCATCGAAATACTCAGCAAATAATTTGCCGCAGGCAATGTGCTAACATCAATCGTTGTTTTCAATTGTTGATTCAAAGTATAAAATGATTGTTCGTAAACTTTTTGTCCGAGCACATTTCTCAATTCAATCACTCCACTTTTTGTTTTGCTCTTACTTAAATCTGCTACAAAATTTAAAACAGAAGAAGCGGGTTGTGGATACACAGAGAAAATAATTTCATCCATTTCTTTTGCTAAAGAAGTCAATTGAGTGCTGTCATATACTATATGCAAATCGGCAGAAAGACAATTGCCTTCGCTTACAGTAGCCGCCACATATTTCAAAGTTGAATCGGCAGTAACGGTAATTGAATTTGTACTTGAAGTAACACTGCATGGCATAGTGCACCATTGTATTGAAGCATTTCCATTATCGTTAGTAACTACAGCCGTTAAAGTAGATGCAATCGGTGCATTGGGTAAATAAAGAAGCGTATCGCCCGGAGTAATATCTACGTTGAGAGCGCAGCAAAAAGATTGGTTGCTGATGACTGCTTTCATTCGCAGCATCATGCGGTAAACAACGCTCATAAAATATTCAATGCCCATACTCTCCGAAGGATGGTCGCGACCTTCCATAGTATAGAGATAACTGCACACACCTTTGCTTCGGGCTACCGAATCAACCAGATAACTTCCTTCCATATCAAAAGTTCCCAGAGTAAGCCCCGCAAAACCTCCTTTCTTGTAAGGCACTACCTGGTCGGCATCGCCATGGGCACAAATAACAGGAACATCACCCGGCTCAATCCAATTGGCATTAATAAGCGCACCCGACACATTGAATGTGCCCGCAGCATGCCAACTATAATTCGGATAAAATCCTGAAGAGCTATAAAACCCCCCGAGTGCATTAAGTGGGGCAAGTGAGCCACCTGCCATTTCCGCCATCTCGCTGTCTTTATCGCAGTAAGCAGTCATGAGCGAAGTTATAGCACCGGAAGATGCACCACCAATCAAAATTTTGTTGGTGTCAATTCGATAGTTGTTTCCTAACTCTGAATAATCTGCTTTGAAATATTGCACTGCTCCGCGCATATCCTGCATAGGTCGAAAAAAGATGCGCATCTGCTGGGGAGGAAATGCACTGAAAATTTCGGTGACCATCTGGGTTAGGTCATCATAAATACGGTAATCAATGGCGGCTACTACGTAGCCTGCTTTTGTGAGGTGCTCGCACACCAGTTTCACATACCAGTCATCACGACTACCACCAATGTATGCGCCACCAAAAGCAAAAATGGCTAAAGGTCTGCTGCTAAGAGTATCGCCATACGGTTGGTAAATATCCATGTAGAGTTCTTGAGTATCACCGCCTGCTCTTACGCCTCTACCAAACTGTATAGTTTCCATCGTTACCGAATCGAAGATGGGCGAAACGTAGCGACAGTCAGCGCATTGCTGACTGAATGTTTTTGGAGAAAGAAAAACGAGTGAAAGACTTGATGCGAAGAGTAAAAAAATTCTTTTCATGTTCTGGGTTTAAAATGAGTAATGAATTTTAACTAAGCCGATGTTAAAGTAAAAAGAAAACTGATTTTCCATTTTCCTGATTTCCTGATTACTTCGCCACATGAAACGTAGTTCCATTTGTCCACTGCTAAATTTTTATAGCAAATGAATTTTGAAAGGAAGAATTTAACTAACGAAGAACTGATTCGCCTCTACCAACTTATTCTTAAACCAAGAGTAATTGAAGAGCGCATGTTGAAACTACTTCGTCAGGGAAGGGTGAGTAAATGGTTTAGTGGCATTGGACAAGAAGCAATTTCTGTTGGTGTTACAGCTGCGCTTGATGAAGACGAATACGTTTGTCCACTGCACCGCAACCTCGGAGTGTTCACTACACGCCATTGTAATTTGCAACAACTCTTCGAACAATTTCAAGGAAAACAAAATGGTTTTTCGCAAGGGCGCGAAAGAAGTTTTCATTTCGGTACCAACGAACATCATATTGTAGGAATGATTTCGCACCTCGGTCCGCAACTTTGTGTTGGCGATGGAATTGCACTCGCATCAAAACTTAAAAAAGAAAAAAAAATTACCGTTGCCTTTACCGGTGATGGTGGAACCAGCGAAGGCGATTTTCACGAAGCATGCAACATTGCAGCCGTGTGGGATTTGCCAATAATTATTTTGATTGAAAACAACGGCTACGGACTCTCTACGCCAACTAACGAGCAATTTCGTTGCAAACAATTAGCCGATCGCGCTGTTGGTTACGGCATGAAAGGAATGACGATTGACGGAAACAATATTCTCGAAGTTTATCACTCGGTGAAAGAACTCGGCAAACAAATGCGCAAAAAACCTTTTCCCGTTTTGTTGGAGTGCATGACGTTCCGTATGCGCGGACACGAAGAAGCCAGCGGAGTAAAATATGTGCCGAAAGAATTGATTGAAGAATGGGGCAAGAAAGACCCGGTGATGAATTACGAAAACTGGTTGATCGAAGCAGGAATTATTTCTCCCGACTATCCCGAAATGCTGAAACAGGATTACGACAAAGAAGTCCGTGCCGCATTTGATGCAGCAGATAAACAACCGGAAGTAGAACACACAACAGAAAAAGAAGAGCAGGAAGTTTATATGGTCCGAAGTCCGAAGTCCGAAGTCCGAAGTGAATTGCAGTTACATCCAACATCGGACACCCGACATCGGACACTGCGTTTTGTAGATGCGATTTCGAATGGATTAAAACAATCCATGGAGAAGTATCCCGACCTCGTCATCATGGGGCAAGACGTAGCGGAGTATGGTGGTGTTTTCAAAATAACTGATGGCTTTGTAGAAAAATTTGGAAACGAGCGCGTGCGCAACACTCCAATTTGCGAGAGCGGAATTTTAAGTGCCGCACTTGGTTTAAGTGTAAAAGGAATAAAGAGCGTGGTTGAAATGCAGTTTGCCGATTTTGTTTCTACAGGTTTCAATCCTATCGTAAACAATCTCGCTAAATCATATTGGCGCTGGGGGCAAAATGCAGATGTGGTGGTGCGCATGCCCACTGGTGCAGGTTTAGGTGCAGGGCCTTTTCATTCGCAAAGTAATGAAGCATGGTTTTTTCATGTGCCGGGGTTGAAAATTGTTTTTCCGAGTTCTGCTTACGATGCAAAAGGTTTGTTGTGTGCGGCAATTGAAGACCCAAATCCGGTGATGTATTTTGAACACAAAGCGCTTTACCGCAGCATAGAAGGCGAAGTGCCCGATGATTATTACACCATTGAAATAGGGAAAGCAAATTTAGTTAGTGAAGGAGAAGATGTTTCGATTATTACTTATGGAGCGGGAGTGCATTGGGCAATGGAGCACCTCTCCCAAACCCTCTCCGAAGGAGAGGGCTTAACAGCCGATATTCTTGATTTGAGAACGCTTCTACCTTTTGATAAAGAAGCAATTGCTGCCACTGTAAAAAAAACAGGCAAGGTTTTAATCCTACATGAAGACACTTTAGTGGGTGGTATTGGCGCAGAAATTTCTGCCTGGATTACAGAAAACTTTTTTCAATATCTCGATGCGCCTGTTATGCGTTGCGCTTCGCTTGATACTCCTGTTCCGTTTGCGCTTTCGTTAGAAAAGAATTTTTTGGCGAAGGAGAGGTTGGGTAAAAAAATAAATGAATTACTTAATTATTAAGACAAAACCGCAAAATTACAAACCCCGATATATCAAAATTCAATTTTGATTTATCGGGGTTTGTTTTTATACTTGCAATATGATAATAAGAGATACAGAAAAAGAATTACTCTACTTGCTCAAGCATTTTCCAGCGGTGTGCATATTGGGTCCAAGACAGTGTGGCAAAACTACTTTGGCAAAAGCCATGGTGCCTGCCACCAAAAGAAAAACACTCCATTTAGATTTGGAAAAGCAAAGTGATGTCGTTAAACTACATGATGCAGAAGCATTTTTAGAAGAACAAAAAGAAATGTGCGTTGTGATTGACGAAGTGCAAACCATGCCTGCACTTTTTAAAGCACTACGACCTCTCATTGATGAATATCGTAAGCCCGGCAGGTTTGTTTTGCTTGGCTCGGCTTCGCCCGAATTAGTAAGGGGCGTTTCAGAATCATTAGCGGGAAGAATTGCTTATGTGGAATTGAGTCCATTCTCTATTTCGGAACTCGATGAAAAATTTGTTTTGAATAAGCATTGGTTTCGAGGTGGATTTCCATTGTCGTATTTAGCAAAATCAAATGCCATAGCATTAAAGTGGATGGACGATTTTATTCGCACGTATGTTGAGCGCGATTTGAATGTGTTGTTCAATACTACTTTTCCTCGCCAAATCATGAATCGCTTCTGGCAAATGCTGGCGCACTTTCATGGCGGCATTTGGAAAGCAGAAACCTTTGCGGGTTCATTGGGAGTTACGGCACCAACCATCAATCGCTATCTCGAATTTTTAGAAGGCGCATTTATTATTCATCGCTTGTCAGCATATGCGCACAATACAAAAAAACGATTGGTAAAAGCACCTAAAATTTATATCCGCGATACAGGTTTGTTGCATCGCTTATTGAGCATCGAAACACTTGATGCGTTAATGGGCAATCCACAAGTGGGCAATAGTTGGGAAGGTTATGTGGTGGAAGAAATTAGAAAACAATTGCCGAAAAACTTGCGGATGTATTATTACCGCACGCACGATGGTGCTGAATGTGATGTGGTGTTGGAGAAGGGCAATAAGATTGTAGCGTGTATTGAAATTAAATTAAGCAACGCGCCAACGGTTAGCAAGGGTTTTCATTATTGCATTGCTGAATTAAAGAGCAAACAAAATTTTGTTATTACTCCCAATGCCGACACCTATCCTCATTCAGCAATTATTAAAGTTTGCGGTGTAGTTGATTTTATAAAAAAGGAATTGCCGAAACTTTAAGTTGATATAATCAACAATGAATTGATGTTGATAACATGGTTTGTGCTACAACTAAACTATTTACTTTCGACTAAACCAAAACCCAAATTTTTATGTTACAACCAAACATGTTAGTTACCGCCTTGGCGGCACTTATTCCAACAATCATAGGCTTTATATGGTATAACCCCAAAGTGTTCGGCAAAGCCTGGATGGCAGGCGCAGGCCTAACAGAAGAAAGTGCAAAGGGCATAAACATGCCTCTAGTATTGGGTCTGGGTTATGTCTTCAGTTTTATGATGGCGTTCTTTGGACATACACTTTGCATTCATCAATACGGTTTTCAATCCTTGGTAATGCCTGAACATGGAGTGGCTATTGCTACTGCCAAAGAAGACTTGGCTAGTATGATGGGTATTTACGGAAACAGTTTCCGTACTTTTGGGCATGGAGCACTACATGGTGTTATTACCGCAATCTTTTTTGTATTGCCTTTGCAAGCCACCCGTGCCTTGTACGAAAGAAGAGGATGGAAATATATTTTGATAAACTTCGGCTACTGGGCAGTTTCATTAGGCTTAATGTTCGGTGTTCTTTGCGGCTATTCTAAATAATAGTTGAATCAAACTTCAAAGCCCTTCACAACAAAATGTGAAGGGCTTTTTAATTATAGGGGATTATTTTTTGAAAAGATTAGCAAGAACTACAGATGACTTTATAGCCCAAAATGCAACTGCACTTCCTTATCATTGCCATTACAATCATTCTGCATTTTGAAACAAAAAGTTCTACTTCTTACTCCGCCATTTACACAACTCAATACTCCGTATCCTGCAACGGCTTATCTCAAAGGTTTTTTGAATATCAAGAATGTTGAATCGCATCAGGCAGATTTAGGCATAGAACTTATTCTGCGACTTTTCTCTTCAGCAGGTTTGCGGAAAATGTTCTCGCATTTAGAAATGTTCGACCTGGAATTATCTGAAAATAGTTTTCGCATTTATTCTCTACATCAGGAGTACATCAAAACAATTGATGCCGTAATTCGTTTTCTGCAAAACAAGAATCCAACGCTGGCTCATTCCATTTGCGACAGAACTTATTTGCCCGAGGCATCGCGGTTTTCGCAACTCGAAGACTTGGAATGGGCGTTCGGGACTATGGGCATTCAAGATAAAGCGCGCCACCTCGCCACCCTTTATTTAGAAGACCTCGGTGATTTAATTAAAGAGGCAGTTGACCCGCATTTTGGTTTCAGCCGCTATGCCGAGCGGCTTGGGAGAACCGCCAATCATTTTGATGAAATTGAAAAATCTTTGCTGGCGCAGAATTCAATTATCACCGATTTTTTAGAAGAGATACTCGAAGAGAAAATAAAACAATGGAAACCGACTGTGGTTTGTTTATCGGTTCCTTTTCCGGGAAATCTTTTTGGTGCCTTGAAGTGCGGTCAGTTCATAAAGAAGAAATATCCTGCTATAAAAATTGTGCTTGGTGGTGGTTATGCGAACACTGAACTAAGAAGTTTGCACGACCCGCGTGTGTTCGACTTTATTGACTACATAAGTTTAGATGATGGCGAAGCACCTATAGAATTTTTGCTCGAACATTTAAACGGTAAGCGAAGTGCGAAAGAATTGAAGCGGATTTACCTGCGCGAAAAAGGCAAAGTGATTTACTGCAATGCGGCTAAAGAAAAAGATGTTGCTCAACGCGAAACGGGAACTCCCGATTACAGCGATTTTTTATTGGATGAATATCTTTCGGTAATTGAAGTGGCAAACCCCATGCACCGTTTGTGGAGCGATGGACGATGGAATAAACTTACGCTGGCGCATGGTTGCTATTGGGGCAAATGTTCGTTCTGTGATATTTCGCTCGACTACATTAAAAATTATGAGCCACTTAATGCCGAAATTCTTTGCGATAGAATTGAAACCATTATTGCGCAAACCAATCAGAACGGTTTTCATTTTGTAGATGAAGCCGCTCCGCCTGCTTTGCTGCGCGATTTGGCTTTGGAAATTATTCGCAGAAAAATTACGGTGACCTGGTGGACGAATATTCGTTTCGAAAAAACTTTTACTCCTGACTTAGCCAAACTGCTCAAAGCATCGGGATGTATTGCCGTAGCCGGTGGATTGGAAGTTGCCTCTGACAGATTACTAAGCATGATGAAAAAGGGAGTAACCGTGGCGCAGGTGGCGCGTGTGGCAGATGCATTTACTCAGGCGGGCATAATGGTTCACGCTTATTTAATGTATGGATTCCCTACACAAACCGCACAGGAAACAATTGATGCGCTCGAAATGGTGCGACAATTGTTTTTGAATGAAGCATTGCAATCGGGTTTCTGGCATCGCTTTGCAATGACCTCGCATAGCCCCGTTGGTTTGAACCCTTCACAATTTATGGTGCAGCGCACTGATCCCGATTTTGGCGGCTTTGCCGATAACGATTTATATCACGATGACCCGCAAGGAGCCAATCATGATTTGTTTGGTGATGGACTAAGCAAATCGCTTTTCAATTTTATGCATGGCGTTGGTTTGGATTTTCCTTTGAAGAATTGGTTTGAGTTCAAAACTCCGAAGACTACAGTTGCTCCTGACTACATTGAGAAATGTTTACCCTATCTGTCCGCCAAAGGCGGACACCTTCCCCTTCAAGAAGGGGGAGGAAAAGACAGCCACACCTCACCGAAGCAGAATGCGATAGTTGTTTGGTTAGGAAATATGCCAAGTGTCAATTTCTTTGAAGTAAGCCAAGGAAAAAAGAAAATTGAAATGGCAGAACTGGAGTTTTGCGACAAGAAAAGAGATTGGCAAATGCACCTTCCTGCAAGCGAAGCAAAACGATTGATGGAAATTTTTCCAAAATTGATTATCGGTAAAAACGCACCGATGCTTTATTCAGAATTTGAGAAAGCGTTTCCCACTTTACTGAAATCAAAAGCGGGTATTCAATTGCGCGAAAACGGGTTGTTGATTTTGTAAAACACCACTAACATCAGTTTCTGTTTTCTTTCAAACATCATACATTAGCGCGCTTCAAAATTTTACCGCACATGATTTACACAGCCGACCAAACACTTCAACTCAAGCAACATAAGTTTGCGCATTTATTGGTGGAAGAAAAAAATCATCTGCTCACGCTTACGCTTAATCGTGCTGAGAAAAAGAATGCATTGAATCCTGTTTTGTTTAAAGAGTTGGCTTACGCGCTTACTTACGCGCATTACACAAGCGATGTATGGGCAGTGGTGATAGCAGCCAAGGGAGATGTGTTTTGCGCGGGTGCCGATTTAAAAGCTTTTTCAGGTGCCACAGAAGAAACTACTTCTACCGTTCCAGAACCAAATGGCGAAGTGGTGATTGGAAATGTTTTCAATTCACTTCATAAACCTTGTATTGCAAAAGTTCACGCGCCAGTTTATGCAGGAGGTTTTTTAATTGTATGCGGCTGCTCTCATGTTGTGGCTTCATCAAACGCTACCTTTAGTTTGCCAGAAGTAAAACGCGGACTTTATCCTTTTCAAGTAATGCAGAGTTTGTTGCAGATTATGCCGCCACGCACCGTTTTAGATTTATGTATAAGAGCAAAAACATTGACTGCAACCGATGCTGAAAAGATAGGACTCGTAAGCAAAGTGGTAGAGCAAAATAAATTGGATGAAGAAGTTCAATTGCTAGTTGATGAAATTTTTCAGTTCTCTCCTTCTGCAATTCGTTTAGGTTTAGAAGCGTTTGATAATTTGAAAAATATTCCTGAGGCAGACGCGCATCAATATTTAAAGCAAATGTTGGGCGAGTGCATTCAAACCGAAGATGCAGCCGAAGGCATGGCAGCATTTATTGAAAAGAGAAAACCAGTGTGGAAGGGATAAAAAATCAGCGGCTCCCGCTGAAACAGACGGGATGAAACAAGTAAGCAGCAGCACAAAACAGAAACTACAGAATTGGATTTATCTAAATACTATTTACTAACTACTAATTACTCTCTCAATGGCTAAGAAAATCATTATCACTGCATCACTCACAGGCGTTCTTGCATCGCGTGCACAATGTCCATACATTCCTTACACGCCAAAAGAAATTGCACTCGAAGGCAAACGTGCTGTAGATGCCGGTGCGAGTATTTTGCATATACATGCACGGCAGGAAAATGGCGCGCCTGCTTATGATATTGAAACATATAGACAGATAGGTGAAGAAGTTCGTTTGCTTTGCCCTACTGCGCTTATCAACTACAGCACGGGTGCCATTGGCTTAAGTAAAGAAGAGCGTATTCAACACATCACCGCTTTGAAACCCGACATGGCTGCATTGAACATGGGTTCCATGAACTATGGAATTTATTCTTCGAAAGCAAAAATGTTTTATCACGATTTTGTTTTTCAAAATCCATTTTCCGAAATTCAGTTTTACTTAGAGAAGATGAAAGAAGTAGGAACTATTCCGGAAATGGAAGTGTTCGACAACGGACACATTAATAACGCGAACCCACTGATTGATATGGGGCTTTTGCAGAAACCTTATGTATTCAGTTTTGTGATGGGTGTGTTGGGCGGAATTCCGATTTCTACAAAAAATCTTTTGCATCAGGCGGCAAGTGTGCCTGAAGGTTCTATGTGGCAGGTGATTGGTATTGGAAGAAAACAATGGCAAGCCATTGCTGCAGCAATTACCATTGATGGAAATATTCGCGCAGGACTGGAAGATAATTTCTATTTACCTGAAGGTGAAATGGCGAAGAGCAACGGAGAATTGATTGAAGCCGCAGCAAAATTAGTTCGCATGATGGGAAGAGAAGTTGCGAGTATTGAAGAAACGAGAGCCATGTTGAACAAGCCATTAACTAATTAAACAACCCCACCTAAATCCTCCCAGAAGGGGAGGACTTTAATACAAAATACAACCACAAAATGTTTAGAGAAAAACTTTTTGAAAATAAAGTAGCACTAGTTACCGGAGGTGGGAGCGGAATTGGTTTTGCCATTACGCAACAACTATTGCAACTTGGTGCAACTGTAATTATTTGCTCACGCAAAGAAGACAGGCTTAAGGCGGCAGTAGAGAAATTGAAAGCCCTCTCCTTCGGAGAGGGTTTGGGTGAGGTTGCTGTTCGTTACGCCATTTGCGACACCCGGGAAATTGAACAGGTAGAAGCGTTAGCGAAAAACATCGGAGACCACGAAGGCAAACTCGATATTCTTATTAATAACGCAGGCGGACAGTTTCCTTCTCTTGCCGAAGACATTTCTGTAAAAGGATGGAATGCTGTTATCAATAATAATTTGAACGGCACCTGGTATATGACGCAAACCATGGCGAAGACTTTTTTCTTTAAACAAAAAGAAGGAAGCATCATCAACATCATTGCCAATATCTATCGCGGATTTCCATCTATGGCGCACACGGGTGCGGCACGTGCCGGAGTTGAAAACTTAACCATGAGCCTTGCGGTGGAGTGGAGTAAACACAATATTCAGGTGAATGCAGTTGCTCCGGGCATTATCAAAAGCACCGGGCTTGACCAATATCCGCAGGAATTTCTCAAAGGCATTGAAGAATCTATTCCCGCAAAAAGATTGGGTACTATTGATGAAGTTGCCTACCTCACTCTTTTTCTTTGCAGCCCTATGGCACGTTTCATTACAGGTGAAACTGTTTATGTAGATGGCGGACAGCGCCTGTGGGGAGATTTGTTTAAGATGTAATTACCAGCCTTTTTGCGTAAACACTTTCCAGATATAATATTTCAGCGCTTCAATTGTTGTCGGCTTCTTGTAGAGCGATGCTTTGGTGATTTCCGGAGAATATTTAGTGAGCGAACTCATGTAGCTGTTGAAATATTCATTGAGCAGCAAATCATTTCCCTTAAGTATTTCTCGAATAGTGGTGTAATTGAAATGAATAAACACCACTGGAAATTTTCCATTGATTAAAACTTCGTCATCCATCTTTTCGCGCACACATACGTAGCGATTCCACTCTGCCACATTACACCCTTGATGACGAACAACCAGCGCATCTTCGCGCATAACAGGAATAAGGTCAAGATATTTTTGGTCGTCAAACGTTCCTCTGAATGGATTTTTTTCGCAGCGATACAAACAACATTCAGCCCACCACTGCAAAGTATCAAGCGCGGATTTATTGGCTCCTACAAAACCTGCGTTATAAAGTCCCACACGATAGTTTGCTTCCAACATGTTCTGACTGTGGTCGGGTGTGCGTTCGTAATTGTGCGGAGTTAAGGCAAAAGAATATTCATCGAGATAATCGAACAGGAACTGAAACTCGTTGCAGAAGAAAATATCGTTATCGAGGTAAATAAGTTGGTCAATTTCCGGTTTCGAAAGCAGATGTTTCATGAAAGCGGGTTTCATGCTCCATCGTAATTTATCGCGCTGTGTTTTGTATTTAGAAATAATATTCTGTGCAACCGTTTCTGCATTCACATCTTTCAAAAAATAAATTTTTATCTGCGGAAATGGCGAAGACGGAAATGAATCATCAATCACTAACACATGCAACGAAATACTTTCATCATAAGCCATCAGCGATTCGCTAAGAGCAAAAACTTTGTAAGCGTGGTCGGCTGTGGTGATGGTGCAAAAGTGATTCATGCTATTGACTTACCTGTTGTGTTTTTAATTTCTGATAATCGGGAAATGCTCGTGGGTCGTTCGGACTAACCATCAAAGCTTTTTCGTAATAATAAATAGCGCTGTCCGTCAGATTCAAATATCGATACGTTTTAGCAATGTTAATCAAAGGTTCAACTTCATTTGGATTAGCTGCTAATGCGCGATGATTCGTTTCAATTGATTTGTCGAACTGTTTCAAACTGTAATAAGCCAAAGATAAATTCGCATACACTTTCATGTCGTTAGTATACATTTTTACATATCGTTCGTAATAGTAAATCGCTTCTTCCACCTTTCCTTTGTTATGCAGCATTACTGCCATACTGAAACATGGTGCATCAAAGTTTGTATCAATTTTCATGGCAGATTGATACTGTGCAAACGCTTCATCTTTTTGCCCAAGACCTTCATACACTTTTCCTAAATCGTAAGCAGGGTTCAGGTAATTTGGATAAACCTCCAACGCTTTTTTAAAATGAACAGCAGCTTCTTCGAGCAATTGTTTGCGCTGCATTTGGTCAGCATCTTTTGATTGCATGAAGGCATACAATCCCAATAGATTCTGTGCCTGTGCTGAATTTTCTACTGCTGAAATATCGTGACGGAACAAAGTAAGGTGGTCTTTCCAATCAGTGTTTCTTGAAATTACAACCACCGAATAGAAAAGCAACAACGTGATAATGGAATAGCGCAATCGTGACGAAATAGAACTCCATGAGAAAGTTTTTTGAACAAAAGAAAAATCTGTTTTAAAAATTTTGAGCAAAAGCGAAGCAATAACAAATGCAAATCCAAGTGATGGAATAAAAAGAAAACGGTCAGCCATCATTCCCGGAACGGGCACTACAATATTGGTGTAGGCTGAAATACAGAAAATGAAAAACAAAATTCCGAAAGCTGTCACACTATCTTTCTTCATTAGAAAAACAGAAAGTAGAAACAAACTGAAGTAAAGAAGCAGCCCTATTATGGAAGTAATATCTGTAACAGAATGCGCAGTGATATAACTGTATCCGTAGTAGAACGACATTGGGTAAGGAACAAGAATCAATTTGAAATATTTGAGCAAGATGTCGGCTGCAGTTCCCAATTGAATATTGAATGGTTCTGTTTTGCCTACAGGATTTTCAATAAAAATCAGCGGACGATTTACATTTTCAGGATTGATGTTCACCGGATTTTTCCAGTCGAGTTTTGTAAGTGTGTTTTTTATTTCAACAGGATTACCCGGCAATTGAATTTGATTCCAAGAAAGTGCAAGCCCTGCAAACAGAAACACATAAATAGTCAACAGACTTCTCTTGATTTCTATTTTACGGAAATGCAGAAACCAAACGAGGGCGCTCATTGGCAGAAACAGCAAAAGGAAATTTACATCGCCATGTTTATGAGCAAAGAATTTAAAAGCAACCAATAAAGATGTTGCGACTAAAATTCCAATGCCTGCAAATTTCAATAACCGAAGCTGTTGAAAGTAGAAGCCTGCATAAAGCATGAGAATGATAACGAAACGGAAATCGTGTTGAACAAAAAGAAGCGCGCAAACAGCAAGCGCAAGAACCGCTGAAATAAATTTCAGAATTCCTTTTGAATTAAAAAGAGTCAACACAACAAAAGTCAGTAAAGCATAGAGCAAAAATTTATCGGGCAACCCTCCAATCACCACAACTGAAATAACAATTGAGGCTAGCGAAAGCAACACGATGGTTTTGCCTTCTGCATTGGCGAAGTAGAAAAGAGCACACAACAAAACTACAGCGGCATACAATACAACAAGATGATGAAAGAACAACCCGTAAAACCCAAGTGAAGTAAGTACAAGAGCGGGAAGAAAATAAAATAGAAAGAAGTTGAGTTTCAAAAAACCTTTCGCTTCTGCAATCCATTGCGCATTTGCGTTTGCAACAACCGCATCTGTTTTAAAAGCAGATTTCATCTTTTGGTTGAATTTAGAAACAAAATCCTTGAATCCTTCTGCGCTGAAAAAATTGTTCATCAACAAAAACATAAACGACACAAACAGAAAAGCCGCAGAAATAATTTTCAGCTTGCCTGAAATATTGGGAATGTTCATTACAGGAAAAGCAACCGCAACAAGCATAAAGAACAACAACATTGCCTGACTGAATTTGATTTTACGAAACACAATCAGCATCACTGGAATAAAAACGATAAACACGTTAGTGGTTTGTTTTGAAAGCAACGAAGCAACAAAGGCAAGCGCCAGCAACAACAGATAAAACCACTTCTTAGAATCAATAAAACGCAAGGCACTCAACAATGCAAGTAGTGCAAAACCAACAGCAAAAATTTCATCGCGGTTTTTGATGCTTGCCACAATTTCGGTGTGGATAGGATGCGCAGCAAAAATGATTGTGATTAAAAAAGGAAGAATAACAGAACAACTATTCAGCAACAATGCCAATACATAAAAAAGCAAAACACATAACAACGAATACAACAGCACATTAATGAAGTGACTGATGTGCGGATTCTCGCCAAACAGCGAATGCTCCACCGCAAACGAAATCAAAACAACAGGACGATACTCGTAAGAGTAACCGCTTTTGTCTTTGTAATACGGTTCGGTTAATATGGAAGGAATAGCACTGATTCCGTCTTTGGTAAGCCGATGATTTTCGGTTACGAGCTCATCATCAAGATTGTAATTATTAAAAATAGAATTGGCGTAAATCAAAAAACTGAAAACAAAAATTACCGCGTAAAGAATACCCGATTGATTGTTTGTAGCTACTGGTTTTTTATGTGGTGGTTTTTCCTTCGCCATTTTCAACGTTCAACAAAAATGAACAAATCAGGATAAAGCCCGCGCACTTCATCAATTACCTTTTTCGAATCGCGAATCACCACTTGTCGTCCTGCGTTGGCTAACTTAATTGCAAGCAAAAGCTTTTGTGATTCATCGATGTAAACCGTTCCTTCTTTATAAGCCACACCTTCGAAAATAATTTTTTCATCAACGGAATTCTCTTTCAGCATTGTCTCGAACTGAAACTCCAGATGCTGCTGATTGACTTTGTCGGTGGCTTCGCTAATCGGCAAATCGGCATTTACATTTTCAGCAAACTTTTTGAGTGCGCGATTATCACGAGGAAAGCAAGGACCGCCAAAACCGAATCCGTATTGCAGAAACTGATTTCCGATTCGCGCATCGCTGCCTATGGCGTTGAGAATTTTTTCGGCATCGGCTCCACTCTGCTTCGCTAAATCGCCAATAGAATTAGCGAAAGAAATTTTTGTGGTGATAAAACAGTTGGTCGCCAACTTTGTAATTTCTGCACTCAACCTATTCATGCGACAAACAACAGGATTAGTAACCGCAAGTAATTTCAAAATTTTCTCAATCGCATCGCCTGCATTTGCATCGGCTTCTCCAATTAAAATTTGAGAAGGATTTTGTTGATTATGAATAATAGAACCTTGTGCAATAAACTCAGGATTGTAACTAACCGAGTAGTTATACGCTTCCATTTTTTTCGCAAGCTTATCGCAATAGCCCGGCATAGTTGTGCAACCGATAACCAAATGTTTTTTGCTCTCCGTTTTTCCTGCTACAATAATTTCATCGGTCACTCTTTCAATTTGCGAATGGTCGTAACTGCCATCTGCCAATGAAGGTGTTGCCACCATAATGAAAATTTTTTGCGCGGTGCTTTGCAAAATTTGAGTTAACGAATTAGTTGCTTTGAAATTTTTACTCTCTGTCAAATACTCATTCACCTGCGGTTCATAGGAGAAAAAAGATTTCTCATTGAGCGCATTCACATACGCGTCACTCACATCTGCACCTAACACAGCATAGCCAGCCCGCTCTAAATTAAGAGCGAAACACAATCCCAATTTGCCAATTCCTATAATGCCAATGGTTTCCAAATTCTGCTTTTATGCGGGGTTAAATTCGTGCTCTTCAAATTTTGTATCTGCAAATCCCCAATCGGGTTTGTTCAAATTGTATTTCGTTTTCCCTTCCTTCAACATCTGCAAAGTTGCCTTTACCACCAACCACCAATCGAGCGAAGGTTTACGCGCCATAAAGTTCAACATCTTAATGGCATCGTCAATACTTTCCCATCCTTCCTCGTGATAAATGTGATAAACACATTCCTTGTAATTAAAAATCTGCTGCTTCATTCCCTGCAAATGCGCTGCGTAAAGCGCAATCGTATCCACATGAATCGAATACAAATCCAGTTCAGGATAGCCATCAATTTTCAACCATGCTTCGCGACTCATCAAAGTAAAGTCTCCGCAAGCCACCGTGTCCAACATGGCCAGTTCATAAAAATCTCCGAGACGAATCTTGTCGTACCAACCCCAGAAATAATCGAGTGCTTTCATCGGGTAATTAAAGTTGTAAAAGAAATCGGGAACACCGCGAACATGCTTGAGTGTTTCATTTTTACCAATGCGTTTTATCACATGATTCTTCGCAAACGAAATTTGCTCATCAAATTTCTCGAAGGCAAGTAAACCGGCTCCTGCATCTAAACGATTAGTACGATAAAAAATATTCTCTTCAAAGTCTTTTCTATTCAATCGTCCAATACATTCATCGGCAAACAGAATATCAATGTTGGTGCAAAGAATAAATTTACCGCGTGCTCTTCGTATGCCCACATTCTTTGCAATCATTTGAAAAAGATGAATTGATTTGCCTGTAAAGTACGGCTTGTGAATTTCGTTCGGCACAGTGATGTATCGAATGCTCAACACATCGTCTTTCGTTGGTTTGGGCAAAACATCTTTCAGTAAAGGTCTATCGGCTGGCGGATTCCACTCCACAATAATCAGTTCTGCATCTAATGAAAACTTTCTGCTTTGATGAAGCAGTCCATTGACAAATGCAGTCATGCGCTTCAACAAATCACCTCCGTGATTATCGTTGCGCGATGTAACTACAATGGATAAATACGGCTCCTTCATTTTATATTTCAGTTTCTGAAAGTTCAAAGTTGAAAATTCCCCAGTCATCGGTGTTTGTGTTGAACGAACATTTTTGATTCATCATCACCGTACCATTTTTAAGCAGGTGATGATACATCAGATTCATATCATGATTCTCTTTATCAAAATCAAATCTGCGCTCATGCTCCTGATGATAAACCAACCATGGAAGATTTTTTTGCTTCACTCCGCAAACTGCCGTCATTAATAAATGAAGTGAATCGGTGTGCGTTGCAATCCATGTGTCTTCGGGATAACCTCTTTCTTTCAGCCAACTTTCCTTATCCATCAGAAAAAAATCGCCCGATGCATTGCAGGCATACTGAAACGTAAACAATTCTTCGGAGTAAGGAATATGAAAGACGCGCGTGATTTTATGAAACGGATAAATGGCGCTATAAAAAATTCTGCGAATGAAATTATAAGCAGCAAGCAATTTGAAAGTTGTATGCAACTGAAAAGGAGGTCGAAGCAGATATGTTCCTCCACGCATAAAAAATTTAAAAACGTTTTGCTGAATCTGATGAAGAAACTGTTTTGCATCACCTCCAAAAACCAATTTCTCTTTCACACTAAAATCAACTCGTGTCGAACGGTAAAAAACTCCTTCTTCTAAATTTTGCTTTGACATGAATTCAAAAATTTGGGGGTCGAAAACCACATCGGCATTCGTGCAAAGAATAAATTTTCCATTTGCTCTTCGTATCCCTGCGTTCTTCGCAATGAATTCAAAAATCGGAACGGGTTTGCGCAATTCTTCTTCGACCAACACATCATGAATTTCATTCGACACTTCAATTATACGCGTTGAAATAAATTCTGTGGAAGCAGGAAATTTTATCATCTCCTCAATGGCTACATTGTCATTTACCGGATTATAATTCACGAAAACAATTTCAGTGGGCAATTGAAAATGGTTGATCCAGTGATTTATCCAGTCGAGCGTGTTTTGCAAACGCTGATTGAAATCGCCACCATAGTTGTCGTTTCGCCCGGCAATAACAATACTTAAATACGGCTTGTTCAATTTGTCAATGGTTCTTTTCGAGTAGCTCAATCAAAAATTTGCTGTAAGTTTTCTGTCCTTCATCATTAAAGTGACCATCATCTGAATGGTAATCACGAATAGATAATGAAGCGGGGTAAAAATAATTTTGTTGCGGAAAAAGATTTTTGTATTCGCTCACTTTCGACAACCGAAGTGTTTTCCGCTCGGGAATAATGGCGAGAATAAAGCGCGAATTGTTTTTTGCGCACAACATTTCTATTTGTTTCATCAGCAAGTTTGCCGTTGGTTCCTTTTGCTCTCTGCTCAATTCGCTAGAGAAATACTCTTTGTATTCCTCGGGGCAATCCCACACCCAACCAAATTTCCTAAACGTCATCCATAGCAAAGTGGCGATTGATGTTTTAGAACAAACTGTTTTGAAAACATCAGCATTTGAAAGGTGAGAGTTCTTCGCCATGAAATCGTAAGCGGCTTTTGCATCGGAAAAATAAGTGGCGTAAGGACAGGCAATTAAATTGCCCGCGTTAGTAGCAAAGAAAATTGGTTTGTACGGTTCCGCCTTTCTTTCAAAATACTGCACATCGTTTCCCAAATAAAAATTGACAATCACTATGTCGGGACGCAACATCGGAATATATTTTTCGGCAATGGCAGCATACTGTGCAGGGTCTGCTCCGCTGATGCCCGCGTTGTAAACCGCATATTCTTTCGACAGCAAAATATCGGCAAATGAATTCGTAATGTCAGAAGAGGAGTGCCCCCAGGTGAATGAATCACCAATCAATAAAATTTTCTTCTTGGCAGATTTGTTTTGTTTGAACTCAATACTTCTGAATCCATCGCTGTTAACGGGATGCTCCACGTAATTCTTTACTGCTTCATGAAAATCATTTTCAACGTTCTTCTCATTTTTAATTCGCTGATAAAAAGTTGTGAGTTCATTATGCGTTTTCGCATGCACAAGATTTAAACTTTCGTAACCGAGCGAGTAAACTTCATACACGAGCGAGTCAGGAATGTTTCTGTCAGCTTTGTAATCTCCATCGTTTTTGTGTAGCTGAATCACCGAATCAATCCAATGCTTTGAATTCGCAGCTACTTTAAAAATTCCGTTGCTGTCAGCAGTAAATCCATCATGAACCGAGAGATGTTTCACTTCTTTATTCCAAGGTGAGTAAGAAATTTTTCCGGGCTTATAACCTGCCATGCGCAAGGCAATTTCAGCAATTGCCAAAAAGAAAACGAAAACAAAAATTGATTTGAATAAACTTCGCATCGAACAAATTATGCTTAAAATTATGGCTTGGACGAGCCGCAAAATATACTTTGCACTCTATCTTACGAATTAAATATCAGAATCTGTTGCGCATGAAAATCACTTTCAAACTTTTTCTCGGCTTTCTTCTTTTCTGTAACACCGCAAAAAGTCAGGTGCCACAGGATTCAACTGCGTGGTTGCATCACAAGCATGTGATGGATTCGTGTATGCGCCCCATGAAAACCGATTTAGAGAAAACAACTTTCCTCAGAAAGTATGCGTGCGCTGTGATTATTACCGGAAGTTATCCGAATTACTGGTGCGATAATTATCATAAGGTGCAGGACATACGGTGGTTTGAGTTGCCTCGCTACTTCGACATTTTTGCCAATGACAGCGGCACTGCGAAGTGCGGACTGACGAGTTATATTTTCGGAGCGCTGCTTTCGCATTATGGTTTTGAATCGTATCTGTATAACATGAGTGCGAGCGATGGCAAATGCACGCATCAAACTACTTTAGTTTACATCAATGATGGCGAAAAACGAAAACTGATTTGTCAGGATGCTTATTACAATTTCATAATTACAGATGATGAAGGCAACCCAAAAGATTTTTTTGAAATGCTGACTGAATTAAAAAGCGGAAGCACTAATGCCGTGATTAAAAGCGATACTGCTATTTCAAAAATGATAGTGCCTTCGGCTTTGTTTAATATAGATAAGCTGCCGAAAGAAACTACTGCCAGCCTCATGAGTGTTTCAAAATTGAAAGGCGCAAACACCGAGCAGAACTATCAACTGATTCAATATCAAAAATCTTTTTCGACCATGACGAAGATGGACCCGCGTTCGAAATTTGAGAATGAATGTTTGGCGGGCATTGAGAAAGCGGGCTATCCGAGAGATTTCCTTTACATGTTTCTGTTGCAATTAGGCGATTTGTATAGCAAGAATGAGGTAAGTTACTTACAGGCAAAAATCAATTCGATACTCAAATAAATAACTTCTAAAAAGTTTGAAACTTTTTAGAAGTTCGCCACATGACATTAAAAGATAAACTCGACCTCGCCATTCGCAATGTGCCCGATTTCCCCAAGCCGGGAATCCAATTCAAAGACATTACTCCTATCTTTTTAGATGCTAAACTTTGCGATGAAATTGCAGAGAGCATCGTCAATAATTTTTTGCACAATCACGGAAAGGTAGATGCCGTTTGCGCTATTGAAAGCCGTGGATTTTTCATTGGCATTTTGATTGCACAGAAACTGAATATTCCGCTCTTCCCTGTTCGCAAAAAAGGTAAGCTGCCTGCCGAAACAAAATCGTTTACTTACGATTTAGAATACGGAACTGCCACACTCGAAATTCATACTGGCGTAGTAAAACCAAAATGGAATGTGATGATTCACGATGACCTGTTGGCTACCGGTGGCACTGCTATGGCAGCGGCTGAGTTAGTGCAAATGGAAGGCGGCAACGTGGCGGGTTTTTCATTCATTGCTGAACTTGATTTTTTAAATGGCAAGGATAAAATTCTGCGCTATTCAAAGAACATTGTTTCGCTGATGAACTATTAAGAAGCGCAGGCAAAATTTCTATATTCGCCACCTAAATTTTGTATTAGCAAGCAACACGTAACCCGCAACTTTTAAACCAACGATATGAGCGCTATTGCCCCTTCAGAAACATCAACCGGAATGAATTTCGACTACAGCGAGAATCAGCTAATGATTACGCAAACCATTAAGGACTTTGCGGAGAAAGAAATTCGCCCGCACTTTATGAAGTGGGATGAAGAGCAAATTTTTCCACGCGATTTGTTTTACAAAATGGGCGAGCTTGGTTTCCTCGGAGTTTATATTCCTGAAAAATATTCGGGTTCCGGTCTTTCGTATTTCGAATATGTAAACGTGGTTTCAGAAATTTCGAAAGTGTGTGGAAGCATTGGTCTTTCAACCGCTGCGCACAATTCGCTTTGCACCGGACATATTTATTATCACGGTACCGAAGAGCAGAAGAAAAAATATTTACCTAAGCTTGCGACTGGCGAATGGATTGGTGCATGGGCTTTGACCGAAGCCAACACAGGCAGCGATGCTATGCGCATGAAAGTAACTGCCAAAAAAGTTGATGGCGGCTGGGTGCTGAACGGAAACAAAAACTGGATTACCCACGGAGCAACAGGAGATGTAGTAGTAGCTATCGTTCGCACAGGCGAATTGCTCGATACCAAAGGTATGACTGCATTCATTATTGAGCGCGGAACCAAAGGTTTGAAAGCAGGAAAGAAAGAAAACAAACTTGGTATGAGAGCTTCGGAAACTGCCGAAGTAATTTTTGAAGATTGTTTTGTGCCCGATGAAAATGTGGTGGGTGGCGAAAAAGAAATAGGCAGAGGCTTTCAACAGGCGATGCACATTTTGGATGGCGGAAGAATTTCGATTGCTGCTCTCGGTTTAGGAATTGCGAAAGGTGCGTATGAAGCTAGTGTGAAGTACGCCAAAGAGCGCGAGCAGTTTGGTCAGCCGATTGCGAACTTTCAGGCAATAGCTTTTAAGTTAGCTGATATGGCAACGAAGATTGAAGCGGGCGAATTGCTCACTATGCAAGCCGCGTTTTTAAAGAACGAGCACAAGAAAATGACTAAAGAATCTGCCTTTGCTAAATACTATACCAGCGAAGTGGCTGTGCAGGTTTCTACCGATGCCGTTCAGATATTTGGCGGTTACGGTTACACCAAGGATTTCCCTGTAGAAAAATTCTACCGCGACAGTAAGCTTTGCACTATTGGCGAAGGAACTTCGGAGATTCAGAAGTTGGTTATTTCGAGAGAGATAATGAAAGGGAACATATAGTTTGGTTATTTAAGCGTAGTTTTTATTTTTGCCGTCCATAAATTTTTAAAAGCATGTTAACTATTGACGCAAGAGAATCGGATACTATTGATAAAGCATTAAAGAAGTACAAAAAGAAATTCGAAAAAGCGGGTTTCCTTCGTCAGCTTCGCGAGCGCCAGGTGTTTGTTAAGCCAAGCATTAAACGCAGACAAACGGTGTTGCACGCTGCTTATATTGAAACATTAAAGAGAGAAGCGGAAGGTTAGTCCTCTGCTGTTCAAACTATATAAAAGCTCATTCTGTAAACAGGATGGGCTTTTTCTTTGTACCACATTCAGTCAACAATTTACTTACTCAAAAACATCCACCTCCGACCCCGCACAAAGCTGCGGTGCCACCTCCGCCAGCGGAGGACAAATCCTGTCTCCCGCTGGCGGGAGATGCCGCGAAGCGGCAGAGGGTGGATTTTACAAGGACACCGCATTTCTTCCCGTTGAAAACTGCAATGGAATTAGCCGGCATACGTTCTATGTTTGAATTATGCACGCGCAGGTAGAATCCTTTTTAAATTATATCGAGTTCGAGAAACGCTCTTCGAAGCATACGCATGTGGCGTATGCCAACGACCTGGCGCAGTTTGAGCTTTTCTTAAAATCGTTTGAACAGGAAATAATTCTTGCTACGCATATTGATATCCGCAACTGGATAGTGAGTATGATGGAGCAGAAAATTTCTGCCCGCAGTATCAATCGTAAAATTTCGGCACTCAAATCATTTTATAAATTTTTGTTACGCAGAGGAGAAATAAAAAAAACTCCGATGTCTAAGGTGCAAACACCTAAACCCGTGAAACGACTTCCTGCTTTTGTGGAGCAAACCGGAACAGAAAAGTTGCTAAACGATATTGAGTTCCCTGAAGGGTACGAAGGGTTTCTAGCAAAAATGGTAATTGAATTGCTTTACGGCACGGGCATGCGTAGAAGCGAATTGATTCATTTGAAAGAAAGTGATGTAGATACTTACAATTCGCAACTGAAGGTTTTGGGCAAAAGAAATAAGGAGCGCATTATTCCTATTCACAGCGAACTACGCAATGCCATTAAAACTTTTCTGCAGCAAAAGAAAAATTTGAAAAAAGAAGCTCATTCTGAAATTTATTTGCTCACCGATATGAAAGGCAATAAACTAAGCGAACGATTTGTTTACAGCACAGTGAAAAAATATTTGAATCTGGTTACTACAGTAGAGAAAAAAAGTCCGCACACGCTTCGTCATACCTATGCCACTCACCTTTTGAATAACGGAGCCGATATTAACGCGGTGAAAGAATTACTCGGTCACAGCAGTTTGGCAGCTACGCAGGTTTACACCCACAACACTATTGATAAGCTCAAGAACATTTACAAGCAGGCGCACCCGAAGGCGTAAAGAAAAAATAGAAAGAAATTTTATCTGCGCTTATAAAATCAACATGGCATCGCCATACGAAAGAAATTTGTATTTCTCCTTGGCTGCGCTCTCATAAGCTTTCATTAATAAATCGTAACCGCAAAATGCTGCAGCCATAATCATTAAGCTTGATTTGGGAGCATGGAAATTAGTAAGCATGGTGTTAGCAATACTAAAATCGTAAGGCGGGTGAATGAAAAGATTTGTCCAGCCGTTGAATGGTTTTAAATAATGCTCAGCAGAAACTGCAGATTCAATGGCACGCATAGAAGTAGTGCCTACTGCACAAATTCTGTTGCCATTATCTTTTGCATGATTCACCGTTTTCACCGCTTTATCAGGAATTATAAATTCTTCTGCATCCATTTTATGTTTGGAAAGATCTTCTACATCAATAGTGCGGAAAGTTCCTAGTCCTGTATGAAGCGTTACTTCAGCTAACTCCACACCTTTTATTTCCATGCGCTTTAATAACTCGCGGCTAAAGTGCATACCGGCAGTAGGGGCTGCTACAGCGCCTTCCACTCTTGCAAACACAGTTTGATAACGTTCGGCATCCAGTGGCTCTACGTCACGCTTAATATATTTAGGTAGTGGTGTTTCGCCCAAACCAAAAAGCACCTTTTTAAATTTATCGTAGTCGCCATCAAAAAGAAAACGAATAGTTCTTCCTCGCGAAGTAGTGTTATCTACTACTTCTGCAATCAAATCATCATTAGCTCCGAAATACAATTTATTTCCTACACGAATTTTACGAGCAGGGTCTACCAACACATCCCACAGAAATTGTTTTTGGTTCAACTCGCGTAACAGAAACACTTCAATCTTTGCACCTGTTTTTTCTTTGGTTCCATAAAGGCGCGCAGGAAATACTTTGGTGTTATTCAGAATAAGCACATCGCCATCGCCAAAGTATTTGAGGATGTCGTGAAATTTTTTGTGTTCAATTTTTCCCGTTCTGCGGTCAATTACCATCAGTTTACTATCGTCACGGTTTTTTGCGGGATACTGCGCTATTGCGTCTTTTGGGATGTTGAATCCAAAGCTGGAGAGTTTCATGTTATTTGTTTTTGAATTTTACGGAATTCAAAATTTCAGAACGTTTCTGAATTTTCGAGGGCGCAAAAATAATCGGGGAATTGGATTTGCCAAGAAATGAATTGGTTTAGCAAAAGGCGAAGTCAATCCCGTGTTGCGCTAGTAAGTTTTTATTACGTTTGCCGCGTGAGTATTTTTCTTCAAATTTTTTGGCAAAGTTTGGTTTTATCCTTCGCTGAAATACGCGCATCCAAACTGCGCTCCACCCTTTCGCTCATTGGTATCAGCATCGGTATTCTCTGCATTATATCGGTGCGCACCGCTGTCAACTCCATGGAAATGAATATTCAAAAATCGTTTGCCTCATTGGGCAAAGATATTTTATATGTGCAAAAATGGCCCTGGATCATGAGTCCCGATTATCCCTGGTGGAAGTATATAAACCGCCCTTCTACCAATCGTAGGGAGTTGGAACAATTACAACAAAAAATGAGTGGCGCACGAAGTAGCTGCATTGTTTACCAAGCTGGTGGAGCAAATGTAATTTATGGAGACCATGTGGCAGAGCGTGTGCAGATACTGGGAGTATCGTACGACTATAATCAAATTAAAGAAATAGAGTTTACACAGGGGCGTTACTTTACTACAGGCGAGGCAAACAACGCGCAAGCAGTTGCTTTAATTGGCAGTACCGTAGCCGAAGCTTTGTTTGAAGGCAGAAACCATATTGAAGGAGAACAAATAAAAATTAGAGGGGTGAAAGTAACGGTGATAGGCGTGCTGAAAAAAGAAGGTAGCGATATGATTGGTCTGTCGCACGATAATGAAGTAATGGTGCCATTTAGTTTCATGAGCATGTTTGTAAACATGAACGACATAGGCAATGACCCGCTACTCGAAATAGCCCCCAAACCAGGAGTGCCGATAGACGAATTGCGCTATGAATTGAAAGGGGCTATGCGATCCATTCGCAGATTATCGCCTTATGAAGAAGATGATTTTGCCATTAATCAAATCAGTGTTTTCACTGAAGCTATCTCTTCTATTTTTTCCATCATCAATATTGCCGGTTTGTTTATTGGCGGCTTTTCTATTCTGGTGGGAACCTTCGGCATTGCGAATATTATGTTTGTGAGTGTGCAGGAGCGTGTGTATCAAATTGGAATTAAAAAAGCAATGGGCGCGCGCAAGGTTTACATATTGCTGGAGTTTTTATTGGAAGCAATAATGCTTTGTATGTTTGGCGGACTCATAGGGCTTTTACTGGTTATTCTTGTTTTTCAAGTGTTAGGTTGGATAGTTGCCAGCAACGGTTCCGATTTCCAATTCTATATAACGGCACAAAATATTTTCATAGGACTTTCCATTTCTATTGTAACCGGAATACTTGCCGGTTTCATTCCTGCGTGGAGTGCCGCCAATATGAAACCTGTTGACGCTATACGCGGTGAGGTGAGTGATTTGTTTAAAGGAAAGGGGAAAATATTTAAGAGAGGAAAAGAGAAAGCGAGTTAGCGTGTTTTTTTATTTCATCTCCTTCAAACTAACCGGAGTAACGCCTACTTTTTTACAAACAGCAGCCGCAGCTTTATTGGCAAACTGTGCAATTTCTTTGAGCGAATATTTTTGTGCGTAAGCAAGTGTGGCAATGCTAATAGCTGTATCACCGGCACCCGAAACATCAGCGGCTTTGATTGATTTAGCCGGAACAATAAATGAATTTCCATCGCGGGTGAAACAAAAAATGCCATTGCCACCAAGCGTAACCATTAAATTTTTAAATCGATTCTTTCTGCGCAATTCTTCTGCACCACTGCGCAAGCTTTCAATGCTTTTTGAATTAATGCGATAACCGATGGCTTCGGAAAATTCGCGCAAGTTTGGTTTGAATAAATCAATTGCCTGATAGTCGAAAAAGTTGCGCTCCTTAGGATCAACAGCTACCGGTATTCCGGTTTTGGTGGCGAGTAATAAAATCTGCTTAATGAAATATTTAGTAAGCACACCTTTGTTGTAGTCCTGAATGATGATGATATCGGGTTTGTCATTTAAAAGAATTTTTTTGAATTCTTTAATGAGCAAAGTTTCCTGCGCTTCGTTTACATCTTCAATTTCTTCTTCATCAAAGCGCACTACTTGTTTGTCTTCATCAAACACACGAGTCTTTAAAGTGGTAACGCGATTTTTGTTTTGAAGAATATGATTGGTCTTTACACCAAAATCGCGAAGCATTTTAATCAACAAATTGCCTGTTAAATCTCTTCCTACCATGGAAAGCAAAATTGGTTTTGCTCCGAGTTCTGCAATATTAAGCGCAACATTTGCCGCACCACCCGGGCGCGATTCCTTGCTCGCAATTTCAACCACAGGCACAGGTGCTTCGGGCGAAATGCGGTTCACTTCTCCGAATAAATAAAAGTCAACCATTACATCGCCAATGATTAGGACGGAGAGGTTAGAGAAGTTTAGTTTAGGTGTAGGCATTTATTGCAATTAATAAATTCGGGAATTTGAAAATTCGAAAATGAAAATACAAATACGTTTTAGAGCAATTGAACGCAGCGTTCGAAACGAAACCCTGCTGTGACAAACTGTAAACTACTGTAGTTTTGCGAACCCTTCTTTAATTCTCTTACACGCTTCCACCAATTTCTCTTCGCTTGTTGCATAGCTCATGCGCAAACAGTTTTTATCGCCAAAGCTTTCACCGCTTACTAAAGCAATTTTGCCATCTGCCAATAAGAACAACGAAATATCTTCGGGTGTGTTCAACGCTTTGCCTTCAAATGTTTTTCCGAAATAAGAACTTACATCGAAGAAGAAGTAGAAAGCACCCTCGGGTAAATTCACTTTCAATCCCGGTATTTCTTTAAGCAATGCGTAAACAATATCTCTACGCTTTTTAAATTCTTTCACCATATCGAAACTCGGAGTGGTATCGCCAAGCAAAGCGGCTTCGCCTGCTTTTTGAGTGATAGAGCAAGGAGCCGAAGTAAACTGTCCCTGCATTTTGTCGCATGCTTTAGCAATAAAAAGCGGTGCACCGATATAACCCAGTCTCCATCCAGTCATAGCAAAAGCTTTACTGAAACCGTTCACCGTAATTACCTGTTCTTTTATTTCGGCAAACTCGGCTAAGCTTGTATGCTTCTGTCCGGTGAAATTGATGTATTCATAAATTTCATCGCACAGCACAAACAGGTTAGGATGTTTTTTCACCACAGCTGCAATCGCCTTCAACTCATCTTGCGAAAACACCGAACCCGTAGGATTGCAAGGCGATGAAAAAATCATCAGCTTGGTTTTAGGCGTAATGTATTGCTCCAGCAAATCGGCAGTTACTTTAAAATTAGAATCAATCGTGGTAGGAATTTCAACGCACTTGCCTTCGGCAAGTTCGGCAATGGCGGCATAGCTAACCCTGTAAGGCGCGGGCAATAAAACTTCATCGCCCGGATTTATTAAACTCAACACCACATTGGCAATAGATTGTTTGGCTCCGGTAGAAACCACAATCTGCTCCATGGTATAATCGAGATTATTATCACGCTTAAACTTTTGCATAATGGCTTTACGCAACTCGGGGTAGCCCGGCACTGGCGTGTATTTGGTATAGCCCTTGTCAATGGCAAGCTTGGCTGCATCTTTAATGTATTGAGGCGTATCAAAATCGGGTTCGCCCAAACTCAAATCAATTACATCGTGACCCTGCGCTTTTAATTCGCGGCTCATTTTGCTCATTTTGATAGTGGCAGATTCCTGCATTTGGTTGATGCGGTCAGAGAGTTGGTTCATAGTGGCTGTAGCTTGTGACATGGTGAAAAATTTTGGTTACGCTCTTCTTTCATATTCGGAACGTGCGCGAAAATAATCTTGCGCAGAAATTGCGCGGCAAATATTTTGCGAAGTAATTAACAGCAGAGGAGGAATTTTCAACGAGAGGGTTTGAGTTGACGGTTGGCAGATGGCGGAGGACGGAAGATGCGGAGCGTTGGCAGAAATTTTATTTGCTTAAAGAACTACCAGACATTCAACCGCCAATGCAGAATACAAAGACAAGTGTTTTGCAAAACATTCTGCTTATTTGAGAAAGCATGATGGCTATTTGAAAGAACATTCTGCTAATTTGAAGGAGCAGGATGGTTATTTGAAGGAGCATTCCGCTTGTTTGAAAGAAAAGGATGGTTAGTTGCTTTGGCAGAATGCAAATTCCCTTCGGAAGGAAGGGAATTTGCATAAGAGGACAGGTTGATGGAGGTTTACTTCTTGCCAGGTTTGGTAAACTTTAGACCGCTTATTTGTTTGAACTCGGCACTTGTGGCACCGAAGACGGACTTTACATATTTCTTTACCTCGTTTTGTAAATCGTAGAGCCCTTCTTCGGGAGCGTAAAGAACTTTATCGCGAGCGATACGGGCGTTTGCTACAGGTGTGTAATTTGTCTTTGCAATTGTGTTTGTGTCTGTAAGAATTTGAAGGTCGGCTTGAAGGGCAGCTACCTTAAGGTCGGTTTCGTTTGGCGAGTAGCCAGTGCTGCCGTTTAGTAATTCGTAAAGTTTCTGGAAGTTTTCCTGACGCTGGTCGTAGCTCATTTGCGAGGCGCTATGCGTTTTGTCGTTTTCTGAATCGGCTTTAGGTGGTTTGGGGGTGGCGCGCTGACCAACGATTTTTTTAATGATGGCGTGTGCATCTTTTTTGAGTCCGGCAGTGAGGTCGGAAGCATCAACGGCTGCACCAATGCGTGTGTAGAATTTGCTGAGCCCACCGTAAGCTTCCTGACGGTCGGCAATGGCGGCATCTAAGGCAGGGAGTTTGGAGTCGACCAATTGAAGCGCATTGACACCACCCTGATGCACGGTAGTGAGGTTGGCAATTTTGATTCTGTTTTTTGCGGGGTTGTAAGCGGCTCCGTATCCATTACAAGAGTTGATAAGGATTTGGAAGTTTGCTACATTTTTTGCGTGTCCTGTTTCCATGTTGAAGATTTTTAGTCCCTCAAGTTCCGTCTTTAGGTTTTGTGAGAACCTGAAGGTTGGGTTATGAAATGTTGTTTTCTAAATGATGTTGCAAAAGAAAAAAGAGTTTTTTGAATGTGCAAGAGGAATTTTTTCTGTCACTTTTTTAGCAAAAAAGTAACCAAAAAGCTTTCCAAAAATATGCTCCGCATTTTTGGAGGGCTTGGCTCAATACAGTCTTTGGTTTGATTGCGATGTTGTAAGTGAACGTTTGATTTGTGTTTTGCTTCGTTCCTTTTTGCCGCGAAACTTCTGACTGTGCTACGCACCAACGCATTGGCTACCGAAGTTTCGAAAGGTCAAAAAAGGGGAGTGGTGAAAAACTGGAAATGAAAATTTTGAGGGAAAGGAAAGGAAGTTTACTTTTGAAATGCTAAACAATACTAACATGAGAAAACTCTTTTGGATTTCAAGCATTTTTTCAATTTGTTTCATTTCGTCCTGTGGAACATGGATGCAAGTAATTGATGTTGATTGTGTAAATACAAAGACAAAAGAAAACGTGTGCTATTATGAGAACGATTCAATCTTAGTCAGTTACTACTTTTGGGCTGAAAAAGGCATAATGAGTTTTACAATTTACAATAAGCTAAGTATTCCCATTTATGTCGATTGGAAAAAAAGTGCCCTCATTAGTAATTCAACTAAATTAAATTATTGGGAAGATGAGGAATTCACTAATACGAAAACCACCTATACTTCAAATTCGTTTACTTTTTCGGAAGATTTTTTCAAACCAATAATAACATTGCCCAACCATGGAGGAGTTACAACTTATGGAGAAGTTTTTAATCTCAGTCTTGGCACTACGGTGGGAGAGTCTTATAGTAATTCTACAAAGTCAAAACCAGAAAGGGTAACTTTCATTCCACCAAAGTCGAATTTTTTCAAACCGACTATGCACTTGACAGATTTTTCATTCGTTGAATACAACAAGAAAAATTTTTCTGAAGAAATAGTTCCTTCAAGTCTTAACGACAAGAAAACCACTAAAATCATGGTGGCTCAATTAACCGGGAAAAATATTTTTCTGTCTTTTCGAAATTTTTTGACCCTTTCTACCAATGAAAATTTTACTAATGAATTTTATGTAGACAACGAGTTTAAGGTAAAGACAGTAACAATGATGAAAGAAAATCAGTTCCGTGGGAAATACGATAGGCAACAAAATGCTGATGAATTTCCGTATAGAAAATCTTCAAGCTACTACTACGTATATCCTTATGGGATTTTTTAAAAAATCTACTTACAGACGTCTCCTATGGAGCAAATACAAATTTGAATTCAACTCCGTCAGGAGTTTTCTGTTTGTAATAATGATACAAAAAGACAGAACCGGCTGTTTGTATTTGGGTTAGCGATAGAGCGGAAAGCCCGCAGCCCGCTTTGGGGCGAGGACTTGCAGCGATAGCGCGACCGCCTGCTTTGAGGCGGGAACCCCCACGATGCTAATTCGGTGAACCACTAACTTTTCTATCTTCACGCCCTCAAAAAAACAACCATGAGCAAACGAATAGTAGTAATAGACGGAGCGCGCACTCCCTTCCTGCGCTCGGGCACCGATTATATGGATTTAATGAGCTACCAGCTCGGGCAGTTTGCCATCAAAGGGCTGCTCAACAGAACAGGCGTTGACCCTAAACAGGTGGGCTATGTGGTTATGGGCACCGTTATTACCAATGTAAAAACCAGCAACGTGGCGCGCGAAGCCGCGCTCACTGCGGGTATACCGAACACCTCTCCTTGCCACACCGTAACGATGGCTTGCATCAGCGCGAATCAGGCAATCGTAACTGCTATGCACGTGCTGCAAAATGGCGATGCCGATGTGGTAATTGCCGGTGGAACTGACTGCGCAAGCGATGCCCCAATTTTGTTCAACCGACCTATGCGCAAGAAATTATTCAAAGCGCAAAAACTCAAAGGTCTCGGTGATTCGTTGAAGTTTCTTTCTACACTTCGTCCGGTTGATTTTAAACCCGAGGCACCCGCTATTGCCGAATTCCTCACGAACAAAACAATGGGACTCGACTGCGATATTTTGGCTGCACGTTATGGCGTAACACGTCAAGAGCAGGATGAGTTTGCTGTGCGCTCGCATCAACTCGCTGCCAAGGCAGATGCTGATGGAATCCTCGCGCATGAAATTGCACCGGTGGAATCTGCGCCTAAGTTCAAGCGCATTTCAAAAGATAACGGCTTCCGTGCTGATACCACGATGGAAAAGATTTCGAAACTGAAACCGGCATTCGTAAAAGAAGGCGGAACGATTACTGCTGCCAACGCCTCCTTCTTAACCGATGGCGCGGCTGTGGTATTGCTAATGACAGAAGACAAAGCGAAGGAATTAGGATTGAAGCCAAAGGCATATTTGCACTCCTACACTTTCAGCGGTTGCGATTTGAATGAGGAATTGTTGTTAGGTCCAACTTATGCGATGTCGAAGCTGTTGACCAAAACAGGAATGAACATCAGCGATATAGATGTGTTTGAATTTCACGAAGCATTTGCCGGTCAAATAATGGCAAACCTCAAGTGCATGGCAAGTGATGATTTTGCAAAGAATAAATTAGGAAGAGATAAAGCAGTAGGCAATGTGCCAATGGAGAAACTCAATTTGTGGGGCGGCTCACTTTCACTCGGACATCCGTTCGGTGCCACCGGTGCACGTTTAGTAACCACTGCGGCAAACAGATTGATAAAAGAGAACGGCAAGTACGCTTTGCTCTCTGCTTGTGCAGCCGGTGCGCACGGACATGCGATGATTCTTGAAAAGTATAACGGGTAGGAAGCAATGGTATATCTCACGAGAAGAGAACATTTCAACGGAGCGCATCGCCTCTTCAATCCAAGTTGGACAGAAGAACACAACGATGCTGTATTTGGCAAGTGCGCTAATAAGAACTGGCACGGTCACAACTTCGATGTGTTTGTTACCGTGAAAGGAGAACCGAATCCCGATACAGGATTCATCATGAATGCGCACGAACTCGCTAAGATTATGAAGCGCGAAATTGTTGAACGCCTTGACCATAAGAACTTCAACATGGACGTGCCGGAGTTGAAAGGTGTATTACCAAGCACCGAGAATGTATTGAAGCAGATTTGGAAATGGATTGCCCCGCACATTACTACTTGTCAATTGCATTGCATTAAGTTAGTAGAGACAGAAAATATATTTGTTGAGTATTACGGAGAATAAAACCCCGCTATGAAACACTACGAGAAAAAAGAAATCTATAATCCCGAAACGCTTACACTGGTTAAAGACCACTACAGTGAAATTTTAAAAGCATTGGGAGAAGATGTAACCCGCGATGGCTTGGAAAAAACTCCCGAAAGAGTTGCTAAAGCCATGCACTTCTTAACGCAGGGTTACGAGTTAGATGCTGTTGAAATTTTGCGCGGTGCTTTGTTCGATGAAAAGCACAACCAAATGGTGATTGTAAAAGACATTGAACTGTATTCGCTCTGCGAACACCACATGCTTCCGTTTTTCGGTCGTGCACACATTGCTTATATCCCTAACGGAAAGATTGTTGGATTAAGTAAGCTGGCTCGTGTAGTAGATGTGTTTGCAAGAAGATTGCAAGTGCAGGAACGTTTAACCATTCAGGTTCGCGATGCTATACAGGAAGCCCTAAATCCGCTGGGTGTGGCTGTCGTAATTGAAGCAAAACATTTATGCATGATGATGCGCGGTGTATCGAAACAAAACTCGGTTACAACCACTTCTGCATTCACCGGAGAGTTTGAAAAACAGTCAACGCGCAGTGAGTTTATTAATCTTATATCCGCAAAACTAAGCTGATGTAAGATTTAAAATTGAAGAATTAATATTTAATACAAATCCTCTTGTTCAATATTCAATCTTACATATTCAATGGTCGCATACGTCTTCCCTGGTCAGGGCTCCCAATACACCGGAATGGGCAAAGATTTGTTTGAGCAGTCAGAAACTGCCAGACAAATGTTTAATCGTGCCGATGAAATACTCGGTTTTGGCATTTCAAGAATAATGTTCGAAGGAACCGATGAAGAACTCAAACAAACCAAAGTTACTCAGCCCGCAGTTTTTTTGCACTCGGTAATTTCATTTGCATTACTTGAAAACGTAAAGCCCGATATGGTTGCCGGACATTCTCTCGGAGAGTTTTCTGCATTAGTAGCTAATCAAACATTGAACTTTGAAGATGCACTGCGATTAGTTTCTGTTCGTGCATTAGCTATGCAGCGTGCCTGTGAGTTAGTGCCCTCTACGATGGCAGCCGTTTTAAATTATGAAAGCGAAGCGCAGATAGAAGCAATATGCGCGGAAATAAAAGATGAAGTAGTCGTTGCTGCAAATTACAATGCACCTGGTCAGTTGGTTATTTCTGGAAGCGTAAAAGGAATTGACGAAGCCATGGAAAAAATAAAAGCTGCAGGCGTTCGCAAAGTAATCAAGCTGCAAGTGGGCGGTGCTTTCCATTCTTCGTTAATGGAACCAGCGCGCAAAGAATTAGCAGAAGCCATCTATCAAACAAAATTCAATACGCCTGTTTGTGAAGTGTATCAAAACGTTTCTGCCAAAGCGGAAACAAATCCTGAGGTGATAAAAGAAAACTTAATCGCACAACTTACTTCACCGGTGCGCTGGACACAATCAGTGAAACAAATGTCTGCTGATGGCGCAACAGAGTTTATTGAAGTAGGACCCGGAGTGGTGTTGCAGGGATTAGTGAAAAAGATTCTAGGCTAAGTATTTAAAAACGACAAAGCAGAATAATCCTGCACTAACTCTTCGGCACTTGTCACTTCCTATATTTACGTTTCATGAATTTCTCCGACACGCTTCAGTTTATTTCCAAGCTCAACACAAAAAAAATTGCGAATGCTGCGAGCGTGCTTTCCTCATTCTATTATTCGAAACTCACAAAGCAGCCAGTGCAGCTCGGAGTTCCTTTTAATGTTTCTATTGAACCTACAACCAATTGCAACCTGGGTTGCCCCGAATGCCCCAGCGGTTTAAAATCATTTACGCGACCTACAGGAAATCTCAATTACGATTTCTATAAAAAAACTGTAGATGAAATTGGCGATAAGTTGATTTACCTCTACTTCTATTTTCAGGGTGAGCCCTATCTGCATCCAAAGTTTTTAGAGCTCGTGCAATACGCTTCGCAAAAAAATATTTACACGGTTACTTCTACCAACGCACATTTTCTTACAGAACGCAAAGCAAGAGAAACTGTAGAGAGCGGACTCGACCGTATTTTAGTTTCCATTGACGGTACCACACAGCAAACTTACGAGCAGTATCGCATTGGTGGAAGTTTAGAGAAGGTAATAGAAGGCACTAAAAATTTAATACGCGCCAAGCGCGAGATGAAATCGAAAACTCCGCATATTATTTTTCAGTTCCTGGTTGTAAAACCTAACGAACATCAGATTGACGAATTGAATATTCTGGCTAAAGAAATAGGCGTAGATGAAGTGAAATTGAAAACTGCGCAGATTTACGATTACAAAAACGGTAACGATTTAATTCCGCAGAACGATAAATATTCGCGCTACAAAAAACAGAGCGATGGTTTGTACGAAATAAAAAATGAATTGCTTAACCACTGCTGGAAACTGTGGCACAGTTGCGTAATTACCTGGGATGGTAAAATAGTTCCCTGTTGTTTCGATAAAGATGCGCAACACCAGTTAGGCGATTTAAACTCCAAAACTTTCAACGAAATATGGCAGAGCGATTTATATCGTTCGTTTCGCTCACGCATTTTAAAAGGGCGAAGTGAGATTGATATCTGCACTAATTGCAGCGAAGGAACCAAGGTGTGGAACCCTTAAATCCCCTTCCCGTTAAAGCGGGATGCAACAAATGGGGCTTAATACAAACAGCCGAAGAAAATTCTCCGGCTGTTTGTATTTAACTGTATTGTCTTGTGTCTGTTGTCGGTTAGTTACACCGTCATTACCTCTTTCTCTTTTACTTCCAAGTGTTTTTCCACTTTACCCGAGAAATCGTTGGTGATATTCTGCACTGAAGTTTCAGCGTTTTTGGCGCTGTCTTCTGGCAATCCATCCTTTTGAAATTTCTTTACTTGTTCATTTGCCTCTTTGCGAATAGTGCGAATAGAGATACGGCATTTTTCCGCTTCAGCTTTCGCGTTCTTCACTAAATCTTTTCTTCGCTCTTCGGTCATTTGAGGAATGTTCAGTCGAATAATTTTTCCATCATTTTGTGGAGTAATACCGATGTTCGCTTTCAAAATTGCTTTTTCAATTTCGGGCAATATGGAAGCATCCCACGGTTGAATAGAAAGAGTTCTTGCATCAGGAGTAGAAATATTTCCTACTTGAAAAATGGGAGTCATGGCACCGTAAGCATTTACTTCAATACCATCGAGCATGCCTGAGTTGGCGCGTCCCGCTCTTATTTTTGAAAGTTCAAATTCAAAATGCTCCAATGCTTTTTGCATGTGGCTTTTGGTTTCGTCTAAAAGTTTTTTTACGTCTGCGTCTGTCATGATTTAGTTGATTATGAGTGTGGTTGATTAAGTTAGATTCAGTTTATAGGTCTTCTCCGTCTCTTTTCTTTTTTAAGTAAGCAATGTATCCGTTCAATAATTTCAAGCATTGCTCGTAAATAGTATTCAGTTCTTTTAATTCTTCTTTGGTAATATATTTTTCGTCAAAGGCGGTTATCAAATGGTCTTTTGTTTCCTCCAGTGAGCCGCGCGCTTGCCTACAATATTGAATATTTTCTTTGTAATGAAATCTCCCATGTCCCTCAGCAATATTCGCAGTTATTGACCGCGAACTTCTTATTATTTGATTCTTCAATAAATAATCTTCGCTCTTCGGAAACTTTTTACAGAGCGTACTTATTTCCAATCTCAACCTGCGGCACTCTTTCCAAACTTCCAATTCGGTAAAACCTGCCATGGTGTGGTTGATTGAGTGACTGGTTGATTAGTTTATTGAGCTATAAAGACAAAAACAACAAATCCAATTTTTTCAAAAATAAAACGAATCAACCTAATCTAACTTACTCAACTTAATCTAACCTATTCAACCACTCACTATCGTTCCAATCTTCTTTCCGTCAAGGACTTTTTTGAGATTGCCTTTTTTGTTTACATCAAAAACAATAATGGGCAAATGATTTTCCTGACAAAGTGTAAACGCAGTTAAATCCATTATGCTCAATTTTTTCTTTAGCGCATCACCGAAACTTAGTTTGTCAAATTTTTTCGCTTTCGGATTTTTCTCTGGGTCTGAATCATAAATGCCATCTACTCTTGTTCCTTTCAAAATTACATCGGCTTCAATTTCGGTAGCGCGTAAAGCTGCGGCTGTGTCAGTAGTAAAATAAGGGTTGCCTGTACCCGCACCAAAAATTACTACGCGACCTTTTTCTAAGTGACGAACAGCTCTGCGCTTTATAAACGGCTCGGCAATTTCTTTCATTTCAATAGCACTGAGCAAACGCGTGCTTACACCAATTTTTTCTAAACCGCTTTGCAAGGCCATGCTGTTAATCACGGTGGCAAGCATTCCCATATAATCACCTTGAACTCTGTCAATGCCGTTTGCCGTAGCCTGTATTCCTCTAAAAATATTTCCTCCGCCAATTACCACGGCAACCTGTACACCCGAATCGCTTGCCTGTTTAATTTCGTTGGCGTAGAGCATCACCATATCGGCATCAATGCCAAATTGCTTGCTGCCCATTAAAGATTCTCCGCTGAGTTTTAGAAGGATGCGCTTGTATTGCATAGTGGCGAAAATATAAAAGAGGGTTGAATAGCCTAAACAGTTTTACTAATGAGTCGCTGTATTTTTCTTTGCCTCAAGAAACTCGTTCCATATTTCATTCACAATTTCAGCCGCAGGTTTTATCTCTTTTATAAACGAAGCAATTTGACCAATCTCCAATTCGCCCTCGTTCATGTCGCCTTCATACATTCCTTTTTTAGCACGTGCGCGACCGAGAATTTGTTCGAGCTCTTCTTTGCTAGCTCCTTTATCTTCTGCATCCTGAATACGTTTTTGAAAATCATTTTTTACCAAACGAACAGGAACAACTTTTTTCATAGAAAGCATCGTGTCACCTTCCTGTGCATTGACTATGATGTTTTTGAAATTCTCATGCCCCGATGATTCAACACTCGCCACAAATCTTGTTCCTATCTGAACGCCTTCTGCACCTAAAACCATTGCCGCTAACATTCCTTTACCTGTGCCAATTCCACCCGCAGCAATCAATGGAAGATTAGTAGCCGCACGCACCTGCGGAATTAAAACAAAAGTGGTTGTCTCTTCTTTTCCATTGTGTCCTCCTGCTTCAAAGCCCTCGCATACGACTGCATCGCAGCCGGCATCTTCCACCTTCTTAGCAAACTTAGATGAAGAAACTACATGCACCACCTTAATGCCGTGTTGCTGCAAATGTTTCGTCCACGTTTTCGGATTTCCCGCGCTGGTGAAAACAATTTTCACTCCTTCTTCAATAATAATGGCAATGTGTTCATCAATATCAGGATAAAGCAACGGCACGTTTACACCAAATGGTTTTGATGTTGCCGCTTTGCATTTTTGAATTTGCTCGCGCAAAATTTCGGGATACATACTGCCGCTTCCAATAATTCCTAATCCACCCGCATTGCTTACAGCACTTGCAAGTTGCCAACCGCTGCACCAAATCATGCCGGCTTGAATGATGGGATACTGGATATTGAATAGCTGACAGATACGATTCATAGAATTAGCGAATGTGCGAATTAGCGGATTAGCGAATTGAAATACAAATTCAGGTTTTGAGTTTTGAACTGGAAATGATTTTAGTAATAACTTTATCAATCTCATCCAGCTTTTTAAGTAACAATGTTGAGTCGGGAAAATCTTTTGAGCGATTACAGAGCAGCAACCAATACTGAGTTTCGTCTGTTTCTTTTGCAGCAATTTTGAATTTATGAATGAAGTCTGCCTTGCTTTCTGCGTTTTGCGCCTCGCGTGCATTCGCTCCTATGGAAGTTCCCGAGCGAAACAGTTGCTTTGAAAGTTGAAATTGCTTTTGTGAATCGAGTAGTTTACAATATTCAATAACGGCTAAGGAAAAGTTGAAAGTCAGGTTTAGAATTGGATTTTTGTCAATAAATTCTTGTTGCATTGTGACTCTAAATGGTTTTCATTCGCTAATTCTCACATCCGCTAATTCGCTAATTAATTTTGTTTTTCCCCTCTCAAATCTATCTCCGTATTATCTCCAATGTTCAAACTCTGGCTCAATCCTTTGATGATTGAATCGCTTCCAATCAACGATGAGTGCAACACCATATTTTCTAATTTGCTGAATGAACCAACAATAGAATTTTTGATAATGGAATAATTTATTTCAGTGTTTTCACCAATGGAGACATTGGGGCCTATAATGGAGTTTTTAATTTTTGCTCCTGCCGCAATTTGCACAGGCGGAACGATGATAGAGTTTTCACTCACTCCTTTATTACTTGCCTTATCGCCAAGCTTTTTCAACAACAGCGCGTTCGTTTCGAGCAGAATATCTTTTTTGCCTACATCGTACCAGCTTTCAATTTTGTGACTTTTAAAAATCACACCATCCTTAATCATTTGCTGCAAGCCATCGGTTAAATAAAACTCATTGTTGTTGCGCAGGTTATTTTGAATGTTGTGTCCAAGCGCGTCAAAAAGTTTTCGTGTTTCTTTTATAAAATAAAAACCAACTAGCGCCATATTGCTCTTGGGTATCATTGGCTTCTCTTCTACTTTTTTAATAAATCCATCGGCATCAATTTCTGCCACACCAAAGGCCTGTGGGTTATCTACTTTTTTTACAACAAGTGTTGAATGCTGTTCGGCAAGAATTTTTTTGATGTCAATATCTACGATGGTATCCCCGAGGTGAATCACCAATTCTTTATCTAAATCAAGTTGGTCTTTTGCCATCCATATCGCATGCCCCAAGCCTTCGCGTTTTTCCTGCTGAACAAATTTTGCATTGAGCTTCGGATAATTTTTTTCTACAAACTCTTTTATCTTTTCTCCGAGGTAGCCAATTACAAAAACGAAATCGGTGATACCGTTTTCCTGTAATTCGTCAATGATAAAACTAAGAATAGGTTTTCCGGCTACCGAAATTAAAACCTTGGGTTGTGTGTAAGTGAGCGGACGTAACCTTGTTCCGGCTCCCGCCACGGGAATAATTGCCTGCATAACGTTTTAATGTTGAAGCAGCGAATATAAGAAGTGCAGGTTTCTTAATTGTTATTTTGGAATGGTGAAACAGAATTTTGTTCCACCAAGAGGAGAATCCTCAATCCAGATTTTGCCGTTAAGCGAGTCAATAATTTTTTTGCAGATAGAAAGACCAATGCCCGTGCCGTCAAATTCATTGCGGTTGTGCAAGCGTTGAAAGATGATAAATACCTTATCGCGGTATTCCTTTGCAATTCCAATTCCATTATCCGCCACTTCAATGCAATGATTTTTTTCGGTGGACGAATATCCTATTTCAACTACGGGCTGTTTATTGCGGTTGTATTTAATTCCGTTCGTCACCAAATTTTGCAGCAACTGAATCATGTGAATTTTATCAGCAGAAATTTCAGGAAGCAAAGCAGATTTAATCACCGCATTTTTTTCTTCGATATACGGCTTGAGCAAATGCTGCACTTCATCAAGCGCATCATTCAAACTCACGTTCTCTTTTCGCTGTGTCGAATTAATTTTAGAAAGGTGAAGCAGACTCTGAATCACATTCATCATTCGCTTGGCACCATCGTTAATGTAGTAGATATAATCTTTCTGGTCAATTTTCAATTGGCCGTTAAAACTTTTTTCAAGTAGTTGCGAGTAGTTTGAAATCATGCGCAGCGGCTCCTTCATATCGTGCGAAGCCACGTGGGCAAACTGTTTCAATTCAAAATTCGACATCTCTAATTGGTGCGCGTATTCTTCAATTTCTGCATTTTTCTTTTTCAGTAAATCCTGCTCCTTCTTTCCTTCTTCATATTTAAAACGGAGTGTGGCATCGCTCAACTCTGCCTGCTTATTCAATTCATGCAGGTCGTCTTTTTGTTTCATGAAGCGTTGCAGTTTTTCATACGCTTCTTTATGTCTGCCCAATTCATTCAAGGTTTCTGACCAGTAGTTATACAACTCAAAATTGTCAACCACTTTTCCCATGTCAACGTAAATGCCATCGGCAGTTGTAAAAAGTTCATTCGCCTTTTCAAAATCTTTCACCACCTGATAAATACGCCCCGACAATTGATAAATACTCAACTCAAAATGTTTGTTTGTTTGATTTTTTACGCGCTCCATCGCCTTCACCGAACAGTCAATTGCTTTTTCTTTTTCGCCTAAATCGGCATACACAATTCCACAGTTTGCCATAGCAATGCAGTAAGGTGGTGTGTCGTTTATTTCTTCGGCAATAGCAATGGCTTTTTCATAAAACTCCAAAGCTTTTCCGTTATCCTTTTTGTCGTATGCCTCTATGCCAAACGAAATATAACAACGCGAAATGCCCTGTTTGTAATTTGCTTTTTTAAAATATTCAAATGCTTTATGTAAATATTCTTTCGAGAGAGTTTCTAATCCTAAATCACCATAAATAATCGACTCGTTGAAGAGCGAACGCGCAAGCGTTAAGAAACCTGTTTCGCTTAAATCAGTTTTGGTTTCGAGCAAACGAACCGAATCATCGTACGCCAATTTCGATTTGATGAGTTCGCCTAAGTAATCGTAGTTCAAACCTATGCGCCTGTAAAATTCTGATTTTTGTTCAGCATCGAGTTCATCATCTAATACTTCAACTACTTCCTGCAAATACTGAATGGCTTTTTCAAACTCACTGGTAATGTCGGCATAGTAATGTGTGAGCGTAGTGGCAGTTTTTAGCCAAAGCACTTTATCGCCCTTCTCCTTTGCTAAGTGAAGTGCTTCAAGTGCGATGTGAGAACAGGTAGTATCGCGGAGTTTTTTGCGTTGCTCAAACTCGACAAGTAGATTTTCAATCTGTTCCTCAAAAGCTGATTTAACTGATGAACTCTCGGTCATGGTATTCGGAAGCAAATTATACGATACAAAACGGAAATTGTTTTTTCTACTGATTAATCAAAAACGTATCAATGTGTGCAATGGCAATTTCGGTCCTGTCGGTCAAAGCGCCACTTACAAATTTGAAATTGGCGTTCAACGCGTTCAATTCGTTGGAGAACTCGTTGAATAATTCTGTGCGGTCGTTTGGGTTGGAGCGTTGCGGGTCGGGCATCCAGGGCAAATCAATATCACAGAGCAAATACAAATCGCTTTTGCGTTTTTTTATTTCATCGTTCAGCCATTGCGGTACATCCCATCTGTAATACTGCAACCAAATTTTTATGTTGATGAGGTCGTTATCGCTGAACAAAATTTTATTGGCTTGGCGAATCATGTTGTTTTCCTGCTCAATAATTTCTTCCGCAATTTTCATTACATCAGTATAAGCATAAGCACGTTCCAATTGTCCGATGTAATAGCGCGAGTAATCAGGAACGTGAATAGTTTTATAATGAATGGAAAGTTTTTCCGCGAGTGTTGACTTGCCGGTTGACTCAGTTCCTGTAAGCGTAATTTTGTAAATCATTTCGCTAAAGTTTTCTTCCACTCAAAATATCCATAAATAGCAATCAGGGCAAAGAAAACATAAAGAGCAGAAGTAAGTTCAAGGTGTTTAATGTAATACATAACCGCTGCTACCAAATCAATCACAATCCAAAAAAGCCAGTTCTCTAAAATCTTTTTTGCGGTCATCCAGGTGGCTATAAAACTGAAAATAGTTACGGTTGAATCGAAATAAGAAAGTGAATTGCCAAGTTTAGAAAACACAAATCCAAAAACAGGAACAAGTAACGAACCGAAGAAAATCAGTTTCGCATTTTGTTGAAGAGAAAACGAAATTACTCCTGAATTGGTTTTTGCATTTAAGCCCTCTCCTTGGGGGAAGGTTTGGGAGGGGCTGCTCCATAACCACCAACCATAGAATCCCGCCACCACATAATACGTTTGAAGAATAGCATCCTGAAAAAGCTGATGCGTTACATTGATGTAGATATAAATGGCCGAGCTGATAATGCCCGCCAACCAACACCAGATATTGCTGCGCGAAGCGAGCAGCACGTAAATAATTCCGAAAAAAACACCGGCATATTCTAACCAATTATCCATCAGAATAATTTTACCGAATCTGGTTTCACCTGCATAGAATATTTTCTACCTATCACAAGCGCGCGGTTATCTTCAATATGTCCCGCTGGAAAATTGTAACAAACAGGATACTTGAACTCCGCCACATGCTCGGCAATGATGTCGTAAGCGGTGCAACCAAAAGCAACCTTGTTGTCTTTCATTTCAGTGAAACTTCCAACGACTAATCCTGCTAAATCATTCAGCTTGCCCGAACGTTTCAGATTCATCATCATGCGGTCAATGTGGTAGAGGTATTCATCCAAATCTTCAAGAAAAAGAATTTTTCCTGAAGTATTGATACCGCTTTTTGTTCCTGTAATACTGTAGAGAATCGAAAGATTTCCACCTATTAAAATCCCTTCTGCATTACCAATGTGATTCAATTCATGCGGAGCAATTTCAAATTCGTTTTTGATGCCGAACAATTCTTTGCGCAACGTTTCAATGGCTTCGGGTGTTGCTTTTAAAAAACTAAAAGGCATTACAGCATGCAGTGTTTGAATGCCGAGGTTGTTTGAAATATCGGTATGCAAAAAAGTAACATCGCTAAACCCCACCACCCATTTCGGATGTTTCATAAACTCATCGTAATTCAAATCATCCATCATGCGCACAGTGCCATAACCGCCACGCGCGCAAATAATTGCTTTGATACTTGTGTCGTTCAATGCGAATTGAAAATCTTCTTTGCGCTCGGCATCATCTCCAGCAAACTGGCGAAACTCCTTTCCGATGGTCTTTCCAATCACCACTTTCAATCCCCATGTTTCAAAAGTTTGAATAGCAGGTTGCAATTCTTCCAACGAAATTTTTCGTGCGGTGCTCAAGAGATAAATAGAATCTCCTTGTTGTAATGCAGGTGGTCGTAATAGCATTTGTATCTTCTTAAAAGGGCGTTCTGTGATTTAGTAAATGTAATTATACAAAGAAACTGAAACGCTGTGTAACAGGTTTAGTAAAGCCAATCGCTAAAATTCGGATGTAAAAACAAGCATGCTGCAATTTACTTTCGAAGCGTTTATAGCTGTCGTTTTTTTCCTCAAAACCGATTTTGTAATTCGGAATATAAATCTACTTTTGCCGTCCCAAAATAAAAGAGGAATGCCTACAATTCAACAGTTAGTTAGAAAATCGCGCAATATTATCCGTGCAAAATCGAAGAGCCGTGCTCTGGATTCTTGTCCGCAAAAACGTGGCGTTTGCACACGTGTTTACACTACAACTCCTAAAAAACCAAACTCGGCTTTGCGCAAAGTAGCAAAGGTGCGTTTGACTAATGCCGTTGAAATCATCGCCTACATACCAGGCGAAGGCCACAACTTACAGGAGCACTCAATTGTATTGATTCGCGGTGGTCGTGTTAAAGATTTGCCGGGTGTTCGTTATCACATTGTTCGCGGTTCATTAGATACTGCAGGTGTTGAAAACCGTAAGAAGAGCCGTTCTAAATACGGAACTAAGAGACCTAAAGCCGGTGCTGTTGCAGCTCCTGCAAAAAAGAAATAGTCAGAAAAACTAAATAAGAAATCAGAAATAAAAAGCAATGAGAAAGAAAAAAGCTCCCAAACGTTACGTTCAGCCAGATCCTAAATTTAGTGATGTAATGGTTACGCAATTTGTAAACCGTATTATGTATGAAGGCAAAAAATCAACTGCCTATACAGTATTCTATGGTGCTCTTGATTTAATTGAAGAGAGAACTAAAGAAAACGGTTTGGAAGTTTGGAAAAAAGCGTTGCAGAACGTTGGTCCTTCGGTAGAAGTAAAATCAAGAAGAATTGGCGGAGCCAACTTCCAGATTCCTACAGAAGTGAAAGGAGACAGAAAAGCTTCTATGGCTATGAAATGGATTATCCAGTACAGCCGCGATAGAAACGGCAAGTCAATGGCCGATAAATTAGCTTCAGAAATTATTGCGGGCTCAAAAGGCGAAGGTGGTGCTTTCAAAAAGAAAGAAGACACACAGAAAATGGCAGAAGCAAACAAGGCGTTTGCCCACTTCAAATTCTAAACCGCTGAATCCCCTTAGGGACTTTAATACAAATACAGTTTAAGAGAACACTAAAAACACAATGGGAAAAGATTTAAGTTTTACGAGAAATATTGGAATTGCTGCACACATTGACGCGGGTAAAACAACTACTACCGAGCGCATTTTGTATTACACCGGTGTGAACTACAAGATTGGTGAAGTGCATGAAGGTGCCGCTACCATGGACTGGATGGAGCAAGAGCAGGAGCGTGGCATTACCATTACTTCGGCTGCTACCCGTTGCCATTGGGATTGGCAGAACAAGAAATATGACATCAACATTATTGATACCCCCGGACACGTTGACTTTACAGTGGAAGTGAATCGTTCACTTCGCGTATTGGATGGTTTGGTGTTCTTGTTTTCTGCGGTTGACGGTGTTGAGCCGCAATCAGAAACTAACTGGCGTTTGGCCGATAACTATAATGTAGCACGTTTAGGATTTGTAAATAAAATGGACCGTTCAGGAGCTGATTTTTTTAACGTGTGCAAGCAAGTGCAAACCATGTTAGGTTCTACTCCAATGATTATGCAAATTCCGCTTGGTGCAGAAGAAAATTTTAAAGGAGTGGTTGATTTGATTACCAACGAAGCTATTGTTTGGAGCGAAGATGATAAAGGAATGAAATCTTCTATCGTGCCTATTCCTGCAGAACTTTTAGATGAAGTAAAAGAATACCGCGAGAAGATGTTGGAGCAGGTAGCAGAGTTTGACGACCGCTTAATGGAAAAATATTTTGCTGACCCGAATTCAATTACTGCCGAAGAAATTCGCGTAGCGGTTCGCAAAGCGGTTATTGCGCAGAAGGTAGTTCCTATGTATTGTGGTTCGGCTTTCAAAAACAAAGGAGTGCAATTGGTGTTAGATGCCGTTTGTGCTATTCTTCCTTCACCACAGGATAAACCGAATATTAAAGGAACAAATCCTGATACAGAAGCTGAATTAGAAATTCACCCTGATACTGATGCACCGTTTTGTGCATTAGCATTTAAAATTGCTACCGATCCGTTTGTAGGTCGTTTGGCATATTTCAGAGTTTATCAGGGAACGCTCGTAGCAGGTTCATATATATTGAATACACGCACCGGAAAGAAAGAACGTATCTCGCGTTTGTTCCAGATGCATGCTAACAAGCAGAACTCAGTAGAAAAAGTAGAGGCAGGAGATATTGCAGCAGCGGTTGGATTTAAAGATATACGTACGGGTGATACGCTTTGCGAAGAAAAGCATCCGGTAGTATTGGAGAGTATGAAATTCCCTGAGCCGGTTATCTCATTGGCTATTGAGCCTAAGGCACAGAAAGATTTGGATAAACTGGGGATGTCTCTTGGTAAATTGGCGGAGGAAGATCCTACGTTCAAGGTATCGTTCGATGAGCAAACCGGTCAGACAATTATTGCAGGAATGGGCGAGTTGCACTTGGAAATTCTTGTTGACCGTTTACGCAGAGAGTTCAATGTAGAGTGTAACCAAGGCGCGCCTCAGGTTAACTACAAAGAGCGTTTAACTAAAACAATTGAGCACCGTGAGCAATACAAAAAGCAATCGGGTGGTCGAGGTAAATTTGCCGATATTAAAATTGAAATTGGACCTGCAGATGAAGGTTTCCTTGGCTTGCAGTTCGTGAACGATATTTTCGGAGGTTCTATTCCGCGCGAATTTATTCCGCCTGTAGAAAAAGGATTTAAAGAAGCCATGAAAACAGGTGTGTTAGCAGGATATGAAGTAGACAGTTTGAAAGTTCGTTTGTTTGATGGTTCGTTCCACGCAGTTGACTCCGATGCTTTATCATTTGAGCTGTGCGCTAAACTTGCTTTCAGAACAGCAGGTAAACTTTGCAAACCGGTTCTTTTAGAACCTATCATGAAAGTGGAAGTAATTACTCCTGAAGCAAACACCGGAGATGTAGTAGGTGATTTGAACCGCAGAAGAGGTTTGTTGGAAGGTATGGAAGCGAAAGTGAACGCACAGGTGGTGAGAGCAAAAGTGCCTTTGAGCGAAATGTTTGGATACGTTACACAGTTGCGAACATTGACTTCTGGTCGTGCAACATCAGTAATGGAATTCCACAGTTTTCAACCGGCACCGGAAAGTGTTGCTAGTGCAGTAATTGCAAAGAACCAGGGTAAAAACAGAAGCAGCGCAGTAGAGCAATAATTTTTTAATCAATTCATTTAAATAAAAACCGTTCTTTTTATGAGCCAAAGAATCAGAATTAAATTGAAGAGTTACGACCACAATCTCGTTGACAAAAGTGCCGAGAAAATCGTAAAGACAGTGAAGAACACAGGCGCGATTGTTAGCGGACCGGTGCCACTTCCAACTAATCGTAAAGTGTTTACTGTTCTTCGCTCACCGCACGTAAATGCAAACTCAAAGGAGCAGTTCCAACTTTGCACATACAAGCGTTTGCTTGATATTTATCAGTCAAGTTCTAAAACGGTTGATGCATTGATGAAACTTGAACTTCCTAGCGGTGTTGAAGTGGAAATTAAAGCATAACAGATGAAGCGCGTTCTCACTTTTTCTTTTCTGGCTTTAGCGATATGTTTTGCTTCGGCAAATGCCAAAGAACTGAAATGCGGCAAATACAAAGAGCACCAATTGTATTTGGGTAAGAAGGGGGGATGTTTTTACCGCGTAAAAGGGAAAAACAACAAGATGGAAAAGGTGTATGTAGAAAAGGAAAACTGCAAAAACTGCAACTAAATATTTTTATTCATTATGAGCCGCGACATTAAGGGCTCCTCTAAAACCAAATAGTATGAAAGGAATTATCGGAAAGAAAGTAGGAATGACAAGTGTGTTTGACAATGGAAAACATACTGCTGTTACCGTTATTGAAGCAGGTCCATGTGTAATTACACAAATCAAGACTGTGGAAATTGATGGCTATACTGCAACACAGTTAGCATTTGACGACAAGAAAGAAAAACAAACTCCTAAGCCGCTTCAGGGGCACTTCAAAAAAGCAGGCACAACTCCTAAAAGAAAGGTAGTTGAGTTTCGTGATTATGATTTTCAAAAGCCGGTAGGCGAAGTTGTTCTTGCAACAACATTTGAAGAAGGAGATTTAGTAAACGTAATAGGAACTTCGAAAGGAAAAGGATTCCAGGGTGTTGTAAAGCGCCACGGATTCTCGGGAGTGGGAATGACTACTCACGGTCAGCATGACCGCGCGCGTGCAGGGGGTTCTATCGGTGCTTCTTCTGATCCATCACACGTATTCAAAGGAGTGCGTATGCCGGGTAGAATGGGCGGTAACCGTGTAGAAACATTGAACCTTGCAGTGGTAAAAGTATTGGCAGAAGAGAACTTGATTCTTATCAGAGGTTCGGTGCCAGGTGCTATAGGTTCTTATGTAATCATTGAAGGGTAGTTTCTGTGTTAATATAGAATTCCCGTTAAAGGAAAGTGAAAGGTCCTCCGATTTATCGGAGGATTTTTTTTGCTTATACTTTTCCTTAAAACAAAATTTTGTATTGCGGCAATACGAAGATGCCCTGTTGGTATTCGTTGTTGAGGGAGTTGGTGCGCGGGTTGTAAACCTTGCGAAAAATGTTTTTGATGTTGGCTACGTTTTGCAGGTCGATGGAGATTTCCTGCGTAATTTTTTTGAAGCTGAGACGGTAAGCAATTTTAAAATCGAGGCGGAAGTAGTCTTTATATTTTTGTGAGAATGCCTCGTTATCAATTAGAACTTGTTGATGTCGTGCTTCGCTTGCCTGTGCATCAATTGGTGTGTAATATCTTCCACCGGCACCTGTCATTTTCATATCGGCTGAAAGGGAGTGGCGCTTGGCTTTATCTTTTTTGCCGCCAAAAACATATTGGTAACCCGCCAGCGCGTTGACCACATAGTGCCCGTTGAAGGCAGTGTTTCGCCATACGTTATCGCTGCCTTTATATTCCGATTGAAAGAAAGAACCCGTAACGAGGAAGTAATAATTTTTGCTGAGGAATTTTTCTATAGTGAGTTCCAAACCGTAATTTCTGCCCACACCTTTGTTGACGAGATTAGTGTTGTTAGGCGTAGCAAAATCTGCTCCGGCATTCAACATGCTGAACGAAGATTTTGTTTGCTCCACGGGCGCATTGTTGATGTATTGAAAATAGGTTTCGGCTTTTAAATGAAAATCTTTGGCGAAGGTTAAATCGTAGCCGAGCACCACATGATTGCTCCGCGTAAAATCCATTTTTAAATTGGTGGGCGCGCGGTTGGCACTCAGCGAAACTTCGTAGTTATAATACGTAGGCAAAGGCTGAATCTGATGATGCAAACCATAGCCAAGACTGATGGATTGGTTTTCGCGGAACTGGTATTTTAAACCTGCGCGCGGCTCGGGCGCAAAGCTGCTGCTGAGCGAATAATACTGCGTGTGCATTCCTAAATTGAGCGAAAGCTGCTCGCTGAATTTGTGTTTCCACATGGCGTAAGCCTCTAACTGGGTGCTGTAACCTTTGCCGTATTTCATAGGCACAAAAACACTTCCGTATAAAACGCTGTCGGCAAATTTCAAATCGTAAACGTTGGCAATTAAACCAACGGTAACAGTGTTCTTCGCATCGAGCTTGCTGTTGGTCATGATGTGTGCGCTGTATTTATTCTGGCGAAGCGAAACTTTATTAGTGCGGATGATTTCGGTTCTGTAAACAGGTTCGATGGAATCAATATCGGCACGCTGTGTTTGGTGCGTGGCAGCAAGCATGAGTTTGTAATACGTTTTCGGATTGATGAAGTACGTATGCGAAAAGCCAAACATGCCCGTTTGCACTTTGTTGTAGAGGTCAATGTTTTCGTTGCCGTATAAATTTTGTGCGGGCTTGCTGATGTCAACCACGTGACCGAGCAACTCAATTTTATCTAAACCGCCCAAGCCCCAAAAACGAAACACGCCCGCCTTCTTGGTGGGAATATCAATTTTGAAAGTTAAGTCCTGATACTCGGGCACAGCAGTTCCTGTTCCGAAATTTACTTTGAGTAATTTGAAAAGACCGAGGGTGGAGTAGCGATAGTTAAACATAAAACTCGCCTGACTTTTTTTCTTGGCGAAAGGTCCCTCGGCTCCTACTTCAATGCCGTTGAAACCAAGCTGCGCGAGAAATTCGAATTTGTCTTTGTTGCCGTTCCGCATGCCCAAATCAAAAACACCCGAAAGCGCGTTACCGTATTCGGCAGGAAAAGCAGAAGTGAAAAAATCTCCGTGTGAAAGTGTGTTGTTATTGAGCATGCTCACCGGTCCGCCAGTGCTGCCGAAACCACCAAAGTGATTGGGGCTTGGAATGTCGATGCCTTCGAGGCGCCACAACATGCCCATAGGCGAATTGCCGCGAATGATAATTTCGTTGCGCGCATCGTTAGCACCGCTCACACCTGCAAAATTAGAAGCCATGCGCGCGGGATCGTTTCTGTTTCCGCTGAAACGGCTCGTGAGTTCCACATCAAACGAGCGCGCACTAATCACCGCAAATTCATTTTTGGCTTTACCTTGTTCTTTGCGAGCAGTCACCACCACTTCGTTCATATTGGTTACCTTCTCCTGCAATTCGATGGTTTGATTTATTTCTTTTCCGGAAATTACGAGGAGATTGCTTACGCCTTCATCTTTATAACCAATATAAGAAGCGCGAAGTGAAACGCGACCCAGCGGAACTTCGAGTTTGAAATATCCGTTTTCATCGGTTACTGTTCCGTTTACTTTTCCGGTATCAACCACTACTACTTTTGCCCCGATAAGAGGATACTTGGAATCTTTATCGAGCACCTGCCCGCGAATGGTTTTTACATCCTGCGCCGATAGAACACTGACAGAAATCAGAAAAATAAACAGCGAAAGACATTTGTTTTGCATCGGAACAAAAAACAGTTGATGTTGTTTTATGATGAGCAATAATAGCACACAAATAATATTTTCGCTGACGAAAAAATGGAAGTTCTTACTTCAACCATGAGCAAAAAAGTATTAGTCCTTTATTATTCGCAAACCGGTCAGTTAAGTGAAATTGTAAATTCATTTGTTGCTCCGTTTGTTGATGCAGGAGTTTCAGCTGAAGTAGTTCGTGCTAAACCAAAAAACGATTTTGCTTTTCCGTGGACATCGGAAAGATTTTTCGATGCCATGCCTGAAACCGTTTTGGCCGTTCCCGTGCCGCTCGAAAAAATCAATCTCAGCGAACAAAAATACGACCTGATTGTTTTTGCTTATCAGCCCTGGTATCTTTCCTTGAGTATTCCCGCTAATTCAATTTTAGCGACTGATGAAATGAAGAAGGTTTTGAAAGACACACCGGTGGTTACTTTGATTGGCGCGCGAAATATGTGGTTGAGTTCGCAGGAGAAACTGAAAAAGATTTTGAAGGAAGCAGGAGCAAATTTGGTTGGCAATATTGTGTTGGTGGATAGAAATCAAAACTCAATCAGCGCAATTACCATTCTGCATTGGATGATGAATGGAAAGAAGGACAGCTATCTCGGTATTTTTCCAAAGCCCGGAATTTCGGATGAAGACATCAGCAACACAAAGGTTTTTGGCAAAACAGTTTTGGAGTTTTTACAAAAGGGAAATTTTGATGGGCTGCAACAACAACTCGTGAACCAAAACGCTGTGGAGATAAAAGCCGATTACATGATTATTGAAAAACTTGCACCGCGTTTGTTTTTAATTTGGGCAAACTTCATTTACAATCGGAAAAACCGTGCAGCTTGGTTAGTAGTGTATAAGTATTACCTCTTGTTTGCGTTGTTTATTATTGCGCCAATTGTATTGACGGTTAATGCGATTTTGTTTAGACCGTTTATGGGGAAGAGTATTCGCGAGAAGAAGCTTTATTATCAAGGATTAAAATAAATTTCAGCATGAAACATTATGACGTAATCATTCCCGGTGGCGGATTAGCCGGACTTACACTTTCTATTCAATTAAAATTAGCCAAGCCCGATATAAAAATTCTGGTTTTGGAAAGACGCAAAACTGTAGCGGCAACTGCCGCGCATAAAGTGGGCGAATCAACCGTAGAGTTGGGCAGTTACTATCTGCGCGAAGTGGTGGGCATAAAAGATTATTTAGAAAAACACGAATTGCCGAAATACGGGTTGCGGTTTTTCTTTAAGAATAATACCAAAGAAGATATCGCATCGCGAGTGGAGCTCGGTCCGCGCAAATGGCTTTACACGCCAAGCCATCAGCTCGACAGAGGAACGCTGGAAAATTATTTGGTGCAGCGCACAACCGAATTAGGAACAGAAGTGTTGCTCGATTCTTCTGTAACAGAAGTTGAATTCGAAAAAGACAAAAACACAGTTCACTACAAAAGCAAGGGAGAAAATTTTTCTGCAACCTGTCGCTGGGTGGCTGATGCCACCGGTCGCGGAAGTTTGCTCAAGCGCAAATTCGGTTTTGCAAAACCCATGGAGCATCACGCCAACGCAGTGTGGTGGAGATTGAAAGGTGTAATTGATATTACCGACTGGAGCGATAACGAAGCGTGGAAAAATTATCCCGAAGTGAAGTTGCGCTATTTGAGCACCGTTCACTTTCTCGACAAAGGATATTGGGTGTGGGTGATTCCGTTGGTTTCAAAAAATACGAGCATCGGCATTGTGGCTGACCCTGCGGTGCATCCGTTCGACACGTTTGATACTTACGAAAAATCGTTGGAGTGGCTGAAGGTGAACGAGCCGTTGTGTTACAAAATGCTGGAGCCGGAAACGCCCAACAAAATGGATTTCAAAATTCTGAAACACTACGCGCACGACAGCGGACGCGCGTATGATGGCGCGCAGCGTTGGGGTTGTGTGGGCGAAGCTGCGGCTTTCCTCGACCCGTTCTATTCGCCCGGCACCGATTTTATTGCCATGGGAAATACATGGCTCAGCGATTTAATTTTGCGCGAACTGAACGGAGAAGATGTGCAGTTTCGTGCCGAGATTTATGAGAAGACGTATCTCACGTTGGTGGAAAGTTGGATTCCGATTTACCAGGATAAATATTTGCTGATGGGTAACGCGCAAACCATGAGTTCGAAAATTTTGTGGGATTGGGCAATCTACTGGGCGGTGCCTGCGGTGCTTTTCACCAATAAAGCGTTTACCGATTTGCAGATGCTGAAAAAACTTTTTTCAACGCCTGATAGCTTGGGACAAAAATTCAGAATGCTGCACAACCAAATGCAGCAACTGTTTTCAGATTGGGGTCCGCACGACAATGAAATTTTCAGCAACAAATTTGTTGACCCTGTTGATTTGAAATACATGCTCGAGTTTCAAACTGCCATCAACCAACAGCATGGCGATAAACTGCTCGAGCAGATTGCGAAGAACATGAGCATATTGGAACGCGCTGCTGCCGAACTTTTCCGCAGAGTGAGCCACGAGGTAAAAGGGACTCCGCTCGATATGAAAGTGGACCCTTACACCATGCGCCTTGATGCAGAAAATAAAATGCCGCCACCCGAACCCGATGATGCTAAATGCGCACCACGCGATGAAGCCATCATCCGCGATATTGATGCGCTTTGGTTTTATGGGGAGAAGCAACCTGCGTAAAAACAATTGAACACAAAGGCGCAAAGACGCGAAGTGAATACAGAAAAAATCTTTGCGCCTTCGAGTCTTTGTGTAAATACTTGTTATGAAAGAAATTCTCATCACACAAAAAATGGATACCATCCAGAATACATTTCTGCGTGTGCAGGATATTTTCTTTGAATCACCTGAGTGGAGAAACCATGTTGCGGAATTAGAATCTACCGATATTGAATTTCGTTCCATTGCTTATGAATCTGCTTCCATGAGTATTGCTTTAGAAGATTTAAAGCAGGGAGAACAATTGACCAATTGGTTTCAGTTTTTAAATGAAGTGGCATCTGCTCATGCTACACAGGTGCATGTTGGTTTGGGTTGGGCATTCGCGCAGCAGTTGAAAAATCCAATTGCTTATTTGACTAAGTTAAATCCAATGATGCGTTACCGTGTGTTGGATGGCTACGGCTATTACGAAGGAATATTCAGACGCAGACGAAGCATCATCAATCATCTAAAACTTCAAGTTGATGATGCTGTAGCATCTGCTGCGCTTGATCAAGGTCTTGGAAGAAGTATTTGGTATTTGAACAAAGGAATTATTGACGATGCAAAAATTATGATTGAAGGTTTTGCCATTGAGCGACATAAAGATTTATGGCGAGGCCTGGGAATTGCAATTGCTTATGTTGGCGGATGTGATGAAGAAATGCTCAAAGATTTTTTTTCGAAATCTGATTTTTACAAAACTCAATTAGCTACTGGTGCGGTGATGGCTTTGGTCAGTCGTGATTCCGCAAAATATATTTCTACCGATACAGAACTTGCCTGTAAAGTTTTCTGCAACAAAACGGCAGAACAAATTCTGGAACTCAACTATTCCATTAAAAGCAAGATAGATTTAAACCATGCCAATGCTTATTGCAATTGGGTGACTGCGCTAGAAAACACAATAGCTCGGTAATAGGGTAAGAAAATTGGCAATCTGGCCATCTCAAAAAGTAGTTAAGTATCGCGTAAATATTTATGTTCGCGCTCTCAAAAATTTAGTTGCATAACAGTAAGTTAATGTCGTTGAAAGAAGTATATATCAATCGTGCTGCGCATTTTTTTCCTAACAGCCCCGTAGGCAACGAGGAGATGGAAATGTATTTGGGCATGGTGAATGGCAAACCTTCGCGCTCTAAAAATATCGTGTTGCGCAACAACGGTATCAAACGCAGATTTTACGCTTTGGAGAAAGGTGGCAAGTCAACGCACACCAACGCGCAAATGGTTTCGTTAGCGGTTCGTGAACTTTTCAAAAACAATCCTGAAGAATTAAAAACAATTCAATTACTAAGTTGCGGAACTTCATCACCCGACCAGGTGATGCCTTCGCATGGTGTAATGGTGCATGGCTGGTTACCCGAGACTGGTGCTATTGAAGTGCTGACTCCCTCCGGAAATTGTTGTGCTGGAATGCAAGCCTTGAAGTATGCTTACCTCTCCATTAAAAGTGGTGAGGTTCAAAAAGCGGTGACTGCTGGCTCTGAAAGAACTTCAAAATTGATGTGCGCTTCTTCGTTTGTAGAAGAAGCAAAACAATTAGCGGCATTGGAAGAGAATCCGAACCTTGCTTTCGAAAAAGATTTTTTGCGTTGGATGCTTAGTGATGGTGCCGGTGCATTTTTAGTTTCTGATAAGAAAAATGAAGAAGGTGTTTCATTGCGTATTGAATGGATGGAAAGTTCATCATACGCGCATCTAGTAGAAACCTGCATGTATCAAGGTGGCGATAAATTGCCCGATGGTTCTTTGAAGAGCTACATGGAATTTTCTGCTGAAGAAATTACCGGTAAATCTGTTTTTGCTATGAAACAGGATGTTCGTTTGCTCGATGAGCACATCATTGATTTGGGTTACCAAACCTTGAAAGGAATTATTGACAAGCATCATCTTAAAACTTCTGAACTCGATTTTTTCCTTCCTCATATTTCTAGTGAATTTTTCAGGAAGAAGATTGCCGCAAAACTCGAAGAGAAACAAATTGGAATACCGCACGAGAAATGGTTCAGCAATTTGACCGAAGTTGGAAACGTAGGTGCAGGTTCAATTTATTTAATGATTGATGAATTGCTCAGCAAAGGCAAACTGCAAAAGGGACAGAAGCTATTGCTCATGGTTCCCGAAAGCGCGCGCTTCGCGTATGTGTATGCGTATCTCACAGTTGTTTAATTACGCTGCGCGATCAAAGACATTATGCTTCGCAATGATTACACAGATAAAGGCAATTGATAAATGCAATTCGATAAATCCGACATAGAAATTCAAAAATCTGTTTTTGTATTATCTGTGGCTGTTATCGGTGTAATCATCGCGCAGCGTAATTGTATTTATCCGGCAATCATTGCGAAGCAAAAATGTATTTCAGTATGAAGCAGAGCGAAATTCCTCAAGACCCGAGTCCGCTTGATAAGTTTACCAAAGAAGTTTGTTATGCGGTGGATGAAAAAGGTGATTATACCACTGCGTTAAGTCGCGGCTGGCAGGTAAAGGCTGATGCGCTCGGCATTACCTGGGAAGAAGCACAAGCGCGAACAGCGAATGCGCGCGAGAAAGTGAAGAACGGTGAAGCATCTCCTATTTTATTTTTTATGGAACTAAATATGATGGACTTGCCCATTGTTGCAGCTTACACCGGCTTTTGGCAATGGACAGTTAAGCGACATTTAAAGCCGGATGTTTTCAAAAATCTTTCGGAAAAGAAATTGCAGAAGTATGCCGAGGTGTTTGATGTTAGTGTTGAAGAAATAAAGAATTTTGCTGCGCAATGATTGGAAAACGAAACGCAAATACCTTACGCTTCGCGATGATTACATGGATATCAACGGAAGATTTCAGAGATAATACAAATCATGCTTCTTGTTTTGCTTTTATCAAAATGTATTTATCCAATGCCTTTATCTGTGTAATCATCGCACAGCGTAAAAGAAAAACATGCAATTAGACTTTCAACATATTCAAGCTGCACACTGCGAAAACGGAGTTACTACAAACTTACTTAAGCATTCAGGCATTCATCAAATTACCGAACTGCTGGCTTTTGGTATCGGTGCAGGAATTTTTTACATCCATATTCCTTTCTTAAAAATCAGTGGAGGTCCGGCAATTTCTTTTCGCACTATGCCTGGGCAGATTTTTACGCGCACTTGTAGTGCACTTGGTGTAAAGATTGAACGCAAAACTTTCAGCAGTAAAGAAAAAGCACAGCAGTTTTTAGATGATTGTTTAGCGAAAGGTCAACCGGCAGGTTGTCAGGTGGGCGTCTACCACCTTACTTATTTTCCGAAAGAATTTCGGTTTCACTTTAACGCGCACAACTTAGTTGTTTACGGAAAAGAAAACGACACTTATCTGGTAAGCGACCCGGTAATGGAAACCGTAACAACTATTTCAGCACACGATTTAGAGCGCGTGCGTTTTGCAAAAGGTGCATTGGCCCCTAACGGACAAATTTATTTTCCGAAAACAAGCGAACCGGTTTCAGAGGAAAGAATTAAGAAGGGAATTATAAAAGGAATTAAACACGCTTCATGGTTTATGACAGAGACACCGGTGCCAATTTTGGGTGTGGCGGGAATTCGTTTTACAGCAGGAAGAATTAAAACATGGCGCGAAAGTTTAGGCGCGCGCAGAGGCGGATTGTATCTCGCCCAACTTGTTCGCATGGGCGAAGAAATAGGCACCGGTGGTGCAGGATTTCGTTTTGTTTATGCTGCATTTCTTCAACAGGCACATACATTTGTCAAGAAAGATGAGTTGCTGGAAATATCGAAACAGTTTACTGCCATTGGCGATTTGTGGCGCGCTTCTTCGGTGCAGGCTTCAGGTATTTACAAAGGCAGAATGACCGAACAACAAGACTTTAATGTAATGGGCGATATGCTTCTTAATATTGCCGACAAAGAAAAAGCTGCATTTAAAGCATTGTATAAAATTAAGTGGTAAGCATGGAATCTGCAGCCATTCAAATAAGCAATATCAACTTTCAATATGCCGAAAACTCCGGAGTGGTTTTCAAAGATTTCAATTTGAATATTGACGAAGGTGAACGCTTTGGTTTGCTCGGACCCAACGGTGCAGGCAAAACTACTTTAATGAATTTGATGACCAGTGTAATGCAAGCTAAAAGCGGTAGCATTAAACTTCTCGGCAAAGAAATTTCAGAAGATAAAGAAGTGAAAAAGCTATTCGGATTTGTTCCTCAACATCATTCCTTCTATCTGGAATTAAGTCCTGCAGAAAACTTAGAATTCTTCGGTGCATGGGCGGGCTTAAACAGAAAAGAAATAAAAGAGCGAACAAAAGAATTACTGGCTGTTCTTGGTTTAAGCAATGTTGCCGATAAACCTGTTTCAAAGTTTTCAGGAGGAATGAAGAACCGCGTGAATCTTGCTATTGGAGTAATTCATCGCCCGAAGATTTTATTTTTAGATGAGCCAACCACTGGTGTAGATGTGCAAACGCGCCATGCTATTGTTGACTATCTTAAGGAATTAAATACAACGGGAACAACGCTTATTTATACTTCTCACCATTTAGCCGAAGCAGAATCGCTTTGCACTAAAGTCGCGTTAATTGATGAAGGAAAAATTATTGCAAACAACGATTTGCAAACTTTGTTGCAGGAACATAAACAGGACGGACTCGAAGGATTATTTTTAAACTTAACCGGAAGGTCGTATCGCGATTCATAATGTATAAACTCTATACCGCCATACTAAAAGAACTTCGCATTATGCTGCGCGACAAAGCGGCATTGGCGGTGATGTTCCTGATGCCCGTACTGCTGGTTGTGGTGATTACCAGCATACAGAACAGCAGTTTGAAAATGATAAACGATAACACGGTGCCTATGCTCGTGTGCAATCGCGATGGTGGCGAAAGCAGTTTACAGTTTATAGAAGCACTTCGTAAAATCGGGATGTTCGATTTGCAAAAGGCTGATTCGTCACTCACCGATAAACAACTTACTGATTCAATGCACGCGCACGATGCGCTGATTGCTGTAGTTGTGCCGCAAGGATTTTCTTCTGCTTTAAAATCAAAATCGCAAAACATTACCGGTAAGGCGTTGACAGAATTTGGAATGGCGGTGAACACTCCACAGGATTCTTCGTCCGTAAAAGAAACTCCACCGGTGAGTATGTTTTACAATCCTGTGTTGCAGGAATCGTTTCGTCTTTCAGTAAATGGCGCATTGAAGAGCGCACAGCAATTCACAGAGAACCGCGCAGTGTTACAGGCATTGTATTTAGCTATGAGCAACAAAAAATTGCCCGATAGTTTAGAGCAACAAATTTTGAATAACAAATCAAATATCAATCAAATTCCAACGGCAAAAGACGGAAGCAGAAAAATTCCAAACGCCACGCAACACAACGTTCCGGCATGGACAATCTTTGCGATGTTTTTTATCGTAGTGTCGCTAAGCACCAATGTGGTGAAAGAAAAAATCAGCGGAAGCTTTATTCGTTTAAAAACTTTGCCTACGAGTTTCATTTTGAATTTAGCGGCTAAGCAAATCACTTACATAGTAGTTACGCTCGCACAAGTAGTTGTTATTTTTTCGCTCGGCATATTTTTATTTCCGCATATCGCTTTACCAAAATTAGTGTTACCCGAAAATCTAGGTTCGCTGTTTTTGGTTTCGCTTGTTTGCGGATGGTGTGCAGTGAGCTATGGAGTTCTCATTGGTGTTTATGCAAAATCAATGGAGCAGGCAATAGGTTTCGGGGCAGTATCAGTTGTAATTCTCGCAGCTATCGGAGGCATAGTTGTTCCAAGTTTCGCTATGCCTGAATCACTGCATTTACTCATGAAAATTTCTCCGCTGCATTGGTGCATGGAAGCTTACAATACTTTGTTTCTCGAAAACGGTTACTTCAACAATGTTTTGTTTTCGCTTCTTCCGATATTCATAATTATTGTAGCAATGCAATTAGCGGCTGTAGCAGGATTAAAAAAGCAACGATTGATTTAATTCCCAACTTGTTCAATTATAGACATTAAAAAAGTCCCACAAAAAAATTGAGGGACTTTTTCATTTATAGATTTCGCAGCTTATGCTGCTGCTACAGTTGCACCTATTACATGCACAAACTGTCTGTCGTTTTTACCTCTTGTGAATTTCACTACACCTTCAATAACTGCGAAGATAGTGTGGTCTTTACCTTTCATTACTCCGTTGCCCGGGTGGTAGTTAGTACCGCGTTGACGAATGATAATGTTTCCCGGGTTAGCTGTATCGCCACCGAAAATTTTTACACCTAAACGTCTGCTGTGCGAATCGCGACCGTTCTTTACTTTACCTTCTCCTTTTTTATGTGCCATGACCTTTTGATTTGTTTCATTCCGCTTTTTAATGCGGAAGAAAATTGGTTAATGATTTAGTTTACTTAAGCAATGCTTTCAATAGAAATTTGAGTAAGCGATTGACGGTGACCTTGTGATTTCTCGTAAGTCTTTCTTCTTTTCTTTTTGTAGATAAATACTTTGTCGTCTTTCAAGTGCGAAAGAATTTTTGCATTTACTTTAACACCGGCTACTAGGGGTGTTCCAACTTTTACAGTGCCACTATCATCAGTCAGTAACACGCGGTCGAAAGACACAGCATCACCTGCGTTTCCTTCCAAACGATGCACGTAAAGTTTCTTTCCGGCTTCTGCTTTAAACTGTTGTCCTGCTATTTCAACTATTGCGTACATATTTTCTTGTATTTTTTGGGAGCGCAAATATAATTACACAATCTAAAAATCCAAATGGTATGCAAGTATTACTGAAACGAGCATAAAGTATTCCTCTCTGAAAACAGATTATGCGAAAAGTTTTTTCTGCGCTTTTTGAAAATTCAATTAACTGTTTAGATTTGCGCTCCGTTTTTAAAAACGGTGTGTTCATTGCATATTGTGTAGATAAAAAATTAATAAGCCCGAGTAGCTCAGTTGGTAGAGCAGCTGATTTGTAATCAGCAGGTCGGAGGTTCGAATCCATCCTCGGGCTCCAGGTTTTTAAATAAGAATCGCCTTCAACAAAAAGGGGAGATAGTCAAGTGGCCAACGACAACAGACTGTAAATCTGTCCTCTTACGAGTTCGAAGGTTCGAATCCTTCTCTCCCCACTTAATTCTCCCGGAAAGAGATTAAGTTGATTGAAGTATATTTTCGTTCTTTAAAATAATAATGCGGGAGTAGCTCAGTTGGTAGAGCGACAGCCTTCCAAGCTGTAGGTCGCGGGTTCGAGCCTCGTCTCCCGCTCACAACGGAATGTGGAATGCGGAATTCGGAATGCGGATTAGTTCCGAATTCAAAATTCTGAATTCCGAATTAAAACAAGCCGTTGTAGCTCAGTGGTAGAGCACTTCCTTGGTAAGGAAGAGGTCGCGAGTTCGATTCTCATCAACGGCTCTAAAGAAGTAGTGAAGTAGAATCAAAAAAAGACAATAAAGATTTTCAATAAACAATTAAACAGAACAATTAAAAACAATAACAATGGCTAAAGAAAAATTCATTAAAGACAAGCCGCACGTAAACATCGGTACTATCGGTCACGTGGATCACGGCAAAACAACTTTGACTGCCGCTATCACTACCGTGCTTTCAAAAAAGGGTCTTGCAGAAGTGCGCGACTATTCTTCAATTGATAACGCTCCTGAAGAGAAAGAAAGAGGTATCACGATTAATACCGCTCACGTAGAGTATCAAACGCTGAAGCGTCACTACGCTCACGTTGATTGCCCGGGTCACGCGGATTATATCAAGAACATGGTTACGGGTGCTGCCCAAATGGATGGTGCTATCTTGGTTGTTGCTGCTACTGATGGTCCTATGCCACAAACTCGCGAGCACATCTTGCTTGCACGCCAGGTAGGTGTTCCTCAGATTGTTGTTTTCATGAACAAAGTTGACTTGGTTGAAGATCCTGAGTTTCTTGAATTAGGAGAAATGGAAATTCGCGACCTTTTGACATTCTATAAATATGATGGTGCTAACATTCCGGTTATTCAGGGTTCTGCCTTGGGTGCTTTGAATGGCGAACCAAAATGGGTTGCTAAAATTGACGAGTTGATGGATGCAGTTGATAGCTTTATCCCGGTTCCTCCGCGTATGGTTGACCAACCGTTCTTGATGCCTGTAGAAGATGTATTCTCTATCACTGGTCGCGGAACGGTTGCTACAGGACGTATTGAAAGAGGTGTAATTAACTCTAACGACCCTGTAGAATTAATTGGTTTGCAGAAAGAAGGCGAAAAAGCGTTGACTTCGACTGTTACCGGTGTTGAAATGTTCCGTAAGATTCTTGACAGAGGTGAGGCAGGCGATAACGTAGGTCTTCTTCTTCGTGGTATTGAAAAAGAACAAATCAAGCGTGGAATGGTAGTTGTTAAGCCGGGTTCTGTAACTCCGCACACTGAATTCAAATGCGAAACTTACGTGTTGAGCAAAGAAGAAGGCGGTCGTCACACTCCATTCTTTAACCAATACCGTCCGCAATTCTATTTCAGAACAACTGACGTTACCGGTGAAATTACAATGCCAGCAGGTGTTGAAATGGTTATGCCTGGTGATAACGTTACTCTTTCTGTAAAACTTATCTATCCTATCGCTATGGAGAAAGGTCTTCGTTTCGCGATTCGTGAAGGTGGAAGAACAGTAGGTGCAGGTCAGGTTACTGAAATTATTAAGTAAGACACAAGACGTCAGACATAAGACGTTAGACAATACAAAAGCGCGATTCGAAAGAGTCGCGCTTTTTTTATTGAATTACCACTAAACACTTTTGCTTTTAATTTCCTCCATTGCTTTTTCCAGTTCTTCTATTTTATCAACCGGAAATTGTTCTATCAGTTTTGAAAGCCGCGTATTTTTTTTCTTTGGCTTCAAACTGCTGAGCGGATGTTGCCCGTTATCTTCCGCATCGCTATCGGGTTTCCATTCGAGCACATCGTGTGGAGTGCAATGCAGCAAAGTGCAAAGTGTTTCTAAATAGTTTAAGTCAATTTTTACATAGTCTTCTTCGCAAATGCGCCACGCCACACTGCGGCTGAAACCCTGTTGAAGCAAATAGGTGTACGGGTTTTTAATACCCCGCAACTCAAACATTTTATTGAAATTAGTAGTAAGCATAAACGCTGTTTTTGTTTTGAACAATACGTATTAAATAAGTAACGTGCCCTTGTTACTTTATGATGTGCAACAGCAAAAATTACATGAGCAACACGTAGTTTTTTAAGAGTTTTTATAAGAGAGTTGGGAGTAATTCTTACATCTCAATGAGTGCCGATTACTTTTCTATGAACAGCGATTACTTATTGATGAGCAGTTGCTATTTTTCTATGAGCAATTGCTACCAAGCAAAGAGCGACAGGAAGATAGGTAGGTGCGAACTAAAAAAATTACCTTTGGATTGGAACGAAGGTTCTGTTACCCATGAGATATTTACTGTTCGCTTGCTTGTTGGTTGGTTTCTTTTTTAAAGACTATGCGCAATACCCAAATTGGCTGTGGGCAAAAACAGCTGATAAAAATATTTATGGTGAAGGTTGGGATATTGCAACAGACTCAAAAGGCAATAGTTATATTACAGGAGTGCTAAGAGGAAGTCAAGTTTTGTTTGGACAGGATACTTTGTTCAGTGTTGGCGGTGACATTCATGATAATTTTTTCCTCACCAAGTACGATTCATCAGGAAATGTAAATTGGGTAAGAACTGCAGTTTTCGATACTATAAATTATTCTGTTGTATCTGGTCAAAGTGTTTGCACAGATAGGATTGGTAATATTTACGTTACAGGTAATTTCACCTCACCTGACATCACGATAGGTTCATACACTCTTTTACAGGATAGCGGATTAGGGAGTGAGCCTTTTATTGTAAAGTATGATGAAAATGGAAGCGTAAAGTGGTTGAAGAAAATAATTGCAGGCGGTACTATATTTGGAGGCACTCCAACAGAAACTGCAAGCGACAAGTATGGTAACCTTTACGTTATCGGCATTTATGGGTCGTCAACCATTACATTCGACTCTATAACTTTGCACAATTCAACCGGTTTCGATATTTTTTTAGTCAAATACGATTCATTAGGTAATCTAAAGTGGGCTAAAGATTTTAACAGCACCCAATATTCCTTTGGTCTATTTAATATCGTAGGAATAGCAACCGATACCTTTAGTAATATCTATATTACCGGTTCAACCGGACAAAATCATAGAGTTATTTTCGAAACTGATACAATTTATAACAGCGGTCGCAGTTTCTTTCTTACCAAATATGATTCAGATGGAAACAAATTATGGGTAAGAGCCAGCGATAGCACCGCTAATTCAATTGGCACTGCTGTTTCTACAGATGCTAATGGCAATGTTTACATAACAGGGTCTTATAATGGCATATTTCTTATTGGGTCATACTCTTTGAATACAACTTCAAGTGGCGGGGCAACTTTCCTTGCTAAGTATTCGTCTGATGGAAATATTGTTTGGGTAAAGAGTGCTATAAATGCACAACCTTATGCTTTGGCAACTGATGCTGTCGGTAATAGTTTTATCAGTGGTAATATGCCTTATCCGATTGATTTTGGTTCCGAACAATTGATGATACCTGTCGGTTCTACTGATCCAATGTTTATAGCTGCATATGATTCAGCAGGAAATTTTCAATGCTCTGCTGCTTTACAGAGCGGAGGTGATGACCAAAATAGTGTATCTGTTGATAACCTAGGAAACGCTTACGTTACCGGAGATTATACACCTAACCCAATGTATATTGGTTCTACTTCATTGTCGTATGATACAACAAATGCTCCCTTTTGGGGAACGGAACAAATTTTCATTGCCAAGTTCAATTGCAGTAGCATTAATTCTGTTTCCCTAATTGCAAATCCGCAATTCGCACTCTCCATCTCCCCCAACCCCTTCTCCTCTTCACTTTCTATCTCTCTACAAAAAGAAACCTTACAGCAAATTGATTTTACTGTAACCGATATAATAGGTCAACCCGTTTACACTAAACACGAGAGTAACCTCAGCAGCACTTACACTAAAACACTCGACCTTAGTTATCTGCCTGCCGGTGTTTATTTTTTAGAAGTAATTGCCGATGGAGAAAGGAGTGTGAAGAAGTTGGTGAAGGAGTAATTGTATTTGGCTGTTAAGCCCCCTTCGGGGGTTGAGGGTGGTTATCGCGTCAACAATCCCGCATCTACCACAAACTCGCTGCCCGTTAAGTAACGTGCATTATCGGAGGCAAGAAACACTACTGCATTTGCTACATCTTCGGGCTCTACCCAAGGTACAGGCAAAAGATTTCCCGCGCTGCGTTCCGCAATTTCTAAAGCAGTAGAACCTTCGATAGCAGCAAGCCCATCCTGCATAGGCGTGTTTACTCCTGTTGGGTGAATGGAGTTTACGCGGATATTGTATTGTGCTAATTCTATAGCCAGAGATTTAGTCAAACCTGTAACCCCCCACTTACTCGCCACATAATGCGAAAGGCGATTAGCACCGCGCAAACCAAGCACGGAAGAATTATTCAAAATCACTCCGCTCTTTTGCGCAATCATGATGGGAATGATTCTTCGCGCTACTAACCACGGACCTTTCAGATTTATTCCAATCATGTTATCCCATTCGGCTTCGCTTAGTTCATGCGCCAGACCATAAGCACAAATGCCCGCGTTGTTGAACAGAATATCTATGCGGCCGAAGGCCGCATGTGTTTCATTAACCGCGCGCGAAACAGCTTCATCGCTGCGCACATCGCCTTTGTGGGTGATACATTTAACTCCAAGTTTTTCGCACTCGGCTTTCAAGGTTTCTAAATCGTTGTTCGAACCGAACTCGTATTTCGGATAGTCTAATTGTTTTGCAATGTCGAAGGCGGCTATGTTTACACCTTCTTTAGCGAGAGCCAAAGCAGTTGCTCTGCCCTGCCCGTGAGCGGCACCGGTGATGAAAGCGGCTTTTCCTTTCAAATTCATTTCCATTATTTATTTTTTAGTAAGTGGTGTATAAGGCGCGAGGTAATTATCAATTTCAATATCAAATGTGTTGCTGAAAACATTGGTGGCAATCATTTGCCCCGCAAAAGCAACCAGCACAATTATTTCCTCTTCCGAATATTTTTTTGCAACGCGCTGATAGAGTTCTTCATTTATTCTTCCTGCATGAATAGAAATTTCAATGCCGAAATCAAGCAGCGTTTGTTCGTCTTCTGTAAGCACAAGTGCTTCGGGCTTTTCACCATTCTCAATAATTACTTTGCGAAAATAAGTAGTGCAAAGCGGGCAGTTACTTCCCGATGAAATAGCATGTGCAAATAAATAAGCCAGGCGCTCACCAGTAATCTTCTTTACGTTTTCATACAAATTGTACCAGCGCATATAAATTTCAAACGCCAGCACTGAGCGCCCCATAGTGGCTTTCATATTGGTAATGCGGCTTTGATGTTCGCGCACATGTTTCTCGAAAGCCGATTTTGTCTCGTCAGAAATATTTTCGTCAGTTAAAGGAAGGATTCGTGGCATGTACTATTTGGATAAAAGTGTCCGGGTAAAAATAGAAATTAGAATTTCTGAATTGGTTTAGTAAGAAGCAAATTTTGATACTTTCGTTTCCTCAAAACACAAAAACAAATTTATCATGACAACTAATCCATTTACACCTGAGCACGAATTGCTTCGCCAATCGTTCAAGCAATTTTGTGAAGCCGAAATTACCCCCAATGTAAAATACTGGGAAGAGAATAAAATTTGCGACCGCGAAGTATTTCGCAAAATGGGTGAGCAGGGTTTTTTCGGAGTTTCTTTTCCCGAAGAATATGGCGGCAGTGGAATGGATATGTGGAGCGCGGTTGTCATTAGCGAAGAGTTAACCAAGGCAAATATTGGCGGATTGTCTATGTCGCTTTACGCGCATACTTATTTGCCATTGCCTGTTGTGTTGGCTTTAGGAACCGAAGAGCAAAAACAGAAATATTTAGCACCTGCTTTACGCGGTGAAAAAGTTGCTGCGCTTGGTATTACAGAACCCGGAGCGGGAAGCGATGTGGGCGGAATAAAAACTACGGCTGAAGATAAAGGCGACCACTACTTAGTGAACGGTTCAAAAATGTTTATCACCAACGGAACTATGGCAGACTTTATAGTATTGGCAGTGCGCACCGGTGAAGGACATACACTTTCGCTTTTGCTGTTCGATACGGATACACCGGGCTTCACCGCTAATTCGGTGCACAACAAATTGGGTATGCATTCAAGCGATACCGGACAATTATTTTTCGAAAACTGCAAAGTGCCAAAGAGCGCATTGCTTGGCGAAAAAGATTTTGGCTTCTATTATATCATGAGTAATTTTCAGGAAGAGCGTTTGATTGCTTCTGTAACAGGAGCGGCATCAGCGGCACATGCCACACTAAAGGCAAAACGCTATATGCAGGAGCGCGAAGCGTTCGGCAGACCTATAGGCAAGTTCCAAGTACTACGCCATAAAATTGCAAAGATGGCAGTAACCTCCGAAGCTTGTAAGTCTATTGCTTACCGCGCGGTAGCTGAGTATATCGAACTGGGACCTGCCGCTTACAAAATTGTTTCTATGGCAAAAGCATTTTGCTGCGAGGAATCGTTTAACGTGGTGAATGAATGTTTGCAAATTCACGGAGGCTGGGGTTATATGGAAGATTACGGCATTGCGCGTTCTTTCCGCGATATTCGTTTAATGACCATGGGCGCAGGCACCACCGAAATCATGTATGAGATTATCAGCAAGATTGAAATGGACGAAGTGAAACACGAAAAGCAATTTGTAAAAGCGAGAGCGTAAATCCTTTTATAGAACTTCTGGTTCCTGTTGACTGAGGCAGTGAAAGCTGCCGAGTCCCCAGATTAAATCGGTGGAATCGAGTCCTACCACTTTTCTATCGGCAAAACATTTTTGAAGAATGTCTAAAGCGCGTTCATCGTTTTTCGCATCGCGGAAAGTTGGCGTGATGACATATTTATTGCTGATGTAGAAGTTAGCATAAGAGCAAGGCAAGCGTTGGTCTTCGTAAATTATTTTATTTGGCATTGGCAGTTCAATGATGTTCATCTGCTTTCCGTTTTCCAAACGCATGGTAGAAAGCATTTTCAAATTCTCTTTCAACGGCTCGTAGTTTTCATCGCTCTTATTTTCTTCTATCACGGTAACAACAGTATCTCCATTTACAAAGCGGGTTAAATCATCAATATGTCCGTCTGTATCATCGCCCACAATTCCATCGCCTAACCACAACACATTTTCTACTCCGTAATAGTCAATCAAATATTTTTCAATTTCCTTTTGCGAGAGATTTGGATTGCGATTCCTATTCAACAAACAAGATGTTGTCGTCAACAAAGTTCCTTTGCCGTTGAACTCTACGCTTCCGCCTTCCATAATTATTTGAGGATAGAAAACCGGCAAGTCTAATTTCTTTCCAATCAAAGTTGGAATCACATCATCTAAATCATACGGAGGATATTTATCGCCCCAGGCATTGTAGTTCCAATCAACAATCGCTTTCTTTTTTGTTTCCTGATTTATCAAGAATGCAGGTCCGTGGTCACGGCACCAAGCATCGTTTGTAGCATGGAAATAGAATTGAATGTTTACAGCGGCATCAATATTTTTTAAAGAAGAAAGCCAAAGTTGCGTGTACGCAAACTGCTTCATGGTTTCATCTTTCACATTGATACAAACTTTTTGGTCTTGCGCTACAAGCCAAATAAAATCGCAATAAGATTTGTAGATGGTGTGAATCTTTCCAGGCCAGCTTGCTTCCTTGTGCGGCCAACTCAACCACATCGCGCGTTGCGGAGCAAATTCTGCGGGAAAGTGAAAGCCGAGTTCGCGAGGAGTTTTGTTGTCCGATATCCGATGTCCGATGTTTGATGTATGAAGCATGTGATTCTGCTTAAAATTATTTACTCAATGATTTACGTAACGCAGCAATTTTATTCATCAGAATAAATGCTTCTTAATAATGCTCATCAAAAGTTTCCTCTGAAATATATTTTCTGCGAATAGCCTTTATCAAACAAGTTACAACCTCTGAAACAGAACGAAGAGAGTATCCAATAAATTTACTGAACTCGGCATTACTATTTCCGATGCATCCTTCGGCTAAATTCAGGGCTATACTATCTACAGCTCTGTTGATTTGAGTTTGAAGATTGTATTTTTCAATTGCTGGAAACGTTGTCGAGATTTGATAAATCTTTTCACCAAAGTCCATAGACAATTGCCACACTTGTAACTTCTCGAATTTAAATTTTCCTGACTGCATTTCGGTATTAAGTATTTACGTCCGACATCGGACATCGGACATCAGACATTATTCCTCGTCAATAAAACGTTTTGTAATTGGCTGATAAGAATCAATTCTTCTGTCGCGTAGGAAGGGCCAGTGCGTGCGATAAAAATCTGTTTTCTCCAAATCAATTTCCACTACTGCATTTTCTTCTTTATCGTGCGAAGCGAGGTAGAGCAAATTGCCAAAAGGATTGCTCACAAAACTTCCGCCCCAGAATTTCATCAACCCATTTTGTTCTAAACCAACACGATTCACGCTAACCACATGCACACCGTTTGCTACTGCGTGTGAACGCTGAATAGTTTGCCATGCGTTGTATTGTTCTTGATTTGTTTTTTCGTCCTGTGCCGTTGCCCAACCAATTGCTGTTGGATAGAAAAGAATTTCTGCGCCTGTAAGCGCAGTAATACGCGCTGCTTCCGGATACCATTGATCCCAGCAGATGAGCACGCCAATTTTTGCATACTTGGTTTCGAAAGTTTTGTAGCCTAAATCACCGGGAGTGAAATAGAATTTTTCGAAGTAAGCGGGGTCATCAGGTATGTGCATCTTGCGATACTTACCCAGGTAAGTTCCATCGGCATCTAACACGGCAGTGGTGTTATGATAAATTCCACTCGTTCTTTTTTCGAAGAGAGAAGCGATGATAACTACGTTTAATTCCTTCGCTACTTTTGAAAGCGCATCGGTAGATGCACCGGGAATTGATTCTGCCAGTTTGAAGTTTTCGTAATCTTCTATATCGCAGAAATAAAGCGAAGTGAAAAGTTCCTGCAAACAAATTATTTGCGCCCCACCTTTGGCTGCATCGCGAATACCGGCAATAGCTTTTTCTAAATTGGGCTGTGCATCTTTCACACAACTCATTTGCACTAAACCTATTTTCACTTTATTCATTTTTGAAAAATTGAAAGACGAAAATAAAATTTTAATGGGCGGAAATTAGGGATGCTAAACCAAACGCTGCCCCAGCCGCCAACGCACCAATCAAAGTGGTTTTTAATGCACCTTCCCACTCATGTTGACCAATTGCTTTTGCTTTCAAAAAACCGAAAATGAAAAGTGCAACTAGCGTAACCACTACAGAAACCAACAACGCTTTGCTTGAATCATGAATGAAAATATAGGGAGAGAGTGGAACCAAACCACCAACAATGTAAGCTATTCCAATATTTAATGCGCTTCGCGATGCGCGTTTAGCGTCTGGCTTTTCTAAGCCTAATTCAAAGCGCATCATAAAATTTACCCACTTCTCTTTGTCCTTACTCATTTCTTCTGCTATGAGTTTGCTCGATTCCTTGCTTACACCATACTCCTCTAACACTTCGCGCACTTCGGCTTTTTCTTTTTCAGGAAAAACATCGGCTTCATAATTTTCTCTTTCCAACTCCTTTGCGTAGTGGTCAACTTCAGTTCTTCCCGCGAGGTACCCACCTAACCCCATGGCAATACTTCCAGCCGCAATTTCTGCAATACCGGCTGTTACAATTATTGCAGTGGTATCAATTGCTCCACTCAATCCCGCAGCAAGAGCAAACGGAACTGTGAGTCCATCAGCCATTCCAATTACAATGTCCTTTACAAAATCTGGACTTTTAAAATGTTCTTCTTCGTGGTGGTGGTGCATGACTTATTTTTTTCAAACTTAAACTTTGTTTGTTTTTAAAAGACAAGAAATAACTAACAACTTAAAAGAGCCGAACGTTCAAAAACAGAGACGAGTATTTTGCAGGTTGTTTAAACGTTTAATGTTTCGTTTGGTCAGAACAAATAAGTTCGTTCCCATTGACACAAGCACAACCCGACTACACTTTACTTACAGCACAGATTTCAAAAGGTGATGAACACGCTTTAGAAAAGCTTTTTCTTTCGCTTAAAGATTCTGTTTTTAGTGTGGCACTTGGCTATGTGCGAAACACCGAAGATGCTGAAGAAATTTTGCAGGATGTTTTTGTGGAAGTATTTCATTCTATTCAAACATTCAAAGGCGATTCAAGTCTAAAAACATGGATTACAAGAATAGCCATCAACAAATCACTCGACTACATTAAGTTTAAGAAACGTAAGAAGCGGTTTGCTTTTGTTACGTCCATCTTCAGCAAGGAAACAGGCGAAGTAAGAATTCAGGGTTCAGATTTTAATCATCCCGGTGTTGTGATGGAGAACAAAGAGAAATCTCAATACCTTTTTGAAGCTATTGACAAGCTACCCGAAAAACAACGCGATGCATTTATGCTTTTGAAGATTGAACAAATGAGCCAACGCGAAGCTGCGGAGGTTTTGCAGGTAACCGAAAAGGCTTTGGAAGGTTTGATGCAAAGAGCTAAAGAAAATTTGAGAAAGCTGTTGAGTAATATTTATGAGGAGTTGTAGCCTTAGCGAAGGATTTTTTTTAAGCCATCGTCTAACCTTGAACGAATATGAAAACCGAAAAAGAAAATTGGATTGAAGAGATACTCAACTGTGTAGAAAATATTCAGCCAGTTCAAGTACGCGGTGATTTATTTGCGGGTATCCAATCGCGTTTACATGGCAGTCTTGTTCATTTAGAACATGTGTCAACTCGTACGGTTTGGCTAGCGGCTGCAAGCATTGCCTTGTTGTTTGCGTTAAATTTTGCAGCGTTTATTTATTCTTCTCCACAAAAACAAAGTGCAGTTCATTCTTCTGCATTGATCCAAAACAGTTTCGATATTTATTCAAATTCATAAAATGAAGCGCGAAAAAATTTTGACAATAGCAGTTGTATTCTTGTTTGCATTGAACATTTGCACTTTGACTTTTATATGCTTTCAACATGGTTATCGTCCTCCGCCTCCCATCCACTTTGAGAAATTTATTCCTGAATCGTTAGGTTTGAATGAAGAGCAAGTAAAAGCTTTTGATGAATTGCGAAACGTGCATCACACACAAATGATGATGTTGGATAAACAGAATGCCGAAACACTAATCATTTATCTTGATTTGCTGAAAACTGATTCTGTAAACACCACACTTAAAGATTCACTCGAAAAAATAATTTCAACTATTCAGCAACAGCGCGCGGCAATTACGCTTGACCATTTTCAAAAGTTAAAGGCAATTTGCACGACAGAACAAAAAGCAAGATTCAATACTATTATTCCTGAGCTCACAAGGGTAATGACTGATCTGCACAATAAAGAGCCAAAACATTAAAAGGAAAAATTCAATCCATCGTCAAACAAAACACAAAACAAAAAGCAATATGAAAAAAGTAGTTCTCCTCACCCTGATTCTCTCTTCGGTTTGTTACTGTCAATCACAGATTACAGCGCCCGAAATTATTTCCTGGATTCAAACTCCCGGCCAAACGGGTTACTCAGGAATTGCGTCAAACGTGCAAGCAGTAAACTATACTTCGAACAACGTTTATGTGAGCTGTACTTGCATTCCAGGTTATGATATTGGACCATGGGCCGGCAATCCAAATACTCCGGCTAACCAAAATTTTTGTTTTGCCATTACCCGTACACCTGTAAAAAATAACGGAGCCTTAACTGCCACACCATTGGGTCATATTGGCGTATGGACAAACGGAGTTAGTTTGTTTAATGTAAGCGATGCTATGAGCTATAACAATCTGGGCGTTTGGTTTCGCAATGCATATTTTTTTGAAGGACCTTCATTTGATGACTGTCTTGGACATCCGCAACAACAAGGCGAGTATCATACACACGTGAACCCTACATGTCTTTATAACGATCAGGCGGCCACCGTTCATTCGCCAATTATAGGTTATGCATTTGATGGTTTTCCAATTTATGGTGCATATGCTTATTCAGATACTGCAGGGCTTGGTGCAATTAAAAGAATAACCCCAAGTTATCGCACACGCACTATGACCGACCGTACTACTTTGCCCAACGGTTCTGTAGCAAGTTCTGCCGGTCCTGCCATCAGCGGGCAATATCCTTTAGGTGCATACATTCAGGATTTTGAATACGTGCCGGGGCTTGGTGATTTAGATGAGCACAACGGGCGCTTTGCAGTTACGCCCGATTACCCTGCCGGAATTTATGCTTACTACGTAACCATTGATTCGAACCAAAATCCAATTTATCCATACTTGTTAGGGCCAACATTTTACGGTACCGTGCCCGCAGGTAACACCGGCATGCAAAGCGGACACAACACTATTCCCGGTAATGCAATTGTGTACACACCAGCAGCTTCGGGCTTTACTGAATTAAACACTGCCGGAATTTCAACCTATCCTAATCCCGTTTCTGATTTCATCAGCATTACTTTCGGAACAGATGCAGGTGTAAAACACAGCATTGATGTAATGGATATGAGCGGCAAACAGGTGGCGTATATTACTTCTACCGATAGCCAAGTGCAGATTCCTATGAACGAATTTTCGAACGGAATTTATTTGGTAAGAGTTACCGATGATGAAGGAAAATCTTTTCAGCAGAAAATATTTAAGCAGTAGTGCTCGATTTCAGAAAACAAAAAAGCGGAAGACAATTATGTTTTCCGCTTTTTTGTTTTAGTGTTTCTTACTGTTTCGCTAATTTCTGCAACTCTTCTTCCAATACAAATTCATCGCCATCTACGTAGCCCGAATGTGTGAATGCGATTTTGCCTGTGGCATCTACTACCACAGTAAACGGAACGCTTTGAATATTCAACTGGCGTTTTAAATCCTGATTTACATCGAGCAACACTTCATATTCCCAACGTTGTCCTTCAACAGTTGGTTTTACTTTAGTAGTGCTGCGCGAATCGTCAATAGAAACCGCAACTATCTGCACATTATATTTCTTCTTCCAGTCATCATAAATATCAGCCATGTTGGTGAGTTCTTTTTTGCAAGGCACGCACCAGGTTGCCCAAAAACTAAGCACGGTAATCTTTCCACTCTTACCATAATCCGCTACGTTTACGTTCTTGCCATTTACATCGGCCAACGTGATAGAAGGGAGTGTTTTTTCGCCCATAAATTTTTCAACGGCTTTAGGAGTTTGTGCAAATGCAGAGTTGAAACAGGCGATAACCACAAACGATGCGAAGATTTTTTTCATGATTTATTTTTACGGTGATTGCTTTTCAATGATAGTGCCAAGTACTTTGTTGTAAGTAAAACTAAACGATTTTTGAATAAACGGTAGAAGTATAACTTTACGCCCATCCATTTATTTAGTTGCATGCAAAAACTCAACACGCTATCCACAATTCTGTTTTTATTTCTGTTCCAAAGCAGTTTTTCGCAATGGGGTTATTTCTCTGGTTCGTTTCAATCGAACACTAATTTTTTCATTCGCGACTCGCTAATTGGCGCTTATAATCTTCCGCATTACGATAATTATAAAGTAGGAACCGATGTTTGGCTCAATCTTAATTACACTAATGATAAGTATGAACTTGAAACGGGAGTACGTTTAGATTTCTTTTACAACTCTATTCTTCGCACTCCTACTTCGCCCTATACATCCGTAGGCTTAGGAAATTTTTTCATCAAGAAAAAAGTGAAAGATCTTACGATTACAGGCGGCTACATCTACGACCAAATAGGTAGCGGAATTATTTACCGCACTTTCGAAGAGCGTGCGCTGGGCATTGACAATGCGCTTTTGGGTGCGCGGGTTGAGTATGATGTGAAAGGCAAAGTAAAACTGAAAGCATTTGCAGGCGCGCAGAAATGGAAATTCTCCATTTTAAAACCAATCCTTCTCGGCTTTAATGCCGATGGAAATTTTTCTACGAAGAACAACAAAGTAATTTTTCAGCCGGGTATTGGTGTGCTAAACCGGAGTATGGACCAGGCAAGCGTTGCACAAATTGTAACTACGATTGAAGGATACGATACTCTTGGTCGCTTTGTGCCAAAGTATAACACCTATGCGTTTACTGCTTACAATACTTTAACTGCCGGTGATTTCAGTTGGTATGTAGAAGGGGCTTACAAATCGCATGAAGCCATTAAGAAAGACCAGATAAACGATGCGAAAGATTCACTTATAAACGTGCCCGGAAATTGTGTTTACAGCACACTTAATTATTCCCACAAAGGAATTGGCATAACACTTCAATTCAAACGCACCGAAAATTTTTATTTACACAACTCTCCTAATCCTACCGAAGCATTGTTTGACGGCACTATGAATTTTCTTCCGCCTGTATCGCGTCAAAATTCATTGCGTTTGCCTTCGCGTTACTTCGCGCCTTCATTGGAGAATCGCGAGTTAGCTTTTGGCGGAGAGATTACTTATTCGCCCAATAGGAAAATGACTTTCACTGCGCAGGGTTCTTTCATTCGCGATTTTATTCTCAAGAAATTCAATCCAAGCAATACTATATTTTTTGCCGAAGGATTTTTCAACGCCATGTTTAAACCAACAAAAAGTATTGAAGTGGAATTCGGATTTCAATACGCTCGTTACGACAAATTTATTTATCGCAAAGACGGTGCGCGTGATATCAACTCTTATACTCCGTTCACAGAACTCACTTATAAAATCAATAAAAAACATTCGCTTCGCTGGGAGTTTCAATATCAGCACGTAGTTAAAGATTATGGGCAATGGCTATATGCTTTAATGGAATACAATTTTGCTCCGCATTTTTCATTTGCAATTTCCGATATGTGGAACTTTAAACCAAACCCTGATATTAACCCGAATGCAAATCATTACTATTCCATTTTTGCAGGCTATACGATTGGGGCGCATCGCTTTACTGTTAGTTATGTGAAACAGG
>JAPLES010000005.1 GCA_026391075.1 Bacteroidota bacterium | reverse complement strand
TTTTAAAATCTCTTTATATAGATTTCCTGTCCAACTCCTGTTACACCTTGTGCACCTGTTGTTCCATTAGCACCTGTTACTCCTTGTGGACCTTGCACTCCTTGAATTCCCTGTATGCCTTGCACACCTTGGTTTCCCGAAGGCCCTTGTAAGCCTTGTGTTCCCTGTGCGCCTGTGACACCTGCTGTACCTTGTGCACCCGTTTCACCTGTGGCTCCCGTAATTCCCTGTAATCCTTGCGTTCCCGTTACACCATTACTACCACTAGCTCCGGTTGCACCGGCAATTCCTACTGCTCCTGTTGGTCCGGTTATTCCTCCGCTACCACTTGTTTCGGCATATAGTGCATAAGGCACACTCATCAATTGCGAAGTGCCCATATCGGTAAAATTGCTTCCGCCTGCGGCATCTAATTCTACCTGTAAATATTTTGAAGCTGTGCCCCAGCTAATACCGCTGAAAGTTCCCTGCACTACTGTTCCACTGCCTATTACCACAGTGAAAAGTCCGAACTGATTAGTTGTTGCTGTATCCGTTTCCTGATAAGCAATAGCACCGTTTGCAGTGCTACTATGAATAGTGAAACGAAGAGTGATATGTTGGTTCTGCCAAATAGCACCGGCATTGTTGCGGGCAACTGCCTGATAATTGATACCATTTGGTGCCTGTGCATTAACAGACGATAGACAATAGACGGTAGATAGTAGACCGATGCAGAAACGCAGGATTGATGTAGGTAGAAGTTTTTTCATGCCGAGGATTTTAATTTGCGTGAAATGGAAAAGTAAAACTTAGAAATAAAGAAACGAAAGAAAGAGTTGTTTTTCCGAGCTTTTGTTTTTTTGAAAACTCTAAACCCATTGGCTGAGCTCAATTTGCTCCGTTCAAAATATCCATAATGCCTTTTAGGTCGGGTGTAAGCACTATGTCAATTCTTCGATTCTTGCTTCTGCCTTCAGGTGTATCGTTACTCTCCACCGGAAAATATTGTCCGCGACCTGCGGGTGTAACTCGTTTTGCATCGAGTTTGTTTTCATCTACCAAAAGTTTCGTAACACTCGATGCGCGCATCACACTCAAATCCCAATTGCTGTTTACGGGGCCAGAAGTACTAGAAATGTATGGCTTGTTATCGGTATGTCCTTCTACCATAATTGAAATGTCGTTTTGTTTATTCAACACTTCTGCAATTTTCTTAAGTGCCTCTTTTCCGCGTGGCTCAACCGCATAACTTCCAGTGGTGAAAAGCAATTTATCGCTAAGTGCCACATAAATTTTACCATCTTTTTCATATACACTTAAATCGCCCGAATTAAATCCTTTGAGTGCTTCGAGCATTTTATTTTTAAGTGCCTGCACCGCAGAATCTTTTCGTGCAATGAGTGATTCTAAATCGCGCACTTTCATATCGCGTGCGTTTAATTCACTGGCGAGTTTGTTTAACTCCTGTTCTTTCGCCATCAACTCTTTTTCTTTATCGGCTAACTGTTTCACCAGTTTATCTTTTTCGGCAGCCGAAGAATTTGCCAGCGCATCGAGTTGTTGTTTTACTCTTTCGCATATAGCATCACTTTCGTTTTTTAGTTCATTCACCTTGCGCAATTTTTCTTCGAGCGAAGTATTGTTGTCTTTCATTTTCAGAATAGCCTCGTTAAGTGAAGCGATCTGCTTATTCAACTCTTCAATGGCTGCAGTGGCAGCATTCAGTTTGTCGTTGCAATCATTTTTTTCGGTTTTGTATTTATCGGCAAGGGCTACCTGCTCATCAAATTTCTTTTTCGAAACCAAACAACTCGAAAGCGAAAGCACAGCCACAGCCGCGCACATTAAAATCAAATTCTTGTTCATGTATTATTATTTGAAACCGAAAGTAGATAAGCCAACCATTGCAACCTGCAGTTACTTCACGCTCCTTTTGTGGGAAATATAGTATTGTAAACAATGAACCCTCAAAATTCTTTCTTGTTTATTCTATTCAATGGGAAGGAAACGCTTGGTCAAAAAATTTTTAACAGAACTGTATTTATTTATTTTCGACCGCGCAAGAAGCAAGCGCAATTCTACATCACCTTAATTCCTGACTTATGAATTCTAAATTTTTACTCGCACTATCTTTCATTTTCTTTTTGTCGTTTAGCAGCATAGAAAAACTGCAGGCACAATCAAAAGAAGAATTACAAGAGTTGCTCAACTCTGAAACACGCACCCAAACTAAATCGAGCAAATGGGACAAACAGAAAAAGAAAAAAACCGAAAAACAACCAGAGCAGGCAAAAGAAGAGCCGAAAAAAGAGGAGAAAAAAACTGAGCCCAAGAAGGAAGAAACTAAACCTGTGGAACAGGCGGTAGAAAAGAAAGAAGAGCCAAAACCAGTACCTGCTGCGGAAGTAGTAAAGGAAGAACCGAAGTCACAACCTAAAGCAGAACCCAAGAAGGAAGAGCCCAAAGCGGCTGAACCTGTAGCTGCAAAAAAGGAAGTGAAGAAAGAAGAACCCAAACCCGCACAGCCTCCTGCTGCTAAAAAGGAGGAACCAAAAGCCGAACCTAAGAAGGAAGTAAAAAAGGAAGAGCCGAAACCGGCACAACCTTCAACAGCAAAAAAAGAAGAACCAAAAGCACAGCCGAAGAAAGAGGAAGCAAAACCAGTTCAACAACCGGCAGCTAAAAAGGAGGAGCTTATGACAGAGCCCAAAAAGGAAGTGGTGAAAGAAGAACCTAAGAAAGAGGAACCAAAACCGGCTACTGTCGTTGAACAAAAGAAGGAAGAACCAAAACCGATAGAGCAACCAGCAGCAATAAAGGAAGAACCAAAGTCCGAACCGAAAAAAGTAGAAACTACTACAGTTTCTTCGAATCAACAATTGCAAGGTGATAAACTAAAAGATTTTCCTGAGCCCGATAAAATTGGTTTTGGAAGAGATAAACGAATCGGGAAAAAACTATTCAAGCGCGGAAGCATTGAAAATTCGATGCGTTATTTTGGTGAAGCGCTCAATAAGAAACCTAAAAAAAAAAACTTAATCAAAATTTGGCTGACGGAAATTTTATGCTTCGCGATTATGTAAGCTCGAATAGTTATTACAAAAAAATAGTGGAACTCGATTCGGTGAAACACAAAAATTTAAATGCCCTATATCAATACGCGCTAACCGAAAAATATCTTGGGCATTATGAAACCTCGAGAGATAATTTTCAAAAATTTATAAAGCTGGCGAAGGACAACGAAAAATTTGATGACCAGCGCAGAAGCGCGGGACGCGAATCGCAGGGTTGCGATTTAGGAATTTCGCTTCGCGACAATAAAGATGTGCCTGAATTTAAAGTAACGCATCTTGATGAAAACGTAAATCAACCGCTTACTGAATTTGCTCCAACCCTTCGCGATGGCAATACGCTTTACTACGCAGCTTGGACTTCGGACAGAGTGGTAATGGTAAACAAGCATGAACATTATGCCGACTTCTCGCGCATTTATGTTTCACAACGAAACGAAAATACCTGGACAAAAGGAGCCATGATTGCAGGTGGTGTAAACGAAAGCAGTTCGCACGTAGGTAATGCTGCTATTTCTGCCGATGGCGAAACTATGTATTACACGCAATGCTTACAAGACGACTACCAGCGCATGCGTTGCGATATTTACAAAAGCAAATTGGAAAACAACATTTGGGGTGCGGGAGCAAAATTAGACAGCAAAGTAAATGCTGAAGGATTTACGTCTACTCATCCGGCTCTCGGAAGAAACGAAGCGGGTGAAGATGTGCTCTATTTCTCAAGCGATAGAAATCCCGGAAAGGGAATGGATTTGTTCTGCGCAAAAATAAATGCTGATGGTTCTATGAGTAAAGCTAGAAGCGTAGGACCAGCCATCAACACAAAAGGAGACGAAATTACTCCCGGCTATGATTTTAAAACTAACACGCTTTACTTCAGTTCAAACGGACAAATAAATATTGGCGGAGCCGATGTTTACAAAATAAATGCAAGCGGGGGTGAGTGGGGGCAGCCTCAACATCTGGGTATGCCTATCAACTCAAGTGTTGATGACATGTATTACTCCTGGAGTGACTTTGATGGGGAAGGATATTTGGTTTCAAATCGCGGTGGTGGTTTTGGAACTAAAAGCGAAACCTGTTGCGATGATGTTTACAAGGTTGAGAAATCACGATTGTATTTGGCGGTGAAAGGATTTGTTCAAAACATGGATAGCAACATGAAGACGATTGACAATGCTCTAGTAACACTCTACAGCATGTCTGAAGGTAAAGAATTGAAAAACGTTTACGCTACTAACGGAAAATATTTTTTCGACCTGGAGAAAGAAAATGACTACCAATTGGTGGCTCGTAAAAAAGGGTTTGAAGATTATATGAAAACAATTTCCACCAAAGGCAAACGACAAAATGATACCATGTCTTTTGACTTTCCACTTATTATGCTGCCACAAATGTTATCGAAAGTGGGAGAGAGAATTGGAACAGTTTATTGGGAATTCAACAAAGATTATTTGACAGATGGAGCACCGGATACTTTAAACCGTGTTGTTGGTTTTATGACCAACAATCCTCAATATGTTTTAGAAGTAGGCTCCCATACCGATGCCAAGGGAACAGAAGAATACAATTTGAAACTTGCGCAAAGAAGAAGCGATGCGGTGTTGCGCTATTTAGCAAGCAAAAAAATTGCAAAGTTCCGTTTAGAAAGCAAAGCGTATGGTGAATCGAAACCAGTTGAGTTGAACGAAAACCCACCAGGCACCGATAACCCAGAAGGTAGAACTAAAAACAGAAGAACTGAGTTTGTGATTACTCAAGAACTTACACAACAGCAAATTGACGATGCTATAAAAGCAGAAAAGGAAGCAAAGTCAAAACCTAAAAAAGTTGCTGCATCTGCAATGTCAAAAGTAGAATCGAAAACAACTACAGCAAAACCTACCGAGATGAAAACAGAAACAAAATCTGCTACGAAAAAATAAGAGCTAAATTAAACACAAATAAAAAAGCCGCACTGAATTTCAGAGCGGCTTTTTTATTTTCTGCATTTATTCTCCTGAAAATTTTGCTTTGCGCTTTTGCAAAAATGCAGCAGTGCCTTCCGTAAAATCGTTGGTAGCAACGCACTTGCCAAACAAATCAATTTCTGTATCGAACCCGTCAATACCCGATTTAAAGTGCGCATACACACTTTGAATTACCTGTGCTACGGCATAAGGCGCCATACTCGTAATTTTTGCAACTAATGCTCTGCATATTTCAAGCAATTCCACTGTTTGTACTACATCGTTTACCAATCCCAATTTCTCTGCGCAGGTAGCATCAATTGTATCGGCAGTCATTAAAAGTTCGAGTGCTTTTCCTTTTCCAATCAATTGAGTCAAGCGTTGTGTTCCTCCATAGCCGGGAATAATTCCAAGCTTCACTTCGGGCTGACCGAACTTGGCGTTTTCACTTGCAATGCGCAGGTGACAAGCCATTGCTAGTTCACAACCACCACCTAATGCAAACCCGTTTACCGCAGCAATAATCGGCTTCGGGCTCATTTCAATTTTGTCGAACACATCGTGTCCTCTTCGTGCAAGTGCTTTGCCTTGTTCCTCACTCATACCGCTGAACTCAGTAATGTCAGCTCCTGCTACAAAACTTTTTGCGCCCTTGCCGGTTATGATTACTCCTTTGATTTCGGGATTGTTGTAAACTTCATCAATCACATCATCCAACTCGCCAATAACAGTTTTGTTGAGGGCGTTAAGTTTGTCTTCGCGATTGATGGTGATGAGTAAAATTCCTTCGGAGAGTTCAGTGAGCAGCGTGGCGTATTCCTTCATTTTAAAATTTTGAAGGCGCAAACCTATATGAATTTCTATTTCCTCAAAATGATTTTATCACCCACAAATCAAAAACCTTTTTTCCTAGCCAAATTTATTCGTTGCATTTTTTCAATCAACATAAAATAGTAGAAAACGCGTTTACACTTTATACTAGTTGTTGGCAGATGTTTTGTCTATTCGCGCTTATGCAGTTACAGGTTACGGGTTACGGGTTTGTTTCATCCCGTGTTTCTTCATGGGAACGGGTTGTTGCGCTACGCGCAGGTATTTTTCTATTGTCTATCGTCTACTGTCTATCGTCTTCTTCTCAAAACCCCGATTTCAGAAATTGGAAAAATGACAAAGCCTGTGTAGCATGGGTTGATTCCGTTTTCAATCAGCTTAGTCTCGAAGAACGCATTGGTCAGTTCTTTATGTTGCCTGCTTACACCGAAGGCAAACTTTACAACATGGATAGCGTGTTGAGTTGGATGAAACAAGGCAAAGCGGGCGGGGTAATTTTCTTCAAAGGATTGCCTGAAGCAGAAGCGGAATGGACAAATAAAATTCAGGATTCAACAATAGTAAAAGCGTTTGTTGCCATTGATGGCGAATGGGGTTTAGCCATGCGTTTAGATTCTACCATTTCGTTTCCGCATCAAATTGCATTGGGTGCGGTGGCTGATAATAAATTGATTTATGAAATGGGAAGAGAGATTGGTCGCGAGTGCAAACGCATTGGCATCAACATCAATTTTGCACCTGACGTAGATGTAAACAACAATCCGAACAATCCGGTTATAAACGATAGAAGTTTTGGTGAAGACAAATACAAAGTTGCGCTCAAAGGAATCGAATATGCCGATGGTATGCAGGATGAAGGCGTGCTTGCCTGCGCCAAACATTTTCCGGGGCATGGTGATGTAAATACCGATTCACATTATGATTTACCGTTGATTACAAAAAGTGCTGCTGCTTTTGATTCGTTAGAATTTTATCCGTTCAAAATTCTTTTTAAGAATAATGTAGGAAGCGCAATGGTGGCGCACTTAAATGTGCCCTCGCTTGATTCAACGGGTATGGCAGCTTCGCTTTCTTATCGCATAGCCACAAATTATTTGCAGGATTCATTGGCATTTAACGGTTTGGTTTTTTCTGATGCGTTGAACATGAAAGGGGTGGCCAAATATTACAAACCCGGCACGGTTGATTCAATGGCGTTTATGGCAGGTTGCGATATTTTGGTTTTTAGTGAAGACGCATCGAAAGGAATTGAAAAAATAAAAGCTTCGGTTGATAGTGCGTGTATTTCACTTTACGAATTAGAACTGCGCGTAAAGAAAGTTTTGGCTTACAAATACAAGCTCGGTTTGAACAGACCTCAACATGTTAATCTCGAAAACCTGCGCGATGATTTAAACAATGCAAAAGGAAAGTTGCTTCGACAAAAATTGTATGAAGCGGCAATAACGATTGCGGCTAATCAAAATAATTTATTACCGCTACGCGATTGGAATTACAAAAGAGTGGCTTCGCTTTCTATTGGCAACAATGGCAGTTCGCAGTTTCAGCAGCACATCAACAATTTTGTGGAACTCGATTTTTTCAATCAGCCATTAGAACACAATGAAAAATTCTTTACTCCACTACTTGACACACTTGCGAGTTACGATTTAGTAATCGTTGACTTGCATGCCATGATTCGTTCAGCAGCCAAAAACTATAACGTAACAGAGGAAACAAGAAAATTTGTAGAAGCACTTTCGGGAAGAACAAAAGTTGTTTTGTGTGTGTTTGGAAATCCGTATTCGCTCAAATACTTCGAATACATTCCATGGATTTTGGAAGCGTATGAAGATAACGATGCCACCAATCTTGCTGCGGCAAATGCTTTGTTTGGGGCAGAAAAAATTTCAGGAAAGTTGCCTGTTACTGCTTCTCCAACATTTGTAGCCGGCAATGGATTTATTGCTGATTCTGTTTATCGTTTAAAAATTTCTTCGCCCGAAGAAGTGGGAATGCAAACTTCTGCTCTGAAAAAAGTGGATGAAGTTATTCAACGAGGAATGGATGGCAAAGCGTTTCCGGGTTGCCAGTTGTTAATGGCGAAAAATGGAAAGGTGATTTGGAACAAATGCTATGGCACAAAAATTTATGAATTAGCTGATGACAGAGTGAAGCCTACTGATTTATATGACTTGGCTTCTATAACCAAAGTTGCCGCCACAACTATTGCAGTAATGAAATTATGTGAGCAGAAAAAAATCAATCTCGATAAAACTGTTAGTGATTATCTCGACTTGCCGCGCGATGCCACCATCAAAAATTTGAAACTGCGCGATGTGCTTACGCATCAAGCGGGATTGAAAGCCTTTTTCATGTTTTATAAAAACACGGTCGATAGCAACTTCGAAAAATATTATCGTAATACTTTTGATTCTAGTTTTTCTATTCGAGTTGCTGATTCTATTTTCATTCGCAGTGATTATCCCGATACCATGTGGAGCATCATTAGTCATTCTCCAATAGAAGAGCATCCTAAATATGTTTACAGCGATAATGATTTTTACATTCTTCAAAAAATTGTAGAGCGCGTTTCGGGTAAGACGTTGGATGAATTTGTGAGCGAAAATTTCTATCAGCCAATGGGTTTAACGCGCATTGGTTTCAAGCCGCGCAATAAATTTTCAGCTACGCGAATTGCCCCAACAGAAAATGATTCTGCTTTTCGCAAACAAATTATTTGTGGCTATGTGCATGATCCCGGTTCGGCCATGTATGGAGGTGTAGCAGGACATGCCGGTGTATTTAGCAATGCGTTTGACCTTGCTGCGCTTTTTCAAATGCTGCTGAACAACGGAACTTACAATGGAAAAAGATTGCTGGATTCCTGTACCATTCACAACTTCACCTCGCGGCAATCAAAAATTTCGCGTAGGGGTTTTGGCTTTGATAAACCCGAACCGGATGTAACAAAACCTTCGCCTTGTTACGATGGCGTGCCTCTTTCTGTTTTTGGTCACACGGGTTTTACCGGCACTTGTGTTTGGAGCGACCCGGAAAATAATCTCACTTATATTTTCTTGAGCAATCGTGTTTATCCTAATGCAGAAAACAATCAGTTGGTGAAAATGAATATCAGAACTGATTTGCAGGAAGTGATATACAAAGCACTGAACAAATAAACCTCTTCTTACAATCTGTTTACATTCGCTTCGTCTTAAATGAAATTGGAAAATGAAATGCGAAGCATTCCATCTGTCCTTTAAAAAACAAATGTGTTCAGATGAAAATTGGAATTGTATGTTATCCCACTTATGGTGGAAGCGGTGTAGTGGCCACAGAATTAGGAAAGGCACTAGCAAAGAAAGGTCATCAGGTTCATTTCATTACTTATCAGGAGCCCGTGCGACTAGATTCTTTTCACGAGAATATTTTTTACCACGAAGTTTCGGCTCTGGATTATCCGTTGTTTCAATATCAGCCGTATGAAAGTGCGCTTGCCAGCAAAATTGTAGATGTGGCGAAATTTGAAAGGCTCGATATTCTTCACGTGCATTATGCTATTCCACACGCATCCTCGGCATTGATTGCGCGAAGCATTTTGAAAGAAAAAGGTTACAATCTTCCTTTCGTTACTACGCTGCATGGAACTGATATTACGCTGATAGGAAAAGACCCGAGCTACAAACCGGTGGTAGAATATTCCATCAATCACAGCGATGGTGTTACTTCTGTTTCTAAAAGTTTGAAAGACGAAACATATCAGAACTTTAGCATTACCCGCGAAATAGAAGTGATTCCAAACTTCATTGATTTTTCGCGGTTCAAAAAAACAGATAAAGACCATTTTAAAAAAGCGATTGCACCAAACGGAGAAAAAATTTTGACACACGTTTCGAACTTTAGAAAAGTAAAGCGCGTGGAAGATGTGGTGAAGATGTTTGACCTGGTGCGCAAAAAAATTCCTTCCAAACTTTTTTTAGTGGGCGATGGTCCTGAGCGAATGGGAACAGAAATTCTTTGCCGTAATCTAGGCATTTGTGATGATGTTCGTTTTCTTGGTAAACAAGATGCCGTAGAAGAGTTGCTCGCAGTGAGCGATTTATTTATTCTGCCTTCGGAGACAGAAAGTTTTGGTTTGGCTGCGTTGGAAGCCATGGCGGTGGAGGTTCCAGTGATATCTTCTAATGCCGGTGGAATTCCCGAAATAAATATTCAGGGCAAAACGGGTTTCATGAGCACCGTGGGCGATTTTGAAGATATGGCAAAGAATGCCATTTACATTCTTGAAGATGAAGTTCGCTTAAAAGAGTTCAAAGCAAATGCTTTAGCACAGGCAAAGATTTTCGACATCAAAAATATTTTACCGCAATACGAAGCGTATTACACCAAGGTAATTAGCCAGCAGAACGATTTAGAGTTTGTGATTTAGGAGTAGAACTAATTACTCTTTATTCTTTTTCTCGAGCAGTTTCATAATGGCATCTTTCAATTTTTCGATATTGAAATTAGATGCCGCTGAAATAAAAACAATAGACAACCCTTTCAGTGGAGACTTCGCCTTCTTGGCTTCTGCCTTCAAATCTTTGTCTATCATTTTCAGCAATTCTTCATCGGCTAAATCGCATTTTGTGATGGCCAATATTTTATCCTTCGTCAAAAGTTCGGGATTGAATTTGCCCAGTTCAGAAATAAGAATTTTATAGTCGTGCAGAATATCGGTTGAATCAACCGGCACCATAAAAAGCAGAATAGAGTTGCGCTCAATGTGTTTCAAAAACCGAATGCCCAATCCTTTTCCTTCGCTGGCGCCTTCAATAATTCCCGGTATATCTGCCATTACAAAACTCTTTCCGCCTTTATAAGCCACCATGCCCAGGTTGGGCACAAGCGTAGTGAAAGGATAATCTGCCACTTCGGGTTTCGCATTGCTAACCACCGAAATTAAAGTTGACTTGCCCGCATTCGGAAAACCAACCAAACCTACATCGGCCAATAATTTCAATTCTAAAATTACCCAGGCTTCTAACGAAGGCAAACCGGGTTGCGCATAAGTAGGTGCTTGATTGGTTGATGTTTTAAAATGATTATTTCCCCAGCCACCTTTGCCTCCTTCATACAAAATAAACTCTTCACCATCTTCATTTATCTCGGCAATAGTTTCGCCTGTTTCGTAATCTTTTGCAACTGTTCCCAGCGGCACATCTATATATTTATCGGCTCCTTGCTTACCAAAACACAAAGCACCCATGCCCTTGGCACCGTCATCTGCCGTAATGTGTTTTTGATATTTGAGGTGGAGCAAAGTCCACAATTGAGAATTGCCGCGCAAGATAACGTGACCGCCTCTGCCGCCATCGCCACCATCGGGACCGCCTTTTGCCACAAATTTTTCGCGATGAAAACTTGAAGCACCCGGACCGCCCTTGCCGCTTTTGCAATAAATTTTTACGTAGTCAATAAAGTTTCGTGTAGCCAAGAGAATTGAAAATTGATGATTGAAAATTGATGATTGAATACAGACTTGCTGTTCACCTTCGCAATCGGGTTAGCTGTGTTGTACAGAATTAATTTCGCTACACAGCGCATGGAAAATACTTTCTATTTCGCCTACGCCATTTACTGCGCGGTACTTTTTTTGAGCCGTATAAAATTCTTTTGCCGGTGCGGTATCGCGATTATAAATATCAATTCGGTTTTGAATGACCTCAGGGTTTTGGTCATCGGCTCGGCCTGAATCTTTTCCGCGAAGCAGCAATCGTTTTCTCAATTCTTCTTCGGGCACTTCTAACGAAAGCATCATGGTAACCGAAGTGTTTCGCGAAGCCAAATATTTATCGAGCGCTTCGGCTTGTGTAATAGTGCGCGGAAAGCCATCGAAAATAAATCCTTCGGCAGCGGTATGTTTGCTTGCTTCGGATTGTAAAATATCAATGGTAACTTCATCGGGCACTAACTGCCCTTTATCTAAATAGCTTTTTGCCAGTGTGCCCAATTCGGTTTGGCCTTTAATGTTTGCACGAAAAATATCGCCAGTAGAAAGGTGCACCAAATTGTATTTCTCTACCAGTTTGGTTGCTTGCGTTCCTTTGCCGCTTCCCGGTGGACCAAATAAAGCAATGTTCAACATAAGGGTTCTGTTTTTGACGAGTGTAAACCTACACCATTCAAGGAAATAGAAAAAACAAAAAATACAATTGAAAATTTACCAGCGAATAAGCGCGCTTGCCCACATAAACCCGCTGCCAAAACCTGCAATTGCAATAAGGTCGCCTTCTTTAATTCGGCCTTGTTCCCACGCTTCGCAAAGCCCTATAGGAATGGAAGCAGCTGTGGTGTTTCCGTATTTATGAATATTAGAAATTACTTTTTCATCGGGCAAATTCATTTCTTTTTGAATGGCAGAAGTAATACGTGCGTTTGCCTGATGTGGAATAAGCAAGTCAATGTCTTCATCTTTTAAATTGCACGAAGCCAGCGCTTCACGAATTACTTCCGGAAAATATTTCAATGCGTTTACAAAAACCAGTTTGCCATTCATATAAGGAAGCAGTTCACCAGTTTCCATCATCTTGGCATTAAATCTTTCTTTTCTTCTTGAACCCGGATGTTCCAAATAAAGTTCTTCAGCAAAATGCCCGTCACTATGAAGTTTTGTGGTAAGAATTCCTTTGTTCTTTTCTTCGGTAGCTTCCAGCACTACTGCCCCTGCGCCATCACCAAAAATAACGGCCATGTTTCTGCCGCGGTCGCTTTTCTCAAATACGTTGGATTGTACTTCGCTTCCTACAACTAAAGCATTTTTATACATGCCTGTTTTGATAAACTGGTCGGCTATGCTTAAGGCAAAAATAAAACCAGAACATTGTGCTTTTACATCAAAAGCAGGAATTTGCCGGAACGGAAGTTTACGCTGCAGGAGCACTCCTGAACCTGGAAAATTATAGTCGGAACTAAGCGTAGCCATTACAATCAAATCTATTTCTTCCGCTTTTTTTCCCGCGCGTTCGAGAGCAATTTCAGCAGCGTGTGCGGCCATGCTTGAGACGGTATCTACGCCTTCTTTAAAAAACCTGCGCTCTTTAATTCCTGTACGTTCTATAATCCATTCATCTGTGGTATCCATCACTTTCGAAAGGTCATCGTTGGTTACCACTGTTTCGGGAACGTACATTCCCACGCCAATAATTTTACTTGATAGCATAAACCGTTTATTGTTGAGCTAAATAGGTTTGAGGATTTTTCAAAAACTCAGCTTTACATTCGGCCGAGCAAAATCCATAGATTTTATTTTCGTATGAAGCAGTATCGCTAATGTCACCTTCCTCCAAAGCCATTCCGCAAAAGAAATCTTTATTCACCGCAAGTTGGGATACTTTTATATCCATAGTTTGAGCATCTGGAATGGGCGTAGTAGTAACCTTGTCGGTTGGATTTTGGTTGCAGGAAACAAGAACTAGCGCAACGCAAAGGTTTAGGATTAGCAAGGTATTTTTCATGTTGTGCGTTTTAGTGGGAGCGAATGTAAGTTATAATTTGAAATGGCTACCCAACCCACTAACTCCCCAAAGGGAGAACCGCCTCGCAAAAAATCAAGCATGTTTAATATGGTTTTGCAATTCCGCTGATGACTAAAATGATAAGCGGCATGGGTATATCGCCATCAATCTGCCATTCGCGCTCGGGGTGATTAGTGCTCCAAGGTTTCAGCAGGCTATCTTCAAACGTGTATTGATTTGCCCAGTCGGTATCCCAAATGGGTTTTATCTGCCGCCCGTCCCAACTCCATTCTTCGGCACGATTAGTTCGCCAGATAGGTTTAAGTGTTTCACCATCCCAATTGTATTGCAAATTTATGTTGTTGCCATAATACTGTTTTACGGTTTGCCCGTCAAAGGTCCAGGCTAGTTTGGGATCAACATTCCATCTCGGGTGAAATGTTTTTCCATCCCAAATCCATTCATTAGCACTAGTGTTTCCCCAAAAGGGTTTAATGGTAGCGTAAGTATTATTTTGAAAAACCTTTTGCGTGGTTTGTTGTATAGCAATTTTTTTCTCCAGCTCAAATTTCTTGGCCAAGGTATAAGCTACAATTATTGCTGCATAAGGCGGAAGTGAATCGAAATTGTAGTAAGCTAAAAGCGTATCGTTATACGAAGCGTAGAAGGCGAGCCACTTTTTCAAACGTTCAACATGAATCAATTCTGTTCGTGGTCGCAAATCATCCGATTCTGTTTTGCCTGAATAAAATTTGTTGGCGGTAAAAGAAAAACTTGCCTCGCGACTATCCTTTTCATAAACCGATTCCAGTTTTTTGGAAGCCGGATTCATAGAAGTGGTTAGAAGAAAAATATTCTGTCGTTCATCTGATGTGCCGCTGAAAAAAATATTTCCCTTTTGAAAGTAGAGCAGTTGCTTTCTGTTAGAAGAATAAATTTCATTGTTGTTTACAAAGAAAAGTTTCGAAGTATCAGCTAGAAAGACGTAACCGCTACCAGCAGTAAGCAGTGAATAGTAAATAGTGAATACAAAAGGAGTTTTGCTTTCATAGAATTTGCAGGTCAAGCAACAATTGATTCAATTGGTTTCTGTCTTTTAGTTGATAGGCATGAATGCCCATTTGCTTTGCCGCTTCCACGTTTTCAGCTTTATCATCCACAAAAAACGTTTCGTTAGCATTTAAATTTTCCTTCGACAGAATAAATTCATAAATCTCTTTCTCGGGTTTTCGAAAACCTACTTCATTCGAATAATAAACGCGGTGAAAAAAATCACCCAACTCTTCTACGCCTAACTTTTCTCTTGCTGCAGCGTTAATTGCCTCCACATGAATTTCGTTGATATTACTCAAGGCAAAAGTGTTGTATTTAGATTTGAGTTCGTTGAGCAACGCAAATTTTTGTTCGGGAAAATTAATAAGAATGGAGTTCCATGCACGGGTAATTTCATCATCACTCACATCGGGTTTCAAAAACTTTTTGAGTTCGTTACGAAAATCCTGCGCGGTAATTTTGCCTGTTTCAAACAAATCGAAAATGTGATGTTGCTTAGAGTAAGAAACTATTTCGGTGAAGTCGACCGCGGCAAGTTTTTGAAATTCACCAATGGTAACTAAGTAGTCAATATCAATAATTACATCACCAATATCGAAGATTAAGTTTTTGAATTTTGTCATACCGTTTCGAAAATAACCGCGAATATTTACTTTCGCCCCTCGTTTCAAATTGTTTGTTCTTTTTTATATTTTGAAACAACGGTCTCATAGCTCAGCTGGTTAGAGCATCCCGACCCAAGTCGGGAGGGTCGTTGGTTCAGGGATTGTTGAATTGTTCTTTTAAAAAATATTGGTCTCATAGCTCAGCTGGTTAGAGCACTTGACTCATAATCAAGGGGTCCTTGGTTCAAGCCCAAGTGGGACCACAAAGGGTTGCTCAAACGAGCAACCCTTTTTTGTTTAGTAAACCTTATATCCCTCAAAAACACTTTCCAGTTGATTGAGGTTTACATTTTGTGAAGAGCTTGTACTTTGCAAAATAACCACATCAACCACATCGCCTGAGTAGAGTTTGAAGTTGCTGTTCAAAATCTGTTGAACTGTTGCGCCCGATGAAATACTCTGCCTTGTTTGTTCGGTAATAATTCCGTTTACCCGAAGTGCGAGTATTGCATTGCCTGCTAAAGAAAAATTCTCCCAAAGTATTTTTACATCAAAATGATACAAGCCTTCGGAATAAACATTGAACGTTCCTAACCCTACATCGTAATAATTGCCATCATTGAAATTTATGTTGTCGAAAAGAATTTGGGTTTCTACTCCGCTCGCCACACTGAGCAATCCGTTCTGACTATATGCACTAAATCCTTTTTTTGGATTGTCTTCTCCCCACGAAGCCAAACCAGTGGCATCAGAAATCAAAACTTTGCCAACTGCAGGACCGCCACCCGTAATCTTTACCTGTCCGTTCACTTCCAATTTTGCAGCGGGAGCGGGAGTTCCTATGCCTACATTATCATTGGTGAAATCAATGGTGAGCGCATCGTTGCCCGTGTTGAAATTAAAAATGCGGTAGTTGCAATTGTTCAATGTTCCCGCTAACCACTGTGCCGAATTGTTTAAACTGTATTGCACAGCCGCCTGGTCGTTTGCTGCACTGGTTTTATCCAAAATAAAAATTGAACGATTGAAAGTTCCACCTTGTCCCTTCAATCTGAAAACCGCATCGGTGTTAAATGCCGCATCTATGTTATAAGCAGGCGAAGAAGAAACTAATCCAATTCCAATATTTCCTGTTTGAGTTATTCTTATTCGTTCAGTGGAAGAAGTTCCAAAACTCAACGGTTCGTTTTCATAGTTGGTTATGAATGCAGCGCCTGTAGAGTTGCTGTGACCAATTACCAAACCATCAGAAGGACCATCGCCTGTGGCAGAAGAAGCAATTTGAAAACGCGAAGGCACAGCTGCGGCATTCTTCACTACCAAATCATTTACAGGTGAAGAAACATTTACGCCTATTTGCCCATCTTGCGAAACAGTTAGTCGATCTTTTCCACTTGTTCCAAGTGAAACATTTTCTGTTTCATAATTCATCAGTTGAATTTCTCCTGTGTTGCTTCGTTGTCCAATTACAAAGCCGTCAAATTTTGAAGTTCCGGTTACAGAAGAAGCCAACTGAATAGCCGCAGTGTCAAACCCTGCCGACACCACCAGTTCGCGCTGCGGATTTGTCATCCCGATTCCTACTTTTCCTGCTTCGTTAATTCGCATTTTCTCCAACGAATTAGTTCCAAAAAGCAAGGGTTTGTTTTCCTGATTCATTAATTGTGCTGTTCCAAAAACATCGCTTTGCCCAACCAGCAAACCATCTGTTGCTAGTTGACCAGTAAGCACAGAAACTATTTGTTGTGAAGTAGGAAGACCTGTTTGACTGATAAGCACCAAATCGCGTTGCGGAAAAGAAGTGCCTATTCCCACCAAACCATTTTTAGTAAATCGCATGCGTTCGTTACCCGAAGTGCTGATAAATAAATCTTTATTCTCCTGCTGAATCATTCCTACTTCGCTGCTATCATTTACAGAAATTAAAAATCCATCTCCTGCATTTTTGCCCGTACTATCCGTTGTTAGTTGAAGAGTAGTTGAGTTAACGTTGTGAATTTGTAAACTGCTTTGTGGAGCAGAAGTATGAATGCCCACATTGGTTCCGTTATCAAAAATGGAAGAGTTCCCCAACGAAATAGAATCGGGTGTGAATTTGGCCACGTAGTTTAATGTGCCTGAAGCATGACCAGCTCCTGCTGCTCCCGTAACACCTGTTGAGCCTGTGCTTCCTTTTAAGCCTGTTGCACCGGTAGCTCCATTTAATCCATTGGCTCCTGTAGCGCCCGTACTTCCTTTTGCCCCTGTAGGTCCTGTTAGTCCATTCAATCCATTTGCACCTGTAACTCCTGTTATGCCGTTATTTCCATTTGCACCAGTGGCGCCCGTTGCACCACCTCCGCCATTACCCGAAGTTTCTGCATACAATGCATAAGGCACGCTAAGTAGTTGCGATGAACCAACAATCAAATAATTGTTGCCACCTTGTGCATCAAACTCTACTTGTAAATATTTTAAACCGCTGCCCCAGTTAATGCTTGAAAAATTCCCAATTCCTGCAGGACCATCACCAATCATAGCGGTGAACAATCCGAATTGATTCGTTTGAAGATGTTGAGTTTCTTGATAAATAATAGGGCCGGTGGCTGCAATATCGCGAATAGAAAAACGAGCGCTAATGTTTTGATTGGTGATGATGGTGCCCGATCCATCGCGCGCTATTGCTTGATAGTTAAATTTATGAGGTACTTGCGACCAAATACTTTGTGCAATCAGGATAAGAACAAGTAGGGCAGTCGCTTTTTTGTTTGAAAAAAGGAACTCGTGAATCTTCGATTTCATGGCGTTAAATTTTGCTCAACTAACCCGTCAAAATTATTTACGGTTAAAACTACACATAGTTCGTTATGTGTCAGCGAAACAAGAGCAAATTATTTTCTGAAAAAAATGTTAGCTGTATATAAAAGAAGAACCGCAAATTTTATTTGCCCAGCATTTGATTGATGGCTTCGTCCACTGTTTGATTTACTCCTGGTACCGAAGGAAGTGTTTGTTGCTCTTCGGCTATATATACTTTCAACTCAAATTTGTATGGCATGAAATAATACATCAACGTTTTGACTGTAGCCGTTTTAGAAATCTTACGATTAGTTTTGTTTTTCTCCAGCAATGGAATGATGTATTCATATAACTTGGTTCTAAGCGTTGCGGTGCAGTTTGATGTTGTCTTTCCGTTCAATAACATCCTATCAAATTTCAATTCACAATATTGAAGTTTGGTATCGGGCAACCACACTTCCACCGTCTCTTCGTTTCTGAATAATCTGAAATTGCGCACGGTTAAATCAACTCCATATCGAGCGTAATATGGAATGCTGAATAACACGGAATCCACTTTTGAATCTGCTTTGAGTAAATTAAAAAGTGTTTCATCATCTCCTCGGGTTAGTGAAATAGAAACAACAGAATCAAATTCAACAGTTGTTCCCTGCACCAAATTTTTAACGGTGGGAAAATTGGCTACTAAACCATTGCGCACTTTTTCAGCTCCTTTAATATAACCAATAACAACTCCTGCAGTGTTGAGGATAGCTAGAAGAATGATGACAAGAATTTTTTTCATGCTGTTTTTATTTTGCTTTGTAATGGATGGTGTTCTGGTTGTGTTTAAATGATAATCAACGGATGAATTTTGAGCTAAATAACTAATTGCTTTTAAAAGTATCAAACCCTAGTGCCCGATAAATTATAGCGGGTGTTAGCAGCACTTGTAACAAACAATGCGTTTTTGCTCGACAGGTAGGTTATGTTTTCATTTCTTGCAAGGCAATACATCTTTCATTGGTCTAAATTATTGAATTGAACAAACAGTTGAAATATTTTTTGTGCTGCATATTTCCGCTGATTTACCTTACCGGTTGCAAGCATCTTGACTCCATTTAATACAGTCCTAAACTTACACCCGAAAGATTTGAAGTGAAGTTTCTGTTGAAATACTTTCTTTTTTCAGCGCATGATTAGTTGCCATTTCGCAATTCATACTTTCTTCCAAACTGAATTGCCATTCCAATTCCATAGGGACTTCCCGTTTTTGTTTTGCGCTTGAAATAATAATTCTTATTGCCAATGCAGGTGCCCACGCAAACATTATTTACAGTTAGATAATGTTTACCCGCAGATATAATGCTGTATTTTCTCAACCCGCTGTAGGCGCTTGCTACACTGGCGGTAAAGGATGAATCGCTCACCAGTTTAAAATGCAATGCGGTATTTATTCCATAGGCAAACATGGCAGTGCTCGAACTTTCTATCCAATTTTCTGCATCTGTATTTCTTGCAGGCAATTGAAACCAATGTCCGGTTTTCTTATCCTGCAAGGCTGGTAAATGTTGAATCATTTCTTTTAGATACCCTGCTAATTCATTCCAGTAAATATTATTCTGTGGAATTATCTCCAGCGCATCAGTGAGTGTAACTACTATCCATCCATTACCTCTGCCCCAAATTTCTGAACTCCTTCTGCTTTCTTTATTTGCCCAATACATTTGGCTGCAAAAAGTGCAATGCGTTTTGTTATCGCTATCCCAACCATGCACCCATAAAGCGTTTTCTTTACTCTGTAATTTTTCGCGATGCAGGCGAAACTGTTTTACAAATTCATCCAAATATTTTTCATCACCGGTGGCGGTATACATCTTCAAAAGAAATTCGCCAATCATAAAAATGGTGTCGTCCCATAATTCGGTAAAAAGCATCAGGTGCGAAACTCCACCATCTTTCGTTCGCCTTATTTTCAGGTAGTCGTTGTAAACTTTCTCTGCCTTGGTTTTATATTTTTCATCTTTTGTAACGTTATATAAAAATGCAAGTCCCATTGCCGATGCCACCGAATTTGGTGTTTTGCCATTAGCCAATTCATAGGTTTTATCCATCGCAGTTTTTATGTAGTCGAAATACAGCTGCTTTTGTGCAGGCGCAGCTAAATCATATTGCTTCATCATGGTGTTTAGCAATGCCGCGTGCGTCCATCGCCATTTATAATTCTTAGCGGGCAAAAAAGATTCGCGCGCATAAGCATCTAAACTGTCAGCCCAAGTTTGTGCAAAACTGTTTTGGGAAAATGTAAGCAGAAGAAAAACTGAAATGATTCTCAATTTGTTAAACATGTTATTACAGCTAATATTTATTTTGCTGCCGAAGATATTATCTCAGCCGAAACCCGAATGACAAAAACCAAAACACTTTACCTTTTTCTTTCTGCGCTGTTTTATTTTCGCGCTACAGCATCATCCGATATTATAACACCCAAAATGATTTTTGTAGAAGGCGGAAGTTTTGCCATGGGAAGTCACAGCGGAGAAGAAAATGAGAAACCGCAACACACTGTTACGCTCAACAGCTTTTTCATTGGGCAATATGAAGTAACACAACGCCAATGGATGCAAGTGATGAAAACCAATCCATCGTTTTTTAAAGGTTGCGAAGATTGTCCGGTGGAAGAAGTTACTCCTGAAATGGTGGATGAATTTTTGGTTGAACTGAATAAACTTACGGGTAAACATTATCGTTTACCCACCGAAGCTGAATGGGAATATGCAGCAGCGGGAGGAAAACAAAGCAAAAATTACCGTTATAGCGGCAGCGATAGTTTGTTAGAGGTTGGATGGGTAAAAAAAAATGCTGAAGCAAAAACGCACCCTGTAGGAATGCAGAAATCAAATGAGTTAAACCTATACGATATGAGTGGAAATGTGTGGGAACTTTGTAGTGATTGGTGGAATGCTGCATTTTACAAAAAGAGCAAAACAGAAAATCCCCGAAACGATAAAAAGGAAATATTAAGAGTGGTGCGCGGTGGTTCATGGCGAAGTGGTGAAGAGCGCTGTTACAACAAAGCGCGCAATCGAAATATTTATGACCACCACAAACAAAACTGCGGGTTTCGTGTAGTGCTGGATAACTGAATTCAAAGAAAATAAGTGACTCGCCTCTATTCAAAATAAAGTTATGAAATACGTATTGCTGACAATTCTCTATACAGTTTCAATCAACTCTTTTGGTCAATCAAAAGATACAAAGGCGGTTTCACTTGCGGTGGAAGAATTGCGACTGGCAATGGTTGATGCGAACAAAACTTCGCTGTACCAATTAACTGCAGATAGTTTAAGTTACGGACATTCCAGTGGCAGAGTGGAAAACAAGAAAGAATTTATTGAAAATATTGTGACCGGTAAATCTGATTTTGTTACGATTGATTTGACTGAACAAACAATTTCAATTACTCAAAACGTAGCTGTAGTTCGGCATATTTTGACTGCTGCAACTAATAATGGAGGAAAGCCCGGCACTGTAAAATTGAAAGTGCTTTTGGTATTTGAAAAAAAAAGGGGGAAATGGAAATTATTGGCGCGGCAAGCCGTTAAACTCGTTTTATAAAACAAATGAAGAATCCTATTTTGCAAACAGATTTTTTGGTTTTCAAAAAGTAAATTACCACTCAATTTCGAAAAGTAAATGACATCAACTTTTAATCTTACCGGCAAAACTGCTTTGGTAACCGGATGTAGTAAAGGAATTGGAAAAGCAATGGCCATTGGCTTAGCCGAAGCCGGTGCAGATATCATTGGCGTTTCCTCTTCCTTAGAATTATTAGGTAGCGATATTGAAAATGAAGTAAAGGCATTGGGTAGAAATTTCAAGGCTTATGCCGCAGATTTTTCGGACCGCGGTGCGCTGCATTTATTTATAAAAAAAGTGATTGCAGAAAATTCAGTCATTGATATTCTCATCAACAATGCAGGAACAATTATGCGCGCGCCTGCAGCGGAACATACAGATGAATATTGGGACAAAGTGCAATCCATTAATTTGGATGCGCCATTTATTTTAGCACGAGAAATTGGAAAAGAAATGATAGCTCGAGGCAGCGGAAAAATAATTTTCACTTGTTCATTACTAAGCTTTCAAGGTGGTGTAAATGTTCCGGGTTATGCTGCAAGCAAGGGTGCTTTAGCAAGTCTAATTAAAGCACTTGCTAACGAGTGGGCAGCGAAAGGCGTAAATGTAAACGGCATTGCTCCGGGCTATATTGTCACTGATAATACCGAAGCATTGCGTAACGATAAGGAACGAAGTGCTGCGATACTTTCAAGAATACCGGCTGGCAGATGGGGAAAACCTGAAGACCTGAAAGGCGCTGTTGTTTTCCTTTCTTCTGCCGCATCTAATTATGTGCATGGAACAATTCTGACTGTGGATGGCGGATGGATGGGACGCTAATTGAAATTCGAAATGAAATAAAAACTGAACCAATGGAAATACGATTTCAATCAAGTGCCAAAGAAGTAAAAGGCATGAGCACCGATGAACTGCGGGCGAACTTCTTAATTTCTTCATTGATGAAACCGAATGAAATCTCATTGGTGTATTCACATTTCGATCGCATAATTTTGGGTGGTGTAAATCCTTTAGAGCAAAAAATATTTCTGCCGAATGAGACTGAATTGAAAGCAGATTATTTTTTGCAGCGAAGAGAAATTGGAATTATAAATACAGGTGGTGATGGTGTGGTTGAAGCAGATGGTGTGCAATATGAATTGAAAAAACTCGATGCTTTATATCTGGGCAAAGGAACTAAGTCGGTTTCTTTTCAGAGTAATGCAAAAGACAATCCTGCATTTTTCTTTTTAATGTCAACCACCGCACATCATACTTTCCCCAATGAAAAAATGAATAAAGAAGAAGCATCGCCAATAAAATTAGGCGATGCAGCAACAGCGAATCTTCGAACCATTTACAAATACATACATGAAGACGGAATCAAAAGTTGTCAGTTGGTAATGGGCTTAACTTTATTGGATGCAGGCAGTGTTTGGAATTCTGTGCCACCGCATACACATACGCGCAGAACAGAAATTTATTTCTATTTCGATTTGCCCGAAGTACAGCGCACATTCCATTTTATGGGTGAGCCGAAGGAAACAAGGCACTTGCTGATTGCAAATTACGAAGCGGTTATCTCTCCTCCGTGGTCAGTGCATTTTGGTTGCGGCACTTCTAACTATGGTTTTATTTGGGGTATGGCAGGAGAGAATCAAGCATTTACCGATATGGATGCGCTCGCGCTTTCCGAATTAAAATAAGCATGAAAAAAATATTCTGTTTCGGAGAATTGTTATTGAGAATATCGCCAGAATTACAACGACAATGGATTCATGAATTAAAGGCTGCATTTTTTTTAGGCGGTTCTGAATTGAATGTAGCTACCGCTCTGGCAAAATGGAATTTACCTACTAAATATTGCACCGCGCTGCCCGATAATTTTTTGACAAAAGAAATTATTGATGAACTGAAAGAGAAAAATATTGACACCTCATCCATCCTAATTTCAGGAAACAGAATTGGAATTTATTATTTGCCGCAAGGCTTAGATTTAAAAAACATCGCAGTTATTTATGACCGCGCGCATTCTTCTTTTGCAGAATTAAAACCCGGAATAATAAACTGGGATGAAGCATTTAAAGATTGTGATTGGTTTCACTTTAGCGCAATCAATCCTGCATTAAACGAAAACATTGCACTCGTTTGTAAAGAAGCATTGCAAGCTGCTTCGGCAAAAGGGCTTACCATATCTATTGATTTAAATTTTCGCGCGCAGCTTTGGAAATATGGTAAGCGACCGGTAGAAGTGATGTCGGAATTATTGCCGTATTGCAATGTGGTGATGGGAAATATTTGGGCGGCAGAACAACTTCTTGACATACCATGCCCTTTCAAAAACAGTGAAGAAAAATCGCGCGATGAATTGATAACAGCCGCGCAAAACAGCATGAAGCATTTGCAACAGGCGTATCCAAAAACAACTACGGTGGCTCACACTTTTCGCTTACAGCAAACTTATTTTAGTGTCCTGCACGAGCGTGATTTTATTACAGTGTCAAAAGAATTTTCATTGCAAAAAACAATCAACAAAGTGGGAAGTGGCGATTGCTTTATGGCAGGATTGATTTATGGATTATCTCACCAACATCAACCTCAGGAAATTATTGATTTTGCTAGTGCTGCAGCAGTGGGAAAAATGTTAGAACAGGGAGATGGAACTAATCAAACCATATCATCAATAAAAAATAATTTCACCGCATGAACCCAAACGAAATCATAATTCAGCGACTGAAGCAACAAAAACTTTTACCGCTATTTTACCATAGCGATAAAATGGTTTGCCTTGGAGTAATGAATGCTTTGTATGCAGCGGGCATTCGAATAATTGAGTTCACCAATAGAGGCGATGCTGCGCTCAAAAATTTCAAAGCGTTGGTGACAGTTAGAAATGAAAGCATGAAAGATTTGCTGTTGAGTGTGGGAACTATTCGCACTGCAGCTCAAGCGCATTCATTTAGTGAAGCCGGTGCCGATTTTTTAATCAGCCCCGTTTTTGACTCGGCAGTATGCGCTGTGGCAGATAGTCATAAAAAACTTTTGATTCCCGGCTGCATGACACCTACTGAAATTCATGTGGCCGAAAATGCAGGATGCCAATTGATAAAACTTTTTCCGGGAAATTTATTGGGACCATCTTTTGTAAACGCCATCAAAGAATTATTTCCTGCCGTAGATTTTATTCCAACCGGAGGAGTGGAAGTGAATAAAGAAAATCTGGAAGCATGGTTTGCTTCCGGTGTGTGTGCAGTGGGAATGGGCAGTAAACTCATCAGCAAAAAGTTAATGGATGCAAAAGATTTTTCTGCTATCGAAAATGAAACGCGCAGAGCAATGGAATTAATTCAAGCCATAACGCAATAAAAATGATTGTGCAGAATATCGGGAAATACAGATGGACAATTTGCGCGCTTTTATTTTTTGCCACCACCATCAATTACCTCGACCGACAAGTATTGAGTTTGCTCAAACCAATGCTGGAAGAAAAATTCGGATGGACTAACAGCAACTATGCAAGCATCGCTTCCGTTTTCCAATTTACCTATGCCATCAGTATGTTATTTGCGGGCAGGTTCATTGATAAATTGGGTACAAAAAAAGGATTTGCGTGGGCAATTATTATCTGGTCGATAGGTGCAATTATTCATGCGCTCGCAATCCCAATCGGAAAAAATTTGATTTCTTTTTTCGGATGGATGGGTATTGCTGCATTACCAATTTCAGTTGTTGGCTTTATGTTTTCGCGCGCCATACTTGCAATTGGTGAATCAGGAAATTTTCCTGCGGCCATTAAAACAACTGCGGAATATTTCCCGAAAAAGGAAAGGTCGCTTGCCACCGGTATTTTTAATTCGGGTGCTAACGTGGGTGCTATTCTTGCGCCACTCACGGTGCCATGGATGGCGAAAAATTGGGGATGGGAATCTGCCTTCATTATCATTGGCGCATTAGGATTTGTGTGGTTGATTTATTGGCTTCAGTTTTATGATTCGCTCGATACACAAAAACGAATTTCAACTGCTGAAAAAAACTACATCGTTAGCGATACAGAAGAAATTATTTCTTCCTCTACAGAAAAAGTAGCGTGGTTCAAATTATTAAACTACAAACAAACATGGGCTTTTGCCTTCGGAAAATTTATGACCGATGGCGTGTGGTGGTTTTTTCTTTTTTGGCTTCCCGCTTATTTAAAAGATCAATACGGAATTACAGGAACCGACATCATGATTCCCCTTGCAGTGCTTTACACTATGACCATGTTCGGCAGTATAAACGGTGGTTGGTTCCCCATGTATTTTATCAATAAAGGATACGCACCTTATGATGGGCGAATGAAAGCGATGCTGCTAATTGCAGTAATTCCGCTCGCAGTATTAGCAGCGCAACCATTAGGACAAATTAGTTTTTGGTTGCCGGTAATTATCATTGGTATTGGTGCATCGGCACATCAGGCATGGAGTGCAAATTTATTTACAACAGTGTCGGATATGTTTCCGCAAAAAGCAATTGGTTCTGTGGTAGGAATTGGTGGAATGGCGGGTGGAATTGGTGGAGTGATTATTACAAAAACAGGTGGGGCTCTTTTCGATTTTTATAAAGCTGCCGGTCATATTGAAACGGGATACACCATCATGTTTTCATTTTGCGCAGTGGCATATCTCCTGGCATGGATGGTAATGAAATCACTAGTTCCAAAATACAAGCCGATAACTAATTTGTAATTTGCGACTGTTGGCGACAAATATTATTGCGCATTTGCACTCGCTTTCCTCCTGATATAATCTGCTTTCGTGGTCTTACAAATTTTATCCCAGATAGAAGAAACCTCACCGTAGTTTGCATTCACATCGCTGTGATGAATATTGTGCCATGAAGAAGTATTTAAACCAATACGCGGCAGAATTTTTTCGAGCCAAGTAAAAGTTACTCCGCAGTGCAAATAAAGATTGAGCACCACAAAACCGGTGATGGAAGTAAAATACAAAGGCGCAAAATGTTTTGCCAACGGAAAACAAATGAGCAGTATCGGCCAAAAAGTTAGAATGATTTCTACCGGCCCTTGCGTAAAACTTGCAAATGCAGTTGGGTCGCGAAAGGTGTGATGAAATTTATGGAATGGAAAAAACAAACGCGTGTGCAGCAAACGATGTTTCCAATAGGTGATAGCATCAACAGCTATGATGCCTGCATACACTTGAAGAATCACCATCCACCAGCTTAATCCCATCTCGCTCAGCGACCAAAATAAACCGGTAGGCAAACCCGCGCGATACAAACCTACAGGCCATGCGCCTATACAAGCAACTAAAAACACCGCTTGCATTTCGCCAATAATTTCGCGCTTCAAAGGCGGGGTTTTTTTTCTTTCGCCCTGAATTCTTAACCCATGATTTTCGGAATAGTAATAAACCAAATAACTTGAAATAATCAAAGGCACGAAAATGATTAGGAAAATATAAACCACACTTTCATAAAATATTTTTGGGTTGGGATGTAAAAACCCCGAAAGAAAAACAAGCGCAAACACTAACCAATCTATGGCAAATGCTATTGTATCGGCACGAAAAATTTTGGAAGAAGAAACGAGTGTTTGCATAAGTGTTTGTTTAAAAGATTCTAAATATTAGAAGACGGTAATTTCCTTTTCTGGCACTGGTATTAAATGTTTCAAAAAATCAATTAATGAATCCTTCTTTTCTAAACCAATCATAACTATCGGCAATGGTTTCATGAATAGGACGAGGGGAATGCCCTAACTGAACAGCCGCTTTCTCATACACAATTTTTTTGCTCGCTTCTATCAACGACTTCAGCGATTCAATCGTATATAGCGGTTCGGTTCTAGTAATTTTTCCGTAGGAATAAATGAAAGGCAAAAACAATTTCATCAGCCAAATGGGAGCAACTAACGAAGGCATTTTCTTTTGTGTAATTAGTCCGATAATTTCAGCGAGCTCTACCAACGTATAATATTTTCCGGAGGCAAGATAGCACTCACCCGCATCGCCACGATGCATAGCGGCAATAGAAGTTTGTATCAAATCGCGCGTGTCCACCCAATCAAATCCACCAGGCATTAGCATTGGAATTTTACCATTGTAAAAATCAATTAGCAGTTTTCCTTTTATCGAAGGCAGATGATCTTCTATTCCCAAAACTCCGGTAGGATTTATAATGGAAGCATCTAATTGATGAATGCGCACATAATCTAAAACCATTTTTTGCGCTTCGGCTTTTGACTTTTCGTAAGGAAACGCTTTACCACCGGCAAGCGGACGATTTTCATCAAGCGGTTCATCAACCGGATGTGTGCTGTAAGCATGAATAGAACTGAAGTGAACTAATTTTTTTACCTTATGCTTTATGCATGCGTTCAAGATATTTCGCGTGCCGTTCACATTTACATTCCATACATTTCCCTTGGGGTCGCCATTGATAGAAACGATGGCCGCTAAATGAAAAACCACATCCACGTCAGCGCACAATTGAATACAAACCGATTCCTTTAAAATATTTCCATCAACAAACTCAACATTCAAATCTTCGAGACCCTTTTTTGAATCATAGATCAATGCTTTCACCTCATGACCTTCTTTCAATAATTCTTTTACAAGGCAAACTCCAATTTGCCCGCTAGCACCGGTTACAGCTATTTTCATAATTAAAAGGGGTTACGAAAGTTTTAAAAAGGGTAAGTGAAATGTTTAAAATAAAGTAAGGTGAACTATTTTTTTAGTGCACCTAATTTTGATGCGCGTGGATTTAAGTAGCCGCGAGCAGAATCGAACTGCTATCAAAAGTTTAGGAAACTTCTATTCTATCCGTTGAACTACGTGGCCAGGTATTACACGAAAATAAAAAAGGGCTGTTGTACGAACAGCCCTTTTCTTTATCGACAAAAAATGTTTTGCCTTACATCACAAGCGCCTTATTTGAAAAACGTTTCCTCTCATTCTCTGTAAGATACACTTTGCGCAAACGAATAGACAAAGGGGTAACCTCTACATATTCATCTTCCTGAATGTATTCCATGCTTTCTTCTAAACTCATTTTGATTGGAGGAGGAAGATTCGATTTATCATCGGTACCTGCTGCACGGAAGTTCGTCAACTGTTTTGCCTGCACCACATTCACGACTAAATCTCCGTTCTTAGTGTATTCACCAATAATCTGTCCTTCATAAATTTCAACGCCAGGTTCAATAAAGAATTTACCGCGGTCGGCAAGTTTGTCCATTGAATAAGCAGTAGCACGTCCAGCTTCTTTAGCCAAAATAGTTCCGTTGATACGCCCAGGAATATCGCCCTTCATGGGTTGGTATTCTTTAAAACGATGCGCCATTACAGCTTCACCTGCCGAAGTATTCAAAATTAAAGTTCTTAAACCAATCAATCCGCGCGATGGCATTTCAAATTCAATATGCATCATATCGCCCTTCGGTTCCATCACCAAAATATCGCCTCTGCGTTGTGTCACCAACTCAATACATTTTCCTGCAACAGTTTCTGGTGCATCAATGGTAAGCACCTCTATAGGTTCACACTTTACTCCGTCAATTTCTTTGATTAGCACGCGTGGGTTACCAATGCTCAACTCATATCCTTCTCTGCGCATGGTTTCAATCAAAACGCTCAAGTGAAGAATACCTCTGCCAAACACATTGAATTTTTCAGGTGCTTCGGTATCTTCTACACGAAGTGCAAGATTTTTTTCCAATTCTTTATATAAACGCTCACGAATTTTTTGTGAGGTAACGTGCTTCCCTTCTTTACCAAAAAACGGTGAAGTATTCGTGGTAAAAATCATGCTCATGGTCGGCTCATCAATATGAATTGGCGCCATAGCTTCGGGGTTTTCAATATCGGCAATGGTATCGCCAATGTCGAAACCTTCAACTCCCATTACTGCGCATATATCTCCACAGTTTACTTTTTCCACTTTCAATTTTCCAAGCCCGCTAAAAATATATAGCTCTTTCACCTTTGACTTTACTCTAGATCCATCGCGTTTCATCAACATCACCTGCTGACCCGAAGTAATACTTCCACGAGTTATTCTACCAATGGCAATACGACCGAGATACGATGAATAATCGAGCGAAGTGATTTGCATTTGCACCGTTCCTTCTGCAATTTGTGGCGCAGGAATGTGACCAATAATTTCATCGAGCAAGAACGTTACATCTTCTGCCGGATGTTTCCAATCAGCACCCATCCATCCGCGTTTTGCAGAACCATAAACTGTCGGAAAATTTAACTGTTGCTCAGTTGCGTTCAGGTGAAACATTAAGTCGAAAACTTTTTCGTGCACTTCTTCGGGACGACAATTTTCTTTATCCACTTTATTAATAACCAAAATCGGTTTTTTTCCCAGCGCCAATGCTTTTGAAAGCACGTAACGCGTTTGCGGCATTGGTCCTTCGAAAGCATCTACAAGAAGCAGAACACCGTCAGCCATATTAAGCACGCGCTCCACTTCGCCACCAAAATCAGCGTGACCGGGAGTGTCAATGATGTTAATCTTAATGTCTTTGTATTCAACCGAAACGTTTTTAGCAAGAATGGTAATACCACGCTCTCTTTCTAAATCGTTGTTGTCAAGAATCAATTCACCGGTTTGCTGATTGTCGCGAAACAACGAGCACTGATGAAGAATTTTATCTACTAAAGTTGTTTTGCCGTGGTCAACGTGAGCAATAATGGCAATGTTGCGAATGTTCTGGTTTCTCATAATTATTTAAAGGGCGCGAATGTAAGGAAATAAGCGGGGGATAAAAGCGGTTAGTAGTAAAAACCCTACTTCGCAACGTGCCGAGCATTTATCTATTTTGCGCTTCAATAAAATTTTATTTATGAAACCCGAAAAATTACAAAAGCAAACCAACGCCATTATTGATTATTGGATTACCGAATTCAAGCGTCACGATTGGCAGAAGGTGATAGAAAAACCTTCTGAGAACGAATGGAGTTTGGGGCAAGTGGGCATTCATTTGTGGATGGCGGGCAAAGGGTTCTTTTTTAAAAATGCCGAGAAGTGTTTGAATAAAGAAGGAACCGAAAATGGCAAGAAGAAAAAATTTGCTGCCCATCTCATCTTTAGTTTCGGCATGCTTCCACCTGTAAAGTATGAAATGCCAAAGCAAGTAGCGGTTGTTCCTAAGCAGCCGGAATCATTAGAACAGTTGATTGATAAGTTGGAGGAGATAAAAAAAATATCGGCCGATTACATCAAAAGAATTCCCGAAAGCGATCCTTCACTAAAAATAAAACATCCGTTTCTCGGTTGGCTCAATACAGCCGAATGGATTCAACTTTGCAATATTCATTTTCGCCATCACCTGCGGCAGAAGAAAAGAATTGAGCAGCGAATAGGCTTGAAGTAAAATTTCTGTTTCATCAAATCGTTTACTTTAGCGCACTCAAATTTTTTGTCAAGTGAATATTTTGCGATTACCGGTTTTATCTGCTCTGCTTTTTTCTTTCTCAATTTTATTTTCTCAAACGGCCGAAAAATGGACTTTGGAAAAGTGCATTGATTATGCCATGCAGAACAATATTCAGGTAAAGCAAACGGTTATTACTTCTCAAATTTATGCTAACGACAATCTTCAAAGCAAACTGAATTTTCTTCCAGCCATAGAGGGCAATTTGAATTACAACAGCAATTATGGTAATAGTATCAATCCACAGACCTACACATTTACTTCAGGCAATTCGCAATCGGCATCTACTTCTTTGCAAGGAAGTTTGCCGGTGTTTACCGGTTTACAACAGATTTATAATGTAGAACGAACCAAGTATGAATTACTGGCTTCAAAATTTGATTACGAAAATGCAAAGCGCAACATAGCTTTATCTGTTGCCTCCGTTTATTTACAGGTGTTGCTGAATAAAGAAATTTTAAAAGTTGCGCAGAAGCAAAGACAGTTGACCGAAACACAACGCGGCACCATTCAATCGAAAATACAATCAGGTTTACTTCCCGAAACTTCTGCCTTTGAAGTGGATGCGCAATTAGCGCGTGACGAAGTAAACGTAGTGAATTCGAAAAGTGCTATAGACCTTGGTTTGTTGGAACTTCGTCAATTGCTTCAAATAGTAGATGAAAAATTTGATGTAGAAACTCCGGAAGTAAAATTTGAAAGTGTAGAAGATGTGGCGGCTCTTTCTTCGCAATCTATTTATGAATATGCGTTGAGCAATCAACCGAGTATTATGAGTGCCGATGCCAGAGTAAAAAGCGCAAATGCTTCACGCAAAATTTCGATTGGCGCATTGAGTCCTACTATTGCAGTGTTTGGAAATATCAGTTCAGGTTATTCAAGTCAGGATAGAAAAATTATTGGCACCGAAACTAAAATTGATAGTTCGCTTGGCGTTCCTATTCCATATCAATCGCCTATTTATGGCAACAAACCATTGAGCGACCAGTTGAAAGATAATTTCAGAAAAGTAATTGGTGTGAGCATGAACGTTCCGCTTTTCAGCAAATGGCAGCGCGTTACTAACATTCAAAATGCAAAACTGCAAATGCAAATTCGTGAGTTGCAGTTAGAAGGGACAAAAAATCAATTGCGCAGCGATATTGAACAGGCATATACCAATGCAAAAGCGGCAGTGCAAAGCTATCTGGCAAACAAAAAAAGTGTGGAGTCTGCCGACAAATCTTTTGGGGCTATGGAAAAAAGATTCAATGCGGGCATGTTGGGTTCTTATGAATTTCAGCAGGCAAAAAATAGCATGGCTGTGGCAGAATCAGAAATGATAAAATCGAAATACACTTATGTTTTCCGTAAGAAGGTCCTTGACTTTTATCAAGGGAAACCACTAAAATTAGAGCAATAAGTTTTTGGATCAAAAAATCAGAACAGAAATTATGAAGAACAATAGACTTTTAGTCGGACTCGGAATAACCTTAGTGCTGCTCATTATTGTTGCTGTTGCCGGAAAAAAATTCGGATGGTTTGGGCAAGGCGATGTGCTTGAAGTAGCAACCGATAAAGCAGCGAAGCGTTCATTAGTTGAAACGGTAACTGCCAGTGGAAAAATAAATCCTCAGACCGAAGTGAAACTGAGTTCAGAAGTTTCGGGTGAAGTAATTGAGTTGAATGTTCACGAAGGTGATTCGGTTAAAAAAGGGAAACTGATGGCTATAGTAAACCCAGCTATTTACGAAGCTATTGTTACGCAAGCGAGTGCAGGATTAAATCAGTTTAAAGCAAATTTAGCCAGCTCACGCGCCACTTCTATTCAAGCAAAAGCAGCGTTTGATCAAGCCAAAAGAAGTTTAGACAGAAACGATAAGCTACACAACGACAAAGTAATTTCCGATGCAGAATTCGAAGCATCGCAATTGCAATACGACCAGGCAAATTCAAATTACGAAACTGCAAAAGAACAGGTAAACGCAGCTTCATTCAGCGTAAACAGTGCTGAAGCTCAACTGAAACAAGCAAACGACAATTTAAAGAAAACAAATATTGTTGCTCCTATAAGTGGTATAGTTTCATTGGTAAATGTGAAGTTGGGTGAGCGTGTAGTAGGCACAGCTCAAATGGCAGGAACAGAAATTTTTCGCATTGCTGACCTCAACAATATGCAGGCAGAAGTTGACGTGAACGAAAATGATGTGTTGCGAATTTCTATTGGCGATACTGCCGATATTGAAGTAGATGCCTATATCAAGAAAAAATTTAAAGGAGTGGTTACGCAGGTTTCTTATTCAGCCACCAATACCATCAATCAGGTTATCAGCACTTCACAGGCAACTAATTTTACGGTGAAAATGAAATTGCTTAAAGAATCTTATGCCGATTTAATTAAGCCGGAGTTGGGCAAAAATTTTCCGTTTCGTCCGGGCATGAGTGCTACGGTAGATATTAAAACCGAATCGCGCGACAATGTACTTACAGTGCCTATTCAATCAGTAACCACACGAGAAGAAAAAGATTTGAAAGAGAAGGATGAAGATTTTGCAAAAACAAAAAGAGCGGAGAAAGCCGCAGCCAGCGACAAAAAAGAATTAGCAGAAATTGTTTTTGTAGTAGAGAAAGGAAAAGTGAAAGCTAAACAAGTGAAGACCGGAATTCAGGACGCAAATTACATGGAAATTATTTCCGGTATCAGCGAAGGAGAAGCAATTGTAAAAGCACCATTCAAATTAATTTCAAAAACGTTGAAAGACGGCAACGCTGTAAAAGTGGTAGCTGAAAAAGATTTATTCAAAGAGCAGAACGCGGGAGCTTCGGAGTAACACTTTTATTTCAGCAAATTTCCCGCTGCATCAAACGCTTGTAATGAAAGAGAAGAAGGATTGAGAAAATATTTTTCTCGTGTCATTTCCCAAATGGTCATTTCTCCGTGCTCACTTTGGTTATCCTGCACATTGCCTTCAGCGGTTTCCTTTAAAACAAATCCCACTCTCTTCGCCACGTTCATACTGGCTAAATTATTTTTATGACAGCGAATTGCTAATCGTTCAAGAGTCTCTACTTCAAAACCAACTTTGGTTAATGCAAAAACAATTTCTGTGGCTATTCCTTGCTTGGTGTGATTTACATTTACCCAATAGCCAATTTCGCGGGCCGTTGATTCCACGCGTGTATGAAATCCTGTGGAGCCGATTAATTCCGATTCCTCTTTATTGAAAACACCCAGTACATAATCCTCGCCTTCCTCAAATTGTTTCTGGAATTTTTGTACGCGAATAACTTTTTGCGCTAACGTTTGTGGTTCATCCTTTGCCCAAGGCATCCAAGGTTTTAAATGCTCTAAACTTTCGTCAATAGATTTTTTGAGTAACCATGCATCTGCTTCTTTATAGCATCGAATAACCAAACGGTCGGTAATGATTTTGAAAGTTTGCACACCTGATGTTTGATTCAGTGATAAAGTAAATTTTAATACGGCTGAAGATCTATGAGTTCTTTAATACTTATTCTTCCTTTTTCAATTTCGCCATCTTTGGCATCTACTATCCGCCAATCCATGTGTAGTTGATGTATGGGTTGCGACTCAACAAAAATGCAGCGCAACTCTCCTGATTCAAACTTGCATCGTTTCTGAATGGAGTTCAGCAGTTGTTCGTTGTGTAAGTGCCCGTCACCGAAATTCCAACCCAAAACAATTCCGCCAATTAATTCTCCATCGCGCCATTGATACAGCTCAATATCATTTACTGCTTTTGGAACAAGTAATTGCAATGCTCTGCCATGAAGATGCATGGCACGGAACGCAATTACTTTGGAGAACAAAAGACGCGCAGTTTTTTCATCGTAAAATTTATCCAACTGATGCATAACCGTTGGGCAAGATTTAATTAAGGAGCTGTTTAGTTTTTCTTCGGAATCACCTTTAAAAAGCCAGATACTGTAAGCCCAATTGCCCGCATAGTATCGCATGGATAACAAGAAAGAAATCCATTGCGGAAACAAATTTCCTAACAGTGGAATTATCAGCAACGAGAAAAACAGCACAGCTATAAGTACTGGTGAATGCAAACTCAACATAGAAATGTTAGCGTTTGCACCGAACAAAACAAATGCACCATACACCATTATCACATTCCATTCTAAAGGAACGCCCATGGGAACAGATGAGGTGATATAGAGATGAAAAATAAACATGTTGACGAGCGCAAACGTTGTGAGCGTACCTCCATCTCCGAAAATTAACAGCAGCGGAAAAGCATATTCTACAAATGTGCTGATGTGTGCAAGCACGTTGGTGAGTTGCCCGGGGCGAAGGTCGGTAGGATAATTTTTATACAATTTCTTTTTGAACCAATTCCAACGGAGCACAGCATGATTGCTGAGCATAACGCCAACCACCGTTGGAAAATGTTTGTTGAGTTTAGAAGTGGCCGCGCCCCACCATATCGCCAACCAAACAAATTTCAAACCTGCAATTTCATCACCGACAAAAAGAAAACAGAACAGAGCAATAAGATAATGTTCGGAACGAGCGGCTAAAAAAATGGTTTTGTCAAGCACGCCTAAAATAATTACCAAAGCAATTACAGGCACTAGCATTTCGGGAGTAAGCTGTGGTGCTATTAAATTTTTCACCAGCAAGAAAAGTAGTGCGAGATATAACAATACATCAAACCAGTTTCTTGTATCACTGCCGAGGAAAGGAATTTTTGGAAACAGCGGCATCTTAATGGTGCCGGGGCGAGCAAAATGCAGAGCGGCTGTAAAGGGTGGAAAGTATCTCGCTGTCAACGGACCACTGCCGCAGCCCAATCCAAGCACTTCAAATAGTATGCTCCATAAAAGAAATTTTTCCAAAGCCTCTGGCGCAAACCACCAATGTATTATTTGTGTTGCTCCAATAAACGCATTTGAAAAGGAACAGGAAAAAAACCAACCTGCTATGTACAACAGAATTTTAAAAAGGTAGAAAGCATAAATTAAAATAGGAGCGCCATAACCCTGCGTGGTCCATGCCACACATAACATGGTAATGCGTTTGGCAAAAGGTTCTTTTATCCAGTCATCGAAAGTAAAAGGTAGCGGTTTCGGAGATAAGAGTGGGTGATTTTTCATCCGCAAACTTATGCCTCCTTACAAGGTTTTTAAATACTCAATCAAAGCAGTTCTTTGGTCCGCAGTAAGTCCATCGCCAAAGGTGTGTCCTTGATTTCCATAACCCGAAAGGGAAACATCGTAAGTGAAGTTGTCAATTTTAGATCCGGGGCTGGTATAGTTCCACCCTAGTTTGGTGTAGTTGTAATCATTGTCGACAAACGTGCGTTTCCAATAAGCAGGTCGTTGTGAACTGTTGAGCAAATCTTCCAAGGTTGGCACCGAACCGTTATGCAAGTAGGGTGCTGTTGCCCAAATACCATCGAGCGGTTGCGCTACGTAACCGTTTCCTGTAACAAGCTTAGCACCATTCGGATTTTTACCAAACCATCCGTTATTGAACCAATCTTTAAACACGTTGTAAATGCTTTGGTCATACGCGCTCGACAATTTTGGATCGGTACCAACAGTAGAAAGTTCAACTAATAAATTTGGATACGTTCCACCGCTGCCGTATGTGCCATGACATTTAGAGCAGGTATTGTTGAAAATAGTTTTGCCTTGTTCAACTAAAGCAGTGTTGATAGTGCCCGGGTAAGCAGGCGGCTGAAGCGTGTTGATGTAGGCGAGTATGTCAGGAAATTTTTGATTCACCTCGTTGGCTTTTGATGAATCAACCATAGTGAGCAAACTCGAAGCCATGAGGTAACGCGAATAATCACCTCTTCCCATAGCATTGAAGAACATGGCATTTTTCCTTTTCAATAACCACCATGCCGGCACATCCGTTGGTATCACTTCATCGGGAATAGTGATAGCCGCATTATCAATCCAAGCGAGCGTTTGCGGATCGCGGTGAGCGGCTAAAACCGCAGCGAGTTTGTCAGCCACATTTACTCCAATTACCTTTGTAATTACTTTTGAACCGATAGCGAGTGTTGCTTTTCTGAATGGTTCGTAAGCTGTCCATTCGTTGGAAGGGTTTCCATAAGTAGAGGTAACAGCAAAATCAATTAATGGAACCAGTGAGCTTTGGTCGCTGGTGAAATTGCCTCCTGCATTTCCTAATCCTACAATATAATTTCCGTTGATGGAAGAAGCATGACACTGCATACAATTAGGAGCTACAACACGAACTCCATTGGGAGCGTCCACCGCTGTAAATCCCGGAGCTACCACAGCATTGTCGCCCGCGCGATTCAACACATTCGCGTTATCTGCTCCGTAAGCGCTTATGTAAACGTTGTATGGAACACCCGAGTTGAGATAATTGCCTTGCGTTAAATAAGTATACCCCGTTGCGGCATTACCGGTGCGTTGTGCCGAAGAAGGAATAACAGAAGTTCCCGCAGGAGGAATGTAAGTGTTGTCGTCCTTGGTTTCTTTTTTACAATTAGATATAAATAAAACGAACCCGCAAATTAGAACGAAGAGGAAAAATTTTCTCATGCCCATGTAATTTTGAAACTAAATGTAGCACAGTCTAATGTAAAAGAGAATTTATTTTTTAAGCTCTCAAATGAAGCCCCTTCGGATGCGTAAACGCACGCAAACCTGTATGCGATAACGTGGCTCCAAAGCCTGAATGCTTTCTTCCGCTCCATGGCAAGGCTGCGCTCACACGGTCGCAACAATTCCAATAACCTGTTCCACTATTCATAGCAGAAAGAATTTTTTCTGCACGAGGTTGTGAAGATGAATAAACAGAAGAAGTCAATCCATACTCTGTATCATTCATCAGTTGAATAGCTTCTTCATCGCTTTTTACTTTTTGAATGCCAATGATGGGTCCGAAACTTTCATTGCGCATTACGCTCATGTTGTGATTTACATCAACCAAAACTGTCGGCTCGAAGAAATATCCTTTGCCTTCAACTCTTTTTCCTCCGCTTAAAACTTTTGCGCCTTTCGAAACAGCATCCTTCACTTGTCCTTCAACAAATTCTAATTGTGGTTTGCGCGTAATTGCTCCTAAATAAACATCATCATTCGGGTTGCCGAGTTCCCAACTCTGCACCTCTTTTACAAACTCATCTACATAAGCATCGTAAACTTTTTCGTGAACATAAATGCGTTCAACACTGCAACAACTTTGTCCGTTGTTGTAGAATGCACCATCGGCTGTACCTGCTGCAATAGATTTTATATCGGCAACATCATCGGCAACATACAACGGGTCTTTGCCGCCAAGTTCCAATTGACAGGGAACCATTTTATGGGCAACCTTCTCATAAATGTATTGACCGGTTTTGTAAGAGCCGGTGAAATAATATCCATCGAAATTCATTTCGAGCAAAGTTTTTCCAACTTCACCTGCACCAATCGCAATCTGAAAAACATCGTTAGGCACACCAGCTTGTTTCAAAAACTTTTCAATTTCTAAACCCGTGAGCGAAGAAAATTCAGAAGGCTTATACATTACCGCATTGCCCGCCAGCAAAGCCGGAACAAAAACATTTGTTCCAACCAGGTAGGGATAATTCCACGCGCTGATATTGCAGATAACGCCCAATGCTTCGTAGCGAATCACTTCTTTCATATTCGCATCTTCGTTCATCACTTCATCGCTCAAAAATTTTTCTGCGTTATCGGTCAGCCATTTAATTCTGGCGCACGCACCGTTTACTTCATTGCGGCTTTGTTGCAATGGTTTGCCAACTTCGCTGGTAAGCACACGCGCTAACTCTTCAATATTTTCTTTCAACAGCACAGAAAATTTTTGAAGCACAGCAATTCTGTCTTTTAAAGAAACAGCGTTCCATTTTTTCTGGCCTTCTTTAAGCCGTATGAATTTTTCATTTAGCGATACAGAATTATCCTCTTTTAAATCTGCTATAACTTGCTCGGTGGCAGGATTTACAACTTTCATTTCATGTTTCGTTTTACTTCTTCTAAAAATTTATCTCTAATATTTTTTGAACAAACTGCATCTGCTTTCATTCTCTCGGGGTGCCATTGCACTGCCAGCATCCACGATTCACCTTCTTTGTTTTTCCATTCCACTGCTTCAATTACTCCATCGGGTGAAGTGGCTGTAGCTACTAATTCATCGCTCAACTTTCCAATTGCCTGATGATGTGCTCCGTTTATACTTCCCGAAGTGCATCCTACAATTTCTTTCATCAAAGAATTTTCGGAAATAGATATTTCATGCTCATCATCCACCTCATTCATTCTGCGGTGATTTTTCTTTCCCACTTCTTCTAAATCCTGAATTAAATCTCCGCCCAGCGCAACGTTCACTAATTGTAATCCTCTGCAAATTGCAAGAACCGGCAGATTGAAATTTAATGCCGTTTCAAAAACATGCATTTCAAATTCATCGCGCTCCTCGTTAAATTTTCCATCACCATTCGGAAATTCTGTTCTTTCGTTTTCATAAAAACGCGGATGAATATCTACCCCACCGGTTAGCACAATTCCATCGCAATCCTCTACCAAATCCCAAACTTCATCGAGGTTGTGTTTCTCCCAATGCAACTCAATCAGTTCAATATTTTCGTCATTGTCTTTTACCCACTTTGGATAATTTTCGTAACGTGTTTCGGAGAAGGTGAGTCCTATTTTCATAGTGAAAGTATTGAGTAGTTAGTATTGAGTATTGAGAAAAAACAGAATACCCTTTTGTATTCTATTTTCAAATTTCCGAATTCTCGAATTCTCGAATTTCCGAATTTCCGAATTTCCGAATTTACAATGCTTCTCCATACAGTTGTCTGAAATCTGCTCGGCTCACGGGCTTCGGATTATTCGGATGCGCGAAATCGGCAAATGCCAAATCAGCCAGTGTTTCCAAATGTTCTTCTTTCACACCAATGTCGCGCAGTTTATGCGGAATGTTTATTCGTGTATTCAAATCGAAAAGATAATTCACCACTCCGTTTCCTGTTTCATCTTTCAGCTCGAGCGTGCGTGCAATGCGTTTGAATTTATCTTCAAAACCCGCCATGTTGAATTTCATTCCGTAAGGAATGTTTACCGCATTCGCAAGACCGTGATGCGTATCCAACAAACTCGAAAGCGGATGCGCCAATGAGTGAACAACACCTAAACCTTTTTGAAAAGCAATTGCTCCCATCATAGAAGCGAGCAACATATTTGAACGCGATTCCACATCAGGATTCTTTACTGCGGTTTCCAGCGAAAGAGAAATTAAACGCATTCCTTCGAGTGCAATACCATCGCAAATAGGATGATAATTTTTTGCGAGGAAGGCTTCCATGTTATGCGTTAGCGCATCCATACCCGTAGCTGCGGTAATGAAACCAGGAAGTTCCATCGTGAGCATAGGGTCGGCAAAAACAATTTTTGCGAGCAACTTCGGTGAGAAGAGAATTTTCTTTTGATGCGTTTCATCATCGGCAATAATTGCACTGCGACCAACTTCGCTTCCTGTTCCCGCAGTTGTTGGTATAGTTACAAAATGCGGAACATCATTCGTCACATAAATATCGCCACCTATCAAATCGTCATACTTAAATAAATCTTCGCGGTGATTGATGCGGAGAAGTATAGCACGTGCCACATCTAATCCTGCACCTCCGCCAATTCCAACAATGCAATCAGCTTTGTGAATATCATACGCATCGCTACCGGCATATACATCGCCCTTCACAGGGTTCTTGTGAATATTACTGAACGTTTCAACTGCAAATCCTTTTGCTTTTAAATCATCAACTATAGCTTTGAAAAAACCAAGCTGCGCCACATTAGGGTCGGTAACTAAGAGCGGACGACTGATGTTGTTCTTCTTTAAATAATCGGGAAGTTCTTTTACTACACCAGCACCAAAACGAATGGTGGTTGGGAAATTGAATTGAGAGATAGACATTAGACTTTAGATTTTGAACATTAGACAAATACAAAAAGCTAGCGCGAACTTAGCAGAGTGAAAGAGAAAAATAAAACTTTGGAGAAAAACTTTCACGTTGGTCTGCACCGAAGGTCAGACCCGTTTGAAATCTAATTGCGAACGAAAATAATCTTAGGACCATCTACAGGCGAATTGTCAATGATGAGATAGTTGCCGCAAATTCTTACACCGCCAATAGCTCCGTGTGCTTCGGGATGAGAGGAAGTAAAAGTATCAGTAATGGAAATGCTCGATTCATAACTTTGATAGAAGGTGTAATGCGCGTTGGAAGTAAAGATGCCGTTCTCATAAACTTTCAAATTCCCGTTGATAAGAAATTCGTAAGCATAGTTGAAAGTATCGGTGCAAGGATTTGTTTTTTGTTGTGTCCAACTGCTAATGGTTTGTGTCCAGTTCCATTTGCCAAGCAACAATGGCTTCACGTAATTTGAATCGGTAATGCAATCGCCAATTCCTAATTCGGGTTCGGCACAAAGGTTTTGAATGGTCTTAGTTTCTTTTTTACAACAAGAAGAAATGAAGAGAATTAAGAGAAGAAGGATGGCAATGTTTTTCATATTTTAATAACGAATGAAAATACATAATGGTTGCTTGAATAGTCAATTAAAAAAAACCAGTTTTACAATTCGCATATTCATTTAGTTTCACAAAAAATAAAAATTCATGGCAGGTATTCTCGAGCGGTTCAAGAGTTTTCCAAAGGCGGCACCTTACATTGTGGTAACCGAAACTGCCGAGCGTTTCAGTTTTTACGGCATGAAAGCCATTCTCTCCACGTTTTTGATTTCGCAGTTTTTTAATCCGACCAATAATCCTGCGTTGCAGGCAACTGCGGAAGCGCACAGCAATGAAATAACACATTTGTTTGTGGCGTTGGTTTATCTGCTTTCGATTGCAGGCGGAATCTTGGCAGATTATTTTCTGGGTCGTTACCGCACTATTTTATTTCTCTCCATAGTTTATTGCATCGGTCACGCGTTTCTCGCCATGTTCGATACCAACTATCAGTTGTTCTATGCGGGCTTGCTTTTGATTGCGATTGGTGCCGGTGGAGTGAAGCCAAATGTTTCGGTAATGGTGGGCGATCAATTTGAAAATGAAAACGATGCTAACATTGCCAAACTCTACGATATTTTTTATTTCGGAATAAATGTGGGGGCCTTCTTTTCTATGCTCATTACTCCTGTTTTGAAAAATTCAAGATACGGTGCCCCGCTCGCTTTTGGTGTGCCTGGAGTCTTAATGTTTTTTGTCTTTGTTATTTTTTATTTAGGCAAAAGCAAATACAAAATCAAATTGCCGAAGCACACGCGCAACACCGAAAAAATTTCTTTCAAAGAACAATTTATGTCAGTTTGGAAAGTGCTTGTTGTGTTTTCGTTCATCCCAATTTTTTGGGCTTTGTACGACCAAAACGGAAGTGAATGGGTCATACAGGCGGGTAAAATGGATTTGCATTTTATGGGTATAGATTGGTTGCAGGAACAAATTCAAGTGGTGAATGCGTTGCTCATTTTAATTCTGATTCCTGTTTTTAGTTTTGGAATTTATCCCTGGCTTGAACGAATTGGCATTCGCGTAACCGCTTTGCGAAAAATAGGTTGGGGTTTTGTAATGGTCACTATCACTTTTGCCTTAATTGCTTGGATTCAATCGCAAATTGATCAAGGCATAAAATTGAATATTGGTTGGCAATTGTTTGCTTATGTACTGTTAACCATTGCCGAAATTTTTGTTTCCATTACAGGCTTAGAGTACGCATTTTCTCAAGCTCCAAAGAATATTAAAGGTACCATTATGGGACTTTTTTGGTTCACTGTTTTTCTTGGAAATATTTTGGTGAGTTATATCAACAACAACACGCAGGCAGGTGGATTTTTCAGTCACTATAAAGGGGCCGATTATTTCTGGCTATTCACTGGAATTATGGCGGTGAACGCGTTGCTTTACTATGTGGCTATCTGGGCTTTCAACATTCGCGATACAGTTACTGCAGATAGTGTGCGCGATGAATTGCATCAGTAAATTCGAGAGACTTTAATTCGTCAACGATTTTACTCGCGCGTCAATTACGTTCAGCATTTCGTTGACTGCATCGCGTGCTTTGGTTTCGGTAAGCGAATAGTTTTTTGCAAGCCATGCATAATCGAAGTCCGAAAATTTTATTTGCATACGCTCGCGCCAGATGCTCATGCCCCACACAAATATTTTAGTTCCTTCACCCTCCACACTTGCTTCGCCACTAAGTAGCGGAAGTGAGAGTAGAACCAAGACGCATAAGCAAGCGTGTTTATAATCTTCGAGCAATTCATCTTTTGTGTAATCACTAACTCCGTTTGTCACCAAATAGTTGTAATAGTTTTCTATTGACGATTCTTTAACAAGTTTTCGATTTTCAATGGTCAAACTCAGGATTAGAAAATAAGCCAAATCGTAAACTGCTCTTCCTTTTCTTACCGCCTGCCAATCAATCAAAACAAAGCGTCCATGGTTTTCGTCTTTAGGAAACATCATGTTTCCTATTCGCGCATCGCCATGAAGAATGGTTTGAAACTCATTCATGATGTGCCAGCTTTTAAATAAAATTTTACGAGCCGCTTCGCTCCACGAAGAAGCAACGATGGAATCAAAGAGCAGCAAAGTATTATCATCAATCGGCAGAATTTTTTTCATGCGCTCCGATTCCTCTTTCCATTAGCGGGCATGAAATGTTGCCAAGCCTTTCAATAGCATATTTAGATGAGCAGGGGTAAAGTTTTCATATTCTGCTTCTTTGAATTCAATACAGTCGTCCATTAGTTCGGTGATGAGGCATTGTGTTCCGGTAACCAACCCAAGTTTTGCAACAAATACTTTCGGAATTAAATCGCTGGCAGAATCTCCGAAACAGTAATTGAAATCTATTTCCTTAATGTGGTTTAATTGCAAATTGAAAATTGCTTTGTTCCAAACGCTGCCTGAGATGGGCGCAAATTTGGCAAAGCAGCGCAACGTTTTTTGCTTGCCTTCATGGGTATAATGTATCTCAATTATTCCTGCATTGGAACGAAATATTTGATCTTGATTAAGTGGAATTACTTGATAAGAATTTACGATGGCATCGTTTGCCAAAGCTCCATTCGTTTTCAATTCAGCGATGCACCAACTTTCTTTTTTTGCCAGTTCATCCAAGTCGCGTGGAAAGGATAAGCGAAATTTTATTTTTCTATCTAACCAAACAATGAAACAAGTAGAAACGACCACCGGCAGATAAAAAGTCCAGATGATGGCAATCTTCAATTTCCTTGACATTGTTTGTTTGGTTGAGCTCCCTTATTTGCCGCTGCCAACAAATTGCTGCGTTAACGGTTTTGCATGTTCTAAATCTTTTTTGATGTCATCGTTCAACGGATGGTCGTCTAAAGCATCGTAATCGTTCCAGAATTTATCATCGTATTTGTAAGTATCAGAGTAGAGATTAGTAAACGCACCAAATCTTCCCTTACTTAAAACTTCACCGGCATTTTCGGCATTGAAATCATCAAAGTATAACTCGAAACTTTCTTCCACAATAAAATCAACGTTGCCTGTGTTCAGGTTAAGCACGTGATGGTTGTAACTACGCGTTATAGATTTAACTACGTACTTGTCGTTCACTTTTTCGGTTTCCACTACATCTTTTTCATTCACTAATTTCCAACGGCTGTCGTTAGCATAACGGGTTTTTACATAATAAGGATTGGGAAATTTTTCAATTTCCATACGCGTCATAGCAAACGTTTCTTTATGCACCCAAACTTTTGCGCGCTCTAATTTTGCGCTGCTACTTTCTTTGTATTGCAAACTGATAACGTACTCAATACTGTCTTCTCCTGTAATTTTAGGCGAATAAAAATCTAACTTCTTCGGGTCCAGAAAATTATTCTTGTTGTAACTGTATGGATTTTCTTTCAGCAAATCAACGATGTGGTCGCCATGTATATCTCCATTGGTTTCGTAGTTCTCGGCTCTTCGTTGTTTGTTTATTTGCACCAGTTCGTGAAACGAATATTTGTAAGGGCTCTTACAGTTGAACGCCACGCTTGCATCGGCTTCAATCAGGCGCACATACTTTCCGTTTTCTTTATGGCTCTGACGATAAAAGCCTGTTGCAATGAGTGAATCGTAGAGTAAATTCCTTTTCATGTTGGCAATGGCTCTTAGCAAAATTCCTTTCGCGTTCATAGCTACAATCACCACTTCCTGTTTTGTTTCGGCACTTGAGGTAAGGTAAACGCGCAGCGTATCGCCTTCTTTGTAAGTAGTAATAGACATGGCTTGAGCCACATAACCCACATACGAAACCTTTAGTGAGTCTTTCAAATTCACTTTCGGAACGGGCACTTCGAAATAGCCGTTGTCATCGGTCAAACCACCGAGCTGTGAGTTTTTAATTTGCACAGCAGCAGTGCCAAGCGGAGCGTTGTTAGCGTCTTTGTCGTAAACAAATCCGCGCAGATAAATATTTTCCTGTGCCAGCGAAATCAAAGTGGCTAAAACAAATGCAATGGTGATTACTCTTTTCATACGAACGAATTTATAAACTTAACGGAGGTACGGTAAAAACTGATGTACGGCATTGCTATCGATGTGTTGTTGAAAAAATCATCTCGCTGAAAAAATTCTTAGCTGCATACTTGCGCTTAAATGTTGCTCTCCCTTTTTGAATCGCTTACCGGTACCAAACCTGCTCCTTCTAAACTGGAAGAAGAAATTTCTTTGCAACGTGAGTTTGAAATTGAGGTGAATGGAGGAAACGTTCCCGTACGTTTGCTTTTTGAATCGCGATTTAATAATCGTGTTACGGTGAACAAAAACGGAATACTTATTCGCATTTCTGACCGACAACCAAAAGAAGAACAACGCAAAAACGTGGACACGCTTTTGAAATGGGCAAAAGAAAAATTGGGCGATAAACCACAGTTGCTCGAATCACTTCCGCAGCGGCAATACAGAAACGGAGAAATTTTGAAGGTAGGTGATTACGAATTTGTGATTTCTATTTTCTATCACGACCTAGCTAAATCAACCGCCAAGATTTTTAAAAACAATATTGTGCTTTCGGTTTCGAAGGGGTTGAATAAAGAAGTGGAAGCGAATGCTTCTTCTTACTTGGTAGCAAAATGTCTTTGCAAATTCTTTCTGCCAATAATTACCGAGCGCATTCATGAACTCAACACCCGTTACTTTAGAAAAGAAGTGAAGAGTGTGAAGATGAAACATGCCACCAGCTTTTGGGGACATTGCTCGCGCAATGGCAATTTGGTTATTTCTGTTCGCTTGCTTTTTGCTCCTGCTAAAGTGGTGGATTATGTGCTCATTCACGAACTGGCGCATTTAATTCATCACGACCATTCGCCACGCTTTTGGAAAGTTGTAGAGCAGGTAATGCCCGATTACCAAAATGCCGAAAAGCATTTGAAAGAGTTCAGCGGTAAATATTATTTGTAGACAAATAGTAAGCCTTCGAAAGTTTCTCTGTTTACATTTTCATAAACTTCTTTCGGGTGCTAGCTTCTTTTGAAACAATTTCAGCAATATAAATTCCACTTGAAAGTTCGCTAATGCCAACGCTTTTATTTTGCAGTTGTTTGATTTGGTTTACCAAATTACCTGTGGTATTGTAAATGTTTATTTGCGTTACATCCAATCCGTTTGCTTCAATAAATAATTTGTCATTAGCAGGATTGGGATAAAGAGAAATCAATTGCTCAAAAGGAATTTTGTTTTCGACAATGCCGGTAACATCGTTATAGCAAATTTTCAATGAAGGATGAAGTGCGGCATTCGCATTATCGCTTGAAGCAAAATTCAATCTGCGGTAATGCTGCTCGGTAACTAAGCGAATCATGAAACCATAGTTATCGCTGTTAATCATATCCTCCACCAGATTTTTTACATCAATATCAAGGTAGTTTTCATTGGCAGAAGTAGATGCAGGCAACGTAACGTCATTGTCGGTTGTGGTAGATGGCTGCGTACTCCAGTTCACTGTTAGTTCGCTCCATGGTCCGGTTACACGTTGTACCCACGCCTCGTTAGAGCCGCTTTGCTGCGAATGGTCACCACTACCCGAACCAACAGATTCATACAAAGAAAGAAGTGCCGAATCTATTATTGCATTTGCCGGAATAGCCGAATAATCAAACTTCAATAAACTTCTTACCACACCAGGTGTAGGACTAAACGTCCAGGCATTTGCCTGCAAATCGGGATGTGTTCCAAAATTTGAAGTGCCTTGAATGTCAATGATAATTGCATCTTCTCCTGCTTTAGGGTCGGGTTGTAATGTAAAGCAGGTGATAGGGAGCGTATAGTTAATTACCAATGAAGGGTGCAAAGCAGAATTAGAATTATCGCTCGAAGCAAAATTTAATCTGCGGTAGTGTTGTTCAGTAACTAAGCGCAACATGAATCCATAATTATTTCCGCTGCTTACCATGTCTTGCACCAAAAGTGTTACATCTATATTCGGATAATTCTGATTTGCCGATGTGGAAGCAGGCAACGTTATCTCGTTTGTTGTAGTATTAGATGGTTGTTTAGCCCATGTAACTGTAGTTTCATCCCAATTACTGGTAACGCGTTGAAGCCATGCTTCGTTTGAACCGCTGGTAGTAGAGTGGTCGCCACTATTCGAGCCCACACTTTCAAACAAAGAAAGGTAAGCAGAAGTAATAACAGCCCCATTGGGAAGAGAAGAATAATCAAACTGAATCAGACTTCTTAAAACACCTGGTGTGGGACTGAACGTCCACGCGTTTGCCTGTAAGTCCGGATGAGTGCCTAAATTGTTCGTAGGTAAATAGTCAACAATCATAGCGTCCTTTCCGGATACAGCGTCCGGAGTTAAGGTAATGCTATTACTTGCAATAAGCAGATTACCTGCGAATAAGGTCATGAACGTGAGGAGAATTTTTTTCATCGTTTTTTTTGTTTGTGTTTTATTTCAGAATTCAAAAGTAGGGTAAGCTGCCAAATGCAAAAACCGTTTTTTTTCTAATAATTGGAATTTGCAACAACCACCGCAACAATTTTCGTCCCTCACAGAATGATATTTTGCAATTAAGGTTGCGTTTTTTTACTCAATCACCAATCTTTTAGTCTGTATCATTTCGTTATTCTTAATAGCCAGCAAATAATTACCGGTAGGTAAATAATCAACAGCAAGATTAAAGCTGCTGCCTGAAAATGTAACGTTGCTGATTTCTTTTACTACTCGTCCGCTCATATCCATCAACTGCACATCAGCTGTTTTGCCGTTTAATCCTTCTGCAAAAATTTGAACATAAGTAGTAGCAGGATTTGGAAACACATGAAGCAATGAAGTTTCTTTTTCTATGTCTTGCACAGCTAATGCAGATGTATTAAGCGAAACCTTATCAATGAAAAAATTAGAACCCACATGTGGATTGCCCACACCTGAACTTGGATTCATGAGTACACTAATAATTGCTTCAGCAGGACCGCTGCCGCTGTAGTAAATAGGAATGCTGAGTGCAGTATAGCTATTTACAGAAGTAGATATCATTTGGTTTCCTGAACCAATTTGGCTATGAGCAGCATTATTAATTCTTACACCTACAAACATTACATCAGATGAAACGCTAGTGAATTTGTAGTATAAATTGAGATACGTGTAAGTCGCAGAAATAGAAAATCCTGTACCACCTGAACTGGTAATAAAAGCCGGATATGTAGTAGCGGTTTTATAGCCTTGTGCTGCGGAACCACCTCCTTGTCCGGGTGCTACCTGGTTTATATCCTGGCAATCTGTCCAGCCGTTTGGTTTGCCGCCTGTCCAGGTAGTTTCAAAACTTGGATTGGGAACAGGATTTTGTGCGCCAATAAGAAGCACTGTAATGATTGCAGGAATTAAAGCGTAAAGTTTTTTCATTTAGTTTTTGGTTTTAAAGCGGGTGAAAATAATCTTCTTTCAAAAAAATACTCCCGAAGCTTTTTTAAAAAAAACTTCGGGAGTAAATATTGAAACCATTAAGGGCTTAGCTATTCTTTCACAAATCTGCCTGTAATTATTTCATTGCTCTTATTTACGAGTTCAGCATAATAAGTAGCACTGCTTAGTTTCGAAATATCGAGTTGAGTATTTTGAGTTGTTACGCTTATTTCATTGACCAACTTACCTGCAATATCATAAATGCGAATGCGCGAAAGTGTATTCAAAACTTCTGTTGAAATGGTTAAGTAATCGTGGCTGGGATTCGGAAATATTCTGAACATTTTTTCCTGACGCTCTCCATTATCTTCAATAGTAAGCGCTACGGTATCAATAACCAGCGCAAGTTTCCAAAAGTCATTTAAGAACGGAGTATGACCAGGAATGAGGTCTGAACCGTTTACCGACTGAGAACCTGCTCCTATATAAATATCCTGACCAATGGAAAAACCACCAGCCGCTCCTCTTGGCAAACCCGGAAAACTTCCTTCCAAATTCCATGTATCTGCGACAGGAGTGTATTTGTATAAAAGGTTCAATGGGTTTTGTGTAATGCCGCTGTATTGGTAAAAACCTCCACAAAGAACATAACCTGCATTTGATGAGTGATAGGTATTTGCGTTTTGTGTTGGCATAGGATAATTAGCTCTTGCTGTCCAGTTATTAGTCAACGGGTCGTATTCATAAAAGTCGTAGTAGTAAGTGTGCGAATTGGTATTGCCACCCATGCCCAAATAACCTTTTCCGTTTACAGAAAAACTCATGCCCGCAGCTCTCACCCCGCCCGGCACATCAGTTTTTTGTAACCATGTATTAGTAGCAGGATTGTATTCATAAAAGTCAACCAAATTGGTTGAACCTTGAAAACCTGTTCCATAGTAAGCTTTTCCATTCACTGCAAAACCGGTTCCGTTTTCGCGCGCAATAGGTAAGCTGCTTTTTTGCGCCCATGTATCGGCATATGGATTGTATTGCCAAACCTGGGCTGTTGCACCACCACTTATTTCACCACAAACTACATATCCAAAACTATCTACTACAATTCCTGTGGCGTGGTCTCTTCCTACACCAGGTAAAGATGTTTTAGCAGTCCAGCTATTAGCAACAGGGTCGTACTCATACCAGTCGTTGTGATATTGAAAATTAGAATCAATACCTAAGCCCATATAACCTTTGCCATTGATTGAAAAAGCAGTGCTAAGCATTCGTTCACCACCGGGAAAATCGGGAAGTTTTAACCAGGCTAACTGTGCCTGCGATAAAACCGAAATTAAAATGAGCGCGATTAGTGTACTTTGTTTTTTCACGTTGATTGTTTTATGATTTAAATAATTGAATTCGAAAATAGATTTAGCTGCGAAAATTTAAAGGACAAGTTTTTTCAAAAATTAGGTGTCGCTCGGAAATAAGGACAACTTACCCCTTATTCGTTGAAGCGTATTCAACATTTAAATTCAAATTTTCAATGGCAAGAACCACCGGCTCTAACGAACTCTATCGCTTAATCCATTCACTCACTGTTGAGGAAAAGGGATACTTCAAAAAATTTGCCACGCGCCATTCTTCCGAGGGAGGTAAATATTTGCAGCTGTTTGATGCCATCAATAAGCAAACTGTTTTTGAAGAAAAATCGCTGATAAAAAAATTTAAGTCCTATGCCTTTATGAAGGTGTATCTCAAGGAAACAATTGTAGAGAGTATGCTGCTCTATTATCGCCACCAAAATCAGCAGATTGATTTACTAACCCAAATTCAAAAGGTGCATTTTTTGCTCATGAAAGGAATGCAGGATGAAGCATTGAAAATTCTTCGTAAATGCATCAAGGAAACAAAAAGGATAGAGGCTTTTGAAATGAGCAGATATTTGCAACGCTTGCAAATGAATTTGCTTTTAAAAACGGTACCCGATGCACAGTTATACGAGCAATTAGCAAAGGATTATGAAAACAATATGAACGATATAGGGAAATTGGAAGATGACTTGTTACAATGGGAAGTGCGTTCTTTAACCATACTGCCATCAACAAAGAAAGCTGATGTGTTCAATACCAAATCACAGGACGACCTCATTCAAGTGATTAATAAAACCGGAAGTGCTTCTCAGCAAAGTAAAATTCTTAAGCAACAAGTTCTTTATGAATTATATCGGTCAGAAATGAATCAGCAAAATTTGATGACCGCAGCAGAGCAGTATTTTTTTTCTGTAGAAACTTTTAAAAGAGATTTCAATTCAGAATATAACGACATACCTGCTATAAATAACTATCTGTATTCTCTGGCAACTTACAATAGATTTAAGGAGGTTATTGCCTTTTGCAACAAAACACTTCTACAGCCGCGACAAAATCAAAACCAATACCAGCAACTGTTGGTTCGTTGCATTATTTTTAAAACCAGTGCGCTAGTACATCTAGGCAAGTTTCAAGAAGCACTCGAATACACCGAGCAGATGGAAAAGTCGTTTCACAGTGCAGCACTCACCACAAAAGATACAGTGCGGCAAAATGTATTTATGCTAAAAAAAATAATCGTGCTTTTTCTAAACAAACATTACCGCGAAACGTGGCTTGATATTCAAAATATTCAACAGAAAAAAGCGCTCGAACGTTTAGCTGTAGATTTTGCCGATTTGAAAATGGTTGAACTGATGACTCAGTTTATGCTTGGTAATTTCGATTTAGTAAAAGCAATGGCAGCAAAAGTAAGGCGCGAATTTTCGAAGAACAAAATTCAATCAACTACTTATGATATGCTGCTTACCTTTTTTAGTAAAACATCCCCAGCAACCTATAAACAGGAAGCAAAAAAGATTTTTCAACAACTAAACGAATACTACACCATCAATAAAAAATTTCATCGAAAAGCATTTGCTATGATTCGATACACTTACTGGCTCGAAGAAATTTCGGGAGGCAGAACCATGCAACAAGGGCTACAAGAACAATTTGGAGGAAAATAGACTGCCGTGAATTTCCCAATTACCCAATGTCCCATTGTCCTAATGCCCTAATGCCCCTTTTTTTATCTTCACGCCCGTGATAAAAATTGGACATATAGAATTACCCGACATGCCTTTGCTGCTGGCACCCATGGAAGATGTGAGCGACCCTCCGTTTCGCCACCTGTGCAAGAAGTATGGAGCCGATTTGCTTTATACCGAATTCATCAGTTCCGAAGGTTTGATTCGCGATGCAAAAAAAAGCATGAAGAAGCTCGACATTTATGATGATGAGCGCCCCGTGGGTATTCAGATTTTTGGTGGCGAAGAAGACGCCATGATGCGCAGTGCCGAAATTGTAGAAGCCGCAAAACCCGAACTGCTCGATATAAATTATGGCTGTCCGGTGAAGAATGTAGTTTGTCGAAATGCAGGCGCGGGCATTTTGCGCGACATTGATAAAATGGTAAAACTTACTGCGGCTATTGTTAAGGCAACTAAACTTCCCGTTACCGTAAAAACGCGTTTGGGTTGGGATGATAATTCCATTCGTATTGTAGAAGTGGCTGAGCGTTTACAGGACGTGGGCATTCACGCCATCTCTATTCATTGCCGAACCAAGCATCAACTTTATACAGGTAAAGCCAACTGGGCATGGCTCACAAAAGTGAAAGAAAATCCGCGCCTTAGAATTCCTGTTTTTGGAAATGGTGATATCACCACTCCTGAAAAAGCATTGGAAGTGGTCAACAAATATGGAGCTGATGGGGCAATGATTGGTCGCGCATCAATAGGACATCCGTTTATTTTTCGCGAGATAAAACATTTTGTAAAAACAGGAGAACATCTTGCTCCACCTACGCTTGCAGAGAGATTAGATGCCTGCAAATTGCACCTTACAAAAAGTGTGGAATGGAAAGGAGAGAAGCTAGGCATACTCGAAATGCGCAGACATTACGCGCCTTATTTTGCAGGATATCCAAATGCAAGAGTTTTCCGCACTCGATTAGTAACGGCAGATACACCCGCAGATATTTTTGCAATTCTTGATGAACTGGAAACATATTACAACCGCGAAGAGAATTTGCAGTTTGCCACTGCCGAAAAAATTGTTTACGAAGGGCTCGATGCTTAAGTGATTTTTATCAGCGAATAAAGCCGTGTAGGGAATTACATTTGAAACTCGATTTACTTAACTTCACCTCACAAATTGCAACCATGAGAAGAGTGCTAAACGATGATGAACTCGAAAAGAAATTTCAGCGCGATGGCTATGTGGAAATTCCATTTATTTCAAGCGAAGAAGTAGAAGGGCTGAAACAAAAATTCTTCGACCTGCTGCCAAAGAGCGGTGGCAACATCACTGTTTCTGACCTTGGAACAGAAAGCAACGCTATTACTTACGACTTCACTTTCATTGACAAAAACATAGAATACAAGCAAGCGGTTTACGATGTTATCACCGAATATTTCAAGCCACATGTAAAAAAGTGGCTGGCAGATTTTCGCCCCATCATTGCCAACTACATTCGCAAGCAACACGAAAGTGGCGAAGTGCCGCTTCATCAAAACTGGGCTTTTGCCAATGAACGCAAATGCACTACCGTTTCTATCTGGTGTCCGCTGGTGGATAGTTTTGAAGAAAACGGAACACTACAAGTAGTGCCGCACAGCCACAAACGTTTTGGTGAATTTCGCGGGCCAATGATTCCCTGGGAACTCGAAAACATCAAGCACGAAATCATAAAAGATTATTTAGTGCCTATGAATTTGAAAGCCGGAAATGCAATTGTGTTGGATGATAGTATCGTGCATTATTCTGCCATCAACAAAACCGATGGTTTGCGTTTGGCTATACAACTCATTCTTATTCCGCAGGAATTTCCATCTATTCATTATCACATGAATCCGGAAAAAAGTAAAGATGATGTGGAAGTGCTGGAAGTAGATACCGAGTTTTACATGCAGTTCAATCCGTGGAAACAACCTGAAGGGGCGAAGTGCGTGGACAAATTCAAATTCAAATTTCAGCCGATGGATATTAAAACCTTCGATAAAAAATTGCATCAACCGCGCTTTGATGAATCGGTGGGGTTTGTTTCTAAACTTAAAGCCATGCTCACCTAAAATTCATTTGCGATGAGCGTTTCTGTTTTTAATGATAAGAAGTTACAAGAGCAGTTTGATAAAGACGGCTATATCGTTGTCCCATTTCTTTCCAATGAAGAAGTTACGCGGCTGAAAAAATTGTATGAGGAAGTAAGCCCGCAAATCCCTGCCTCGTTTCATTCCACTTCGTTTAGTAATGATGATGCTCTCAAGCAAAAAATAAATGATGAGGTAGAAAAAATTTATTCCTCAAAAGCAGAAACGCTTTTTCACGACATCAAAAAATTAGGAAGTAGTTTTCTCACAAAACCCACTGGTATTACCGGCACCATGCCTGTTCATCAGGATTGGACTGTTGTTGATGAAGAGAAATTTTATTCCGTAACCGCTTGGGTTCCTTTGCAAGATGTGAATGAAAATAACGGAGCAATAAAAGTTTTGCCGGGTAGCCATCGCTTTTCAAAAACCTTGCGCTCCCCAAATATTCCCAACGAATTTGATGGATTGAGTGAAGTGATTTCGAAGCAAATGAAAACGCTGAACATGAAAGCGGGCGAAGCGTTTATTTTCAATCATGCGCTTCTTCATGCTTCGTGGTTGAATCAATCTTCTTCACCGCGCATTGCTGTTACATACGGTTTGATTCCGAGCGAAGCGAAACTGTATCTTTACCTGAAGAATGAAAAAGGCAAACTCGAAAAATATTCAATGCCCGATGATATGTTCAGCAAATACACGAACATTGGTGCGCCACCAATTTGCGGAGAAAAGATAGACGAGTTCGATTATGAAATAAAGCCGGTGAACGAATTTCAACTGAAACAAATGATGAATAGCGTGCAAGAATTTAAAATGAAATCAATTTTCAAAGACGAAGAGAAACAGAAATTCTTCGAGCGCGAAGGCTATATCGTTTATCCGTTGCTGAATGAAACAGAGGTGAATGATTTGAAATCGTTTTATGAATCGTTACAAATAAAAGATGAAATGGGTTTTGGTTTTCATGTAAGCATGGACCAAAAAGATAAAGACATCAGCAAGCGCGTTCGCGAAAAAGTTTGGGGAGTTGTGTTGCCGAAGTTGAGTGAACATTTGAAAGATTTCAAACCTTTCGTGGCAAGTTATGTGGTGAAAGACCCTAACCCAAAAGGCGTTGTGCCTGCGCATCAGGATTGGAGTTTCGTTGACAAAGAAGAAGATGGTTTTTGTTCAATCACTTGCTGGACAGCTTTGGTAGAAACGAATATTGATAACGGAGCAATGGGAGTTATTCGTGGCAGTCACAAAATGATGGGTAATCATCGTCCATCGCCATCGCCGCAAACACCGGTGCCCCTGAGCGAACATATGTTCAGTATTTTCCCGTACCTCAAAACATTGGACATGAAAGCCGGTGAAGTCTTGATGTTCGACAACAGAACTTTTCATGCTTCACCTCCAAATACTTCAACTGAAATTCGTTTAGCCGCAGGAGTTGGGGTAACGCAAAAGGATGCGCAACTCATTCACTATAGCTTAAAGCCCGATGGCAAAAAATCAACTGCCATCAAGTATAAAATAGATGAGGATTTTTATTTGAAGTACAACAATTCTCTTCTAGCAAAAATGTTTGATGAAGGAAAACTGATTGAAGATTATGAAGTGCTGGAAGAAATTGCCTACACATTTCCGCATCATAGTTCCGAAGAATTGATTGAAATGATTAAAGCGGCAGGCAATGAATTTAATGTACCTATGTGCGAACGCCTCGCTAAACTTTTCAATTACAATATGGATGGTTCTGCAAAAGAAGAACCGAAACCAGAAGTAGCAGAAGAGAAATGGGTAGAGCCAGTGCAGGAGGTTTGGAAGTGGAATGACGAGAGAAACTTTTTTCAAAAATATACACCACTCAATATTGCACGTGAAATAAAAAAGCGTGTGGCGGGTGCTTAACTAAATACGAATCATGTTTCAGTTTCCAGAAAAAATGTTGAAGGTTTTCCGAGAGGAAAAACACCAAGACAGTTTTGAAAAAAACGGTTTTGTGGTTTTACCTTTCTATACACCCGAAGAAATTGAAACTCTCGAATCGCTTTATCATCGCTTGCATCCGAAAGACGAAAAGGGTTTTTTCCCCAGCACATTTTCGAACGATAAAAATTATAGAAACGAAGCGGATTCTGAAATTCGCAGAATAGGCAACCGCAGTATCGAAAAATATTGCACCGATATAAAAGTGGTTTGCGGCTCATTCATTGTAAAAAGCCCCGGACCCGAAAGTGGCATGTGTGTGCATCAAGACATGAGTTTGGTAGATGAGAGCCGTTTTACAGGAATCAATATTTGGGTGCCACTAGTTGATTTGACCGTAGAAAATGGTGCGCTGTTTGTGTTGCCGGGGAGCCATCGGGTTTTTCCTACTTATCGTGGCAGTAGCATTCCTGAATTTTTTTCACCGGTGATGAATGATATGATTGATTATCTGCAACCGGTTTTAATAAAAGCTGGGGAAGCTGTGTTCTTCGACCAAAGCATTATTCATTTTTCACCGCCTAACTACAGCGATAAAATTCGCATTGTAACCAACACGTATTTTACGCATAAGGACACCGAATACAGAACTTACTATTGGAACAAAGAAGAGTATGGAAATAAAGTAGAAGCATTTGCACAGGACGATGATTTCATGACCAACTTCGAACAGTTTGGTGAGAACATTCGCGACAGACCAACCGTAGGCAAACCAATCGGATTGATTGATTACAACTTTCCAACTATTGACAAAGCATTTTTAGACAGCAGATTTCAAAAAACAAATGCGAGAGAATTAATTGAAAAAGCTGCTCCTAAAAAGATAACGCAAGAATCTATTCAACCTGAGCAGAAAAGTTTTTTTCAGCGCATTAAAGAATTAGTGGCATAAATGAGCAAGCGAATTTTTAAAGACGATGCCATGCAAACCCGCTTTGAAAAGCAGGGTTTTTTAGTAGTGCCGTTTATTGATGAAGAAGAAATAAAATACCTCAACCATTTTTTCGATTCGCTTCATCCCGATTTGCCGACAGAAGGATTTGTATCAGGAAGTTACTCGCAGGATTTCGCTTACAAGAAAAAAGCAAGCGATGAAATCGTGAAAGTTTTTTCGAAGCACTACGAAAGACTGTTTGTAGATTACCAACCGTTCGGTGCAGCGTTTCTTTTCAAAATGCCTTCACAAAATAGTGAGTTAGCCATCCATCAGGATTGGACAATTGTTGACGAAGAAAAATTTGTTGCGCTTAATTGTTGGGTGCCTTTGACGGATGTAAACGAAACGAATGGCGCTTTGCAAATTGTTCCGGGTTCACACTACAACTCACTGAAAACTTTGCGTGCACCAACACTTCCTTTTTTCTTTACAGGCAATGATGATTTGGTAATTGAAGCATCTATTCCCATATGCGTGAAAGCAGGCGAGGCAGTAATTCTCAATCAAAGTGTAATCCATTATTCGAAGGCGAATCGTTCTAATCAAATTCGCAAAGCAATTACAGCAGGAGTGAAATCGAAGGGAACGCCTATGCAATTCAACTATAAAGACAATTCAAAAAATGCCGATGAAGTAGAGGTGTTTGAAATGCCGGAAGATTTTCTCATCAGCTTTAAAAACTTTGCTACCGATATTTTTCAGCGACCAACCATGGGTGAAAGCAAAGGGTTCAAAGCATATCATCCTGCAACATTCTCCAGAGAAGAATTGCAAAAAGAAATTGAACGCATGAAAACAAATGCGGGTTTTACTTCTGCAAAACCTATTACACAGAAAAATATTTTCAAACGCATTGCCGAAGTTTTCCAATGACAAATTCTCTACAACAAATTTTGCTTGATGAGCAACTGGATAAAAAGTTGTTGGAAGAAGGTTATGTAGTTGTTCCTTTCCTTTCTGCTGACGAAGTTTCTTCATTGGTGAATTTTTACTACGAACACCATGCAAAAGAGCAGGATGGTATTTATGCCACTGCGCACGTTCCCGATATTTCGTTCAGAATGAAAATGAACGAGGAAATAAAAAAAGTTTTTGCGCGCGCTATTCAGAAAATTTTCTCCAATTGTAATTCACTTGGTGGTTCGTTTATTGCAAAAGGCAAAGGCAGCAAAGGAACTTTGCAGCCTCACCAAGATTGGAATATTGTAGATGAAAAAAAATTCCGCTCGTTCAATATTTGGGTGCCGTTGGTTGATTTGAATGATAACAACGGTGTGATAAAAGTTTTACCTAAAAGCCATGCCTGGCTTAAATCTTATCGCAGCGCAAATATTTCTTCGGCTTACGAAAAAACAAACGATTTGCTCTGGCAAAAAATGATTTCGTTGTACATGAAAAAAGGCGAAGCACTTATTTATGACCATCGTTTGTTGCATGCATCGGGAGAAAATTCATCAAACGAAATTCGTTTAGCTGCGGTGTATGGAATTATTCCGCAAGGGGCTGAGATGCTTTACTATCACAAAGCCGATGAAAACACGGTAGAGGTTTTCGAATCAAATCCCGAATTTTTTCTGTACGGAAATATTTTTGAAGGACCAAAAGGGTTAAAGAGCCGCGAAAAAATTGACTACAAATTTCCGCAAGTAGATGCAGCGCAGTTGACTAATTTTATCTCGCCATCTTTCCTTCACCGAGTAAAATCATTTCTGGGCGCTTAGTAAACGCGTTTCAATTATCATTGTAAAAATTATTGCGCGCCATGCATGTTCCCTTTGTATCCTTAGTTGAAACTAATCGAGAAGTAAAAAAACGATTTCTCGAATCTGTGTCGCAATTACTCGATTCGGGTTCATTCATTTTAGGTCCCGCTGTTCAACAATTTGAAAAACAATTTGCCGAATACATTGGAGTGAAACATTGCATTGGTGTGAGCAACGGATTGGATGCGCTTACAATTTCTCTTCGCTGTTTAAATTTAAAACCGGGCGATGAAGTTATTGTTCCCGCGCATACCTACATTGCTACGGCTTTAGCCGTGATTCATGCAGGTGCGAAGCCCGTGTTTGCCGATGTAGATTCATCTACATTTAATATTACTGCCGCTGAAATTGAAAAACATATTTCATCGAAAACAAAAGCGGTTATCCCCGTGCATCTTTACGGGCAACCTTGTGATATGGAAAGTATTTGTTCGCTTGCCGATGCAAAAAAATTGTTTGTAATAGAAGATAACGCTCAAGCGCAGGGAGCAAAATTTAAAACCAAAAGAACGGGAAGTCACGGTCACATCAACGCCACTAGTTTTTATCCCGCAAAAAATCTTGGAGCGGCAGGTGATGCAGGTGCAATTACTACTGATAATTCTGATTTAGCAGATGCTGCTATGGAGTTGCGTAATGTTGGTTCGCTTAAAAAATATATTCACGAATCTGTGGGATACAATGCGCGCATGGATGAAATTCAGGCGTTGTTTTTAAAAGAAAAATTAAAGCATCTCGATAAGTGGAATGCAGAGAGAAGAAGAATTGCTGCTTTGTATCACGAGAACTTAAAGCATGTTGAACAAATTGCTTTGCCGCATGAAATAGCAAATGCAGAAAACGTTTTTCACCTCTACGTTATTAGAACACATAAACGTAATGAGCTTCAAAAATTTCTATCGGAGAAAAATATTCAAACACTTATTCACTATCCTATTCCTAATCATTTACAACAATCGCTTTCGTTTTTGGGCTACGCACAAAATGATTTTCCAGTCACAGAAAAATTATGTTCTACAATTTTGAGTTTGCCTATTTATGCAGGCATTACCGATGAGCAGGTGAGCTATGTGTGTGAAATGATTAAGGAATTCTTCAAGCGTAAATAGTCCTTACGGTTTTTCCATCACCGTTCCACATTTTTTGCAAGTGCACAAATCTTTGTTCGAGTAGAAGCGTTCCATTACTCCCGGCAAATCTTTTACAATATCATCTACTCGCATTTTTTCTTCATACAATTTATTGTTGCAGTTTTCGCAGTACCATTGAAAACCATCCAACACATCTTTTGGTCGGGTAACTTCCATTACTAAACCAACGCTGCCTTCGGTTCTTCGTGGAGAATGCGGAGTGCCTGCAGGAAGAAGAAAAATATCTCCTTCGTTAATGTGCATGTCAACAATTTTTCCGTCTTCAACAATCTTCACTACAATATTTCCTTCCAACTGATAAAAAAATTCTTCCGTTTCGTTGTAATGAAAATCTTTTCGCTTGTTGGGTCCGCCAACTACCATTACAATAAAATCATCGTTGCCTTTGTAAACCACTTGATTCATCACTGGCGGCTTCAGCAAATGGCGGTGTTCATCAATCCATTTTTTGAAATTGAAAGGACGTGTAATAGCCATAATTTCAGATTTTTAATTTTAGAGTTTAGATTGCAGAAATAAATGTAAGAAATGAATCTCGACCTCACCGGAAAAAATGCCTTTGTTGGCGGAAGCAGTAAAGGAATTGGAAAGGCAGTTGCAATGGAGTTGGCAAAACTCGGAGCAAATATCACGCTCGTTGGCAGAGACGAAACAGCTTTGGTGCAGGGATTGATTGATTTAAGTTTTATAAGCAAAGGGGAACAGCGACACGATTCCTTAGCGGTTGATTTTTCGAATCATGAAAAAGTTCGTAGTGCTGTTCAAAAGCATTTGAAAAAAACCGGGAAAACATTTCACATACTAGTGAATAACACGGGTGGACCGGCAAGCGGAAAAATAATGGAAGCGCAGGAAGAAGAATTTGTAAAAACTTTCGAGGCGCATTTGCTCAATAATCATTTGCTCACAAAACTTTTTGCAGAAGGAATGAAGCACGATGGTTACGGTAGAATAATCAATATTATTTCTACATCAGTCAAACAGCCGTTGGTAAATCTTGGTGTGAGTAATACCATTCGTGCAGCTGTTGCCAATTGGAGTAAAACAATGGCGAATGAGTTAGGAGCGTTTGGAATTACGGTGAACAATGTTTTACCGGGAGCTACTGAAACAGAAAGATTGAAAAGCATAATAGCCAACCGCGTTGACAAAACCGGTTGGGATTCAGAAATGGTGAAAGAAGAAATGCTGCGCGAAATTCCGATGAAGCGTTTTGGTAAGCCCGAAGAAATTGCTGCGGCTGTTGCGTTTCTTGCTTCACCTGCGGCTGCTTACATCAATGGAATTAATGTGCCGGTAGATGGAGGCAGAACAGGCAGTCTATAATATTGGGAAATGGAACAACTCAAAAATTACATCAACGGAGAATTAGTCGAACCTGTTTCGAAAAAATATCTCGACAATTATGAGCCTGCTACAGGTGAGGTATATTCGCTTATACCTGATAGTGATGAGAGCGATGTTCAATTAGCTTTTGATGCAGCAAAAAATGCTTTTGCAACTTGGAGCAAAAATTCATTAGAAAATCGAATGCTCATTTTGATGAAAGTTGCTGATGGAATTGAAAAGCGAATGGATGAATTTGTTGCTGCTGAAAGCAAAGACAATGGCAAGCCACAAAAGCTCGCTCGCGCGGTAGACATTCCACGTGCTGTTTCTAATTTCAGATTTTATGCTTCCGCTATTCAACACTTCGCATCTGAATCGCATCACATGCCTGGCGTTGGAATCAATTATACTTTACGTCAACCCATCGGTGTAGTCGGTTGTATTTCTCCGTGGAATCTTCCCTTGTATTTATTCAGTTGGAAAATTGCTCCTGCTCTCGCTACTGGTAATTGTGTGATAGCAAAGCCTAGTGAAATTACTCCCTATACAGCTTTTTTGCTTTCGCAAGTTTGCATGGAAGCAGGTTTACCCAAAGGCGTTTTGAATATTGTTCATGGCTTAGGGAATAAAGTTGGTCAAGCCATTGTTGAGCATGAAAACATAAAAGCAATTTCATTTACAGGCGGAACAGAAACGGGAAAACGAATTGCATCTATTGCTGCGCCAATGTTCAAAAAGTTATCACTTGAATTGGGTGGAAAAAATCCAACTATCGTTTTTGCTGATAGCGATTTTGAAGAAACAGTAAAACAAGTGGTTACGGCTTCTTTCAGCAATCAAGGAGAGATTTGTTTATGCGGCTCAAGAATTTTTATTGAAAAATCTCTTTACGAAAAATTTAAAGAAGCATTTGTAGCTAGAGTAAAAACGTTGAAAGTTGGTGACCCGAATGATGAAACGTCTGTTATGGGAGCTATTGTTTCATTACAACATAAACAGAAAATTCTTTCATACATAAAATTGGCAGAGGAAGAAGGAGGAAAAATTTTATGCGGTGGAAATGAACTCGGGTCAGACCAAAGGTCAGACCGAATTAAAAACGGCTACTTCATTTGTCCAACTGTTATTGAAGGATTGGATTACAACTGCAGGACAAATCAGGAAGAGATTTTCGGACCAGTGGTTACGTTTACTCCTTTTGAAAATGAAGAAGAAGTTTTGATGATGGCGAATAGTGTGAGGTATGGTTTGTCAGCCACCATATGGACAAACGATTTAAAGCGTGCACATCGTGTAGCCGAAAAAGTGGAAGCAGGAATTATCTGGATAAACAGTTGGCTCGTTCGTGATTTGCGAACTCCGTTTGGCGGAGTAAAAGCAAGCGGAGTTGGTAGAGAAGGTGGATGGGAAGCAATACGGTTTTTCACAGAAGCAAAGAATGTTTTCATTAAATCATGAATCTATTGTCAAGCCTGAAAACCATAATTGCATCACCGGTAAATCAAGTTGCCTTCTTCCTTTTCGTCTTAATCTGTTTTTACATGCCTGCAGTTTATCTGCCGTACGATAAAAACTGCTTTCAAACTTGGTGCCTCTACATTTTTGAACACGGTTTAACTCAAGCCTACCATTGTCCTGACCCGGAAATGAATTACCCTCCGTTAATGTGTTATATGCTTTGGCTATTTGGGAAATTTCAAGGAAGCCATGAACACATTGTAAACTACTTTCAATTTTTTAAAGTGTACGGGCTTTTGTTTGATTTTGCAGGAGCGCTGCTTGTACTTCGATTAGCGAACAATAAAAAATTAGAAATTTTATTTCTATTGCTCTTGATTGCAAATCCTATTTTTATCTACAACTCATACCTGTGGGGACAGCTAGATTCGATCTTAGCATTTTTTGCATTTGCCTCGCTTTATTTTTTGCTGAAAGAAAACCTACTTGCTGCATCTGTATGTTTTTTACTTATCCTAAATTTAAAACCGCAAGCAATCGTTTTCGCTCCTCCGCTTTTATTATTAAGTATATCTCAACTTTATGGCAAGATTACCTGGCGTAAAATTGTCACCTCCATTTTGGCTTGTGCATTTATTCAACTTGCGCTTCTGCTACCGTTTATCTTAAAGGGAGAAATGAGCGGCATCATAAATGTCTATCTCCATGCGGTGGGGTATCATCCAAAAATTTCAGTAGCTGCATTTAACGCTTGGGTATTTCTACTGGGTAAAGGATGCTTTGACATGAGCGATGAAATAAAATTCGGATTATTCTCCTACAAGCAAATCGGGTTTCTTTTATTTTTTGCCGCGTCTATTTTGGCTTTACTTCCTTTATTCTTAACAACACTTTCTAAATTTTTCTTTCGAAAAAAAATTAATCTAACCAGTGATTTGGCATTACTAAGCTTTTCACTTATTCCTCTGCTTTTCTTTTTTTTCAATACCGAAATGCATGAACGCTATAGTCATCCTGCAATGATTTTTATAGCAGCATATTCCTTCCGCACTAAGCGTGTCTTTCTTTTTCTGCTTTTTTGCTTTGCTTATTTTTGCAACATGGAACCTAGATTGTACGGACTTGCTTTTCCCAATTACAACATTCTTATTTTTGATCCTTATTTCGTAGCAAGTTTATTTGCAGTGCTAATAGCCTCCTTATATTTTTTCCTTTATCAAGATTTTCTCAAAAATAGAATTCAAATATCATGAGCGAAAAACTACCACAACCAATGGGACTGTATCCCCCCACTCGAAAAGTGGGTAATCTTCTTTTTGTATCCGGAATGGGTTCCCGCGAAGCGGCTGGTGATACAGTGCCAGGATTAAAAATGGATAAGCACGGAAATTATTTGGAGTTTGATTTTGAAGCGCAAGTACATTCTGTTTTTAAAAATGTAAAAATTGCATTGGAAGGTGCGGGAAGCAGTTGGGAGAAAATTGTGGACGTGACTGTTTTTCTAGTTGATATTAAGCGCGATTTTCAAACTTACAATCGCATTTATGCCGAATATTTTAAGGACAATCAACCTTGCAGAACAACGGTAGAAGTTAATGCTCTGCCTTCTTGCATTGCAATAGAATTAAAGGTGATTGCAGAAGTATGAAATACATAAACGCGTTACCCAAAATTTTCTTGGTTTTGTTTTTCATTACCGCAGTTAGTGTGCATGTAATTGGTTTGGTAAAACCATTTTCACCTGAAACTCCGCTTTCGCATATCGTTCATGTAGTGAGTTACAGTTTATGTTTGCTTACGATTCTCAAACGGCTCAATTTTGGAATTATCCTTTATGTTATTGGCAGCATTTATCCTTATTTCATTCACGCGCAGTGCACGTATATTCAATATACAGAGTTGAACAAGTTGAACGCGATTTGCATTTACACGGTAATTATGCTTACCGCAGGATTTATTTTCTTGTTGAAGGAGAAACGAGCGGCTTAGTAGTTAAAGAAAGGTGACGGACACCGAAGCATCCGCCACCATAACAAACACCCACCGAGTTTCGCTTAATTAGCACTGTAATATATAAGTGCTACACCTGCTACCATTAAGCATGTAAGGTAAAAGAAGCCGAAGGCAAAAAATATCAATTGTTTTAGTGAAGGATTTTCCATAGCTTTTGATTTTGTTATACAAACTTACGCAGCATCTTTCACATTAGATTCCTCAAAACCCCGATTTCAATTTGGATAGTAAACTGTAAATAGACAAGCACTCTATTTATAATCAGGTACTTGAGGTATTTTTATCCTTGACAATTCGGGAATCTACAAGTATATTGGGTCTATTAGGATTGCAAACCTTATTATTGAACTTACCAATTGGTTATCAGTGATATGAATACTAGAAATTACCAAAATGGCTGCGACCCGAGTATTGAGCATTTTTTTAAGCCGAATCGTAAATTTACTGTCGATAAAAATCAAAAGGTATGGAGCAGCAACAAGACGAACTATTTCAGTTGATAAAAGCGCTGAACAAAAGCGAGAAAAAATTTTTCACGCAGTATGTCAATCTTTATGAAAAAGGTTCAAGCCCTATGTATTTGCAGGTGTTTGATTTTTTCAATCTCGAAGAATCTTACGATGAAGAAAAACTTTTCAAAAAATTTAGAGATCCGCTTTTCAAAAAAAATTATGCTGTAACTAAACACTACCTCAAAAATTTAATCGTAAAAACTTTACGCCACGGTGAGTTGACGGTAAGAGAAGACCGCGATCTTACAGTATTTATTCTCGATGTAAAACGGTTGATGGCAAAGGGGCTTTTCGGAATGGCGAAAAAGATGATTGAGAAGTTGAAAGAAGAGGCTAATACAGAAGGAAAATTTATGGATGTGGTGAATCTGATAGCCATGCAGCGTGGACTTATCTCAATGGGCTATTATAGGCATCAGCCCGAAGTGAATCTTGATGTGTTGGATGAAGAGGAGGAATTGGTGATTGAAAAAATTCGTCAGTTGCGCGAGGTGATGAACTTATCAATCAAATTATATGGCTTGATGAATTATGAAATGCTTGCGAATCCTGATGAAGCTCGCAAAGCTATCGAAGCTTTAGGGAAGAAAAAAACACTCAGGAAATTAGAAGAACTCAGTTCAGCGAAAGCAAAGCACACGTTTTTAAATTTCTGGACTTTATACTACTGCGCTATTGGCGATTACAAAAAATATTTGGAGTGGGCAAACAAAAAATTGGAGTTCGTTAAGCAGGAAAAACTTCCACCAACGGTTTCTAACTGGCTGATACTTGGTTACAATCATTGCCTTGCCGCTTCGCTGCTTACCAATGAGTTTACAGATTTTGAAGCGCGATTGAAATTTTTAGAAAGTATGGAATTGCAGAGTCATTTTCATGATGCCGATAGGTTTACTACGGTGAGTATTTTTGGTTTGCTCTATGCTATTAAACAGAATAACGAAAAGAAAATTCTGTACTACATTAATTATTCTAACGAGGGCTTGCATCGCCTTTCTCCTTTCATTCGTAAAACTTTCAACTATACACTACGTAGCATAATTGCTTATGGTTATTTAAAATTGAAAGACGTTAACAAGTGTTTGATTGAAGTAAATGATTTGATGGCATTAACGAATGGAGAAACGAGAAAAGATTACGTGGGTCACGTAAAGATTATCAATCTGATGTTGCGTTATGAAATGAAAGAGTATCAGTTTTTGAGTTACCTGCTCAAGAATACTTACCGCTTCTTTATGCATTATCTTTTCACTTCACCGGTTCATGATTTTGTGATTGCTTACATGAAAGAAGCCATGAAATCGAAAGAAGAAAAGAAACTTCTTGCGTTGAACGAAGTGTATCTGAACAAACTTCATGCGCTGAAGTTTCAACCAACAGAAGCTGACCTGGCTTTAGTAATGATGATTGAAGACCATTTGAAAAAAGCGAAGAGCTGATTTCGAATCTTCAATCATCATTATTTTAAATCATTACAAAGTTTTCGCTTTCTGAATCAGCGAAACAAACTCGGTGCGATAGCCCTCTTTATCTTTTCCTTTCGCTCCTTCGGCAAGCGTTTTCACTTTTTCAAAAGTAAAGTTGCCTTTGAATTTTGAATCTCGCAGCAACATGCCAAACGAAGCTACTGACGAAGCAAAACGGAAATTGTCAGAAGTCTTTATCAATGGAATAGTTTCGTCTTTCACCGCATACTCAATCAGCTTGCTGGTGTTTTCTTTCGGTTCCTTGTAACGAATCTTTACAGTCAGCATTTCATCGGTTTTTGCCGCCACAGTTTTATTTTCCTTCGATTGATATTTCAATGCATCGGTTTTCGGAATCTCTTTAAATGAGGCATCGTTTTCATCGGCAACAATTTCATACAAGGCAGTTACACTTACTCCGGCACCAATTTCCCCTGCATCTTTTTTATCATCATTAAAATCTTTGTCAGCCAGCGCGCGGTTTTCGTAACCTATCAACCGATAAGCTTTCACTTTTGCCGGATTAAACTCCACCTGAATTTTCACATCCTTTGCAATCGTCAGCAGCGTTCCGCCCATTTGCGTAACCAGGTTTTTCTTCGCTTCGTTCGCGTTGTCAATGTAAGCGTAGTTGCCGTTTCCTTTGTCAGCCAGCTTTTCCATTTTCGAATCTTTGTAATTACCCATTCCGAAGCCGAGCACAGAAAGAAAAATTCCTTCTTCTCTCTTTTTCTCAATAAGTGAAGTAAGTTCTGCATCGCTCGAAACGCCCACATTAAAATCGCCATCGGTGCAGAGGATAACACGGTTGTTTCCATTCTCCAGCAAATTTTCTTTTGCTGTTTTATAAGCCAGATTAATTCCTGCAGCACCTGCGGTGCTGCCACCTGCTTCTAATCTGTCTAATGCTTCAATAATTTTTTCTTTCTGCGAACATGGAGTTGAAGGAAGAACCAAACCCGAACTTCCGGCATAAACCACCATGGCAATTTTATCCTGCGCAGAAAGTTCATTCACCAACATGCGCAGCGATTGTTTTACCAACGGAAGTTTATCGGGCATATCCATAGAACCTGAAACATCAATCAGGAAAACAAGATTGGATGGAGGAAGATTTTTCTTTTCCATGTGCTTGCCCTGAATGCCCACATGCAACAAACGATGATTTTGATTCCACGGACATTCACCCAATTCTGTATTGACAGAAAACGGTTTGCCATCAGTTGGTTCAGCGTAATCGTAAGTGAAGTAGTTAATCATTTCTTCGAGGCGAATGGATTCTTTTGGTGGCGTTTGTCCTGCATCTAATTTCTTGCGAAGTATTCCATACGAAGCCACATCCACGTCAATTGAAAAGGTAGAGAGTGCACGGTCGGTAGGTTTTTGAAATTCATTTTCTACAATGCGGTCGTAGTCTTCGGTATTGAATTCTTCAGGTTCAGTTTTCTCTTTTTTGTCTTTTACATTGCCATCATCTATCCAATCGTAAACCGGTGCAGGCGCAGCGTCAGCGTATCTTTCATAGTTTTTGTTTCGGAGTTTTCCGTAACCTACGCTACGAGAGAGAGAAGCATTTGTAAGCGACATAGGCGCAATAGCACCATAAGAAATGGACTGCTCTTCTGCTTGTGTTACTTTACTTGTAGTAATAACTACTTCATCAACTTTTTGATGCGATGCCTCCATTTCAATTTTGAGTGCATTGCACTTTCCATCTTTTACCAAGATGTTAGATGTAAAAGAGCTGAAGCCCACATATTTCACATCTAAGCGGTAGTTGCCATCAGCTACGTTTTGAAAACAGAATTTACCATTGGCATCGGTAAGTGCGGTTTGCAATGGCTTGCCGTTTTGGTTCAGTATAACAGCTGCGGAAATAACAGGGTCTGTGGTTCCTTTTTCAATAACTGTTCCGCTGACGGTACAGGGAATAACAGTTCGAAAAGCGAAAGCGGAAAAGAGAAGAAAGATGGAGAGGACGGAAACGAAAATTTTAGGTTGAGTTCTCATAACTGAAAATTTTGGATTAGAAAATAGATTCAGTAATGAGATGAGCGGGTTTCAAAATTCCATAAACTACCCCACCGTTACCTTATACATTTTATCGTAGTCGAAATATTTTTGAGCGAGTTGAAGGAGTTCATCGCTTGTAACTTCGCGAACGGTTTTGAGTAATTGGTCAATGTAGCTTACATCCTGATTATAGATGAGTAATCCTTTCAGTGTTTCAGAAAATTTAAGAGGTCCATCAATGCTGCGCAAAATTTTTCCGCTCATGTAATTTTTTACCACTTGCAATTCTTCCTCATCAATCAGTTCGGTGCGCAGTACATTTATTTCGTGCTGAATTTCTTTGAGCGTGGCATCGCGCACATCTTTTCCAACCTCAGAAGCAATTTCAATAAAGCCCGCATGAGGATAAGAAGCAAACGAAGAATAGATACCGTAAGTGTATCCTTTCTCTTCGCGTATATTACTCATGAGTCGCGAACCGAAGTAGCCGCCAAACACAGTATTAAGCACAGAAAGTTTTAAAAAATCAGGGTGCGTTTTGTTGATGCTCATGTTACCGATGATAATGGCACTTTGAACGGAATCAGATTTTTCGGTATGATGAATACGTTCAGCAGAAGATTCAATCGCGTAATCTATTGGAGCAGCAGGCACATCGCGCAATAAATTTTTGCTGCCGAAATATTTATTGAGTTGCTCAACAAGAGATGGAGAAAATTTTCCTGCCACAAGAATGGTGAGGTTAGTTGCGCTGTAATAACTTTTGTAGAAGGCTTTTAAATCATCCACAAAAATATTTTCGAAATGCTCAAACTCCGACACTCTTCCGTAAGGATGATTTTTGCCGAAAAGCGCATTCAGAAAATCTCTGTTCGCCAGAAAATCATTTTTCTTTAAATCAACCGAGAGGCGTTGCGTGCGATTGCTGAGAATAGTGTTCAATTCATTTTCAGGGAAAACAGATTCGGTAAATATTTCGGCAAAGACCGGGAGCAGTAAATCAATATGCTTGGTCAAAGAAAACAGCGATGCCCCCGCTGTTTCAAATCCAGATGAAGTGTTGAAGTTAGCTCCGTAGTAATCGAACGTATCGGCAATTTGTTTTGCGGAATAATTTTTTGTTCCCTCGCGCAACATTCGGTTCGTAAAATCGGCAATCAAATTTTTCGACTCAAACCATTTGCCTGCTTTGAACATCAATTCAATTTTTACCACGTCCTGCACGCCTTCGTTCAACAAATAAACCGGAACACCATTGTCGAGTTTAAGTTGTTCTACATTCGGGAAAGTGATAGAGTCAATAAGATTTATTTCTGGGGCGAGTTGTCGGTTCATGTTATTTTTTATTTACACAAAGTCGCAAAGACACAAAGAATACAGATTTGCTCGCTTCGCGTCTTGGCGCCTTCGTGTAGAATTAATTATTCGAAAAATATCTAATCGTATTGCAGTTCTCTTTTCTGAAAACTTTAGCTGCGGCTGCCTGCATTTGTTCGGCAGTTACTGCACGGTATTTTTCAGCTTCGTTATTTACATCAGCAGCATTGCCCAGCATTTCGAAGTAAGCGAGATTCATTACGCGGTTCAGCACATTTACTTCGCTGAACACCATGTATGCTTCTATTTTGTTTTTCACTTTCTCTAATTCATCATCCGAAATTTTTTCCTGTGTCATTTCATGGAGCACTTTTTCAATAGCCTTTTCAGCAACATCCATTGAAATATCTTTGCTCAACTTTCCCTCCACCAAAAGAAGTCCTTCGTCTATGCTATCCGTTCCGTAGGCACTAATGCTGCTGAATAGTTTTTCTTCTTTCACCAGTTGACGATACAAACGCGAGGAATCGCCATTGCTTAAAATATCACGCAGCAAATCAGTCGCGTAAAAATCAGCCGAGTTGCGGGTGCCTATTTTGTAAGCTTTGTAAATGGAATGAACCGGCACATCGGCTTTCACTTCCAAAATCCTTTCCTCGTTTTGAATCGGTTCCTTAGGGAGGTTGCGAGTAATTTTTTCACCTGAAGGAATTTCACCAAACCATTTTTCGGCTAAAGCGAAAACTTCATTGGCTTTTACATTGCCGCCCACCACCAACACCGCATTGTTCGGACGATAATATTTGAAGAAGAAATCTTTTGCCGATTGCATTTTCACCTGTTCAATATGTTCCAGGTTCAAACCAATAACAGGCCACTGATAAGGGTGAACTTTATAAGCCAGCGCGCACATCTTATGCCACACATCTCCGTACGGCTGATTGATGTAATGCTCTTTGAATTCCTCCATCACTACATTTTTCTGCGTGTTCAAACTCTCTTCATCAAAAGCGAGTGAAAGCATTCTGTCGCTCTCTAGCCAAAAAGCAGTTTCGAGATTATTAGCAGGAAGAATGTCGTAGTAGTTGGTAATGTCTGTAGAAGTAAAGGCATTGTTTTCGCCACCGGCATTTTGCAAAGGCGTGTCGAACTCAGGAATATTTTTCGAGCCTTCAAACATGAAATGCTCAAACAAATGTGCGAAGCCCGTTTGCTGAATATCTTCATCGCGCGAGCCTACTTTATACAAAATGTTCACTGCCGCCATAGTGGTGGCTGTATCTTCATGAACAATTATTTTCAACCCGTTTTTCAAAACGGTTTCTTCAAATTTTATCATGGCAAAAATTAAGGCGGCAAACCTACTTGAATTTACTATTTGGCAAAGAAGGAATTTGAAAATTTGGAATTTAGAAAACGAGCCAATGAAAAATGCTGAAAGCAGATTGAAAAATTTACTTTTACGCACCGAAAAAACCAGCTCTCTATGAAGAATTTCTACAAACTATTTTCAGCAGCGTTTTTATTCCTAGCTGTATTCGAAAATTTACCCGCTCAAACTTTAAATGACGGACCTATTCAATTGCAGGTTCGCCTTCGCGATGTAAAGGTGCAATATCCAAGTGCCAATAATCGCGATGGAGTAACTCTTCAGGTTGGTAATTTCAATTTGCCAGGTTCGTTGGCAGGTGATGAATTTACGTTTTATTATTCAGCGCAAGACAAGGGAAACATTAGCGGTATAGGTTGGCAGGGAAGTGGTTGTTTGCAGGCAGATTTGCCAATGACGGTTGGCGGTCCCGAATATTCAAACGATTACAATTTGGTTTTGTATAACTATACCTATCCAGGTGCTACAGTTCCTCAATTTTTTGAAATAAAAGAGAACTGTTTCGAAGATGATATCCCTTCCGATTTTGCCATCATTAGCGGGTTAACTCCTTGCGGAAGTAGTGGAGGCCGTTGCAGTTATGAGGCCTCGAGTTGTTGTGCAAATATTCCTTTTATAGGTTGTTTGTTTAGCGAAGAAGATGATTACAATAACGATGTGCCGGTTTATAAAACCAACATGAATTACCGCCTAGGTCCGCCTTGTCAATGGTATAGTCACGGTTATGTAAACGGCAATACAGGTCCTAACGATTTTTACCACCCAAGCATTGAAAGCTATTGGCAATACACCAAAGGAACTTCATGTGCTAACCCTATTGATTTGGGAACGCTTACGAGCGGAACAACGCTTTCGCATTACAACAGCAACGAGTGTTATTCAAATACCAATACGCTTTCACCGGGTAACGATGTTTGGTACAAATTTCATGTAAACGGTACGATTGGAATTACCGCTTCGCTTTGTGGAGTGAACGGTGCGCAGTTCGACAGCTACCTTTATTTATTCAGCGGCTGTGGACTTGCTACTGCCGATACTTCAGATGATAACGGCTGCGGAAATCAATCGCTCATCAACTATTCTATTTGTCAGCCAGGCGATTATTATTTAGTGGTAGATGGAGCCAGTGCTACGGATATGGGAACGTTCACACTTTCATTAACCGACAATCCGAATTTTGTTTTTGCGGTGGCGTTAACCAAGCAAGATGTTTCGTGCTTTAACGGAACTGACGGACAAATTGCTTCAACCCTTCAAGGTGGACTTGCTCCTTTTAGTTATACCTGGAGCAACAGTGCGGGTAACGTAACTTCTCAAACGGGTTTAGCCGGAGGAAATTACGGTTTAACTGTTACTGATTCAAAAGGATGTCAGGCAAGTGCTTCGGTAACTATTAATGTTCCGGCACAAATTGGTGTTACTGCAAACGGAAATCCTGTTACCTGCGGTGGAGCTTGTGATGGCTCGGCAAGTGCAACAGCAACGGGAGGAACTACTCCATATTCTTATGCATGGAATTCGAATCCGCCACAGCAATTAGCAAATGCAGTTTTGCTTTGTGTGGGAAATTACAACGTAACCGTTACTGATTTTGGTGGATGCACCGCATCGGCAACAGTAAATGTAGCAAACACAACTACGGTAATTATCACACTTGACAGCTTGAACGATGTACAATGTTTTGGTGCAGCAAATGGTGGTGTGTATCTCACTTCAACAGGTGGTCAAAGTCCTTTGCAATTTGCCTGGTCAAATAATTCTGTTGTTACAGAAGACAATCCAAATCTCGGACCCGGAACTTATACGATTACGGTGACTGACAACGTTGGTTGCACAGCAGGAAACACTTACACCGTTACAGAGCCAACACTTCTTACTTCAACTATTCCTTTCACGTTTAACCCGCGCTGCAATGCCGGAAGTGATGGAATTGTAAACGTAACCGTAGGCGGAGGTGTTCAACCTTACGGCTATTTGTGGTCACCTACAAATGCAACCACACAAAATCTGAATAACGTAAAAGCAGGAACGCATACAGTAACAGTGACTGACGCCAACGGATGCAGTGTTTCGTCAAGCGCAACATTGAGCGAACCAACTCCTTTTGCTATTGTTCTTACTTCAACAAATTTACTTTGCTATGGAGCAACTGATGGAACAGCTTCGGTAAATGTGAGCGGTGAAACTTCACCTTACACTTATTTCTGGAGTAATTTTTCTACTTCTTCAAGTGTGAACAGTTTAGATGCAGGTCCATTCTCTATAGTTATTCAGGATGCTAACGGATGCGATTCAATTCTTACAGGAACCATTACTTCGCCTGCCGAAATAAATATTCAACTCAGTTCTACTGAACCTTTGTGTTCTGATTCTGCCAACGGAGTTATTACGACAACGGTAACCGGAGGAACTTCTCCATTTACGTTTAACTGGTCGGGCACAGGAGGATTTACTTCAGCACAACAAAGTCCGCAAGTGGCTACAGGAACTTATTCGGTTACTGCTACTGATTTAAATTCCTGCTCAGCAAGTTCTAACATTGGAGTGAGCGCACCTTCGCCATTCACCGTAAGCATTGTTACCGTTGATCCTAATTGCATTGGCGATTCATCGGGTGCTGTGGTAGCAAACACAAGCGGAGGAACTGGTCCCTTTACTTTCGCATGGAACACTTCGCCATTCGATACTACTTCGCATGTAGAAAAAATAGGTAAAGGTTTTTACACGGTAATAGTGACTGATGCCAACGGCTGTCAGGCAGCGGCACAGGATTCGCTACGCGAACCGACTACTAATCCTACTACATGTCAGGGCGATAAAAACAGAGTGCTTGTGCCTTCTGCATTTTCACCGAATGGTGATAATGTAAACGACCGCTTGGTTGCAATTATGAAGAACGTGCAACAATTGCAGTTCAGAGTTTTTAATCGTTGGGGCGAAATGGTTTATGAAAACCTGAACATGCAAACTGGTGATGGATGGGATGGAGTTTTCCGTGGCAAAGAGCAGCCGGTGGGCACTTATATTTATGTTTATCATGTGGTTTACAACAATGGTGTTGCCGCAGATGACAAAGGAAGTTCAACGTTGATTAGATAAACGAAAGCGAAATGTCACCCTGAGCTTGTCGAAGGGTTTGAAGAAGGAAAATGCTTCGACAAACTCAGCATGACAAAGAGAACGGTGAGGACTCGGGGATAAAATTATCACAAAGCATTTATGCATTCAGACACGATACTTGTAACCGGTGCAGGAGGTCAACTCGGAACCGAATTGGTTCTGGCACTTCGAAAAATTTATAAAACTGTAATTGCTTCTGACCTTAAAGACGGAACTCCCGAATTAAAAGAAGGCGGAGATTTTGTGCGCCTTGATGTGCTTTACAAAAATGGTCTTGCTGATTTTGTAAAGCGTTTCAACGTCAACCAGATTTATCATTTAGCGGCTATACTTTCTGCCACAGGAGAAAAAAATCCGGAGTTTGCCTGGCGCGTGAACATGAAAGGTTTGCGCAACGTGCTTGATGTTTGCACCGAAAACGGAGTGAAGAAATTATTTTTCCCTTCTACCATTGCTGTGTTTGGACCAACAACGCCTAAAGTAAATACACCACAATACACGGTTATGGAACCCAATACGATTTACGGCATCAGCAAGCAGGCAGGTGAGCGCTGGTGCGATTGGTATTTTCAAAAGCGCGGATTGGATGTGCGCTCGCTGCGTTATCCGGGTTTAATCAGCTACAAAACAAAAGCGGGTGGCGGCACTACCGATTATGCGGTAGATATTTTTTTTGAAGCGGCAGAAAAGAAAAAGTATGAATGCTTTTTGAAACACGATACGGTACTGCCCATGATGTATATGCCCGATGCCATTCGCGGGACGATTGAGATGATGGAAGCGCCTGCCGAAAAAATTACGGTGCGTTCGGGATATAATTTTGCAGGATGTAGTTTTGCCCCGCAGGATGTAGCCGCAGAAATCAAAAAGACAATTCCTGATTTTTCTATTTCTTACAAACCCGATTTTCGCCAATCAATTGCCGAAAGTTGGCCGCAGAGTATTGATGATGCGGTGGCACAAAAAGACTGGGGATGGAAACCTGAATTTACTTTGCCTAAGATGACGAAGGATATGCTGGAGAATGTTTCTGCTATTGCTCATGTATAAATGCTTTTCAAATAAATACCAATGAAAAAACTTCAAGTCCTCTTTTTTGTTCTTCTTGTTTCTGTTAGTAGTGTTTTCAGTCAATCGTGTGTGATTGACACCAACAACTACAATTTGTTTGCACCACCATCTGAAGAACTGCCCTGTGTAATCAGAAATCAGCCTTATGATATTACGCTGCAATTATTTTGCCCGCCATCGCTTGGTGGAATTACCATAGACTCTATCAAAGTAAGTGCGTTTCATAATTTGCCAACGGGAATTACAAAGGTAGCTACACCTGTGAACGGTATCATGCACCCCGAAGGAAGAATGTGCATACACGTTTCGGGAACTACTTCCGATACCGTAGGTTATTACCAAATTACTTATGACGGCACAGCATACACAAGCGCGGGTGCTGCTCCGTTTTGGTATTTGAAAGCAAATTTTCCGGGAACATTACCTGACTATGCATTGACTGTAATTGACTCCGGTGAAGTGTGTACCAATACAACCACAGGTATTAAAAAACAGAATTCTGTTTTAGCTGAAACTTTTTCGATTTATCCGAACCCCAACCACGGAATTTTTGAATTGCGATTTAATTCACCCGCGAAAACAGATGGAGAAATAAATGTGCGCGATATAACGGGTCGAATTATTTATGCGCTAAAAACCGCTTCTCCTTTTTATGAAACCACGATTGACATCAGTCAATACGCGCGAGGCATTTACTTTATTGAATACCGAACCGCAGATGGTTTGGGCGTGAAGAAGGTGATGGTGAAGTAAAAAATGTTGGTGACATATCGCAAAGCCGATACTAAAGCAATAACAAAGTGCAAATTATTTTTACCAATCACCATTAGATGCACTTGGGGTTTTAATGTATGCTACATAACTATTTGCTATGTTTTGTAAGTTCTCTTTTAACGATGTCATCAACTCTATTAATTTATTACTAGGCATTGATGTTTCGCTAAACCCTGGGCAATCGACATCCTCACAGGGTTCAATAAGTGGCCAATCTATATTTACGCATCGAGCATAATTGCAATGGACATTTTCAATGGTCATTTTATACTTATTATCTTTCATTAAAAACTTAACATCGTAAGAGTACCTATAAATATGTGAGTTCATCATGAAGTCTGAGCTAAATTCCATTTCACCTTTTACCAAAATAGCACCATTATCTTTATCATCATTTTGAATCGAATGTTTTTCAGCTGAAAGGTTTTTAACTATTTCTCCTTTCCCAGTAAAAATTATACTTGCAATTGCGCCTTTGTTTATTGTTGAAGAGGCTGCCTTCCATGTTTCCGCAATAAACATTTTTGTATCGGAATATATCTGAGCTTTTGTTTTCGCTACAGAATCAATTTTTTCCCATTTAAAGTTCGCTTGTGCAAAACCTAATACAATCAATAAAATTGCACTATTCGTTAAGATTATTTTTTTCATTGCTATGCTCATTATTAAAACAACTATAGAATAGTTAAGCGATTCTCTCTCACTCAATCTTCGTCACCTGCACATCACTAACTATGCCGCTAAGTTGGCATCCACCTTTATATCATAGCCGAGTTGGTGCATCATAGAGTCGCAGTCTTCCCATAGCAAACCAAACTCTTTTACATCAGCCGCACCAATGCGTCCGAGTATTTGCATGAGTGCACGCGGCTCGGTAGGTTCTATATTTCCTTGCATTATCGAGTTCTCTGCCCAGTCAACTAAAACGGCAAGAGTTATTTGATGGTTCAGATATTTTAAAAGTTGCTGTGCAATTATTTGTTTCGTTATCATGGTTTCATTTTTTGATGTCCTTTATCTATTGGATATTTTTCGTGAATATGAGTTAGCTCTCCATCGCTATTATAAATCTCTTGAGTAAACGAAACAGTTTCTTCTTCACTATTCACTACTTTAATGTATCGCGCAAAGCCACTTACTTTCCCTTTCAGATCAAACCAGTATTTTCTTCCTCCATCGGAGAGATCTTCCCAATGTTCAAATTCAGATTTGTTCTGTTTACGCTTAATCGTATTTACAGTTAAATTTAATTTATAAAAATCGGTTCAGCAAATTCCTTCAGCAATCAAATCAATTCTCAATCTTCGTCACCGGCACATCACCTTCTCCGCTTCCCCAATTTTTATTTGGCTCGCTGCTCATGTTTAATTCCAGAGTTCCGCCATTAGCTATATCAGCATATTCTAAAAACGATTTGGAATAATTCGCACCATTTAACTTCGCTGCGTTGATGTAAAAATTGTTTTTGCCATTGCCCGAAGTTTGAATGGTAAACGATTTGCCGTTCTCTAAATGAATAATCGCCTTGTCGAAAAGCGGTGAGCCAATCGCATAATGGTCGCTGCCCGGGCACACCGGGTAAAAACCTAGCGCACTGAAAACATACCAGGCACTCATCTGTCCGCAGTCTTCATTGCCCGGCAATCCGTCAGGTTTATTAAGATAAAATTCCGACATAATTCTTCGGGTCATCGCTTGTGTTTTCCATGCTTGGCCGGTGTAATTATACATGTAGGCTACATGATGACTGGGTTCATTGCCGTGGGCATACTGCCCTATCATTCCCGAGATATCTTGCGTGTGGAGCCCTTTCAATTGTGAGGTAGTTTGGAAGAGGGAATCAAGAAACTGACTGTATCGCTCTTTGCCTCCGGCCAGCTGCATAAGTCCTGAAATATCTTGAGGCACATAAGGTGAGTATTGCCAGGCGTTAGCTTCACAGTATACCGTGAGGCTGGCTTTGAAAGGATCGAAGCCTCCTACAAAACCTCTTTTAGTACGGGCACGCATAAAATGTGTAGAAGGGTCATAAACATTTTTATAATTCTGTGCCCGCTTAATATACTTTTCATAAACAGAATTGCTGTCCATTGCAGCAGCCATTTGTGCTATACACCAGTCGTCATAAGCAAACTCCAACGTTTTAGCCACCGACCCGCTCATAAAGCTATTCTTGATATAGCCGTTTTTAAAATAGTAGCTCATTCCCTTCTTGTATCTGTATAATGAAATTTCAGCTAAGAGCGAGCTTGGTAACTTAATAGTTCGCAAACCTTTTTCATCGGTCTCCGCGCTTTTGCGCATAGCCTGCAATGCCAGCTCAGCGTTAATACTCGGAATTCCTTTTAAATAAGCATCAGTAATTACAGGCACGGCATGGTAGCCAATCATGCAGTATGTTTCGTTTGCAGCAAGTTCCCAAATAGGCAGTAAACCACCTTCTTTATATTGTGTTATAAAAGTATTGACGAAGTTGGAAGTTCGCTTACGGTCAATGATGGTGAGCAGCGGATGTAAAGCGCGATAGGTGTCCCACAGACTGAAAACAGTATAATTGGTATAGTCCTTGGTTTCGTGCACTTGCAAGTCGCGTCCACGATATTTACCATCCACGTCCTGATAAACATTGGGTGCAATCATGCTGTGGTATAGTGCAGTATAGAATGTGCGCTTATTGTTCTCGCTATCGGATTCTACTTCAATTTTTCCAAGCTCCTTGTTCCAAAGTTTTACAGCATCAGTTTTTATCTTTTCAAAATCGAAACTTGGTTGCTCGGCTTCTAAATTTTTACGTGCGCCTTCTACACTCACAGCCGAAATTCCCACACGCGCATAAATCATTTCCCCTTCTTCGGTTTCAAACTGTACGAATGCTTTCAATAAACTTCCGCGAACATGCTTGCTACCTTTGCTTATCGCATCAGCTTTTGCTGTTCCAAATTTTTTAAACGGTTTTGAAAACTGAATAACGAAGTATACGTGCTGATTACTTGCCCAGGCAGAACTGATCCTATAACCTGATATTTCGTTGTTGCCGGTAATATTTATTTCGCCCTTCTTCGCTCTATCGCGGTGCGTTAAGTCGAGAATTACATTGGCTGAAGACGTTTTTGGAAAGGTGTATTTGTGTAAACCTGTGCGGGTAGTAGAAGTCAGTTCTACTTTAACTTTTGGCTTATCAAGAAAAACACAGTAATAACCAGCACTTGCTTTCTCGGTTTCCTTTTTGAAAGTGGAAGAGTTGTTTTTGTTGCTCAACCGAACCTTACCAACGGTTGGCATCAGCATCACATCGCCATAATCGCTGCAACCGGTGCCGCTCAAGTGCGTGTGTGAAAAACCATAAATCTTTTTATCGGAATAATGATAGCCCGAGCACCCATCCCAACCTGTCAATCGTGTATCGGGGCTCAGTTGCACCATACCAAAAGGAACCGTAGCACCAGGAAAAGTGTGTCCATGTCCACCGGTACCAATAAACGGATTTACATAAACAGAAAAATCTTTTTGAGAAAAAAGAAATAAAGGAAAGAGTACAAAAAGAAGGATTGCCTTTTTCAGAGAGAGTGGTTTTAGCATAATCAAAGAAATAAAGAATTACTAAAACGCGTTGGCAGGTTAATTTTTAAACAAAGGCTTACAACGATCTTACTACGTTTATTAAGTTTTAAAAACGTCACCTCACCTCCACATTCCTTTTAAGCCTGATATCCTGACTGGATGCGCCAATTTGAATTTGAAATTCTCCGGGTTCCACTTTAAATTGTTTTGTGTTTTCGTCATAGTATCGAAGTGCATCTGCAATCGTTATTTGGAAACTCAGTTTTTTTGTTTCGCCTTTTTCTAAATAAATTTTTTGAAAACCTTTTAGTTGTTTTTCTGGCATCCAAAGTTTTGAGTCCACATCTTTGATATATAACTGAACAACTTCTTCACCATCCGCATTCCCAATATTTTTAATCATTACAGAAACACGGATGGTATCTGTATTTGAAAATGTTGTTTTATCAATTTCAAGATTGGAATATTCAAATTGAGTGTAGCTGAGTCCGTGACCAAACGGATAGAGTGCATTGCCTTTGTAGAAACGGTAGGTAAGCCCTTTGCCGGAGCGAAGGTTATAATTTCGAAAGTCGCCAAGCTCATTGGTTGATGAATAGAAAGTAAGAGGTAAACGCCCGGCAGGATTATAATTTCCAAAAAGAATATCGGCTACGGCATCACCTCCTCGTTGGCCGGGATACCATGCTTGCAAAATGGCATCCATGTTTTTTTCCATGCCATTGAACGATACCGCACTGCCCGACATCAAGACGAATACAACAGGCTTACCGATTTGTTTTATTGCCTGCAATGCTTGTAACTGAATTTCCGGTAATTCAATTTTTGTTCTGTCGCCACCCGAAAAGCCGCTTACTGCTTTCATCACACTTCCTTCTTCGCCTTCCCAGGTGGCATCTAATCCGCCAACAAATAATACCAGATCAGCAGCTTTAATTTTTTCAAGTGTTGCAGATGAAAATTTAAATTTTTGGGAATTGGCTAAAGCAATGGGAACTTCATTCGCATAAAATATTTCAATCGTATTGCCTGCTAACTTTTTAATTCCTTCTAACACCGTTACAGGATGCGATGCTTCGCCAAAATAATTACTGCGCAATACTGCTAAACTGTTAGCATTGGGACCTAAGACCACAATTTTTTTTATTGCGTTTTTGCTTAACGGTAAAATGCCATTGTTCTTTAAAAGCACCATTGACTTTTTCGCCATTTCATAAGCTAATGCATCGTGTTGAGTGCTATTGTTTGCAGAGAATGGAATGCTCGAAAAAGGCACGTCTTCAGCGCTATCGAACATACCCAGTTTCATGCGGGCATACATTAAGCGGTAAACAGAAGTATCAATATCCTGCTCTGAAACAAGATTTTTTTTAACTGCCATTTTAAGCGCAGACTGATAAACAATTCCGCAATCTAAATCGCAACCATTAGTAATGCCCAAGGCAGAAGCCTGTGTTCTGTTCTCCGTAATTTTATGAAACTTATAAATGTCGCGTATAGCGCCACAATCTGAAACCACGTATCCATTAAAACCCCATTCGTTACGCAAGATATTTTCAAGCAGCAATTTGCTTGCACTGGCCGATTGACCATAAACCCGGTTGTAAGCACTCATTACTGAAAACACACCCGCCTTTTTTACTAAGGATTCAAAAGCCGGAAGATAGGTTTCATACAAATCGCGTATTGGGGGTTCTGCATTAAAAAAATGCCGTTCAGATTCCGGACCGCTGTGAACCGCATAGTGTTTGGCAGTGGCTATCACTTTAAAATATTTGGGGTCGTTATCCTGCAAACCTCTTACAAACTGAACTCCCATTACTGCGGTTAAATAGGGGTCTTCTCCATAGGTTTCGTGTCCGCGTCCCCAGCGAGGATCTCGAAAGATATTGATGTTAGGTGACCAGAAAGTAAGTCCGTAATAGCGCTTACCCTGTTGGTTTCTACGAACAGCCTCATTGTATTTTGCGCGCGCCTCTGTGCTTATAGCATCAGCAACTTTATACATCAATGCGGTATCAAAACTTGCTGCCATTCCAATGGCTTGAGGAAACACAGTGGCTTCACCGGCTCTTGCCACACCATGCAAACATTCATTCCACCAATCGTATTTTTCAATACCCAAAGTGGAAATAGAAGGAGCATCGTTTCCCAATTGCGAAATTTTTTGCTCCAGCGTCATTTTGCTAAGCAAATCCCAAGCCCTTGTTTCAAAGCTTAAGGAGGTGTTGCGATAATCAGCATTTTGAGAAAATACTGAATGGCAAAAAATGCAGAGCGCTATTAAAAATGTATACTGCTTGGTCATCATTTCTGCTGTCAAAAATCAAAATGCTTTTAATGAATCTACTTCCTGTTTTAATTTTTGATTTGATTTTTGCTCCAATCTTCTAACATGATAATGGACTTATACAGCACACCGGCTTCGCCTCTAAAAGTTCCTGAACCTTTTGGTTTATTTTCTTTTGTATACCATTCGTAAAAGCCATTATTTTTTGCAGCCCTTGCGGTCATGGGTTGTAAGCATTCGTATGCATCTTCAACAAATCCAAAGCGCACTAACTGTTGAATCATTCTTCCGCCAAACCATGTCCAGTCGCCACCGTTTTGATACTGCCAGGGAGTTAAGCCCGGATTTTCAAAAGCCCATTTTGGGTAAACAGGATAGAGCGTTAATCCAATAGATGCGGCTCCTGACTCCTTTATATTGGCTTTCATTTTTTGTAACGAAACTTGTATTTGCTCTTTAGATAAAAGCCCTGCTTCAATAGCAACGGCTGTTCCTCCGTGGTAAAAAATTTTGTTTTCATCAAAGCTTGCAGGATATGGCGAACCATCTAAATACAGATGAGGAATGAACTTCTGATTTTTATTATCCCATAAATACTTCATGGTGTTTTGTGCAATGGAATCGCATATGGGTTGCCATGTGCTTTTGGTTTCGGGAATAATTTCCATCATGTTTTTTAGGGCGATAATCATCATGGCGTTGTCGTAAATATCGGCACAGAATTTTGTTTTCTTCGAAATATCCACCCCACTGAAACCGCTTTGTTGCACATCGCCCCAATCGGCTGTAGCGGCTCCAATAATCAACCCGTATTTTTCAGTCCACTTATGCTTCATCAAATAAAGCATAGCCATTTCCATTCGTTGTGCCACCGTTATTTCACCAACTTTAGTTTGCAGAAATTGAGTATTTCCGGTTTTAGTAACGTATTTGTAAACGGCTTGAATCAGTGAAGTTTCCTGATCGGTTGCCACTGTGTTTTTATGGCCGCAGTAGTTAGGAGCCAAAGTTGTATTCACGCAATCCTTTTTTTTAGTGAAGGGCTTTTTATCCTTAGCCGGAGTATATCCATCTAAAATATTTCCGTCTTCTGCCTGAAGTTTAAAAAACACCAACAGCGCATTTTCAACTTCTTTCTGATTTGCATCCATTGCTAATTCTATAAACGTATTCAAATCTCTTATCCAAACTTGTATATAACCATCACCGGCATTGAACCCCGTTTTAATTATTGCCTGCGCTTTTTCTTTCACCAACTTGAAGTCCGGATTTTGTTCAATACTTTTAGCTAAGTCGTGACTGGTTTGCGCAAACAAACTTGAAACGGAGAGAGCCAGGATTATTAATTGTGAAGCAATTTTTGTCATCATATTTTTTAGTAAGCGAAGCATTCGATCAATGCTGTGATAGGGGAATGAAATGAACTTTTTTACAAAAGATTTTTCAATATCAAATCCCGTATCAATCAATTTTCGTAACAGGTATATCACCTTCGCTGCTTCCCCAATTTTTGTTGGGCTCACCGCTCATTTCCAAATGAAGTGTGCCACCGTTTTTTAAATCATCATACAACAAATAACTCTTGGTGTAGTTAGCGCCATTCAGTTTAGCAGAACTGATGTAAACATTTTCCTTTTGGTTGGCGTTGGCAGTAACTGTAAATGATTTTCCGTTTTCTAAATGAATAGTTGCCTTATCTAAAACGGCTGAGCCAATCGCATAATGGTCGCTGCCCGGGCACACAGGATAAAAACCCAGCGCACTGAAAACATACCAGGCACTCATCTGTCCGCAATCTTCATTGCCACTTAAACCATCGGGTGCAGCGTGATACATTTCATTCATAATTCTGCGCACCATGCTTTGTGTTTTCCATGGCTGGCCTGCATAGTTATACTCATAAGCAATCTGATGGCTGGGCTCGTTGCCGTGCACATACTGCCCAATCATACCGCTTATGTCGGGTTGCTTGTGGCCGGTTAATTTCGATGAAGCGGTAAATAGAGAATCAAGAAACGCGGCCAGCTTTTCTTTGCCGCCAAGCAATTTCATTTGTCCGGTTAAATCCTGCGGTACGTAAAAAGAATATTGCCATGAATTTCCTTCGGTGTAATTGTTGTCAACCTTAAATGGGTCGAATGGCGAAAGAAATTCTCCATTGCGCGGACGCATGAAACCTGTTTCCTTGTCAAACACATTTTTATAACTCTGTGCTCGCTGAATAAAATAATTATAGTCGTCTTGCTTGCCGAGTTTCTTTGCCACCATGGCAATACACCAATCATCAAAACCATATTCCAGCGTGCGCGAAACACTTTGTCCGTTACTCTGATATTTTACGTAGCCGTTCGCTTTGTAACTATCCAGCGCATTCTTGTCTTCCATAGCACTGAACTTCATTGCTTCATAAGCTTTGTTTACGTCAAAGCCCGTAACATCTTTCATAACCGCTTCGGTAATTACCGGAATGGCGTGGTAGCCAATCATGCACCAGGTTTCGCAACTGCTCAACTCCCAAACCGGTAAGCGACCACCTTCTTCATACTCTTTAATAAATGTGTTGATGAAATCTGAACTGCGTTTTTTGTCAATCAAAGTCAGCAGTGGGTGAAGCGCGCGGTAAGTATCCCAAAGCGAAAACACGGTGCTGTAGTTGAACGAATTTGTTTCGTGAACTTTAAAATCGCGCCCACGATATTTGCCGTCTACATCCATGTAAGTATTAGGTGAAATCATGCAGTGATAAAGCGCAGTGTAGAAAGTGCGCTTGTTGTTTTCATCAGTGGTTTCAATTTCAATTTTGCTTAGCTCTTTATTCCACTCAGCTTCTGCATTGCGTTTTGTCTTTTCAAAATCAAAATCCTTTTGTTCTGTTTCTAAATTTTTTCGAGCGCCATCAATACTCACTGCCGAAATTCCAACACGCGCATAAATCACTTCGCCTTCTTCCGTATTAAAACTTACAAATGCTTTCAGCAAAGAACCGGTATCGTGTTTAGAGTTGGTGTTTACGGCCTCAGCCTTTGCAATACCTGATTCAATAAACGGTTTAGAAAACTGAATTACGAAATACAGAATCTGATTATCGGCCCACTGCTTGCTCACGCGCGTTCCTGAAATTTCGTTGTTGCCCGTAATATTTATTTCTCCCTGCTTCGCAAAATCGCGGTGCGTTAAATCCAAAATGATATTCGAAGAAGTAGATTTTGGAAAAGTGTATTTGTGTAAACCGGTGCGTGTAGTTGCCGTCAATTCAACTTTCACTTTCGGCTTATCAAGAAACACCGAATAGTAACCCGCGCTTGCTTTCTCGCTTTCCTTTTTAAAAGGCGAAGAATACTTCTTGTTACTGAACTGCGGCTTGCCAACGGTTGGAGTTAAAAGAATATCTCCGTAGTCACTGCAACCAGTTCCGCTCAGATGCGTGTGCGAGAAACCGTAAATCAGCTTATCTGAGTAATGATACCCCGAGCAGCCATCCCAACCTTTCAATCGTGTATCAGGACTCAACTGCACCATACCAAAAGGCATTGTCGGTCCCGGGAAAGTGTGTCCATGTCCACCTGTGCCTATAAAAGGGTCAACATATTTGGTCAGGTCTTTTTGCGCAAAGAGAATTTGTGTAGTTGCAAAAGCAACGAGGAGCAGAAATATTTTTTTCATTCACCGAATGTAGAAAATTATGGAAGCGGCACTTCTTAAAAGGTTGTCCTTTTGGCTTAAATCAGAAATATGTAACCACTTACATAGTTTTCAAAAACATTTCTATTTTCGGTTTCTAAATTCATTGACATGAAAAATGTTCTTCTCTTTTTTCTTCTATTCTTCTCCAATAAAATGTTTTCACAAACGGCTGACGACATCGTCAACAAATACATAGTCGCTACAGGTGGTGCTGAAAAATGGAGCAAAGTAATTTCGCTTAAATACACGGGCACTTATCAAATGGGTCCGGGTATGTTGGCACCGCTGAATGGAATTTATATCAGCAAACCTTTCAAGGGGTCTTACTCTGATTTTAGTTGGCAAGGCATGACGAGCAAGAGCGCTATTCGTGCAGATAGCGGTTGGAGTTACAATCCGTTTGGAGGAAAAAGAGAAACTGATCCAGTGTCGCCCGAAGAAATTCGTAGCGATAAATTAGGAAGCGATCCGCAAGGCTTGTTGTTTAACTACAAACAAAAAGGATTTACCGTTGAATATCTCGGCACCGATGATATGGATGGCACCGATGTGTTGAAACTTCGACTCACCACAAAAGAGGGCGACGTGGTTTATTATTTTCTGGATGCAGAAACGTTTTACATTTTGAAAGAAGTGCAACGCGTGAAGCTGAAAGATAAAGAGCAGAAGAATTATATCAGCTATTCCGATTTCAAAAAAAATGATTTTGGTTTAGTAGTTCCGTTTTGCGTACAGCGTATTGATGAAAATGGAAACGAACAAGGTGGCCCTGTGAATTATTCGAAGGTGGAAGTGAACTCAGCTATTGATGCGAAGATGTTTGATAAACCGAAGAATCCTTAAACCCAGCCCCTAAATCCCCGAGGGGGACTTTAAAGACAAATACAAAAACGCAAACAACATGAAGAACAAAATATTTTTCCTTGCAATCATTTTTTCTCTTTCAATAAATACGTTCGCGCAAAAATCAAAAGACAAATCTGCTCCCTCTCCTTCTGAGAGGGTTGGGGTGAGGTTAACAAGTGCTGCGTTAGGAAAATTGGAAGCGCGGCACATCGGTCCTGCCATTACCGGTGGAAGAATTACCGCTATTGATGGCTTCAACAACGACCCGCGAATAATTTATGTAGGCACTGCGGGTGGCGGAGTTTGGAAAACAACGAGCGGTGGTGCGCAGTTTCATTCGGTGTTCGATAAATATTGTCAAAGCATTGGTGCGGTGGCAATTGACCAAACAAATCCTGATATTGTTTGGGTGGGCACCGGTGAAAGTAATATGCGTAACACGGTTTCAATCGGCAACGGTATTTATAAAACTACCGATGGCGGAGAAAACTGGGTGTTCATGGGTTTACCTAATTCAGAGCACATCAGCAAAATTGCAATTCATCCAAATGACCCGAATATAATTTTTGTTGCTGTGCCCGGAAAGTTGTGGAGTAATTCTCCTGATCGCGGTTTGTATAAAACTTCTGACGGAGGAAAAACATGGGAGAAGATTGTTTATGTAAACGACAGCACTGGCTGTGCAGATTTTGCACTTGACCCTAAAAATCCGAATACAATGTATGCCACCTTCTGGCAGTTCCGCAGAAAGCCGTATGCATTCAGTTCGGGCGGTGCGGGAAGTTCTGTAATGAAATCAATTGATGGCGGCAAGACCTGGAAGAAAATTCAGAAAGGTTTGCCCGAAGGAGATATCGGTCGCGCAGCAATTGCACTTGCACCATCTGCTCCCGAAAACTTAGTGATGATTGTAGAATCGAAACGCACTACTTTATTGTTGAGCAGCGATGGTGGCGAAAATTGGAAAGAGCAAAGTGCCGATGATAATATTTGTGCGCGTCCGTTTTATTTCAGCACTATTCAAATTGACCCCGAAAATCCAAAACGAATTTATCGTCCTGCTTTTCAATTTTCATACAGCGATGATGGCGGGTTTAGCTGGAACAGAACTGGCGCTACCGCAAGCAGTTATTTGCACAGCGATATGCATGCGCTCTACATTAATCCAAAGAACACTTCGCAAATGTATGTAGGCACCGATGGCGGAGTCTATATGAGCGTTGACAAAGGCAACAACTGGATTTATTTGAACACGATTCCCGTTGGGCAGTTGTATCATGTGCAGGTAGATGACCAGGAACCTTATAATGTTTATTGCGGGATGCAGGACAATGGTTCATGGAAAGCGCCTTCGCAATCACCCGGTGGAATTGAAAACGGTGACTGGAAAAATGTAGGTGGCGGTGATGGCTTTTGGGTGCAACCCGATGCCGAAGACCACGAATTGAACTACAGCGAATATCAGGGCGGACACATTTCTAAGTTCGATGGAAACGTAAAACAGTTTCAGGATATTCAACCAAAAGCAGGCGAGGGTGACCCGAAACTTCGCTTCAATTGGAACACGCCAATTGTGAAGAGTGTGAACAATCCAAAAAGAATTTACATGGCTTCGCAATTTCTTTATAAGACCGAAAACAAAGGAATTACCTGGGAAAAAATTTCACCGGACTTAACTACCAACGACCCTAACAAACTGAAACAAGAAGAAAGCGGTGGCTTGACAAACGATAATACTTCAGCCGAAAATCATTGCACCATTTTTACAATTGCTGAATCACCTTTGGATGTAAATATGATTTATGCAGGTACAGATGATGGCAATTTGCAACTGACAACCGATGGAGGAAAAACATGGACGAACCTCGCCAAGAATTATACAGCGTGTGGTGTGCCCGCGCAAACATGGGTGAGCAGTATTGAGCCTTCGCGCTTCGATAAAAATGTTGTGTACGCAACTTTCGAAAATCACACTTACGGTGATATGAAAACGTATGCAGCAAAATCTGCCGACATGGGCAAGACTTGGAAAATATTTTCGTGTGAAGTATTCAAAGGTTACGCGCACAAAATTAAAGAAGACCTTGTGAGTAAAGATTTGCTTTTTCTCGGAACAGAAATGGGATTATATACTTCTATTGATGGGGGGATCAATTGGTTGCAGATGAAAGGTCATATTCCTGAATATGCACTCGTACGCGACATGACAATTGAACCTAAAACAAATGATTTAGTTGTTGGCACGCACGGCAGAGGAGTTTTAATTGTTGATGATATTTCTCCGCTTCGAAAAATTAATGCAGACCTGTTGAATAAAGATGTAGCAGTAATTCCCGACAGAGCATACCCTATCAGCAACGGACATTATCAGTATTTCTGGGATAGCGAATATGGATATGTGGGACCAAACTCCAGCGAAGATGCGGTGATTACTTACTATCTGAAACAACGATTGAACAGCGGCAACGTAACCGTTCAGATTTATGACGACAAAGGAAATTTCATTGTAGACTTTCCCGGAACAAAACGCAAAGGATTAAACATCATTACATGGAACATGCGCATGAAACCACCGCGTGTAGCAGTAGGTGGTTCAAAGGCAGACTTTGGGGCATCAACTACCGGACCAATGGTTCGTGAAGGAAAATATAAAGTGAAAATTATAGCGAATGATAAATCGGCCGAAGGTGAATTAGAATTAATTGTAGACCCAAAAGCAAAGACCACAGCTGCTGAGCGCGAAGAAAATTACAATGCGGTAATGCGTACCTACAAAATGCAGGAAGATTTAGCAAAGCTGATGGATTCGGTTTTAGCCGAGCAGAAAATGATTAAAGACTTGCAAGGCGAAGCACCGATAGTAAAAGAATACTTTGATTCGTTGGAAGCTATTCGTGCTGAATTGGTTCCCGTTAAAACAGGAAGAACAGTGTTATTTGCCGATGAAGAAAAACTGCGCGACAAAATCAGCGACATTTATTTTGGTGTTACCTACAGCGATTTTAAACCCACCACTTCGCAAAACGATGGCTTAAATAAATTGCAGCGCGATATGAATACGGTGGACAAAAAATTAGTGGAACGCAAAAAAACGTATCGCCCGAAAGTGAATGAGGTTTTGAGGAAGGAAGGGAAGCATGAGGCGTATTGAGAAATATGTTTCTTGGCGGTACGAAATAGGAAATGGAAAAAGCGGTTATTCTTGTAAAACAATTCGCAGTTTATGATTCCGTTTCAAAAACTTTTAGACGATAACAAGCTTTGGGCTGAGAAACAGGTAGAACTTGACCCCGATTTTTTTACCCGATTAGAATCCCTTCAATCTCCCGAGTATTTATGGATTGGTTGCAGCGATAGTCGAGTACCGGCAAATCAAATTACAGGCACACGCCCCGGAGAAATATTTGTGCATCGCAACGTTGCCAACTTAGTGGTGAATGGCGATTTGAATTTGTTGAGTGTGTTGCAATACTCAGTAGAAGTTTTAAAAGTGAAACACATTATTGTTTGCGGGCATTACGGATGTGGTGGTGTGCAGGCAGCTATGACCAACCGCCATTTCGGTGTGTTGAATGAATGGCTTCGAAACATCAAAGATGTTTACCGCTTGTATCAAAAAGAAATTGATGCACTGCCTACCGAAAAAGAACGATTAAATCGAATGACAGAACTAAGTGTGAAAGAGCAGTTGATGAATCTTGCTAAAACATCTATTATTCAAAAAGCATGGAAGACAGAGAACGCGCCTTACCTGCACGGTTGGGTTTACGCGCTCGATAACGGCATTCTCAAATCAATTATCGAAATGCCACCTAACTCTCCGGTTGACCCCGTTTATAAATTCGAATTATAGAACTACCTTTTTTCTGCTGCAGTAATTATACCTGCAGAAAAAGTTTTGGTCAGCGGTAGTAAACCAACCAACTCTTCAGCCATCCAAACAAGTTTTGAAAAGTAGCGGATAGATTTAAGAAATACTTTTTTCGGCAAGAAGAAAGGAATTGTTTCTCCATTTATGCCTTCGAGCGTTACCGCAAAACTGATGCTCACAAAATAAGTGCTGCTTAGTAATTTCAATCCTGCTTTTGCAATTGCGCCTTCCAAATACGATTTATCCATAGGCACATGAATATCATACACAGGCTTGTTCATGTTCTTTTGTAACAAACCAGTAACGCCCGCAAGATTTGGAACCGATGTAATAAGGATGCCACCGGGCTTTACAAATTTTGAAAATGCTTCGAGTGCTTTTGCTGTATCGGTAAAATGTTCTGCCACACCAAAGGAACAAACTACGTCATACTTATTAAGCAAATCGGCAGAAGGGGCAAAGGCATCACCTAAAAAAATATCGCCTTCAATACCATCGCGTTTCAAAATTTGTTTCGATTGCTCACAGCCGAGTTGCGAATAATCAAGACCCGCAACCTTAAAACCAAACTCCTCGGCAAAGTAGGTCATGAATACAGAGTTGCCACAACCAATTTCAAGCAAACTCATTTGCTTCGTATTCTTTCCATCAAAAAGTTGCTGATAAAATTTGTGCAACATACGATAAGGATAATCGTTAATGCTTTTACCGTGCACATCAATTTTGGGAGGCAAAGCAGATTCGCTCCAAACTTTTGTCCAGTAAACTTCGCCTGCTTTGTCTGTTGTGTTACTCATGCTCTTTTATTTCTCACATCTCGCTTCCACTCCATTTCCACCTTCATTTATCCAAATATTTTTGCCGCCTATTTTTTTTAACTCGGTTTTTATTTGCGCGGTTGTGCGCAAGTGTTTATAGTAATCGGTCAGTGAATCGTTAGTGTCTAAACGTGCCCATTCATAATGTTCCTGCTTACTCATTTCAGGATGTAATTGCATATAGCACATAACAGGTGAAACTCTTTTTACTAACCAATCCAAAGCTGGCACATTTCTAAATGCCCAGTGAAACGGGAAGAAAACAGCGGTAAGTACATCCACAATTTTTTTTGAAGTAGCAGGCTTCATTTCTTTCAGCACCAATCGCCAGTACGTAGCGGGATTAAAATAATAACCCAATCGCCAAATGTAATGGTCAATCACCAGCAAACCACCGGGCTTAACCATTTGCCATAAGGCATCAATCGTTTTTTCGCTCGAAGGTGTATGTTGAATTACACCCAAACAAATAACCACATCAAAACTTTGCTTCGGAAACGGAAGTTCATAAACACTCGCTTGTGCTACCGCATAATTTTCGGCATTGCCTATGTTTTCTTTGTTCACTTCTACAGCCACGCTTAAATCAATCGTATGCACATGTGCTCCACCTTTCATAAAAAGTTCGGTAAATCTTCCTGCACCGCTTCCTACTTCCAGTAAATTTTTTCCTTTCAGTTGTTCTATCGAAAACCCCAAACAACGCTCTAAGCGCTCTTGCGAAATTTTGGTTCCGTTAAAACTATCTAATTGTGTTTTGGCAAAATTCTTCCATTGCAAACCAAAAGCACTGGCATAATTATCGGCCGGCACAAAACGCGGCACACCATTCACCACGGGAAATTTTTCTCCGTTATCAGCAATCAATTCCTTGTTCTGTAGTGTAAGTTTTGCTCCCGATGCAGGTGAAATGAAATTTATCATACGGTGGCGAAAGTAAAATTTAAGCAAGAGTGGTCAAGCGATCGTTTTCTAACGAACGAATAGTTTGCACTTTCAAAAGAAAGGATATCTTTCGCTCAGTAAAAAATAGTACCATTATGAAGAAAGGAAGACCCTCATCAAAACCAAAAGGATTTCGCGATGGATTTTATATAGACGTTCGCGATAAAAGAACCGGCAGCATTGTAAGACTTCGTTACGACACCGTAGCGGAAATGGAGCGTGCGGCTGAGCATTACAAGGGACCCAAGGACGTAGCCAAATTGGGAGAGCACAGAAAAGGCCAATGGGTAAATGGGCAACCAGAAAAACCGGGTCATCATAGCAAGCAGACGGTTAAAACAATTGTTTTGCCTAAGCAATTGGAAGCAGCCGATGCTGAAGAAGATGAATTAGCAAAACTTTTAGGCAAGGCATCTTTGGATGATGCAGCCGCTTTCAATCCTGATGCAAAGCCAAAGATGGAGAAGGGTGCAGCAAAGAGTAAGGTGAAAGAAAAAAAAGGGAAACCAGCCTTAAAAGCAAAAGAAGAAAAATCGGCAAAAGCTACTGCTAACAAGAAAGCGGCTAAACCTGCTGCCAAGAAAAAAGTAGGCAAGGTAAAACTGGCAGCTCCTAAAAAAACAGCTAAACCGATAGCTAAAAAGAAAGGAAAAAAATAGCAAGGAAGGTTTTTGTACACTATATATTTAGTGTAAGAAGTAAGAACATAATATATAGGTGAGTCGAACTAATTTCGACTCACCTATTTTTATTCCGTGTAATCTAAATCTTTTGAGAAAGTTTCTTGTGAATGGTATGTTGCCCAAAACGAAAGACCCATGCAAACCATGCCTACAATAAAAGCACTAAGAATGTTGCCGAATGAAAGTGCAACGAGTGATTGAAAAGACCAAGTAATTAAAGGAACAGAGCCTCGAACAAAATTAGGAGTTGTGTTGGTTACTGTAGAGCGAATGTTTGTTCCAAATTGTTCGGCTGCTATAGTTACAAACAAAGCCCAGAAACCGGTGGCAGCACCCAACAAGAAACAGAGAAAGTAAAACGTGTTGAGCGAAATGCCATGCGCGAAAAAGAAAAAGTAAGTCACTACAATTATGCAAAAGCCAATATAACCCATCACTACTTTTTTTCTACTGCGAAAAACCTGACTTAAAATACCGCTTAATAAATCGCCAACGCTTAAGCCAATGTAGGAGAACATTACAGCTAAACCATTTTGAACACCCGCCACACCTAATTCTTTGCCCCAGATTAATTCGGCATTAGCAACAATGATTCCTACAATAAACCAAATAGGTAAGCCTATTAAAATGCACTTGAAATATTTCAGCATTCGCTCTTTGCTTCTAAAGAGATGAAGAAAATCTCCTCGCTTGGTTTGGGTTTGCAAAACGCTTTTGAACATGCCAGATTCTACTGTTCCTATTCTTAGAAGAAGCAAAAGCAAACCAAGTATTCCACCAACAATATATGCAGCTTGCCATTTGGCAATTGGCTGATGAAAAAGAGTAGTAAAAAAAACTCCTAGCGAATCGCCCCACATACCAACGACTGCAGCAAGCACAGCCCCTAGCGCACCAAACGAAACAATAATCATAGTTCCGTATCCTCGCTTTTCGCGGTGCATGGTTTCGGTAACGAGGGTAATGCCTGTACCTAATTCGCCTGCTAAACCAATGCCTGCTACCAGGCGTACAAGTGCATACATGGGAATGGTAGTAACAAATGCGTTGGCAATATTGGCAATAGAATACAATAAAATGGAGCCGAATAAAACAGAGAGACGTCCGCGCTTATCACCAAGAATGCCCCAAAGCAAACCACCCACGAGCATACCTATCATTTGCATATTGAATAGATAGAGCCCGGTATTTTTTATTTCTTCTGCACTGGCAAATGGCAGCATGGCAATCATGCTTTCTTTCTTAACTACATTAAAAAGAATGAGGTCGTAGATGTCGACAAAATAACCGAGCGAGGCAACAATGATAATTCCGTAACGGAGCCAGAGATTTTGTTTATTGGAATCGGTCATGCTTTATTTTGTTTCGGTTTTTGTGAGATGGAAAATAACAAAAACAGTTTCTGCAATAAGCAACATGGCACCCGCCTGATGTAGCACGCCATAGAACACTGGAATTTTTCCAACGCAATTCAACACGGTAATAATTCCGATGGTTGCTTGGAGCAAAACAAAAACAGGGAAAAGGTTTAGCGCGAGTTTGAAAATTTTGTCTTGAGTTATGTTTCTGCTTTTAAAAAAGAAAATAAAAACCATCACCATAAGTAGATAAGCGATGGTGCGGTGAGCAAACTGAATAAAAGTTCTTCCCCAGAAATCCTGTGCGTTGTAATTTGTAAAGCCAACACCGCTTGGTTGTAATTGATAAAGAGCGGAAGGAATTAGTTGTCCATTCATATCGGGCCAACTGGGATACGCTAATCCTGCTTTCATGCCGGAGACGATGCCGCCCAGAAAAATTTGTAAGAATAAAAGTGCGAGAATGGCGTAAGCTAAACGCTTGATGTCCGATGTCCGATGTCCGATGTCCGATGCAAAGTCTGCACGATAAACGGAGAGTGTCATATATATGAGGTAGGCAAACAAACTAAGCGCAAGCACCAAGTGAATACTCAAATGAATTGGCGGCACGAAAGTACCCGTCAATCCGCTCTTCACCATTATCCATCCATACACACCAATCAAGCCGCCCCAGATAAAAAGCACACCTATTTTGCGAAAGAAATTTTTGTCGAACCAACGTTTCCAAAGAAAAAATACAAAAGGAATGATGAACACAAAGCCCATGAAGCGCGCCCAGAAACGATGGAAGTATTCCCAAAAGAATATCCATTTGAATTCGCTCAACACCATTCCTTCGTTAATGGTTTTGTATTGCACTTTTTGTTTGTAGAGTTCAAACTCTGCGTTCCATTCCTGCTTGTTGAGTGGAGGAACAATTCCTTTCAAGGGTTTCCATTGCGTGATGGATAATCCTGATTCAGTTAAGCGTGTTACACCACCAACGAGCACCTGAAAAAAAACCATTACACAACCAATTAGTAACCAAGTGCCGACAATTTTACGAGTGAGAGGAGACATAATACTTAGTTGAAAATTTGAAAATTAGTAATCGCGCGAATGTGAGAATTCGAGAATGAAAACCAAAAAATAAAACAGCCGCCTCTGATTTGTAAATCAAAAGACGGCTGTTCAAGTCCCTCCTTCGGAGGGATTTAGGGAGGTGGTTTTAGTCTTTAAATACCCGCTGTGACGACTTACCGTTTTTAGTGGTAATGTTGAGCATATACATACCAGTTGCAAGAGTAGAAAGATTGATCGTATGTTGTTGCGCATTAGGAACAAGAACTACTTCGCCAAGTAAGTTGCAAATTTCTAAATGAGTGATTGTTTCAGTTCCTTTCTCAATAGTCAATAATCCGCTGGTTGGGTTCGGGTAGATGTAAAATTCTTTGTTCGAAGCAGCTTCAGTAATGCCCGATGGTGTTTCTCCATATGCAAGATTCAATACAGGTGCTAGCTCAGGGTCAGTTGAATCATAAAATCTCACTCTGCCATTTGAAGCACCCGGAGTAGAAATGACAAATTGTGTAGCGGCATTGTGATTGATATGTGACAGAATAGAAACAGGTAAGTCTAAACGAATCCAATCTCCGTTTGCTGTGTTAGAACCAAAAAGACAAGGCGCACCTGAAGCATCTCCTGCATCAGTATAATCTGCCGCTTCTACGTTTACCGTTGCTCCAAAATTTCCGCTCTTCATTTTAACTACAATACTACTTCCAGTTATTGGATTAGTGCCGGTTAATTCTTTTCTTCTTAAAAAAATACTTGCTTTTTTGAGAGTAGTATCAGCCATTGATGTAGTATTAAACGAAAGTACAGTTGAAAACTGGTCGCCAGCGGTTTCACCCAAAAACAAAGTATCTGTAACAACTCCATTCATAGAAACTGAACCTGTTTGTGCGCTGTTTTCAGCAAGCAGATACAAATCATCCATAAAATACTTGTGATAAAATTTTTGCGTGTTGTAGCCAATTAAGTCTTTGTATCCTTGTGTAGAAAGGTGATAGCAATCTTTCGTAAAAATGTAATCGCGCATGGTCGATTTTGGTGAAGGATAATTTGGATCACCTAAAGGCATGGTAACTGAATATGGAGGGTAAGTGCCGCCTGGTGGTACGGAGAGGGCTGGATTTTGTCCGTAGAGATATTGCATAAGCCCGGTGGCTTCAAAATATTCAACTTGTGGGTCAGCAGCAGCATAGATATTCATTCTTGCCGACTGGTCGTTTTGAAGTGTGTTAATCTGTAGCGCGGTCGGAAACTCCATTCCTTGCCAAGTCCCATAAAAAGGGTGCGTACTTCCAAGTCCGCCAGCACCCGAAATTACTTCCTGAAAATTCGTGTAAACATATCCGCTCCACAAAACTTTGATTCCAGGCTTACAACTTTTGATGAAACGAATAACCGAATCGAGACGCACGAAAACGTGCGCAATTAGAGTATCGGTTTCTGCCTGAGTATTGCTTACCTTCCAATCGCCCAAAAAGTCATTGCCCCCTATGCTCAAGTGCACTACCTCAATAGTTGGGTTCAGCGTTAGCTGGTTTAAAATTTCAGCCTGCGTTCCCGGCTGTTGAAAATCGTCAGTTTGAGCTCCATTCACCGAGAGTGTTGCATTGGAAATAAATTTGTAATTCGAATGTCCCCATGTTTTAAATACGCTGTTGATGGTAGATTCGGTGTTCATAAAAAACGCCCAACTGTCACCCACTAAAAGCACTTTGGGTTCGTTGATTTCAGTACATTGAGAAAATGCTTTTCCGAAGGATAGACTGAGCGTAAGAAGGAGTAGAATTATTCGATTCATATTTTTGGATTTAGGTTTTCATAACAAACATAACCATTTCGAAGAAGCGTAAAAATTTATTCGGCATCACCATCTCATTTAGTTAAACCGCAAATAAAAACAGCGCAGAAAATTTTCTGCGCTGTCTTAAAAAAATCGTTCTTTTTAAACTTATTTCTCCATCGCTAACTTACGGGTTATGAGGGTTCCATCGATTAGTTGAAGAGAAACAAGATAGATACCGCTGTTCATTTCGCTAACATCTATTTTTTGTGTAAAGGAATTTACCTTTGTAATTTCTTTAGTCATTCTTCCTGTAACATCGAAAATTCGAATGTTTGAAATTGGTCTCTGTGTAGCAGCTACCGATATATTTAATTCATTGTTTGCTGGATTCGGGAACAAACTGAATTCATTGTTATTGGTTACATTATTAATTCCTGTAGGCAATATTGTTACTGTATCTAAATTAAAGAGTTTAACAAAGCGAGGTAAAGAATAGCCCATAATCGTATCAATATATCTGTTGCCTTTTGTAGGGCTAGCGTTTCCACCGGTTATTGAAAGCATAGGTGCTGAGCCATTGTAGCAAGCGGTATCAAACCAATTCCATGGTTCAAATTTTTGCCCATAGAAAGGATACAAACCTTCGATTGGGGTAGTAATAGTTCCAAGTCCATCTCTGTTCGGTGGACCTTGTCCAAAATTATTTGGTTTAAATCCATCGTTGTTCCCGGCAGCATCTACAAATGGCATAAAATCTCCGGGGCCACTTACTTCAATTACCGGCTGACCCGTAGAAGTAGTTACGATACCTGTGTTGAATTGTGTTCCTGTTTCATTTACACCGTGGAAAGCGAGTATCGGAGTTTCTCCTGGTTGAATCCATGAAGTATCACCTACAGCACCACCCAGAGAAAGCACACATTCAAATCTCGATGAAATGCCCGGGTAGTTGTCGTGGTTCTGCACGCCACCAAAACCATCAAAATCGCCAATGGTATCTTGTTTTACAAAAGAGCCATTGATGTCAATAAACTTTATGTTATTAAACTCATTAGTATCATTAAATGCACTAGCCGCTAAAGCTACATAAGCACCAGAATTGCTTCCACCAAGAATAATTTTGCCTGTATCAATACCATAGGAGTTGTTGTTATTGGCGTAATCGTTTTTAAAATAACGGATACATGATTTTGCATCCTGCATGGCGCGGTAAACCGCTTGAATAATTGTTTTAGTACGAGTAATTTGGTCGGCAGAAGTTGCGCTCCATCCTAAACGATAATCAAACGAAACAGCTACATAGCCTCGCTTGGCAAAGCGCTGGCACAATTCTACAATAGAAGAATCTTTTCTTCCGTTAAAGCACAAACCTACCAGTGCGTGTGTAAGGTTTTCGGGTAGGAATGAGCCGTTGTGCGACAGCAAAATAATAGGACGGTTTTTAGCGGTGTCACCTGCGGGGTGGTAAACGTCCATTACGAGTGGTGCCAATGCTGTAAATCCGGTAAAAAATTCGAGGTTCTGCGCATACGTAATACTGGTGTCTACTTGAACGGTAGGAAACACTTCGTCCAAGTATCTTACCTGCGCTTGTGTTGCCGATGCGGTAATCAGGAGCATGGCAATTAAAAGAGTTTGTAAATTTTTTTTCATAGTAGTTAAGTTTTGGTTTTAAAATGAGGTGTGAAGTAAAGATTAATTTTTTCAACCCGAAAATACGTTTCTACCAATTCGTCCTTACCTTATCATATCCTTTTTGTAAAACTTCGGAGTTAATATCAATAAGCACCGAAGCATAAATTAATCGGCCAATACCCGGGCCTCCGTAGGCTTGATAATTTCTATTTGAAATTAAGTTAGAGCCGCCCAATTTAAAGGTGCTGTAAATCTTTTTCACCTCCCAGTTTATTTGTGCATCAAGCAACGAGTAGGTAGGTATAGCTCCTGTAAATTGGGGTGAGCCTTCAAACTCAAAACCTTGAATCCATTTGTAAGTTAGATTGAATCCGAAGCCTTTTGCCTTGCCCATTTTTATATTACTGCCGCTCACACCCACATTAAATTTATGTTCAGGAGTATTGTATGCCGGAATGATTGGGTCGGTAGAACCCATCAAATTTATTTTGTTCCAACTGTAATTTCCGTTCAATGAAAAATTACGGATAAAGAAATAATTAAAGCCTACCGAAACGCCATAAGTCATTATTTGGTCGGGCGAATTGGCGGCAACACGATACACTTGTTTAGGTTGTTTGGTTGTTCCATAATTTTGCAGCGTAAGCCCAATTTGATACCCCAAAAAGTATTTGTAGAAACTCACATAGCCGCTTCCGTCAATGAAAAGTTTATTGGCAATTACGCCTTTGTAACCCAACTCAAAACTTTTCACCTGCTCAGGGCGCACTTTGGGAACATTGACATAATGAATCATAGAATCTTTAGGACTTGCACTATTCAAATACCCTCGCACCGATTCAATAGTAGCTAGCGAATCGAAGCCATTCAAATTTCCAATCAATAAAGCCCGGCCAACATTGTAATAGAGGTATTGGTCTTGCAATGTTGGATTTCGAATAGCTGAGGCAAATGAAAAACGCAGCGTATGTTTATTGTTGAACGAATAAACGATAGATGCTGCTGGAGTTGCAATCACCGGAAAATTTTGGTTTTTGTCTACGCGGCAAGTAGCTGTAAGTATGATGGAATGCTTATTCCCATTTCCAAAATCAAATTTTTTTGAAAGGCTTAAATAGCCACCCACTTCCCAGTTTTTTATTCTATAACGGATATTATCTAATACTTCAAAACCGTCTTTTTTCAAAGCATTAAATTCGTTCACGCTTACCGTGCTTACACTACCATCAATCTTCTTCCTTATTTTGTAGTTCGTAATGGTATCGCTAAAAATGGTGCCCTTCGAATCGGGTAAATACATTCTGAAACTGGCACCGGCAATAATATCCATAAACGGATTTTCCTTTCCCTTCAACTTAGGCGTAAACTTGTACTCTCCTTGCACATGCACTAATTTCGAGCGGTCATAAAATAAAGTACCGCCCTGCTCAAAAGCAGTGCGCGAAATAATATCGTTGAACACAGAATCAAAAAGTGGAGAGCCGGGAGCGGGTCTGGCGCGCCCACCAAAAAGCCCTGTAGCGGTATCGGCATAATTACGCGCCATTTGATGCCAAAGCACAAGCGAATCGTGATAGGTATCTAACACAGCATTAGCCACCGCATTGGTAGAATCAAATTTATAAATCCAGGCAAAGGAATTTGTATTGGGAAAGCCCGGAAGATTTTTTACGCGGGTAGAAGGTGCAGTAACACCAGGGCTACCGTTGGTCCAAAAGCGGGTGTAATAGGTATTCCACTCTTCATCACTTCTGGCATATTGCTGCAATTTCAACGCAGTGAAAACAGCATCATAAGAATTACCCGAATTTTCTAAAGTGGTATAAGCGCGGATGAAAAATTTATCGGGCTGCGAAATCTCAATCTTTGCTTGTTGAAATTGAAGACCTTTCAAACTGTACCGGTTGTCGCCCTGATAAACCGTAGTTCCTGTTCCGAAATTGTAAGCCGCTTTTATTTCAATTTTATCGGTAATCTTATAATGCACCGAAGCATTTGCTTTTATGTTTCGCGTGTTGTAGTTCACTAAATCCTTTTCTAAATATCCTGTTCTAAAAAACTGTTTCAACCCTGGAAATGTACGGGCCAACAAAATGTAATTGTTTGCCCCTTGCACTAATAATTCATCACCATAGCGGCTAACGGCATCATATCCTCCTGCGTTCGTGCTCGGTTGCCATGAACCAGTAGATGCCGAGAGATTGTCTGCCACCCAATCATCGGCCCTCAGGTAACTGAAGTTTACTTTAAAGGCAAACTTATCGGTCTGGTTTTTATTCTTGAAAACTTTAGCATAACGCAGCGCGCCTTCAAATAAATTGCGCTCACCACCTTTTACAAAAACGGTCAACCCATTATAGAAAAAGGGATTTTTGGTTTGCATATTAATCACCCCGTTGAAAGCGTTTGGCCCATACAATGATGATGAAGCACCCACGATCAAATCCACTTTTTGAATATCAATTTCGGTAGCGCCCGCAAAATTTCCCACACTAAAATTTAAACCCGGTGCTTGATTGTCAGCGCCATCTAAGAGTTGAAGTGAACGCACCGGAGAAGTGGAATTAAACCCGCGCGTATTGATAATCACAAAACCCATTGAAGCGGCCGTCATATCTACGCCCTTCAATCCGCCAAGGCCTTCGTAAAAAGTAGAAGAAGCAGTTTGCTTAATTGCCTGCAAACCCATGCTCTCCACGGTAAGGGGAGATTCTTTTTGTTTTTGTGTAATGCGCGAGTCCACAATCTCTACATCTTTCAAAACCTTTTCTGATGTGCCAAGTTTCAAGTTGAACGAGCGTTTTAAATCTGCAACTGTTTTAATTTCTATTTCCTGAGCAGTGTAACCTATGTATGAAAACAAAAGTGTGAGCGGTGGTTGCTGGATTACCTTCAATTGAAACTTTCCATCAATGTCGGTAGTAGTGCCCGTGGCAGTTCCCTTTACCGAAACGGTAGCGCCTATGAGGGCTTCGTTGTTTTGCTTGTCGAAAAGAGTTCCCGAAATCTCTTGCGAGAAAACAACAGAGACAAAAGCGAAGCTTTGAAAAAGCAAGAGTAGATATTTTTTCATTTCTTATTAAGCGATGATAAGAAATGAAAGTAAATTAGAAAAACCATTTTAGTAAAAAACAATTCGCTCTGTTCGGTGAATGGAATTTTTCAAGTCAGTCATCCGAATCACATAGATTCCTGCTCCCAGTTCCTGTTTCGAAATTTCTTGCGAAGATTGAGCAGGCACTATTTTTTTTGTCACTATTTTTCCATCTACCGAAAAAATTTCGGCTGTCAAATCATTATTGTAATGCGAATAAATAACAGTCGCATCATCACTCGGGTTTGGAAACACGGAAACCGAAATTTCATACGCCACATCTTCAACCCCCGAAATCTGCGTAGAATCGCAAGTTGTATTCTGGAAAAGGAAATCGCGCACAATCCAAACCGTAGAATCCATGTATTTAGAAGCAGGAGGTATAAACGGAATAGGCAAAATATAAGGCACGTGGTCGGCTCCTTGAAACAAATACAGAAAATGATTCAAAGGAATATGGTCAAGTCTGTTTTTAATATCGCCACCACCAAAGAGCAAACTTTCGGGATGGGTGGATGCATACACGCTATCGAAATAACACGAAACGGTCGCATCGGCCGTGCCATGAACACCAACTAAAATTGGGTCACCCGGCATCATCCAAACGGTGTCGGCAATTGCGCCACACAAATCAATAACTCCTTTTACTTTGCTTGCATAACCTGGGTTTCCGCTGTTTCCTTCGGGTCCGCCTAAGGAATCTAAAGCAGGTCGAGCCCAAGCCGGTTCTGAACGAGATAGCGTATCCACTTTTCCATAAGCGTAATTCAATCCTATAAATGCTCCGGCTGAACTGCCTCCAATCCAAATTTGATTGGTATCAATACGAAACGTGTTGGTGGTTTGCTCATCCCTATAAAAAAATCGCACCGCTGCTTTCATATCCTGCACGGCACGCATCAACGCTTTAAACTGATTGGTGTCGCAATCGCTGCCGCCTTCAAATCCAAGTCGGTAATCAATAGAAGCACATACATAACCTCTACGCGAAAAATTATCGCACATAGTAATTATATCGGGGCTTAAACGCGTGCCCGCTGTAAAACTTCCGGGGAAGGCAAGTACAATCAGCGGTCTGTGCAAAAAATTATCGCCTGTGGGTTGATAGATATCCATTTTTAAATCGACAAAGGTGCTGTCAAAGTTCATGGCGTTACCAAACGTAACTGTTGATGACGACTGCGAAAAAATTTTGTCGTAGTAACGACCATTGCTGCATTGCGATTGTAAATTTGAAAAGAAGAAAACGAAAACCGAGAGGCAGAGAAGGGAGTAGAGGTTTCTCATACGTTATGATTTTATTGAAACGAAAAGTAGATAAAAGAATTCAGAAACTAGAAGAATGCTTTTGTGCGAAAAATGGAAACCGTAAATGAACCATTACACAAGAAGATTGTCACGAAATTCGAATAATCTGTGTTTATTTAAAACCTAAACAAATGCGTGTATGCCAACAGAAAAAATAATTTCTAAGCCATGTTATTCTTCGGTTTTGCTAAAAATTTCACTTGCTCTTTTTTTATTTTCTGCGCTTTCGGCTCCTGCCCAAAATCAAAACAAGCCTGACTCTACCTCTAATGGTCTTTATGCCGAAGTGGAAAAATTGTTTGCCCAACAGGTGCAGATTAACGAGCAAAATTCTCTTAAGAAAGTAGAATTGCAAGGCCGTTTACAATTGAGCGATGGTGAGGAGGCTATTAGACTTTTGGGCGAATTAGATACACTCGCTATGAATGATTCAAGCGCGAAGGCGCAACTTGTAGAGAAGTTGCAATTGATAAAAATTACAGCCGCAGCCTTGCCTGTGGCACCGTTTAAGGATACGCTCTTTTTCATCAACGCCAATTTGCATTTGATTCCGGCAAAAGAAAGAGTAGCTACTTTAAATAAGTGGATGAAGAAAATGTATCGCGATCCAAGGTTCACTGCTGAATCGCTTTCTATTCTTGACCGTGGCACTCTCTTCCATATTCTTTATAACAGTAGAGAAACCGTACTTACTGTTTCGGAAGTAGATGCACTTTGGTTTTCAAAAAAAGGTGAGGACCTAGCTAAAGATTTAGTAGCTAAAATTATAGCTGGTGTAGAAGCAGAAAAACAAATCAATCTGACAAAGGACAGAATTGAGAAATCGGTTTGGGTGTTGCTGATTGTTTTGTGTTTGTGCATTGTTGTTTTTCTTATCAATAAGGTTTTTAAATACATCAAAAACTTTTTGAGCAAACAGAAATTGCATGTTCTTAATGGAATTACCATAGGCAAGTTTGTGCTTTTTACTCCGGCAGAACATGAAATGGTAGCACACAAACTCGTCAACTTTACGCGACTCATTACGATTCTTGTTGCTGTTTATTTTTCACTGCCTTTGCTCTTTAGCATTTTTCCTATTACCGAAAAATGGGCTACTACCTTATTTGGTTTGGTTTTTACTCCGGCAAAATCAGCTTTTACCGGAGTCATCAATTTTATACCGGACTTCTTCACCATTTTGGTCATCTACTATATTTTTAAGTACTGCTTGCAGGTAGCCAGATTTTTTGCGCAGCAAGTTGAAGAAGGCGATGTGGAAATTGATGGCTTCCATCGCGATTGGGCACAACCCACCTTTGATATTTTTCGAGTGCTGATGTATGCCTTCATGCTCATTTTAATTTTTCCCTATTTGCCAGGTTCAAGCTCTGCTGCGTTTCAAGGCGTTTCAGTTTTTTTAGGCGTGTTACTTTCATTGGGTTCTTCAAACGCCATTGCCAATGTAATAGCCGGTTTAGTGATAACCTATATGCGACCGTTTAAAGTAGGCGACCGTGTAAACATTGGAATTATAACCGGAGATGTAATAGAGAAAACATTGCTGGTAACACGAATAAGAACAATAAAAAACGAAGAAGTAACAGTGCCTAACGCTACTGTGCTTTCGAGCAATACAACCAATTATACCGCGCATACCAAACCACAGGATACCGGATTAATTTTGCACACCAAAGTAACTATGGGGTACGATATGCCGTGGCAACAAGTGCATGAAATATTAATTAAAGCGGCACTCAAAACTCCACATGTGCTTCAGGAGCCAAAGCCATTTGTACTCAACTTAAGCCTGGACGATTTTTATGTTTCTTACCAAATAAATGTGTACACCAAAGAACCATCTTTACAAAATACGATCTACTCAGATCTACATCAAAATATTCAGGATGCCTGAAGCGAAGCAGGAATAGAAATGGTTTCTCCGTATTACGAAAAATCGGTTTAATAAAAATTGGTCATTACAACCGAATAAAATGTTTGAGTGCGCAATACATTTTTGCAATTGCATTTGTATAAATTCGCGCCCTCGCAAATGGCAAAGAAGAAATCAGTTGAAAATATTTTAGAAGAAGAAGTTCTTGTAGAAGACAAACTCATTGGTCTTGAACCGGATAACATCGAAGTGTTCGGTGCGCGCGTGCACAACCTCAAGAATGTTGATGTAACTATTCCGCGAAATTGTTTTGTGGTTATCACAGGAATTTCGGGAAGCGGAAAATCTTCACTGGCTTTCGATACTATATATAGTGAGGGGCAAAGACGCTATCTCGATTCTTTCAGTGCTTATGCGCGCCAGTTTATTGGCAATGGCGAGCGACCTGATGTAGATAAAATTACCGGCCTCTCACCCGTTATTTCCATTGAACAAAAATCAGTCAATAAAAATCCGCGCTCAACGGTTGGAACGGTTACCGAGATTTACGACTTCATGCGTTTGCTTTTTGCGCGCGCAGGTGAAGCGTATTCGTATGTAACCGGTAAAAAGATGGTGAAGTTTACCGATGAGCAAATCATTGATACACTTCTAACCAACCACAAAGACAAGAAGATGATCATTCTTGCGCCTGTTGTGCGCGGGCGAAAAGGACATTACCGCGAGCTGTTTGAGCAAGTGCGTAAACAAGGTTATTTAAAAATAAGAGTAGATGGAGAAATCGTTGATGTGAAGTTGAAGATGCAAGTGGATAGATATGAAGTTCACGACATCGAATTAATTATTGACAGATTAAAAGTTGATGACACAGATAGAGACCGTGTTCGCAACTCTGTTTCGCTGGCAATGAAACAAGGAAAAGGTTTGATGATGTTACTCGACAGCGAAACGAACGAAGTGTTTATGTTCAGCCGTCACCTCATGTGTATTGAGTCGGGTATTTCGTATGAAGAGCCATCGCCTAATTCGTTTTCTTTCAACTCGCCTTACGGTGCCTGTAATACTTGTAATGGTTTGGGCGTTACGTATGAAGTAAGCCGCAAGGTGATTTTGCCTGATGAAAAAGTTTCGATTGCACGCGGAGGAATTAAGCCAATAGGTGAATCGCGCGACAATTTTATTTTCAAAGAACTGAATTTGATTGCCAAGAAATTCAAGTTCAATTTAGATGAACCTATTTCTAAAATTCCGGATGAAGCACTCAACTTTATTTTGTATGGCGACACCGAAGAAGCCGTTTTTGATGATGAGGATTTAATTATAGAAGACTATGATGACAGATGGTACACCTTAAACAAAGGCGGATTGATCGGCTTGCTCAAAAGATGTTTTCGGTTTACAACTTCCGAAGCTATTCGCAGTTGGGCTGAAGGTTTTATGGAGCAGCACAGTTGCCCAAGTTGTAATGGCACACGATTAAAAAAAGAAAGTTTGTGGTTTAAGATTGATGAAAAAAACATAGGCGAACTTTCGAAACTTGATTTAACAGATTTGCAAAATTGGTTTACGGGTTTAGATGAACGCATGAACAAGCGTCAACAAACTATTGCAAAAGAATTGCTGAAAGAAATACGCACCCGCATCGCCTTTATCTTAGATGTTGGTTTGGATTATCTCGCACTCGACCGTCCGTCAAAAAGTTTGAGCGGTGGAGAGAGCCAACGTATTCGCTTGGCTACTCAAATAGGTTCGCAACTTTCGGGCATCACTTATATTTTGGATGAGCCGAGTATTGGTTTACATCAACGCGATAACCGCAAACTGATTACGGCACTCAAACAACTGGCATCAAATCCTAACACCGTTTTAGTTGTTGAGCACGATAAAGAAATAATGCTCGAGAGCGATTATATTATTGATATCGGTCCGCGCGCGGGTGAGCACGGAGGAAGAATTGTGGCGCAAGGAACACCCGAAGAATTTTTGAAACAAGGTTCTACTACAGCAAAATTCCTTTCAGGTGAATTGAAAATTGAAACACCTAAAACCCGTAGAGTTGGAAATGGCAATTTTTTAAGATTGATCGGAGCCACCGGAAATAATTTAAAAAATGTAAGTGTTGATTTTCCGCTAGGAACATTCATTTGTGTAAGTGGCGTTTCGGGCAGCGGCAAATCATCGTTGATTAACGAAACACTTTATCCAATACTTCATAACTACGTTTACAACGGCAAATACAAACCGCTCAAGCATGATAGCATTGAAGGGCTCAACCAAATTGATAAGGTAATTGAAATTGACCAATCGCCTATCGGAAGAACTCCTCGTAGCAACCCGGTTACTTACATTAAGGTGTTTGATGAAATCAGAAAGCTGTATGCCATGTTACCCGAAGCAAAAATCCGTGGCTATGCAGCCGGCAGATTTTCGTTTAACGTAAAAGGAGGACGCTGCGAAGAATGCGGTGGCGGTGGAATGAAGATTATTGAAATGAACTTCCTACCCGATGTAGAAGTGCAATGTGAAAAATGTTTTGGCAAACGCTACAACCGCGAAACGCTGGAAGTGCGTTACAAAGGAAAATCTATCAGCGATGTGCTGAACATGACCGTTGAAGATTCATTGGAGTTTTTTGAAAGCATACCATCTATCTATCCGAAATTAAAAACACTGAATGATGTTGGGCTTGGATATTTACGATTGGGACAATCATCTACAACCTTATCAGGAGGAGAAGCGCAGCGCGTAAAACTCTCTGCCGAACTTTCAAAAAAAGATACCGGCAAGACATTTTACATTCTGGATGAACCAACCACCGGTCTTCACTTTGAAGACATTCGCGTGTTGCTTGATGTATTAAATCGCTTGGTTGAAAAAGGAAATACTGTTCTCGTAATAGAACACAACCTCGATGTAATAAAAGTTGCCGACCACATTATTGACATTGGTCCCGAAGGCGGTTTCCGTGGTGGAAATGTAATTGCTACCGGCACTCCTGAAGAAGTAGCAGAATCGAAAGAAAGTTTTACTGCTAAGTATTTGCGGGAGGAGTTAGGACTTTAGAAATAATCAAACCCATAAAACCAAACCAGCGCGAAGAGAAAATCCTTCGTGCTGGTTTAATGTCTTCTAAGATAATTTATTCCACTACCACTTTCTTTACCACTACCACACCTTGGGAGCCTTGAAGTTGAATGAGATAAATTCCTTTCGGCAATTCGTTTACAGAAACTTGATTGTTTCCTATTTCAATATTTCCACTTTGCAATTTTCTTCCTGCTAAATCTATCATGTTATAGCGATTCAAAGCGGCCGAAGAAATTTCTATTGTGAAATTTCCCTGTGCAGGGTTGGGATAAACGTTCACATATTTTTCGGCTTCACTAATTTCATCTACAGTACTTGGAGTAGCACAGCCATAAAAATAATCTGACTTGAACCCAACAGACCAATCGCCACTTTGCCAATACATAAGAACATAACTCGCCCATTCGTTGGAAGAGCCGTTGTAGGTGTATTCATCTTTGTATGAATTTTTCCAGGTGCTGTTGATGTTATCCCATGCCTCTGATAAATCTGCTGTTTTTTGACTGAGTCCATTGTAGGTATAAGTTTTGCGCGAAGTTTTTATCCAAGTAGTGGTGAGGGTATCCCAATTGTAGCTCATAGTTAAATTCAACAAGCCTCCGCTATAAGCATAATCACTTTTGGAGTAAACACGGTAACCGCCTAGGTGCGTAAAATATTTGTAGGTGGTGGCATTACTAGTGGTCGAATCTATATTGTAAAAGTACTTGGTAAAATTACTGGGTCGCCAGATGGTAGATACCGTGTCCCAGGTTTGTGCGAAAAACGTGTCCGTTTTATTAATGGTGTTATAGTTGTAAACGTTTCGACTGGTGTTTCGGAAAGCACTTAAATGTGTTTTCCATTGTTGAGTGATGTACTCCGTTAGATTAGTGCCGTTATAAAAATATAGAAGTTTAGAGCTGCCACGGTAATTGCCCGAAACATACTTCATCGTTTCGGCATACGTAATTTATTGTTACCGTTATATTGGTACAAATCTTTTGAAAATGGACTCCAGGTGGAGGATAGATCATCATACGCTTCAGTATGAAACGAATCTTCGTGCAGGCAACCATTGGCAATGTAGGCATAGGCTCTCGATGTTAACTTCCAAGAAGTACTGGGGTAATCATAATCGCTTTGGTAAATAGAATCATACACATGATAACTAGTTTGCCCAAAGCTGAATTGAGTGCCGGCAACTAAAAGTAACAAGAGTAAAAATTTGTTTTTCATGGCTTTTAATTTTACGTTAAGGTAGCGTTTTTATAGGGAATAAAATTTTATGGAGTTCGTGCCTGGAAAAATATTGCAACAAGTTTAGTCTGCTAGTAGCTTTTGCAATTTGTTGAAAGCCACTACGTTGTTTGCTCTGTTTAGCGAGCGAAGAATGTCATTTTTATCGCGCGAGCTGATGTGCATACTCATGGCGGCTTTATCATCTTTCTTCTCACTGGTGTATTCAAAAAAAACGAAGTGTAGTTTGCCACGCAACTCTTCATCCATGTAATTCAGTTTCTGGTCAATCAGAAAGTCCTGCATGTTATCCATGTTCGTATAAACTGTTCCGAGTGGGTCGGTGAGTCGGGCAAACAAAGTTTTCTGTTCCTGTGCATCAGGTTCATCTTGCTTTTTATCATCACGAATTTGAATCACCACTACATCGCTGGTGTTTTGATTTATCCAATCTTTAAAGGTTTGTAAAAACCGAAACGTAGTTTCCACTCCGGTGTTGTCGAGCGCGCCACCATCCATTACATAAGTAGCCGGTTCGCTGGGCAAGCATGCATTGGGAAGAATGAAAGGAAAACTAGCATCCATTCGCATGGCTGAAGTAACCAACAAATTTTCTCCGCCTTGTTTTTTGAAGAATCTGCAAAAATCAATTCCGTCAATTTCGAGATTGTTATCGGCAGCGTTTTTCCCATAAGGGCGCATGAGAAACGAAACGGGATGAGGACTGATAAAATATCTGCGTGAGTCGTTCATAACGGTTGTGTGATAAATCACCAACGGAACTTTAGCATTAAACTCATCGCTCTTGTAATCAGAAATTTTTTTGTCGAATCTGAAATCTGTATTGCGGCAATAGGACTTTTCAAAAATATATCCGCGGTCTTTAAAGTAAGTATTGGAATCAAGTTTGAATTTGTGAAAAGGCAATAACGCATCGTTACTCAAAATAGAAAGTGCAATTGGGTTGAGCAAATCTTTTGAAACATTGAATGCATATTGCCGGTCGTGCATGTTGATGGGGAATCCATTTTTTTTCTGCAAAAACAATTCGCGCAAGTACGTAATACCGAACATGCCACCCGAAGCTCCGCTGGCAAGAAAAGTGTTGTCGAACAATTTTTCGTTCAGTATGCTATCGCAGTTTTGTAAAACCGAAATCACAAAAATTCCTGCACGCACACCACCACCGCTTACATTGATAAAAACCAATTTTGGTTTTTTGAACGGAGCGCGGGCATCCACATTTTTTCGCTTCCAGTTTTCAAGAATCTGTAAAAAATATTTTCGGTCTTCATCAATTATCGAATCGGTGGAAAGCGCACGAAATGTTTCAAGATTGTAAGGGGCATTTCCTTTATCGTAACGCAAACCATAGGCGCGGTTCTGCGAACCCATGATATCGTACTTGGTCAATTGGTTCGCCACTAAAATGAAAACAATAATGGCTGCAGTGCCCCAGCCGCCCGTCCAGTACAAAAACAAACCGAACAAAGAAAGCAACACGCAAAGAAAAAGCGGACCGCTTGCGCCAATTGGAATTTGGAAGAAAGGGTACTCAATAAAAAATCCGCTGATGATTAAAACAACAAACGCAACCAGCGAAGCGAGAAACGCGTTCCAGTGGTGCCTGCGAAAAACAAGTTGATGCAATTTAGGGTCGTAGTGCTCTACGGTACGCGTATGACGAATATTGAATTTATTGGTGAGATAGTAGTCAACTCTATTGGTGTGTTGTGTTTCCAATGCTTCATTAAAAAACACTTTGCGTATTGATTTTTTCTTTTTGAGGTTGGCTTTGTTTTCTTCTAAAATATTACCGGTATTTTTATTGGTATAACTGAAATAAATGGCCGTGATAAGAATCACCAATACAAAACCTGCTGTAACACCAATTAAATCGGTACCTACTTCCAGATAGTTCTGGTACTCGTTATTGATTTGATAAATAGTTATACTGATGAAATAGCCAATGAAAAAAGTAAGTGGAATAATAAAGTTATTGAGGCAAAACATACCAAGCGGATATTGCAAACTCGCCATGAAAGGGAAACGATGCGAGTGCAAAATATACATCACAATGTTCCAGGTAACAAACATGGCACCAAGTCCAATACCCACTAACGCAAAACTTAGATAGCCAACATCACCCAAATATTCCGGATCGAGAAAAACAGCAGGCGCGCCAACTGCTGCACCAAACCTACCGATAGCAATTACAAAAAGCAAAACCCAGGCAAGCAATAAAAACTGCTGCCGTTTAAACGACAACAACAGAAGTTGAATAGGAAAAGAGTAGTAAAGGTCTTTGAAGAAAGTAAGCATGCGCTGTTTTCGAACTACAAGAAAGAAAAAAGTGTGCAGCTATAAACGTTACTAATGAACCAGCGCGCGGTGCTTGTGTATAGGAATATACAACTATGGATTTTTTATTTCCATTAACTGAATCGTCCAACCTAAATCCATACGCGTGATGAGTGGGAATCTTTGCGTTTCTACCACACCAATCGTATATTTCACTTCGCTGCCGCCTTGTAGTTCAATACCGGGAATAGAAAGAAAATCTCCGTTTACCGTAACACCTAGCTCTGCAACGGTACTACTCAAAACTGTAGCGGTGTCGCTCTGCCCGTTTACTTTCAAGCTTGCCTGAAAAGTAGTAGCTGCATCATTAAAAATTTTTCCGCTGATAAACATGGAAGTTTCTTTTTCCAATTTCGTTTCGCCACCGGTAAAATAATTAAACAGTCCATCGGCTTTTGAAATAGCGTTGGCACTCATGATTACACTTCCTGTTTTATTGATAGGCTCGGTCATTTTCCAATCGAAGGCAATTTCGCTACCCAGTTTTTTTATGGTTGCAATGAACTGATATTTTTTGCCGGCCATGTTTACATCGTAAGTAAGCACGGCTCCGGGCTTCATGGCTTTTTCAAAAGTTTCGAGTGCGGCTACATCCTGTGCTGATGGAATTAAGAAACAGAAATTTAAAAGAAGAAGGAGTGAGTAGAAGATTTTTTTCATGGCGAAAAATTTTGTGTTTGATAAATGTAAGAAGCTCTTTGAATTTAGAACGCAAATGTTGTTAGAGACTTTGTCATACTGAGCAAAGGCTCCCGATGACAAGTCTGAAAAATTACTGTCATGCTGACTGTAGGTTTCCGGAGGGAAGCAACTTACAATTTGTTTCACTTCGCAAAGCCTTGTTCAACATGACATAACTCTGTTATTGTGCTTCAATCGCACCTAGATCAAACTTGTTTGTGTTTGCGGTTTTAGAAACCGGTCGTAGTTTTCCGAAAATATCATTCGACAAACCATTTGGTGCATCATCAATCAACGGAGAAAAAAATCCTGCGCTGTCGCTCGGTGTAAAGTTGAATTCTTCTGCTTTTACAAAATGCGGCTCTTGATTAAAAAGAATATTGTCGTGAACATTAGAGTACAATTCAAAAGTGTCCTGCTTGGTTTTTACATCGCAGTAATGAAACGCATTGTCGAAATTGGTAAAAACCGTTTCTGCATTATTGAAGGATACTTCATTTTCTAAACTTCCATAAACCACGCAATTTGTAAAAGTAGTTTTAAGTGGTTCGAGGTAAGTGTTAGTTCCGTCTGAAACCAAATTGCTGAGGAACAACGATTCTTTTTGGTGGTCAACATATTTTGAACCGCCATTGTACATAGTGCATTGATTGAAAGTGTAATCACCACCTAAACCAAACTTCACTAAGTTTTCGCCTGCTGTATGAAAGATGGAATTCTCAGCCAAAATTTTTGCATTGAATCCATACACTGCGTTATACAAACTGTTTTCTACAATCGAATTTTGAATCGTTACTTCAGGTCGTCCGGTAGCACCCAAATAATCAGTAATAGAAACACTCAATCCCGCGCCAGCATAAATGCCATACGAAGATTCATTGACTATACAGTGATTAAAATTTCCTTGCGGTGTACAGGTTTTGTTTCGCAAAAAAACAATTCCAAACCATTGCCCGGGTTTGTCGTTATAATATTCTTCGAGGCGCACACCTTGAAAAACAATAGAGTCTGTCCAACTTATAGCGTTAGCATTTAAAGTTCCCTCAACAAACAAGGCAGAGTTGTTAGCGAAGAAAATTTTGCAGCCCGAATTTATCGTGAGCGAACCGCCACACTTTACATATACACCTGGCACGGTATCGTGACTGATAACCACGTGCGGCAAATCGTTGTTCCATGTTTCGGCTCCGTTAATTATTTGTCCATAATGAAAATGTGCGTTTTGCCCGAATGCCTGCAAGTGAACGGTTGAAGTTTCACCATTGGCGGTAAACTCTACATCATCAATAATTAAAAAAGGAGTGGCGGCACTGGTAGGGTTTACGGTTACCTCTACAAAAACATAAACCGAATCTTTTGCAGGAATTTCCACTTCATTAAAATTATCGCCCTGCAAACCATCTACACTAATGCGAAACTGCGTTCCTACCAAATGCGCCAAATGAATATTCGAAATCTTCACCGCCTTCTTATCGGTATTAAACACTTTGAAATATTTGGTGGTAGAACCAAGTGAAGTAAAAACAGTGTCAAACGTAAGCGTATCGGTACTAAACGAAAGATTGCCTTTGCCAAATTGTTCTTTTCGGCAATTGCTTAATAACAAAACCACCGTGGGAATACTAAACACTAAAAGAAGATGGAAGATTTTTTTCACGCTGAAATTTGAACCGCTATAACGGTGGGTGAAAATATAAATTGTGTAATAACCATGCGGTTCATCTGTTCCATTTGCCTTGTTGCCACCAAATTTTTACTTGCATTTTTGTTAGTACGGTTGCTTCAGGCAAAGACTTTTGCTGAATTAAACGTAAACGCTTTTCTTATTTTTCGCTCTCAAACAACATCCTATGTCCATTCCGTTTAAACAAAGGCTTGCGAATTATGGCCGGCAGTTCGAAATTTTCAAACAAAAATTAGCGATAGAAAAATTCAGGAAAAAGAATGAAGGCACAGGGCGATTTAGGGAACATCTAAAACACTTGATTATATCAGGTGAACCCAGAGGAGGAACAACTTGGCTTGCCGAAGTTCTGAGCGAAAAAAATAGATTGATTATTTGGGAACCATTACACTACAAAATAGTTGCTCAGTATAAATTGAAAAAATTTGGAGAAGAGATTGGGCATATGCCGTACATTCCTCAAGGCACTGTTTGGCCCGAAGCCACGGACTATTTTAACGCGCTGTTTAACGGCTCTGAGCTAAATTACTCGAGCATATTTGCAAACCCTGAAGCCAATTTTAACCCGGAAATTGTAGATAGTTTGATGTTTAAATTTTGTAGAGCTAACCTGCTTTTGCCTTGGCTGGTTGATAGCTTCAATATTCTGCCGATCTATTTGGTTCGACATCCGCTTTCTGTAATTTCATCACAATACCGGCATTCGGCATTTTCGGGTATGGATGAAAAGGCAAGTATTTTTGCGAATCAGAAGTCGAGATACAGCCAAATTTTTGAAAAGTACCGGGCAAATATTGAAGGGATAAAAAACCGCGAAGAAATGTTTGCGAATTGGTGGGCACTTAATAACGTGGTACCGTTAACCCACGAATACAATAACAAAAAATGGATTACAGTATCCTATGAAAGTTTGGTGAGCAGACCACAATTTGAGATGGAAAGAATTTCGAATCGATTGGGCATTCGTTTTTCATCCGATATTTTTTCGAGAATGCTTAAGCCAAGTGCTACCACAAAAAGCGGTTCAGGAATTTTAACTGGCGAAAACCAATTATTGAATTGGGAAAGAAATTTTACTACAGTACAAATCGATAGCATTTTAAAAACCATTAATTCTTACGGAATAGATGCCTATTCAACTAGCCCGCAACCCAATTATAAGAAACTGGGTTATGAAGAATAATGCTGCTATTGTTTGGCACAGACTTTATTCAATCATTGATTAAAGAACCCAACCGTTCATCGAAAAATAATTTGATTTAAAATCGGGATTTCACCAAAAGAAAAAGAAAAGAAGCCAAAGAAGAATTTTTGTACCAGAAGATTTTAATTTACTGCACTTCGCCTTCAGCCATGGTCTCTAAATTCTTCATTTGCCCGAGGGTATTCCAGATGGGCTGTGTCCAATAGTTGGCGTGGTTCGATTTATTTCCAAGAATAATTACAGTGAATCCATTATTTAAATCGCGCGCAAAAACATTATTGCTGCCGTGCCAAAATCCGTTGTGATAAATCAAATACGATTTATCGGGCTGCTTAATCATTCTCCAACCGTAGCCGTAGTTTTTATCTCTTTCCTTCGCAAAAGAATAACGGTCTAAACTGCGCGGCTTATAGGCTTCTTCCAAGCTTTCTTTACTCAATATTAATCCCGAACGCAAAGCGTTATCCCACTTGAGCATGTCATCAACCGATGAATAAATTCCCTTGTCACCTACCACTCCATCACTCGGGCAATCTTTCCATATTCTTCCTTTCGAATCATAACTGATAGTGCAATATTGCCCTGCTGAATTTCCCGCATCATAAGCAAAAGTGTTGGTCATACCGAGCGGAGAAAAAATAAAATCGTGCATGAATTTGTGATACGACATAGCCGTTACGTTCTCCATAATAGAAGCTAGAATGGCGTAGTTGGTGTTGCAGTAAATAAACATGTGGTCTGGTCTACAACGCACCTGTGGTTTTTTAGCCGCCAGCAATTCCATCAACGATTGATTGGTGAGATACTGCACATCCTTTCCTATAAAATATTTATCCCAGTAAGTATAGTCGGGCAAGCCTGTGCGGTGACTAAGCAAAAGACGAATCGTAATTCCGTGATAAGGAAAATCAGGGAAAAATTTCTGTACCGAATCATCCAGGGAAAGAAATCCCTGCTCTGCTAAAAGCAGAATGGCAGTAGAAGTAAATGTTTTTGTAACAGAAGCCAATTGAATGGAAGATTCGGTAGTAAGGGTGTCTTTCCAACCGATATTGCCGTAACCAAACGCACAGGAGTAAATTGGCTTGCCATCTTTGGCAATCATAACACAACCGTTAAAGCCATCTACTTTATGTCGTCTTCTGTAAAAAGAATCCAATTGGTCTGAAACTCTTTTCGAAAAAATTTCTTCTAAACTAAGCGGCAGAATTTCATCGGAACAGTTTTCGGTTTCGGTAACACCAGGAGTACTTGGATTTCCCGCACCCGAACTGGGACTGAATGGAATACACAGCAATAGCAAAAGCGAGAGCCCTGCAAATAAATGCTTCGTATTTTTCACTGTGGTAAAGATTTTCGGTTCAAAAACTTTAGTCATTCTGTTTACTGAAAATGCGAAGATATGTTTCAGCTAAAAACAAGCAATAGGGGCTAACTAAAGTTTAATGTTGAGAGGAATACTATTGTAGACAGCGAAAAAATGGGTGACTGTTCCCGCTAAAACAAACACATGCCACACGGCATGATGGTAATTCAACTTTTTCCATAAGTAGAAAACCACACCAATGGAATAAAAAATTCCACTCACTAAAATGAACAGAAAAATTTGCGAAGGCATATTTGCAATAAGCGGTTTAATGATGAACACAATCATCCACCCAAGCGCGAGATAAATTCCGACTTCGAGCAAGAGATATTTTCCGGTGTAGAAAATTTTCAAAAGACTTCCAAATAAAATGATGCCCCACATGGTTCCGAGAAATAAAGTTGCCGTGCTCGTGTCCGTATACTTTATAACTAACGGAGTATAGCTTCCGCCTATCATTACAAAAATGCCGATGTGGTCGAAAATGCGGAGCACACGTTTAGCGGTAGTGTTTTGCTTTGTGGCATGATAAATAGTTGAAGCCATATACACCATCAGCATTCCGAAACTGAAAACTGCTACGCCCCAAACGGTGGAGGCAGAACTTTTTTGTGTTGCATAAATCAGCAACACCGGAATAGCAATCAGTGAAAACAAAATGCCGAATGCATGTGTAATGTAGTTTGCTTTTTCTTCACTAATGGTTTGTTCGCGTCTGCTCATATAAAAAATGTGTCGAGTGAAAATGCTGAATAACTATAATAACGCAAAACGGGGTCGAATGTTTTTTGTGCCCTCGCCTTGTCCCGCTTCAGCGGAATCGGGGCGAGTAAAAACACTTCTGATTAATAAATGTTTTTACTTTAGTTCGCATCATTCTTTTTTATGCTGGTAAAAACATTTGGAAGCGCGGTTTACGGAGTTGATGCTGCTACCATTACAGTGGAAGTAAGCGTTGAGAACGGTCAGCCCAATTACTTTACCGTTGGCTTGCCCGATAACGCAGTGAAAGAATCTATGTTCAGAATAGGAACTGCCGTAAAGCATATAGGGCTTGAAATGCCGAGACGCAGAACGGTAATCAATCTTTCGCCAGCCGATGTACGCAAGGAAGGCACTGCTTATGATTTAACTATGGCAATTGGTGTTCTTGCCGGTGCAGGGCAAATTGAAACCGATTTGCTTGATAAGTATATCATCATGGGCGAGCTTTCGCTCGATGGAACGATTCAGCCAATTAAAGGTGCGCTGCCTATTGCCATACAAGCGCGTAAAGAAAAGTTCAAAGGTTTTATTCTGCCAAAACAAAACGCGCGCGAAGCTGCCATTGTAAACAACATAGAAGTTATAGGCGTAGAAACTTTACGCGAAGTGATTAATTTTTTAGAGGGCAAAGAAAAAATTGAACCCACCGTAGTTGATACCCGAGCAGAATTTGAGAACAATGTTTTAAAAAACGAATTTGATTTTTCGGATGTAAAAGGGCAGGAAAATATTAAGCGCGCATTGGAAATAGCGGCTGCGGGCGGACATAATGTAATTCTCATTGGTCCACCGGGCGCGGGTAAAACCATGTTGGCAAAACGTTTCCCAACCATTCTGCCTCCACTTAGTTTGAATGAAGCGTTAGAGACAACTAAGATTCATTCCGTTGCGGGAAAACTTGCAAAGGATTGTTCACTTATCTATCAGCGTCCGTTTCGCTCTCCGCACCACACGGTGTCCGATGCCGGGCTAGTTGGGGGCGGAAGTAATCCGCAACCCGGTGAGATTTCATTGGCACATAACGGTGTTTTGTTTTTAGATGAGCTGCCGGAATTTAAACGCACCGTGCTGGAAGTGATGCGTCAGCCAATGGAAGAAAGATGCGTGACTATTTCGCGCTCTAAAGTTTCTATTACCTATCCGGCTTCGTTTATGTTAGTAGCTTCTATGAATCCGTGTCCGTGCGGTTATTATAATCATCCGGAAAAGGAATGTGTGTGCGCTCCCGGAGTTGTTCAAAAATATTTGAACAAAATTTCGGGTCCTTTGATGGATAGAATTGATTTGCATGTGGAAGTTACACCTGTTGCCTTTAACGAACTTTCCAGCACAAAAAAATTCGAAACCAGTGAAAGTATTCGTGCGCGGGTTATTCAGGCACGGGCAATTCAGGAGAAGCGTTTTGAAGGAAAAGCTAACTTGTATTCTAACGCGCAAATGGAGCCACAAATGGTGGAAGAAATTTGCACCATTACCGATGCCGGTAAAAATTTGTTGAGCCGCGCTATGCAAAAATTAAATCTTTCAGCGCGTGCCTATAACCGCATTATAAAAGTAAGCCGCACCATTGCCGATTTAGCCGCCAGCCCCGACATTAAAACCGAACACCTTGCCGAAGCCATTCAGTTTAGAAGTTTGGATAGAGAAGACTGGGCGGCATAAAGTTACCGCATGATAAAATTCACCACCACCATTTTAAAATTTGATGAGCAGGGCGAAAAAACCGGCTGGACTCATATTGTAATTCCTGCTGAGCAGGCGCAACAACTTTCTCCACTCAAAAAATCGTTTCGCGTAAAAGGAAAATTAGACAACCATGCTATTAAGCAGGTTGCCCTTATACCTATGGGCGAAGGCGATTTCATAATGCCGCTGAATGCCGCCATGCGCAAAGCTATTGGCAAACGCAAAGGCGCGCAACTGCAAGTGCAATTGGTTTTAGATGAATCGGCTTTTCAATTTAACCAAGATATGATTGCCTGTTTAGAAGACGAGCCGAAGGCAATGGAGAATTTCAAAAAACTTTCGGGCTCTGAACAAAAATATTTCAGCAAGTGGATTGACAGTGCTAAAACAGACGCCACCAAAGCCAAACGAATTACCCAAACCCTAAACGCCATGTTGCGCGGTTTGCACTATGGAGAAATGATTAGGGCGTTGAAGGCGGAGAAGTGATTTGAAAATTATGCGGTGCCTTCTAAATACAAAGTGTCAGGGTCAAAGTCAATATTGTTTTGCCAAACCACGGTGCCATATTCTGCACGTGCAGTAGCAAAAAGCACAGCGTTTTTCAACGCTTTAAAAACACCCGTTTCCAGATAAGGTTTTACGTCAAAAGTTTTCACCTCACCATTTTTAAAAACAAGGTGCAACGTATAATCAGCCTGCGGTTTTACTTTTTCTACTCTCGGATTCATACACTTTATTTAAGCGGGTCAATTTTAAAAATTTCATTTCGTTGTAAATTTATTGATTTCGGTTTTACAAATTTTCCTTCTCCTCATCAAACGGCAGCAGAAAAAAGAAAGGAACAATCAGGTAAATAATATAGGGCAGTACCAAACTTACAAACGAAACGGCCGTTGCCACAATCAATAACATAGGCGCCAGCATAAACGACCGCTTCACATTGCGCATTACATTCTTCTGGTCGTAGTGGCTCAGCAAATAATTTTTTGCCACGTAGTAATACATCCACACCTGCACCAGCGAGGCAATGGTTACATCTAAACCAAAAAGCAAAACCGCGGGGCGATTGTGCGGATACTCGCCCATGAGAGCCGTAGGAAAAGGCATGAAGCAAATGAAGAGTAGAAAAATATCGTTGAGCCAAACCATGCCGTAGTCAATCTTCTCGCTCATGCGAAACAGATTGTGATGCTGCACCCACATCACCGAAATAAAAAAGAAACTCGCCACCCAGCTTATAATTTTGGGAGACAAACCAACAAGTGCGTCAAGCAATTCCTGCGAACTGGTGTGGTCGTTCAGGGGAGGCACTTTTATTTCAAGCACTAGTAGTGTTACGATAATCGCAAACACACCATCACTGAAGGCTTCGGTGCGGTGCTTATTAATTTTCCAAAGTTGAAATCGCTTAAACATGCCCATGACTCTATTTTTTTGAAATATCAGAAACATTCCGGTTTTATAAAACTCAAAACTTAGTTCACTCCCTTTACTAGATGAAAAATAGCAGCACCTCCACTTTATTTATTCTCTATTATCGCAGCCTCGAAAAAAATGTAACGCTGCCTAATGAAAAAAAAATCTTCTTCTCCCTCTAAATTCTTCGCTGCTGATTGGCCCAAAGACGGCCCCATTGATTTAAATATTCACGACCTGCCTCATCTTTCTTCCTCAACCGAATGGTGGTATATGCACAGTCATATAAAAGTAGAAGACGGAAGAGAGTTCTCGCTCTTTGCTTCGTTTTTTCAACACGCCATCAGTTACGATAAAGCAACGGGCAAATCAGATTATGGTCACTCGGTTATTTGGGGAATCAGTGATTTGAAAGAGAAAAAATATCACACCGTTTCATTGGTAGATAAGCGCGCGCCAAAACTAGGTTTGGAGCGTTTGAAAAAAGGCGAACTGGTAAAAGACCCTTACATCCGCAGAGCGGGAATTGAAATGCTGAGCAAAGGTGTAATGCCTTACCCCGATGAGTTGTTGAAGAAAACACCAACTATTTCTTACACCAAACTGAATTTGAATTACGATGGCAATACTTTTGAGAAATTAAAAGACGGCTCGTATCAGCTTCATCTGGCGCACAAAGAATTGAAGTTAGGTGTAGATATAAATTTCAAACCGAAGAAAGCACCCGTGCGTCAAGGTGATAACGGAGTAGTGCGCGGTGTTTCGGCAGAAGATATGTTCTACTATTTCATTCCGCGTTGCGAAGTGAAAGGAACATTGAAGTTGAAGAAAGAAAATCTGAAAATTAAATCGGCAAGTGGTTGGTACGACCATGAATTTGGTTGTCATGCCGAAAGAAAAGAAGGTCAAATAGATGAAGCCAAAAAAGATGTATCGTGGAATTGGATTGCGATGCAGCTCGATAACGGCTGCGAACTCACTGCTTACGATTTAATTGATTTGAAAACAGGAGAGGACTGCGGCTCGTTCATTATCATGATTGATAAAGCAGGCAAGCGGCATTACTCCACAAAATTTTCACTCAAGCCAGTTGGCGAATTATGGACGAGTACGCGCACGTTCAATGAGTATCCTTCTAAATGGAAATTAGATGTTTCTGAATTCGGGTTGTCAGTAATTGCCGATGCCGCTTTTCCTAATCAGGAATTTGCCACCGTAATTTCGAAGCCCGCTTTTTGGGAAGGAAGAATGAATGTGACCGGCAAAATGAAAGGCAAGAAGGTGAGCGGACCTGCTTACATCGAACGCCACGGTTTTGTAAACAGCAGCAACATGAAAGAGTTTTTGAAAGCCGTTTCAAAAGCTACCCTTGCTTCGGTGCGCAAAATTTTACCACTCGACCCTACACAGGAAAAGTTTGAAGAATTGGTTTCTAAAAAGGGAAACAAACATTTAACCGAAGGGCTCGACAAGAATGCTTACATCGAAAAGTTCATTAAACCTATTCGCGAAATAACCGACCGCAGCGGAAAGAGCTGGCGTAGTTACGCCACCATTGCTTGTTGCGATGCCGTAGGCGGAAACTCGCAAATAGCAATTGACTGGCTCGCTCTTCCTGAGTTGATGCACGTAGGTTCGTTGATGGTGGATGATGTGCAGGATAAATCTACCGTGCGCAGAGGCGGACCTGCCGCGCACGTGGTGCATGGTGAAGCTACGGCAATCAATAGCGGCACAGCGGCATATTTCATTGGTCAGTATTGTATTTATCACATTGATAAATATGCCGAAGGCAAAGTGAAAATTTACAATGCTTATTTTGAAGCGATGCGCGCATCGCATAGCGGTCAGGCAATGGATATTTACGGATTGGATTACATGATGCCTGCTGCATTGAAAGATGATGAGATCGCAAAACTTTTGCAGAAGAGAGTAATTGCAACACACCGTTTAAAGTCTGCCGCTCCTGCTGCATACTTAGCGCGCATTGGCGTTTTGCTTGGCGAAGGAACCGATGAGCAGGCAGAAGCCATGGGAAATTATTTTGAAGCGCTCGGCATTTCGTTTCAGATAATTGACGACACCCTTAACCTCAAAGGATTCAAAGACCATCTGAAAACAAAAGGCGAAGACATTACAGCGGGAAAAATTACTTACCCGATTGCGAAAGCGTTGGCATTGCTCGACAAAAAAGACCGCGCTCGTTTGTGGCAGATTGTGAGCATGAAAACCGAAAATCTAAAACTAATTGCTGAAGCCGTTTCATTACTCGATAAAGTAAAGGCGATTGAACTGTGCGAGCGCGAAGCCAAAACAATTTTGGAACGCGCCTGGAAAAAGATAGATCCGCTGCTGCGCGATTCAATGGTAAAGTTGAACCTGCGCGCCTTCAGTTGGTTTGTGTTAGAGAGAACTTACTAAGCTTAATCTTTCTTGGCTACACGGTAAATTGCCATGGCTAAAAAACCTATTCCTAAACCTATGAGTGTTCCCGTGCCTGTGGCTCCTTCGTATTGACCAATGCCCATGCCTATGAACATACAGCCTACAAAAAGCAATCCGCCAATTTTGTCTTTTTCTTTGTTGTTGTTATTGATTACTTCCATTTTGTTTTTGTTTATAGTGGATGAAAATTATTTAGGTCGAATGTAGGCATTTAATGCATTCACATATTTTTCGAAAGCATCAATTCCTTTTTTAGTAATGCGGCAGGTAGTAAGCGGATAATTTCCTTTGAAAGATTTTTCCAGCACTACATAATCTGCCTCGTATAATTTTTGTAACTGAATACTGAGGTTGCCCGCAGTAGCTCCGGTTTTTTCTTTGATGAAACCAAACTCAGCTTCCTTCACGCTCACCAGCAGCGACATTACAGCTAACCGCAATTCAGAATGCAATAATGGGTCAAGCGGTTTGAACATTGGTTTCTGCTTTATAGTTTCTCCACAATAAAATTCCTGGAATGATGTAACCGAAGAAAGTGCTTACCGCTTGAATGAGCAATTGCTTTTCATCCACCACTTTCAAACAAAGTAAAGCACTCAGCCAAAAAATAATTCCTCCAATTAATAAAGGAGTGAATTTTAAAATTTTTCCTGTGGCAAAAGTTGCCATACCTGTAATTATTAGAATAAAAGGCACTGGTGAAATTTGTGAGTAGGAGCAAAAGACAATCATCATCACCAACGAAAACAGATATGCCATCCACATGTGCGCCACGTATAAATCAGCGTGTGATTTTATTTGTTGTTGACGGCTTCTGCTTTTTTCATACAGTATTCCAGCGGGAACTCCAATACACGGCATGAGCAACCAAGGGATGCCTGCCATATTACCTGCATCAACTTGTATGAGAAAATAATTGGCTACGCAACATAGAATCACCAATACTCCCCAAAGCATTAAGTGAAATCCATCTTCGGCTACTTTGTTTCGGGCAGTGTCAATCATGGTTTGAATAATTTTAAAACTCTCTTCAGGCGTAAGTTCTTTGGTTGAAGTTTCCATTGGTATTGTTTTTGGATTTAATGATAAACTATACTGCAATTGTAAAGTAGTTTGTTTTATAAACCAAATTTATTTAAAAATAAATTTCAAGACGATTGATTCATTCAAACGGAAAGATTATTCAGGAGAGATATCGGAAGGCTGGTCAGAGATTACTTCCGGCACTTCACCCACGGTGTTGTCATCGGGTTGTGGAAGCACATCTTTTAGTTTTGGAAGTTCGGTAGTAGAGTTAATGCCGAAATAGTCGAGAAAGGTTTGTGTTACCTTGTAAACAATAGGTTTGCCGGGCATGGTTTCTATGCGACCGCAAATTTCAATCAATTCTTTTTCCAATAATTTTTCTACCGAGTAATTGCAATCAACCCCTCGAATTTTTTCGCACTCAACTTTTGTAATAGGTCCTTTGTAAGCAATAATTGAAAGTGTTTCAAGTGCCGCAGTAGAAAGACGTTTCTTTTCTTTTTGTCCAATGAAAACAGAAACCGCATCGTAGTATTCTGCCTTGGTAAAAAACTGATAGCCACCACCAATCACTCGCAGCTCAAACGCAAAAATATCGCTTCTGAATTTTTCCTGTAAATCGTTGAGAACAGATTCCACTATTTGTTCATCGAGCACAGTTCCCGGAAAAGCTTTGTTCATCACCTGAACAATATCAGCTTTGGTAACAGCAGTTTCACTGCTGAAAACAAGGGCTTCGATATGTTGGTGTAAATTTTCCATGTTTAATTAGATGATTAGCCGATTAGCAAATGAGCTGATGTTAAGATGCAAAAAAACTGACGATGTATTTCATTTGCTCATCTGCTAATTTACCCATCAACTCATCGTCTTCTATCCTTTCTCTTCCAATGCTGCTGCTCCTGCCACAATTTCCAAAAGTTCTTTGGTAATAGTTGACTGACGTTCGCGGTTGTAAACAATTTTCAAACTGCGAATGAGTTCGTTCGCGTTGTTCGTTGCCGAATCCATAGCTACCATTCGTGCACCATGTTCTGAAGCTAAGTTATCGCAAAGCGCTTTGAAGAGTTGTGTGTTCAAGATTTTCGGAACGAGTTCTTCGAGCAATTTTTCTTTTTCAGGTTCGAAAATGTAATCGGCTTTTGTTTTCACTGCCGGGTTTTGTGTCGATGTTGCCACAGGTAAAAATCTTTCGAACTGATATTTCTGAACGGCTGCATTCACAAACTTTGAATACACCAGTTCAATTACATCATATTTTTCTTCGATGAAACTTTGCATCAAAAATTCAGAAACCTGTTGTGAGTTTTCGAAAGAAAGTCTTGCAGTTAATCCCACATGGTCGGTAATGAAATTGAGGTCTTTATCTTTCTTAAAGTAATCGTATCCTTTTCTTCCAACGCAAAGGAAAGTTACGCCTTTGTTCTTCTTCTGTGTGGCGTAATCTTCAGTAATTGCTTTGCGCGCTGTCTTAATCAGGTTCGAATTAAAACCACCGCACAAACCTTTATCTGAAGTAATCAGCACAATCAAAACCTTCTTCACTTCGCGTTGCTTATTAAAGCTAAGCGAAGAGCCACCTTCCATTCCGCTCATAATGTTGCTCAGCATTTCATTCAGCTTTTCTGAATACGGACGCATTTGCAAAATGCGGTCTTGTGCACGTTTCAATTTAGAAGCCGAAACCAGTTTCATGGCTTTGGTAATTTGCTGTGTAGTGTTTACACTGGCTATACGAATTCTTACTTCTTTCAGATTTGCCATAAGGAGATTCTCGCTGTTATCTTTTAAAAAATTGCGCGGCAAAAATAGAAGAATAACGTAGAGATACAACAGGTAAATCTGTCGCCTTTCAAAGGGTTTTTCTTCCGCCTGTTATCTGCTTGCTTTTTCTATTTTCACACCCTTAATTTTCAACACACAAAATAATTTTCTATGTCGGCAACAGCAGCTACTAATTACAAAGAAATAATTGAAAACGCTATTAAAGCTATTCACGCGCGCACGTTTTACGCGCAATATCCCGAGCATCCGAAAGCGTATGGCGAAGAAGCTCCTGTGAAAGGATTGGAGGCGTTCAATAATCAATTGGGCAAATCATTTCAGGGTTTGTTACAGCAAAATCCTGAATCGTGGGCGGGTGAAGAAGCTTCGCCTTATACCGGAAAATCGTTGGGTGTTACGTATCCTGTTTTCGAAGTAGAAACAACTATTGTGCGCGCAGGTCGTGCATTTTCGGCTTGGAAAAATGTGAGCGTTGATACGCGCGCAGAAATTTTGGTGGATGCTTTGGAACGCGTGAAAAATCGTTTTTTTGAAATTGCTCATGCTACACAGCATTCAACGGGACAAAGTTTTATGATGAGTTTTCAGGCGAGTGGTCCTCATGCAAGTGACCGCGCGTTGGAAGCACTTGCGGTGGGTTACGAAGAGTTGAGTCGTTTTCCTGCAAACGTTACCTGGGAAAAACCTATGGGTAAAACGAGTGTGGTTTTGCAAAAACAATTTAAACCAGTGCCGAAAGGAATTTCGCTTTGCATCGGTTGCTCAACATTCCCAATATGGAATTCAGTGCCGGGAATTTTTGCTTCGTTGATTACAGGAAACACAGTGATTGTAAAGCCGCATCCTAAATCGGTTTATCCTATTGCGATTGTCGTTTCTGAAATTCAAAACGCGTTGCAGGCAAAAGGAATCGACATCAACGTTTGTCAGTTAGCGGTTGACTCTTCAGCAAAACTTATTACAAAACAATTAGCCGAACATCAACTGATTAAACTGATTGATTACACAGGTGGAAGCACCTTCGGAAATTATATCGAATCAATTCCGGGCAAAACAACTTTTACCGAGAAGGCGGGAGTGAACTCGGTGATTCTTGATTCGGTGGTTGATTTAAAACCGGTGGTTCAGAATTTATCGTTTGCTGTTTCGCTTTACAGCGGACAAATGTGTACTGCACCTCAAAACTTTTTTATTCCGGCTGGCGGAATTAAACAGGGCCATACCGTAATTCCTTATGAAGAAGTGAAGAAAGCATTGGTAGATGCCATTGCAGGAATTGCCAATCACCCGCAAATGGGACCCGGAACTTATGGTGCGGTTCAAAATCCTTTGACCGTAAAACGAGTAAACTCTGTGAGAGAATTGGATGCAACTATTCTTCACGATTCGAAACCTGTAGTTAACGCTGAGTTTCCTGAAGCAAGAGTTATTTCTCCTATTGTTTTGGAAGTAGATGCAAAGGACAGCGGCATTTATGAAGAAGAACTTTTTGGACCGATTGTGATTATTGTGAAAACAAAAGATACCGCTCAAAGTATTGAACTGGCAAAAGACCTCGTTGAAAAACATGGTGCAATAACGTTCAGTGCATACACCACTGATGAAGCAACGGCAACAACTATTACTGAAGAACTGGAAAGTGTTTTTGCTCCCGTGTCACTTAACCTTACCGGAATGATTTGGGTAAACCAACATGCGGGCTTTAGTGATTTTCACGTTACAGGTGGTAACCCTGCGGGAAACGCTTCGTTCACTAATCCTGAATATGTAAACAAACGGTTTGTTTGGATTGGACATAGAAGAGTAGCGTAGTAAGTAGCAGTAAAAAAATAGCAGCACTAGGCAGCAGCAGTAAACAGTAAATACAAAGAGGAAGGCAGAAATGTTTTCCTCTTTTTGTTTTTAGCCGTTGAAAACAAAATGTCATGCTGAGCTTGTCGAAGCATCTTTCGAATAACAACCCTTCGACAAGCTCAGGGTGACAACGATGTCTTTTCGCTCAAAACAAAATTAGCTAATCAGCACATTGGCTAATTAGCTAATTGAAAAGTGCCCGGGAAGGGATTCGAACCCCCACACCTTGCGGCTCTCGCACCTGAAACGAGCGCGTCTACCAGTTTCGCCACCCGGGCTTTTTTCGCAGACCTTGTCGGTAACAGCCGACACTCTTTCACTTTTTCAGAGGTTGCGAAAATAGAAGGTCCAATGAAATTGAAAAGTTGAAAACAGATTTACAGGTAGTCGTAAAATCCTTTTCCTGTTTTTTTACCGAGATGCCCGGCATCAACTTTTTGCTGCTGAATGCGTGAAGGACGAAACTTTGCATCGTGATGAAATGACTCGAACAGGGAAGACGTAACCGCAAAGTTGATATCGTTGCCTACGTGATCCATTAATTTAAAAGGACCCATTTTAAAACCCGCACTTTCCATCAACGCATCAATAGTTTCGGTGGTGGCTACTTTTTCTTCTAGCATTTTTAAACTCTCTACATAATAATGACGCGCTACACGGTTCACAATAAAACCCGGGGAGTCCTTACACATAATAGGCGTTTTGCCAATGGTAATGGAAAGTTGTTTGATGGTTTCTGCTACTTCAGCAGAAGTTTCGACTCCTGAAATTACTTCCACTAACTTCATTAAATGAGCAGGATTAAAAAAGTGCATACCCACCACACGCTGTGGATTCGAAATATCTTTTGCTATTCGCGTAACGGGAATAGAAGAAGTGTTTGTTGCTAAAATTGTTTCAGCAGAATTAATTTCCGCCAGGTTTTGAAACAGTTCGCGCTTGGCTTCTAACTTTTCTACAATCGCTTCAATAATTAAATCAGCTTTCAATGAATTGATATCGGCAGAAAAAACAATCCGCGATAAGGCAGCAGTTTTATCGGCTTCTGAAATTTTACTTTTCGAAACCGCGAAGGCTAGATTCTTTTCGATTTCTGTTTTTGCTTTTTCTAACTGCGCAATGTTCAAATCAAACAATACCACATCTAAGTTTGCCTGTGCAAATACCTGTGCTATTCCCGCGCCCATGGCACCTGCTCCCGCTACTCCTGTTTTTTTAATTTCAAACGACATAGAAAAATTTTAAGGTTCGAAGTAAAGGAATAATTATAGTTCGCAGTTTAGCGGTTTAGAAAATGTTTTTGAAAAATCATTTCTGAATGACGAGTTTCTTCGTCACCCTTCCCATTTCGCCTTCAATGGTTACAAAGTAAGTGCCGTTGAGAAAGTTTTCAGTTGTGAGTTGAAGATTACGTGTTACGAGTTTAATAACCGCTATTCTTCTTCCTGTTATATCTGTAACTTTAGCCGTACTGCCTAGCATGGTTTCATCAATATTAATTGTAACACTATTGGTAGCAGGATTAGGAAATAGTGAAAATGCATCAGGCGTTTCGGTTTCGTTTACCGAAGTGGTGGTAATAATATTGAAAGTGGTGGAGCAGATGGTGCCGTTGTAAGTAGCTTTGAAAGTATAGGTTCCCGCTATTGTAGGAAGCAGTTTAGAGAAGCTGCGGTAACTCGAATTGTAGGGAGTGTTGCTCGTGTAAGTCCAGCTATTGAAGGTAGAGCCGTTAGGATTCAGGATGCTTAAGTTGGCAGTGAGTGCAGCGGTTTCATCGCGCATGAACAAATAAAATTTTGCATAACCGGGTGACAGACCTGCCCCCTGAAACGGAATAGTATATGAACTGCTTTCGTTCAGCGTTTCACTGCCGGGGCAGGCGGGCACTACAATATCAGTGGTGTTCACCGATACCTTTATAGCGGTGGGGTCGTTGTATGGTTTCTGGTTTGCCCACCATGAAGTAGCATTCATTAAATTACAAGTGCCCGCATAAGGGTCAACCAAAGTGCTAACGGTGCTGCCGCTCCATACTTCGAAATGAAGATGCGGTCCCGAAGAATTTCCGGAGCTGCCCACCACACCAAGGTATTCACCTGCGGTAACGGTTTGCCCCACGATCTTACTCGTAACCGAGCCGTTTTTCATGTGCCAGTAATGCGTTTGTGAGCCATCGGCATGTTCTATAACTACAGCGTTTGCAGCGAGATTATTAGTGGCGCAATTTCTATCGAGGTTACCATCTAATTTATAAAGGATAGTGCCTGCAGCAGCGGCAATCACCTCTACTTGACTGCTATCCATTTTATGAAAGCCAAAAGGGAATGCAGGTATATCGGTCCCTCGGTGACCATCGTAGGTTTTGCTGCCGCAGTTGTAATCTTTTATGGCGGGGGTGGCGGCATTGTGGTCAACGCCCGCGCTTATGGTGTAGTAACCGCAGTCGTGCAGATTAGCCGCGGCACGCAAAGGCCAAATGAGCGAAGTTGTGTTAGCACTGCGCTGCCCTTCGAGCGGCAGACCGAGGCGTTTGCGGTTTTCGATACAGGTTTTTTCAATCAACTCATACTCCTGTGTGGTAATGCATGGGTGAGCGGCATCGTTTACTTCCATAGGGTAAGCGCCACCTTCGCCATTATCTTCTGCGGTTTGAGCAAACGCAGTTGAAGAAAAAGCGGCAAACAATAAAAGCGCAAAAGCGGTGTAGATTTTTTTCATGCTAATGGTTTATAGAAATACTGATACGGCAAAGCAAGTATTAGTTGCGGGACTATAGCAATTATGTGTGGGCAGATCTTACCTGTTCACAATGCTGTTTTATTTCTGTATCACCAACTTCTTCGTCACTCTTCCTCTCTCATTTTCTAAACTGATAAAATAAACTCCGTTAGCGAAGTTTGCGGTTTCGAGTTTGTAGTTTAAAGTTTGAAGTTGAACAGCCGCCATTTTTCTTCCGGTTATATCGGTAATGGTAGCGGTGCTGTTGAGCATGTTTTCATCAATGGTTATAGTAACGGGGTTGGTAGCGGGGTTGGGGAAGATGGAGAAGGGTATATCTTCCTTTTTTTCACTAATCATAGAGAACGAACAATGACCAGGATTTACTTCCAGAAGTTGATCAACTTCGTACGGCTGAACTGTAGAATAAGAGCCATCAAGTATTTTAGTATAGGTATTGTTGGTTATATCGAAGCTAAAAAAAGAGGCATCACGATTAAATCCGTTTGTGTGAATCATTCCAAATATTTTACAGTCACTCGCTAAAATTATTGAACCACCAGGGTATTTACCTAAGGAATCAGGATTAGAATCAAAAGTACGTAAACGAGTATAGGTATTGTCTAAAAGATTGAAACTGTATATGGTGTTTCTTTGTATTGTACCATAAAGCATTTGCTTATTCTCACTTATAGCTAGTCCTTCCGGATATATCTCCGGAGATATTAGCGTTAATACAAACCCAAAAGCATTAGTTGCTGTATTAAATGAGAGTATATCTTTGTTATCCATTGTGCAATAAAGCATTCCGTTTTTCCCCTTTAAAAGATTTTGTGGTGGGATTGTCGAAGATGTCAATATAGAGTAGGTTTGTGAGGAGGTGTCAAAACTGCATAAGTGACCGTAACCATGATAATCTGAGGTAGCCATATAAATTTTGCCATTATCAGCCATAACCAAATTGAATATCCCTTCTCCATTTGATATACCCGGACTATAGATTGTAATTGCATTACTAGTAAGATCGTAGCTGAATAACGTGTTCCATAAATTTCCGTACAGGATTCCATCTTTTCCTTCAACTAAGTTCCCGTTGTAAATAGAGCAATATCTTGGATAAGGATAAGGAGGCGGGCACGTGCAAAAGTAATTGGCAACACAACCGAAAGTATGTAGGACGGTAAATTGATCATTACTAGGATCAACATTAAAAAGCTGTCCACTTCCACTCATACCGTAAATCAAGCCATTGCTTGCTTGCATCAAATGGCCAGGAGATTGAGTCCCAGTACATGTACCAATAGTTACGAAGCTTGAACCATCACCCAGAAATTTAAAAAGTTTACCGCCTCGGCTAAATCCATAAAGAGTTGGTATTTGACCAAGTGCATCAAAATTCATAAATAGAAACCACAAACTAAACACCACAAAAAGTAAACTCTTCTTCATACCATATTATTTACTCCTTAAAAATAACCTCTCTTTTCGAATGAGCGAAAAAAATCTTTCAGTTTCCCGTTCTGATTTTTCCTTTCACAATCGGTTAGAATTATCGTTTTATTGTCCGCAATTTTACAACCGATGAAAAAGCAGGTGCTTCTTATTTTCTTTTGTTGTGCGGCAAGTTTGAATGCGGTGTTTGCGCAGGCAAACGATTACTTTATGAAATCGAGCGATGATGAGTTGGCTATTGAAGTTTCGCGGGGTCCGCAAAGCGTAACCATTGCTTTGTATTTTACTAAAGCTTCGCAGTACGAAAGTGTATTGATTGAGCGCAGCGATAATCAGCAACTTAATTTTAGCCAATGCAAATACATTAAGTTTAATAATTCGGCAAACGATACGGTGGTGCTGTCAAAAAAAGATACTTATCCTATGCCATTTGCCAATGATATTTATTATCGCGTAAAAACAATTACTAAAGATGGCGTTACACGCATTTATCCGAGCGTTCGCCTACCCGGTGTGCAGAATGTGAAAAAGGAGTGAAGGATATTTTAAAAATTACTTTACACGAAGGCGCAAAGTCGCGAAGGAATTTCAATCCTGTATTTTACTTCGTGTCTTTGCGCCTTTGTGTAAAATCTGATTCTTTGGAAATTAATCTTTCTCCTCCATCTTTTTATTTCCCAAACGCGCGAGTGCATCGGTAGCTTCGCTGGTGATTAGATCGAAGTTGCTTACATCCTCAAGTAGTTGAGCTTTTACCGCTGCACTTTGTTCGCTGCCTGCATCGCCTTGTGCTTTTTTCTTTTTGTCGTCAAATGCTTTTATCAATCTTTTAAGAGAGCCTTTTGCCGCACCGCTTAAATAATGGCTATTGGTATTCATTCCCTGTTCCTCAATAGTTTTTATGCCTTGCAGCACGGTGCTTTTTTCCATACGCATTAAAAAATTAGCATAGAAATAAAACAACCGATACTTGGTGTAACCCGTGGTGCCGCGCAGCTTGGTTTCAAAAAAAGTATCGTAGCCCACATCGCCACTTTTGGCATATACATCAGCCACAGCATCTAAAATTTCGTGATTCTTTTCGCTCTCAAAGTCCTTGGCCTTTTCCAATGCTTTTTTTGAATCTTCATCATTCAAAGCCTTGAGTGCAGCGCCAACTACGCGGTACGAAATATCATTAGTGGCATCGTCAAACAATAATTTATAAGCACTTCCTTTTTCTAAACTTAATCTGTGGATAGCCGCTTTGCGAACTGCTGATTCCTTATCGTTTTTTGCCATGCCTGCAATAATTTCCAACACGCTGTCTTTATCGGTTCCATTAAAACACAATTCCTTGATCGCGTATTCGCGCAGTGTGGCAGTATGGTCTTGTAGGGCTTCAATTAAAACGTCATTAGCAAAGCTGTGTGTCTTTTTTACCACCTCCAGTTTTTCAAGCGCTTCTAACCGAGGTTTAAAGAGCAAAGCGTGTCGGTATTGAAAAATATAATTGTCGGTTGTTTTGTTTTCTTTCTTTTCGCAAAGCACTACGCGCTCTGCATCAAAATCAATAAGGTCGGGTTTGCCCTTTGCTTTAAATGCAAACATCTGCGATTTCTTTTTGAGCGTGGCTTCAAAGATATCTTCACTCTTACCATACCACACATCTACCTTAAACGGCAACTGATAAGTAAGGTTTTTATCAATATTGCTTTTCTGCTCAATGCTCACATACACACTATCAGCATCGTAACTGTAACTAATGTCAAGCACTGGATGCCCCGAACTGAGAAACCACTCATTGAAAAAGTAATTCAAATCTCTGCCGGTAATTTCTTCAAACGCCAAACGCAGTTGATGAATTTCAACCGCCTTAAACTGATTGGTCTTTAAATAAAGTTCCAGCGATTTGAAAAATGCATCATCACCAACAATATGGCGCAGATAATGCAAAAGCAATCCGCCCTTCTCGTAACTGTGTCGGTCAAACATATCCTCGCGGTCTTCATAGTAAAAACGAATAAGATCAACATTTTTGCTGCTTGCTTCAGTCATATACTTATCGTAGTTCTCGTTGAGCATTACATCTGCAAACTCGCTGCCGTATTTGTATTCGTTCCACAAATACTCACCGTAAGTAGCAAACGATTCATTGAGCGGGGTGTTGCTCCAGCTTTCGGTGGTTACCAAATCGCCAAACCACTGGTGAAACAATTCGTGACTGATAACATCTTCATTGTTTTCATCGAGCAGTTCGCGCGGGGTGCGTTGCAAACCTTCGAAGTGCAAAGTAGCGGAAGTGTTTTCCATAGCCCCGCTCACATAATCGCGCACTACTATCTGAGAATATTTTTGCCACGGATAATCAAAGCCCAGTTTCTGAGAAAAGAATTCCATCATTTCGGGCGTGTTGCCGAAAATCTGTTTGGCATAAGGCGCGTATTCCTTTTCTACATAATAATTCACCGGCACATCGCGCCACATATCGTTGATGATAGCAAAATCACCAATCGCCATCATCACTAAATAAGGCGCGTGCTTCAAATCCATTTTCCAGTAATCGGTCACGAGCGTATCGTTCACCGCCACCGAAGAAATCAGCGTGCCGTTGCTGAGCGAAGAATATTTTTTGAGATGCGTGATGTAAATATCATCGGTGCATTTTTGATTCGGTTTGTCAATAGTAGGAAACCAACACGAGTTCGATTCGGTTTCGCCCTGTGTCCAAATCTGAATGGGTTTGGTAGAATCTTTCCCTAGCGGATTGATAAAATACAAACCCTTGTCTTCGCTTATGGCAGCACTTCCTCCTGCGTGTCTCTCTTCGGGTTTAGCAGTATAGTCCACAAAAATTTTGAGCGTTTCACCCGCTTCATATTTTTTATCGAGCTGAATTTTCAATTCCAAAGAATCGTAACTGTATAACAACGGCTGATGGCTGCCATCGGTTTTTACCAAACTCAGTTCATGAATATCAAACTGTTTGGCATCGAGGGTAAGCGAATACTGCGAATAGAAATGCGGCTGAAGCGTAATAGTTGTTTTGCCAAAAAGCTGTTGCTTGCTGTAATCGAAACTCACTTCGAGTTTGTTGTGCACCAAATCAAAATCTTTAGTAGCAGAAGCGCGGTAAGGATTTTCGCGCGAAGCCACAATCTCTAGGGTATCGAGATTGATGGTCTCCATGTTTTTTGCAGTAGCTGTTTTTTTTGTGGAACTGCAACTTGCCACACATAGAAAGAAACAAGCGGCAATAAGAAGACGTAGAAACATGAAATTGGTTTGTGGCGTAAAGATGAAAAAATAATGAAGCGCGCTTCGGTTGATGCAAAGGCGCAAATAATTCTCTTTCGTCATCTGCCCAATATTTTACACTGGTGCGCGTTGATGTGTTGAAAGCAGATACGTATAACCCATACACATACCTACTTTAGAGTAACCAAAAATGCCCTTGGTAAAAGAAGATACAACCACGCTTACTGATGAAGAGTTGGTTCATCGCTATCGCAACTCACACGAAACTACGTACATCGGAGTCTTGTACCAGCGCTACACGCACTTAGTGTTCGGAGTCTGCCTTAAATATTTTAAAAGTGAAGCCGAAGCCGAAGATGCCACCATGCATATTTTCGAAAAGCTGATTACCGACCTCAAGAAACACCATATCACTATATTTAAATCGTGGTTGCATACCGTGGTAAAAAATCATTGCATGGAAGTGTTCCGAAAAGAATCTGTGGTGAACAAACATCAGTCAAAGTTGCGGTATGAGTTAAATCAGGTTGTGGAAAATGAGGAAACTACGCATCTTGAAGAAGCAGAAGATAAAGACTTTGTGTTACAGCATTTGAAAACGGGTGTGGAATCGTTGAAAGAAGAGCAGCGAACTTGTATTGAATTATTTTATTTGAAGGAGATGAGTTACAACGAAATTTCGAACATAACAGGATATGATTTCAAGGAAGTAAAATCTAACATTCAAAACGGTAAACGCAATTTGAAAAATTTTATACAAGCGCAAAAATGATAAGCCGGAAGAAAGAGAAATTGAATTTTTCTGAACGTGGTGCGTTGGATGAGGAAGCTATGTTAGCTTATCTCAACAACGAACTTGCTCCCGAAGAAACACAGAAGTTTGAAGCACTTTTGAAGGACGACCCGTTTGCACAGGAAGCCCTCGAAGGATTGCAAAGCACGCATCACAAAATTGCGGTGATAGCTTCTGTGGCGAGTCTCAACAAAAAAGTAAGAGAGCGCAGCGGGCTTAAAGAGAAAGCGGGGTTTCAGATTCAACCAAGAGTGTTTGCTTATGCAGCTGGCTTGGTGGGTTTGTTACTCAGTATTGGTTTTCTACTTATAACTTATGTAGGCAACAACAAAGAGCAGATAGCCATGCAAACCGAAAAGCAAACGGAACAAAGTTTGCTCGAACAAAAAGTAGAACAACAGAATTTAATTTCTGCAAAACAAGAAGCCGTGGCTGATTCTACAGCTACTAGTACTTTGCCTGCAACTAATGTAAGCAGTGCAGTTGCTCCAACGGGAAACACTGTAACCAAACCACTACCAGATATAAACGGAACAGAACAACAAGCGTTGCGAAAAAAAGATGAGCCCGTTACGCTTACTAAATCAACACAGGGAATTCTAGGCAGTTCCGGGAGTGCTGGCAAGGTTGCTCAAACTATTACGGTTACTAATTCCACATTAACCGCAACAACTAATAATGCTGCTGCTCCTGCCGCTGTTTCGGCTGGTGTGGTACTCAACATAAAAGGAAAGGCGAAAGAAGAATTAGAACAAGATGAAAGAAACGTACGCAAACAAGTAGCCGCTAAAAGCGAAAAGAAAGCTGCTGAAAAAAATGGTTATGCTAAAGACCAAAACGCATTAAAGCAAAACGATGACAAAGCGCCAACCACACAAAAAGTTGTGCGCGGAAGTATTGTAGAAACCGAAGAACTTGATAAAGCAAGTGTGGTGAGTATTGATGATGCCATGCGAAGTTTCAATAGTGGCGATTACAAAAAATCATCGCAACAGTTTGATGAAATTTTGCGCGAAACACCCAAGAGTGCCGATGCGCTTTATTTTGGCGGTATAAGTGATTACATAAATGGAAATAGCAAGAAGAGTGAAAAGAATTTTGACAAATTGTTGAAAGAAGGAACCAAGTTTGTAGAGGGCAGCAAATGGTATAAGGCAAATATTCTTTTGCAAAAAGGAAAGAAGGAGGAAGCCAAAAAATTCTTGGATGAACTAGCCAATACAGGTGGTTCTTACCGCGAGCGCGCTACAAAGAAAAAGGTAGATGCGGGATTGTAATCGCACAAAAAATTAATCAGCCGCACTAAACTGTTTCAAAAATCTAATATCATTTTCGAAGAAAAGGCGAAGGTCGTTGATTTGATATTTGAGCATGGTTATTCTTTCAATGCCCATGCCGAAGGCGAATCCGGAATATTTTTTAGGATCGAGCTTGCAGTTTTCGAGCACCGAAGGATCCACCATTCCACAGCCACCAATTTCAACCCAACCCGAATGTTTGCAAACCGGGCAACCCTTGCCACCGCATACAAAACAGGAAATATCCATTTCGGCACTAGGCTCGGTGAAAGGAAAAAAAGAAGGACGGAAACGCGTCTCCACATTTTTGCCAAACATTTCCTGCGCAAAATAATACATGGTTTGTTTCAAATCGGCAAACGAAACGTGCTCATCAATATACAATCCCTCTACCTGATGAAAGGTGCAATGCGCGCGTGCTGAAATAGTTTCGTTGCGGTAAACACGTCCCGGAAAAATGTACCGAAGTGGTGGTTTTTCACTTTCCATTTTGCGAATTTGCACCGATGAAGTGTGTGTGCGCAGCATAAGATTTTTATTCTCGGTCAAAAAGAAAGTATCCTGCATATCGCGCGCGGGATGGTCCTGCGGTGTGTTGAGTGCAGTAAAGTTGTGCCAGTCGTCTTCAATCTCGGGTCCTTCAGCAACTACAAAACCAATGCGCGAAAAAATGCTGATGATTTTATTGCGAACAATGCTCAGTGGATGTCGCGAGCCCAAAGGAATATCATAACCCGGTGCAGTTAAATCAGGAATTTCTTTCGATGAAGATTTACCGGAATCGAAATTCAATTTCAGTTCTTCGAGTTTCGCTTCGGCACTTGCCTTGAGCGTATTCATCAACTGACCGTATTCTTTTTTGTGTTCACCGGGCAGTTGAGCCATAGCCCCAAAAAGGTCTTTTAGAATTCCTTTGGTGCCGAGATATTTAATGCGAAACTGCTCAGCCTGCTCGGCATTTTCCGCCACAGTCGTTTTAATTTCTTCCAATACCGAATTCGCTTTATCAAAAATTTCCTGCATAAGGGCGAAAATAAAAATTGTGAGAGGATATTATCCTTAACCAAACAACAACTTCGCTGTTTGAAGAAATGCCAGCATAATCAGCAAGCCGCCAATCATGCGATTAAGTAAAACCGCGTTCAGATTTAAGCGCGCCACCAATTTTTTTCCTGTATATGCATACAACCAAAGCACGGCAATTGTGCCTATACTACATAGCAAACTGAAAACCGCCATAGAGAAAATTTCCTTTTGCACCCAACCTTTGTCCATCACATATATTCCCCAAACTAACCAAAACGGAATTTGCAATGGATTGAAAATGGCAATCAGCACTCCTCGTTTTATACCCGAAGAAAATTGCTGATCGGCATTTGTATTCACTTTTTGGAAAATGCTAAAAATGCCGAGTGCAAGAAAAATAGCAACTCCCGCCCAATCCAAAACAAGAATTAAAGCTGGCTCGCGTAGCAAACGCTCCAAGCCGCGCAAGCAGAAAAAACAATAGAGAAACTCCATAAAAGCGGCAAACAAAATAAATAGCCATACGCGCTGGTGCTTATCGTTCACTGAAAGTTGCACCACGGTAAGATTGATATTGCCCACGGGTAAGTAACCGATAAAGCCGAGTAGGAATGCTATGAAAATCATTTTTATTCTTTATGGGCGAAAGATGTTTCTTTTTCTGAAATAAAGGGGCGAGGGCGAGGGTCGAAGGACAAGAGTTAAAACAGAAAGGCAAAACCTGTATTTGCATCCCCCTCGTCTCTCGCTCTCGTCCCTCGTCCTTGTTAAGTAAGAGTTCACTATTCTTAAAAATCCGCTTTATTTGACCGAAGAAATTTCACACAAATCCGTATGTCAGTATTTCAATCAAAAATAAACCGCAACTCCGAAAGCTATCAGCGCAACTTAGCCTTGATGAAGGAGAAAATAGTTGAGCTCGAAGCCAAACAAAAAGAAGCACTCTTTCAAGGCGAAGAAAAATATCTGGCGCGCACTAAAAAAGCAGGTCGCCTTTTAGCTCGCGAAAGAATTGAAATGCTCCTCGATGTAGATTCTCCTTTCATGGAGCTTTGTCCTTTTGCAGGATGGGGAGGCGATGGTTTTGGCACTGGTGGAACGGTGGTTGCAGGAATGGGTTTTGTAAGCGGTAGAATGTGCATGATCAATTCAAACGTGGGAACGATTAAAGGCGGAGCTATTGATTATGCTACCCTGCAAAAGGGTTTGCGCATTGGCGAAATAGCCACCGAAAATAAGTTGCCCATGATAAACATGGTAGAAAGTGCCGGAGCAAATCTACCTGAACAAGCAAAGATTTTTAATTACGGTGGAGCAAATTTCAGAGGCATTACGCAACGAAGCAAATTGGGAATTCCTACCATCTCTATTGTATTCGGAAGCAGCACTGCTGGTGGTGCATACATACCTGGTATGAGCGATTACGTCATCATGGTGAAGAACGAAGCCAAGGTTTTTCTTGCCGGTCCGCCACTCGTAAAAATGGCAACCAACGAAGTTACCGATGAAGAAAGTTTGGGAGGAGCAAAAATGCACAGCACCGTTTCGGGAGTTTCTGATTACATGGCCGAAGATGAGATGGATGGAATAAGATTGGCAAGAGAAATTGTTTCGAATTTAAAACAAACGATAGGCGATAGACAAGAGACGATAGAAATACAAGAACCAAAATACGACAACGATGAAATCTTAGGTGTCGTTTCTGCCGATGTGCGCATTCCTTTCGACCAGCGCGAATTAATTGCGCGAATAGTTGATGGAAGTGATTTCTCTGAATTTAAACCTGCATATGGAAGTACCTTGGTAACGGGTTATGCAAAAATTAATGGCCATCAAATAGGCATCATAGCCAACAATGGAGTTTTGTTTTCAGAAGCGGCAAACAAAGGCGCACACTTCATTCAGCTTTGCAATCAAAATAATACACCGCTTTTATTTCTTCAAAACATCACCGGCTTTATGGTTGGAAAAAAATATGAAGAAGAAGGAATTATAAAGCACGGAGCAAAATTGATTAACGCGGTGAGCAATTCTACGGTTCCTGCCATCACCATTATTACAGGAGCAAGTTATGGCGCGGGCAATTACGCCATGTGTGGTCGCGCTTATAAACCTAGATTTCTTTTCAGCTATCCTCATTCAAAAATTGCAGTCATGGGTCCCGACCAATTAGCAGGAGTAATGCAAACCATAGGCAGACAGGCAGCAGAAAAATCGGGAATTCAATATGATGAAGAACAAGGAAAAGCAATGTCCGAGTACATGGTTAAAGAAGCTGAAAAACAAAGCAACGCTTGGTATGCCAGCGGACAACTTTGGGATGATGGAGTGATTGACCCACGCGAAACCAGAAATTATTTGAAGTTATGTTTAGATGTGATTCATCAAACAGAATTTAAAGGTGCCGAAGGCTTTGGAGTTTTTAGGATGTAAGAAGCAGATATTAGATGTTAGACAATAGACAAATGCAAACAATCAAAAAAATATTAGTTGCCAACCGAGGCGAAATTGCTATTCGTGTTTTTCGCACAGCAGCGGAAATGGGAATAAAAACAGTAGCTGTTTTTTCCGATGCAGATAAAAATGCACTGTTTGTAAAACGAGCCGATGAGGCTATTTGTATTGGAGGAAATGCAGCCGGTGAAAGTTATTTGGTACAGGATAAAATTATTGCTGCGGCTAAACAAACCGGTGCAAATGCTATTCACCCGGGCTACGGTTTTCTTTCAGAGAACGCAACGTTTTCAAAACGCTTTGCCGATGAAGGAATTATTTTCATTGGTCCTTCGGCTGATGTAATTACACAATTGGGTTCAAAAATTGGTGCGAAAGAAATTGCGATAAAAGCGAAAGTTCCAACCGTGCCCGGTTATAATGGTAAAGACCAAAGTACTGCCACATTAAAAAAAGAAGCAGAGAAAATCGGTTTCCCTGTTTTGATAAAAGCCAGTGCTGGTGGCGGTGGAAAAGGAATGCGCATTGTAAATTCTGCTGCAGAAAGCGAAGCGGCAATTGATGCTGCAAAACGCGAAGCCGAAAAAAGTTTTGGTGACAGTACTGTTTTGATTGAAAAATATTTTCCGAAGGCAAAGCATATCGAGATTCAAATTTTTGGTGATGTACACGGCAACTATGTTCATTTGTTTGAGCGCGAATGCTCCATGCAAAGGCGTTACCAAAAAGTAATTGAAGAAAGTCCATCGCCTTCGCTTACCAATGAGTTGCGTGTGCAAATGGGAAAAGCCGCAGTGCAATTAGCTTTTGCCGTAAAATATACAGGAGCAGGTACGGTTGAGTTTTTGTATAGCGCAGAAGAAAAATCATTTTTCTTTTTAGAAGTAAACACCCGCTTGCAAGTAGAACATCCGGTTACTGAAGAAACTACGGGATTGGATTTGGTTCGTATGCAAATTGACGTGGCGCAAGGCAAACCGCTTTCGGTAAAGCAAGATGAAATTAAACAGCAAGGACATTCTATTGAGTGCAGAATTTGTGCAGAAGACGCGGAGAATAATTTCTTTCCTGCTACTGGGGAAATACTTTTTTACAGCGAGCCTTGCTTAAAAGGTTTGCGCTTTGATAGCGGAATGCAAACCGGTTCTGAAATTCCTGTTCATTACGATTCGATGGTGGCTAAAGTAATTGCAACGGGTAAAGACAGAACAGAAGCCATTCAGAAAATGTTGTTGGGCTTAGATAAATATGCTGTATTGGGTGTTACTACAAACAAAGATTTTCAGAAGGAACTTCTTCAACATAAAAATTTTATAGACGGAAGTTTCGATACCAAATTGATTGAGCGCGATTTCTCTTCTTACAAAAAAACTCCGACTGAAAGCGAAATAAACGAAATGGCTATTGCTGCACTTTTGTTTGATTGGTCAAAGCGAAAGCAAAACGAAAAAGCTTCGCATTTGTTGAATGGCTGGAGAAATATTTTTTACTCGGCACAAATTTTTGAAATTGAATTTGCTGAGCAGAAAATAAAACTGGAATACCGTTACAAGCAAAACAATCAGTTTGAAGTTTCGAACAATAGCAAAAACTATTCTGTAGAGTTGGTGAGTGTTAGAAATAACCAGGTTAATTTCTCTATAGAAAATCATCGTCAATCATTTTTTATTGCGCAAAATAATCGCGACATTTTTATACAGCATCCATCGGCTGGAACATTTAAATTGAAAGAAGCTCCGCGTTTTGTTGAACCTGGAACTGAAATTGTGAAAGGTGGTTACATAGCACCAATGCCGGGAGAAATTGTGAAGGTGTTAGTGAAAGCAGGAGACAAAATTCAAAGCGGCAAAGGATTGCTCGTAATGAGTTCAATGAAAATGGAAACCACTATTGAAGCGCACACCGATGGTGAAGTGGAAGAAGTTTTTGTGGCAGAGAAATCTTTTGTAGAGGCAAATACATTGCTGATTAAAATGAAAGACTAAAATTTCTTTGCGCTGATTCTGATTCTCAAATTATTTTACTTTCGCCCGCTATGTTTATAACCGTTTACAAATCGAAACTTCACCGCGTTACTGTAACGCAGGCCGACCTTAATTATATTGGCAGTATTACTGTTGACGAAAACTTAATGGAAGCCGCAAATCTGGTAGAGCATGAGCGCGTGCAAATTGTAAACGTGAACAACGGAGAACGTTTAGAAACTTACGTTATAAAAGGTGAACGCGGCTCAGGAACTATTTGTTTGAATGGTCCTGCAGCGCGTAAAGTTTCTGTGGGTGATATCATCATTGTGATTTCGTATTGCATGGTGAGTATGGATGAATACAAAGTTCATAAACCAGTTACAGTTCACGTAAATTCTTCCAATCAAATTACTGATTAAGAAAAACGAGGTGATTGAATTCACCGCTAAATGAAAAAGCATCTCGGCAACATTATCAAACTCGTTGTTTCGCTCGGAATAGGAGTGGCTCTTGTTTATTGGTTTGTTGGGCAAATGAGTCCGAGTGATAAGCAACACGTAGCCGATGACATAAAACGAGCCGACTACCTTTGGGTAGTACTTCCACCCATTATTGGTTTAGTAAGTAATTATTTCAGAAGCGAAAGATGGAGATTACTTCTTCGCTCTCTAGGTTACAATCCCGGATTTTGGAACACATTTTTGAGTGTGATGATTATGTATTTTCTAAATCTCTTTTTTCCGCGCCTTGGCGAAGTGAGCCGTTGCGGTGTGTTAGCGCGCTATGAAAAAATTCCTTTGGATAAAGCCATTGGCACTATGGTGCTCGAGCGATTGTTAGATGTGATTTGTTTAGGTGTGGTGGTACTCATACTAATTATTGGTGAGCACGATAAATTCTTTTTGCTGTATGAACAAATAGCGCAGAACTCTAAAACAACTTTTGCTGAAATTATTCAGAAGAACCAAATTGATCCTATGGTGAAGTACGGAGTGTTGATAGCAGTTACTTTAGGTCTTATAATTTTTATCGGTTCTCAGATACGTGCAAAAGGATTTGAAAACATTGCGGCCGATTTGAAAGAAAAGCTAAGTGGTTTTATGAAGGGCATCATTTCAATCAAGGATGTGAAAAATCCTTTTCTGTTGTTGTTTCACACTATAATGATTTGGACTTTGTATTGGTTAATGGGTTACGTGGGTTTTCAAATGTTTCCCGAAACTGCGGGTTTGAGTTTAATGGCAGCGGGTGTTTGTTTGTTTTTTAGCGGAGTATCTTTTTCACTCACTCCCGGTGGTCTAGGACTTTACCCCATCTTCATTCAAATTGTTTTAGGACTTTATGGTGTAGTAGGAAGTGCCGCTATTTCTTTCGGTTTGGTGCAATGGACAGCGCAAACTGCTTTGGTAATGGTAGCAGGTGTAATTTCCTTAATTCTTCTCGCAATAATTAACCGGGAGCCCGCGTTAGAAGAATAACCACCCCCAACCCCCTTTCCGCGTAAGGCGGGATGAAACAAAAAGGGGCTAAAGGCAAACAATACAATTTTACTTTAGCGTGCTATGAATTCAGATTTTATTGAACAAAAAATACTTTCTCCAGATGCATTGCAAAAGCGCATTGCCTTTTGGCGAATGCTGGGCGATAAGATTGTGTTTACCAATGGATGTTTCGATATTCTTCATCAGGGGCACGTGCATTTGCTGGCTACCTGCAATGAATTTGGCGATAGAGTAATTGTGGGTTTAAATTCTGATGCTTCGGTAAAAAGATTGAAAGGAGAATCCCGACCAGTGAATGATGAACAATCAAGAGCTATTCTGCTTGCCGCTTTACAATTTGTAGATGCGGTTGTTTTGTTTGAAGAAGACACGCCTGAAAACATCATTCACTTCATTCATCCCGATGTGCTGGTGAAAGGTGGTGACTGGCAAAAAGATGAAATTGTAGGCAGCGATTTTGTAAATGAATATGGTGGCGAAGTAAAAACAGTTTCCTATCTCAAAGGATTCAGCACTACCGAAATTATAGCGAAGGGCAAAAAATAACCCCGCTGACAGTTGCCTCGCGGGGTTAAAAATTTCAGACCAATTTTTTTATTGACCTAAGTATGCTTTCAATGCTTTGCTGCGGCTTTGCGAGCGAAGTTTGGTAATTGCTTTGTCTTTGATTTGGCGAATACGCTCGCGGGTAATGCCTAAGCTGTCACCGATATCTTCCAAAGTCATTGGATGTTCAACACCTATACCGAAGAACAATTTGATTACCTCTTTTTCTCTTTCAGTCAACGAAGCGAGTGTTCTTTCGGTTTCAATGCGCAATGAATCTTTGTAATCAAGATGATTATCGGTTTTGTCGGCATTGAAGTTTTCCAACACATCAATCAGGGCGTTTGATTCTCCATCGGTAAAAGGAGCGTCCATTGATACGTGGCGGGCAGAAATTCCCAAAGTGGCTTCTACTTCTTCTACAGTAATTTCCAATACCATTGCTACTTCCTCAGGAGTTGGCTCGCGCTGATATTTTTGTTCCAGTTCAGAGAATACTTTGTTGATTTTGGTCAATGAGCCCACTTTGTTCAGCGGCAAACGAACCATACGAGAGTGCTCCGCTAATGCCTGAATGATTGACTGACGAATCCACCACACGGCATACGAAATGAATTTGAATCCGCGAGTTTCATCAAACTTTTGAGCGGCTTTCACCAGTCCTAAGTTTCCCTCGTTAATCAAGTCGTTCAATGAAAGCGAGTTGTTTTGATACTGCTTAGCCACCGACACCACGAAACGAAGATTCGCACGGGTTAGCTTTTCCAAAGCAGTCTGGTCTCCGGCACGTATTCTCCGCGCCAAATGCACCTCTTCTTCCGGGGTTAACAGGTCTTCTTTGCCAATTTCCTGGAGATATTTCTCAATAGATTGACTCTCGCGGTTGGTAATGGATTTCGAAATCTTTAGCTGTCTCATTATAAATCAGGGTTTATTTGGTAAGAGCGTCCCGTTTTTTACGGAACGCGAAAATAAAATTCTTTACGATATACAAGCAAGGTAATATTAGAAAGCAAAAAAGGCAATAGCAATTTGAATATTTATTGCTAAAAAAATACAAGCTGCTTGTGGTAAAGACGAATAAACTGATTGGTTATTGTGCTTAGTAAACAGCGGCTTGCAATTTTTATATTCGCGGTTTTCCCGAAGGGATCCTTCGGACAAAATTTTTGAACCATGTTAGAAATTACCACCATCAGAAACAATGCAGAAGCCGTTAAACAACGCCTGGCTGTAAAGAATTTTAAAGAGCTGAATCTTATTGATGAAGTAGTGCAACTGGACGAAAAGCGCAGAGCTATACAAACCAAATTGGATGAAAACCTAGCGAAGCAAAATGTGATAGCCAAAGAAATTGGCGAACTTTTTAAACAGGGCAAAAAGGAAGATGCCGAAAGCAAAAAAGCCGAAACCGCTAAACTGAAAGAAGACTCTAAGCAATTTGAAGCCAATTTAGCCAAAGCCGAAGACGAGATAAAAGATATCCTCGTGCGCATTCCGAATACACCGCATAGCACAGTGCCGCTCGGTAAAACACCCGAGGAAAATGAAGTGGTGAAAACCATGGGTGAAATTCCAACGTTGCACGAAGGTGCACAGCCGCATTGGGATTTGGCAAAAAAATACGACCTGTTTGATTTGGAACTCGGAGTAAAAATTACCGGTGCGGGTTTCCCCGTTTACAAAAAACAGGGAGCCAAACTGCAACGCGCGCTGATTAGTTTCTTTTTAGACCATGCCATTGAAGCGGGCTATATGGAAGTAATTCCTCCGCACATGGTGAACGAAGCCAGTGCTTTTGCTACGGGGCAATTGCCCGATAAAGAAGGGCAGATGTATGTAACCAAGGAAGAAGGTTTCTACCTGATACCTACAGCCGAAGTGCCGGTAACCAATATTGTGCGCGATGAAATTTTAGAAACGCTGCCTGCAAAATTTACCGCTTACTCTCCTTGCTTTAGAAGAGAGGCGGGTAGCTACGGCAAGGATGTGCGCGGGCTCAACCGCGTGCACCAGTTTGACAAGGTGGAGATAGTGCAGATAGTGCACCCCAATAAAAGCTACGAAGTGCTTGAAGAAATGGCGAAGCATGTGGAAGTGCTGCTGCAAAAACTCGAACTGCCTTACCGCGTTTTGCGCCTGTGTGGTGGCGATATGAGTTTTGCCAGCGCTCTTACTTACGATTTTGAAGTTTACAGCGCGGCACAAAAACGTTGGCTCGAGGTAAGCTCGGTTTCTAATTTTGAAACCTTTCAAAGCAACCGCATGAAGGTGCGCTTTAGAGATGAAAACAAAAAGACACGCCTCGCACATACGCTCAACGGCAGTGCTTTGGCTTTGCCGCGCATAGTGGCTTCGCTTTTAGAAAATCACCAAACAGCCGATGGCATTAAAATACCTGCGGCTTTGCAGGCTTATACAGGGTTTGGAAAAATTGGGTAAGAAGAGGTTGCTTCGAAGATTATTTGCCAACGTATTTCTTAGTTTTGAGCGAATGAAAATTTCATCACTTTTTCTTTTCATTATCTTCTCCGTTTCCGTTTCCGCGCAGTCGGTAGAAATTTCAAATGCCACCAAGCTGCCGGCTAAAACAAGCAAGTTTAAAATTGTAGGTAAGAACAACGATGGCATTGTGGTACGCCTCTACGGCAGCGAAGATGTGATTAGCGTGTATGATAATTCGCTGCGCTTAGTCACCAATAAAATTATTGATTACAAAAACCAGGACGGGCAGTTGCAATACATTATGCTCAACAAAACGGGCGCGGTTATTTTTTATTTAGAGCAGCAAAAAAAATATTCGGTGCTGCTGGCGCAGCCTGTTAATTCAAAATTTATTGAAATAGGCAAAGCGGTTTCTATCGATACGATTTACGACCACAAAGAATTAGTGTCGCAGAACCTGCGCTTTAAACCTTCGGTTGACCAAAGCTACTTAATGGTTTACTATCCGTTTTTCAGCGAGGCAAAAGTAGAGAGCATTAAGTTTATGTGCGTTGACCGCACGCTTAATATGCTTTACAACAAAACCGTTCCGCTTAACCGCGATGAATCGGAACTGGAGCAATCGAAAGCGCTTATAGACAACAAAGGCAATTCGTTTTTGATTCTAAAACCCGCCAGCAGAGGCGAAGGCAGCGTGTATAACGTTTTGCATTTAAGCAACAATGGCGGCTTTGCTTTTTACAATCTGCTGACCGAAAAAGAAATTTTTGATGAACCCTATTTTGAAATTGACAACAAAAACGGCAACATGGTGATGAGTGCTTTTTACGATGATAAAAAACGCACAAACGAAAATGTAGCTAATGGTTTTCTGTATTCCAGCTTCGACCCCGATAACGGCACTGCGGTCCACACGAAATACACCGAATTTTCGAACGATTTTATTGCCGAACTCACCGGCCGCGAAAACGTGACCAACAAAAGTTTATACACGTTCAGCATTCGCAAAATTATTTTGCGCAACGATGGCGGCATCTTGCTCATCGCTGAATCGTACATCAAAGATTCACGCGAGCAGTCGGTTCCACTTGGTGTGCAACCGGGATATAATTCTTATCGCTCCACCGATATTTTTCAATTCAACGATATCTTAACCTTCTCTATCAATCCAGCCGGAATAATGGAGTGGCATTCGGTGTTGCGTAAGAAGCAAGCTAGCGAAGATGACAATGGTGTTTACTCTTCTTATTTAATGCTCAACGAAAAAGATAAAATGCATTTTCTATACTTAGATGACCCTACCACCACTGGCTCATTGAATGAATATTCAATTACAAGTACGGGCATACAGGATAAGAAACAGTTGACATACCAAGAAGAACAGGATATTATGCTCATGCCCAAACTAGGAAAACAAACCGCACCCGATGAGGTGCTAATACCAAGTTACAAAAGCGGTTCATTGCGATTGGTAAAAATTACTTTCTAATGCGGAAATGAAAATGCAAATCGTCTGTTACTATTCACTATTTACTATTCACTATTAATTCCCTCCCTTGCTCTCGTTTTTTAAATCCAATAATCCCTCAATAGTTACTTTCTACATCATTTATCTGGTATTGTTCCGGCTCATTTTCTTTTTCACTATACCCCAAACCGATTTTGTTTTTCAGCACCACGAACCTTTAAGCAATTTGTTGTTTGGATTCTTAAAAATCAAGTCGCTCAATTTCGGAATCATGAGTTTATCACTGGGTGCTGTGCTTTGTTTTATGCAAGCCTTGTTCATCAATAACATTGTAAATGAAAACAAAATGCTGCCTAAGAAAAATTATTTGGCAGGCGCTGTCTTCATTATTTTTGCTTCGTTCTTTAAAGAAGGTTTGTTGCTGTCGCCTGCATCCTTGGCACTTACATTTCTAATTCTGTGTTCGGCACGCATTTTTGCACTTATCCGAAAAGAAAAATCGTACGGAGATATTTTTGATATTGGATTTCTTGCCGCTGTAGCCGCACTCTTTTATTTCCCCTGCATCATCTTTGTGTTGTTTGCTTACATAGGCATAGCTACAGTTCGCCCATTCAAATTGCGCGAATGGCTCGGTGTGCTTACAGGCTTTCTTGCTCCGTTTCTGCTCGTGTTCACTTATTATTTCTGGAACGACCGCACTTCAGAGATGTTTTTGTCTATTGCAAATATTCATGCGGAAGGTTGGTTGCTTGGTATTGATTTATCAGCCCCTGATAAAATAGTGATTGTAACTTTGGCGGCTTGCACAGCGGCATCGCTGGTGTTGCTGCCATCGGCACTTTATTCATCGCTCATTCAGGTGCGCAAGTTTTCGAACACCCTTATTCTATTTATTGTTCTGTCGGCAGTGGCTATGTTGCTGCAACAAAGCATCCGTCTCAGTCACTTCGTTTTGTTCAGTTTGCCATTGGCAATTTTTGTAGCCATGATTTTAATGCACATAAAAAGAAACTGGATACCCGAAGTCATTCATTTAATTCTAATTTTGTTCGTGTTAAGCATGCAGTTTCTTCCACTATTCAACATCATCTAAACTATATTCTATGAAATTCGGAGTAGTTGTTTTCCCCGGTTCCAATTGCGATAAAGACATGTATCATGTTGTAAAAGAAGTTATGGGCTGCGAGGCGCGTTACATTTGGCACAAGGAAACTGATTTGTCAGCGTTCACCACTGAAGATTGCATCATTCTTCCCGGTGGTTTCAGTTATGGCGATTATTTACGCACAGGAGCCATTGCGCGTTTCTCTCCGGTGATGGAAGCCGTAATTCAATTCGCTAATAATGGCGGAAAAGTTTTAGGTGTGTGTAACGGTTTTCAGATTTTATGCGAAAGCCATTTGTTGCCGGGTGCTTTGCTTCGCAATGAAAGCATGAAGTATGAATGCAAAAATGTTTACCTCACTCCACAAACTGCTAAAACATTATTGACCTGCAAAATTGATAAAGAAGCTGTTTTAAAAATTCCGATTGCGCACGGTGAAGGAAGATACTATTGTGATGATGCCACACTTCAATCGCTTTACGATAACGACCAGATTCTTTTTAAATACTGCGATGAAAACGGTGAAGTGAATGAAGAATCAAATCCGAATGGTTCGCTCGACAACATTGCAGGAATCTGCAACGCACAAAAAAATGTTTTCGGTATGATGCCGCATCCAGAGCGGGCTTCTGAAAAAGCATTATTCAATACCGATGGCAAAATTATTTTCGAATCTCTCATCAGCAAAGTGCTGGAGATGACGGTGCTTTACAGTAACGCGTAGTTATGTCTAGGGAGGAGCGTAACACAGTCATTGAATCTTATGGCAACGCCTACAATCTTTTAATTGAATCATTAAAAGAATTTCCCAAAGAAATGTGGCAGTGGAAACCCGCTCCCGAAAAATGGAGCATTCACGAAATCCTTATTCACATTGCCGATAGCGAAGCAAACTCCTTCGTGCGCTGTCGCAGATTTACTGCAGAACCAGGCAGCGGAGTATATGGTTACAATGAAAATAAATGGGCAACACATCTCGATTATCATTCGCAAAGTATTGAGGATTCATTGGAGCTTTTCAAATTGCTTCGCAAAACTTCTTACGATTTGATTAAAACTGTTGATGATAAAACCTGGGAAACTGCCACGGTAAATCATTCTGAAAACGGGGTAATGAATTTTGAGCAATGGCTCAAAGTTTACGAAGAGCATGTGCCTGTTCACATTCGCCAAATGAAAAGAAACGTGGAAGCCTGGAAGAATAGTTAAGGCACGTTAATTCTACTTACCTCTGAAAGGTTATTCTTCTATTTTCGTCTACCTTTAAAATTAGTTTTTAATGAAGAAAATTTTCATTTCGCTTTTCACTATTTTATTGATTCAATTTTCTTTCGCGCAAATTGTTACGCCTGTAAAATGGACATGGAAAGCAGAGTCAACCGGAAAAGGAGAATACAAACTAATTTTCACTGCAACCATTGACGACAAGTGGCACACCTACACACAAACCATTGTAGGCGATGGACCGATTCCTACTTCACTTACTTTTGATAAAACAAACAAGGACGTTCAACTCATTGGCAAGTCAATTGAAAGCGGAACAAAAATTCATAGCGGACACGACCCTGTTTTTGATATTGACTTGAAGTATTTTGAACGTGATATGGTGCTAGAACAAAAAGTAAAAGTGCTCAAAGACACTAAACTAAAAGGCACCTTGGAGTTCATGGCGTGCGATGACAAAAGTTGTTTGCCGCCCGATGACAAAGAATTTGAATTCGACTTGAAACTTTCAGCCGACCCTCAAAAAAAAACTGACAGCGTCAAGATTCGCGGCCTCATAAATTCTGACCAACAGAAATTTGATTCCGCAATTCAAGCAGTTATTCAAACCGAAGTAAAAAAAGATTCTTCGCAACAAGCAGTTGCATCTTCTGAAAACAGATTTGGAAAGCCTTTACAGGATTGTGGAGCAAACACAGAAACAGAAGATAAAAGTTTATTCGCCATAATCATTCTTGGTTTCATTGGTGGCTTGGTGGCTTTAGTTACGCCTTGCGTTTTCCCAATGATTCCGTTGACGGTTTCCTTCTTCACTAAACGAAGTGAGAGCAAAACAAAAGGAAAGTTTGAAGCATTCTTCTATGCGTTCAGCATTGTGTTTATTTATTTTTTGCTCGCGGTGCCGTTTCTCATTTTCAATATTTCGCCCGATACACTCAATGAAATTTCTACAGGCGCACCGTTGAACGTTTTCTTCTTTGCCATCTTCGTCATCTTTGCATTTTCCTTTTTCGGATATTACGAAATTGAATTGCCGAGCTTCATTGCCAACAAAGCCGACTCTGCCTCAAATGTTGGCGGAATGGTGGGGATATTTTTCATGGCGCTTACGCTCGCCATCGTTTCTTTCTCCTGCACAGGTCCAATCATTGGTTCCTTATTAGTCGGAGCATTGAGTTCTTCGAGTGGAAAATTAAATCTGGTTGCTGGAATGACTTCGTTCGGCTTTGCACTCGCCCTTCCGTTTGGTTTGTTTGCCTTGTTTCCAAACATGATGAAATCGCTTCCTAAATCGGGCGGTTGGTTGAACTCGGTGAAAGTGGTTCTCGGTTTTGTTGAATTGATTTTTGCAATAAAGTTCTTATCGAATGCCGACCTAGTAGCTCATTGGGGAATTTTAAAACGCGAAGTGTTTCTTGGATTGTGGTTCTTGTGTGGTGCAGGATTGTTTGTGTATCTCCTAGGCAAATTGAAATTTCCTCATGATTCGCCAGTACAAAAACTTTCTTCGGTAAGAATTTCGGCAGCGGTTCTTGCTTTGCTCTTCACTGTCTATACCGCATATGGAATTCCCGGAAACGATTTGCATTTCTTTAGCGGCTTTCCACCACCCAAATTTTATTCGTTGCTCAAAACAGAATCGGCCATTGAGCCAATCAAGAATGATTATGAAGGAGCACTTGCCAAAGCAAAAGCTGAGAATAAACCTTTGATGATTGACTTCACTGGTTGGGCTTGTGTTAATTGCCGTAAAATGGAAGAGAACGTTTGGCCCGATGTTGAAGTGTTGAAACGTTTATCAGAAAAGTATGTCATCGTTTCACTGTATGTAGATGACAAAAAAGAATTGCCGGAAAGCGAAAAGCATATCAGCGAAATTTTTCAGGGAAAGAAAATTAAAACCCTCGGAAATAAATTCAGCGAAATGCAGGCGAAGTATTTTGGTGCAAATACTCAGCCCTATTATGTTCTTGTTTCTCCCGATGAAAAACTATTAGCCAATCCGCGCGGTTACACACCCGATGCAAAAGAGTATGCCGCATTTTTGGATTGCGGAGTAAATGCGCTCGATGCTTTGAAAAGATAAAGCGCTTGTGGAATTACAGCAAAATTCCGTCTTGTTACAAATGAAATTATGAAACGTGTTCTTGCTCTTGCCTTTGCGATTCTTCTTCTCTGTTCTTTTCAGTTCTCAAAAAAATGTCAACCGTTGAAATTAGTTTTGGCTTCGCGGACACAATGGTCGGGAGGAATTGCAGGGCACTATGGAACGAGTTACAATTTAGAACTGAGTAGCCCTGCTAAATACAAAATTGAACTTGATAGTGTTTGGTTCAATACCGAAGGAACTTACGGATTGAAACAGGAAGAAAATCATTCAGGTTTTTCTTTGCAAGTGAAAACAAAAACTTCTTCCACCAATATTACTTACGAAATTACAGGAGGAAGTTTTCACGATAATGGTTTGCGACAATACCCCGATGATTTTGAAAAATTGCAGAATGTTTCTAATCCATTCCACGTGAAAGGCGAAGCAGTAGTGAGTTATATCTTCAACAAGAAAAAATGTTTTCTTGCAGTTCCTGCCTATACAAATAATCCACCCATCAATTATCCTTAGGTTAATACAAACACACGGATTTCCCGAATTCCACTAAAAGGCAAATACAAGTTCGTGTAATTGGTTCAATTCGTGTCTTCATTTTTATTCTCTTAATCTAATTATCGTTTATCATTGTTGCATGCAAGTCTTCGGAATTGATTTAGCATTCTTCATTTTTGGGCTTACGCTTATTGGCGTTGCGGTTTTTCATCACCGCACATTGCAAGTAGCTTTAACAGGCTTGGCACTTATTCTGGCTTACAAATTTTTCTTTACCGAATTTAATTTTCTTCAACACGCGCAGCACGAATGGAAAGATTTGTTGAATCTCTTCGGTTTGCTTCTCGGCTTTGCCATTCTTGCAAAACATTTTGAACACTCCGGTGTGCCGGCAAAACTTCCAAACTATTTACCCGATGATTGGAAAGGCGGATTCATTTTACTCCTTCTTGTTTTTATTCTCTCTTCGTTTCTCGACAACATAGCCGCGGCCATGATTGGCGGTGGTGTGGCGCATGTGATCTACAAAAAGAAAGTTCATCTCGGTTACATCGCGGCTATAGTAGCAGCGAGTAATGCAGGTGGAAGTGGCAGCGTTGTAGGTGATACCACCACTACCATGATGTGGATTGATGGCGTAAATGCAGCGGACGTTCTTCACGCATACGTAGCAGCTATTCCCGCACTTTTTATTTTCGGAATTATCGCCTCGTTACAACAGCACAAGCACCAACCGATTTTGAAAGATGAAATAGCAGGAGCAAAAATTAGTTGGAAAAGAATTGGTGTTTGTGCCATGATTTTATCAGGTGCAATTGTTGCGAATGTTGTTCTTGAATTTCCTGCTGCGGGAGTTTGGCTGGCAATTATCATTGGTTCATTCATCATAAAAACCGAATGGAACGAATTAAAATTCGCTTTGCCCGGAAGTGTTTTTTTACTCGCCTTAGTTTTATGCGCATCTATGATGCCGGTAGAAGAATTGCCTACTGCCAGTTGGCAAACTGCTTTTGGTCTTGGTTTTGTTTCGAGTGTGTTTGATAATATTCCACTGACAAAACTAGCGCTTACTCAAGGCGGTTACGATTGGGGGGTGCTCGCTTATTGTGTTGGCTTTGGTGGCAGCATGATTTGGTTTGGCTCCAGTGCAGGAGTTGCTATTTCTACTTTATATCCCGAAGCAAAGAGTGTGAAAGATTGGATACTGAATGGCTGGCATATTGCTCTTGCTTACATCATTTCATTCTTCGTTCTTATTACGGTAATGGGCTGGCACCCTCACTTGCCGCATCATTAAAAAAGCCTTCTGCATTTCTACAGAAGGCTTTTCAACTAATTTTTTCGAAAAAATAATTACGGACAAACAGGACCTAACACAGCAGTACCTGTAATTGAATAAGCGTAACCATTCGTCTTTATAGCACAACCCGCTGCACCTCCCACTCCGTTGTTACAAAGCCCCGCACCACCGGTAACTCCACCTGAACCATTTCCTCCTCCGGCACCCGGTTGACCGAGGTCACCACCGTTACCTCCTTGACCCGAAGTTGCAGTACCTAAGAAACAACCGCCCGTTCCGCAACCGGCTCCACCAGCACCACCAGTAAGTGCTGTTCCTGCATTGCCAGGATTGCATACATAGTTGGTTCCGCCACTACCGGCATTGCCAGGAGTTGAACCTGCACCACCTCCACCACCTGCTCCCGATTTGCTCGATATACAATTATTCGTACGCCCCTGACCCGAACCTCCTCCTCCTCCTCCTCCTCCAATAGTACCACTGTTATTAAAGGTTACACCTGAACTACCAAGGTCAACTGCATTTCCTCCAGGGAATCCATCTCTGTTAGAACAAGAACCAAGAAATCCGTCAGAATTTTCTCCGCCATCTCCTCCTTTTCCTGCAATAGTTCCTGCATTATTCACAACAATGTTAGAGCCGCCCGAAAAACTACCCGTTGACAGTGATGCCTGATTCGTAGCCGCACTTCCTATAATTACACCGGCAGCAATATTAAAGGTAACATCTACAGGACAGTTAGGAGTGCCGGCTAAACTCCATAAATTAAGATTGGTAGCATTAGCTGTAATGCCAATAACTGAAGGTGCTACTGTAAGTGTATAATTAACAGTGGACGAAAGCACTCCTATGGTAGCCACCACCTGTATGACATAAGTACCTGGAACTGCACAAGCCGAAGAAGTAAAGGTTAAACTGGTACTCCCCGGTATAGCTAAGTTACTTGTACCAAAAGATGCCGTTACACCAGGTGGCAATCCATTAGTAGAGAGTAACGCAGATGCACCACTTGATGCACAAGTGCCAGGATTTCCAATAGTTACTGTTGTAGAAGCATTAGTAGTATTAGGTGCAATATTTAACTCATTCACCGTACCTATCGAAGTAGCTAGATTTAAGTTGTAATCATAAACCGTAAGAGTATAAGTAAGTGTTTGAATGGCTGAACCAGAAGTAGCGAGAATAGTAATAGTGAAAGTTCCTTGCTGCGCAGTAGGTAAAGCTGTAAAGGTTACTATAGAAGTAGCAGTTGGTGTTACATAACTATTTGAAAAGTTAACTAAAATACCCGCAGGCACACCCGATGCAGAAAGTATTACAGGTGAAGCGGTTCCTGAAACTAATGATACGGTAATGGTATCAGAAACCGAACCGAAGTTAGAGCGCAGCAAACAATCATCAGGGTGACTGAGTGTTGTAGCATAGGCAAACGAACAAACCGTTTGCCCCACGTTTACCCAACATGTTCCATTCCAAAATTGATGAACGTTTAAAACATTGTTGTAAACAGTAAGCCCAACCGCAGGGCCTGCAATAGCATCGCGCTGCGCGGTGGTCATGGAAGGAAATAAAACTCCAAGGGTTGTACTTTGTATATCGAGAATAGAAGTGCCGTTAGGTGCAGGTTGATTGATACCTACAGCACCAATGCTGGTCACCCGCATTTTTTCGATACTGTTAGTTCGTAAAACCAAATCCTGGTTATCGGTAGTACCAACAAAATTTGTTGCAGGCGTAGTTCCTGTATTACCTGTCAACTTCCAAAAATCACCTTGAGGTATTGTAGCTATCCATTGTGTGCCATCCCAAGTCAACACATTTCCCGCTGTAGGTATGGTATTCGAAACAGGGTTTCCCTGCAAGCCGATAACAGTTGGGTCAGGATAAATTCCTGATAAATCTCCACCTGCGGGGCCAAGTGGTCCGGTGGCTCCTGTAGCACCTGTTACACCATCAACTCCTATTGTTCCGTTGGCACCTGAAGGTCCTGTTGGTCCACTTAATTGACAAAGCGAAAGCCAACCCGATGGTGAGGCATAGTAGTAAAAACAATTTACGGTTAAATCATAAACCAACAAGCCGTTTGCCGGTGCTGCAATAGCCAAACGCTGTGCGCTTGTAATACGGGGAGCAATAAAACCCTTGTCGGTGGCATCCAGGTGTAGGATAGCACTGGCATCAGGTACCGCTATTCCAATACCTACGTTGTTTTGCGCAAAAGAAGAAATGAAAAATAACGTGAATACTGCTGTGTAGATTTTCTTCATTGGTTCCTATTTTAAAATTGGAGTTCGAATATGAAGATTATTTTTTGAACCAAGTAGTCGCTTCACTCTCCATAAAACATTTCGAATCAGTTGCGCAATGGATGGATAGATTCCTGAAAATCTTTCCAGGATTTTTTCTTGTAAACATCGTTACCGTAGAAACGAGAAATGTCTTTCATAAAAACCGGACTTATGTAAAATGGAATGGCATCGGCAATGGTCATGTCTTCATCAAGTATCACCAGACTTGGGAGTACAAAATTTTTGCGTGTTAGTTCAAAGGCAAGTTGGTGAAAAGGAAACTGCGGCTGATGTGCGTTGTAATACCGTAGTCCTTTATAAAAAAGGGTATCCGAATTCTCCGGACTAAAGTCAACCAAGTCAAATTTCTCTTTGATAAACGCAGCACTTGAATCATCAATAAAGGCAGAGCGTTTCATCACCTTGCACGAATTGCACCATTCGGTGCCTATATAAACCAAGGCTTTCTTACTATGCTTTTCGGTTCTTGAAAAATATTCTTTAGGCGTTTGCCATTTCAGTTTATTGATTTTGTTATCGGTGGTAGAATCATAAAATGCTTTTTGAAACGCAGCATTAAAATCATCGAAGTTGGAATTGCGAAACGCATTTTCCAGTGAAAAAACCAACATGGGCTCAATTTTTTTATCGTCCAAATAACCAGCCGCTAACATGCTAAGCGCAAATTCATTTTTTGTTTTGTCGAGGTTGTTTAAAAAAAGTGTAGTGGGGTACATCATTTTATTTTGCAGCAGTTTTGCTGCCAACGCATGTGTGGTTCGCTGTCCCACACCAAGCGGAGTATATTTTTTGCCTAGAAATTCAACGGTGTCCTTTCCTTCGGCATCAAATTTTACAGGATAAAAATTCTGGTTGATATAACTTGCCAAACCCGGATTGGAATAAGTAGTAGCCATCATTCGCTTGCACCAGCCGCACCAGTCGGTGTAAAAATCAATAATGATAGGTTTGGCTTGTTTGTCGTACGCTTTCAAGGCGTCTTCCAACTTCATCCATTTTACTAAAGAGGTTTCTTCGTTTGCTTGCTGTGCATTACAGCTAAACGCAAGGCATATCAAAACAACAACTAAATATTTTTTCATGCCACAAGTTTAAAGAATACGCTAAAAGCCGATTGATAAAAAATCAAAAAGAAATACATAAACACAATAATCCTAAAGTTAAAGGTTAGCTGCAAAATGTTTAATCAAAATTTCATCCAACATTTCGTTACTCAGCGGCTTAAAATAAAAGCCGGATACATCGGGGGTGTTATGCGCAAGGGTTTCGTCATCCGGATTTAAAGAGGTGGTTAACATCATCAGTACAATTCTGCTCTTCTGTTCATCGGGAAGTTTAGCATACTCTTTCAAAAAATCCCAACCGGTCATGCGCGGCATGTTGATGTCTAGAAAAATCAAATCGGGTTTTAAGTAGCTGGTGTTTTCTTGCGTGTTGCTCAACAAATATTGCAACGCCTTTTCACCTCCTGTAAAAATCAAAATCTTTTCCGCACAACCGTATTGCTCAATAATCATTTTGTGATAATAGTTAGTAGGGTCGTCATCGTCAATAAGAATTACGCAATTCAGATTTGTTTTGAGTTTCATTCTATGTTTTTTGAAATGGTAAAATAAAAAGTGCTTCCTACATTGACTTCCGATTGCACGCCAATAACGCCTCTGTGCAACGCAGCAATTTTTTTGCAATGAGCCAAACCAATTCCGTTGCCTTCGTATTCTGTACGGGTGTGCAATCGGTTAAAGATGGCGAAAATATTTTCCTGAAATTTTTTTTCAATGCCTATGCCGTTATCCTTTATTTCAAATATCCAATTTTTGGCATCGGCTCTAAATGCTACAACCACTTTCGGGGCTTCGTTCTTTTTATGAAACTTAATGGCGTTAGCTAAAAGATTCTGAAAGAGCAGTTTCAAATCGGTAGGGAATGCAATAACGATAGGGAGCTTTTGAATTTCAATTTGTGCATTGCTTTCGACAATAGAGATGGCCATATCGTCTAGCACTTCTTTCAATAGCATGTTGCAATCTGTTTTTTCTGGCACGTGAGTTCGTCCAATGCGTGAATGATCAAGCAAATCTTTGATAAGTTTTTTCATTCGAAGCGAAGAAGCGAAAACGTATTCCAAATATTTTTTTCCGTTTTCGTCTAGTGAGCTTAAATGCTGTCGCCTTAATAGTTCGGCATAGCTGGTAATGGTGCGTAATGGTTCCTGCAAATCGTGTGAGGCTACATATGTAAATTGTTCCAGTTCTTTATTTTTCTGTATCAACTGTAAATTGTAATGCTGTAGTTTTTCTTCGCTAGTTGTGTTGGCGCTTACTAAATACACGAACAAAAGCATGAGCCATATAAAAGTTACTATGGTAAGTGACGAACGAAGAATAATTAAGGCTAAGTGGCCAATTTCTATAGTGGGTTGAATCCATTCAAACTCTATGGCCAGAAAAAAAATTACCGAACACAAAACGGAGAACGTGATAGGTAATTTTTTTTTAAATCAAAAATCAAAAGTGGAGTGGCAGAAAAAACAAAAAACAAATAGTGCATACACGATGCCTTGGTCAGCAAAACAGAATAAAGGCCAAGCGCCAAATTGAGTACAAGAATTAGTAAGGAGCGTGATGTTAAGTTGGCACCTTTCGTAGTCAAGAAAAAACAAAAACCCAGCGAAAGTAAAACCGGAATGAGCATTAGCGCATGGAGTTTTAAACCTAAAAAATAAAAGAGAAAAATGTACGGAGTAGTAGTAACAAACAAAGTGAGGTTGATTCTGTTTGTGAGCAGGATATGTTTTTTCAACGCATCGGGCATGGCTTCATCAATACCAAACAGGCTCCATTCGATAAATTTTTTTCCAAAGTAAGTATTGCTCCAGGTCATTAACTCGCAAGATAATATTTGTTGAGTAAGTTGCTTTGAAGTTCTAGGGTATTAGTTATTCAACAACTCTTCCATTGCTTCTCTTACCTTTTCGGCATTAGGCAGCATCGCTTTTTCTAAATTTTCGTTGAGCGGAATAGCAGGAGTATTTACAGCTCCAATAATTTTTACAGGCGCATCTAAATCGCGGAAACAAGCGGAAGATATTCTTCCGGCTATGGCTTCGGCAAAAGAGTGAGTAATAGTTTCTTCGGTGAGCACGATAACTTTTCCATGCTTTTTTACAGAAGCAAAAATCATTTCTTCATCCAAAGGATTCAGCGTTCTTAAGTCTACCACTTCAATTTGCGATTCGAAATTTTTTGCAGCGTTAATTGCCCAATGAACTCCCATGCCATAAGTAATAACGGTGAGCGATTCTCCATTTTCAATTTTTTCTGCGCTGGCTTCAAGAGCAATTCTTCCTTTGCCAAGAGGTATCATATAATTCTCATTGGGCTCAATAGTTTTTGCCAGTTCAGTGCCTTTTACTTTACTCCAGTAAAGTCCTTTGTGTTCAAACATTACCACAGGATTGGGATCGTAGAATGCAGCTTTTAAAAGCCCTTTCATGTCTGCAGCGTTTGATGGATAGCAAACCTTCACACCTTTTATTTGTAACACAAAACTTTCAACACTTGAAGAATGATAAGGGCCTCCGCTGCCATAAGCACCAATAGGAATTCGAATTAAAGTTTGCACCGGAAATTTTCCGTTCGTCAGATAACACGAACGCGAAACTTCGGTGAAGAGTTGATTGATGCCTGGGAAAATATAATCAGCAAATTGCACTTCAACAATTGGTTTACAACCTGCCGCACTCATGCCAACAGTTGAACCAACAATGTAGGCTTCCATTATTGGCGTATTGAAAACTCTTTTATCGCCATATTTTTTAGCCAACAAAGCGGCTTCGCGAAAAACACCACCCAGTTCTCCTCCTACATCCTGCCCATACAAAAGTGCATCAGGATTTTTTTTCAAAATTTCATCAACTGCGTGAAGCGCGGCATCCACCATTATAATTGGATCAGCATTAGCAGGTGAACGTTCTCCTCTTTCTTCGGTAATTGGAGTTGGCGCAAAAATATGCGTGGTTAAATCCTCTTCTGTCGGAAAAGGTTCCAGTACCGCGCGTTCAAAATCTTCTTTCACTAAATGTTTTGCTTCTTCTTCAGTTTTATGCAACGCATTTAAGTCAGCTACTTTTTCGTAGAGCAAATATTTTTTCAACTTGTTGTATGGGTCTCGCAGTGCATCGCTTTCTAAATTTTCTTTCGGGCGATACCATTCTTTGCGAACACCGGAAGTATGATGATTCAACAATGGAACTTTAGCATGAACCAAATAAGGCGCGCGGTGTGTACGAACATAATTCACCACACGGCTCATGGTTTCGAAACATTCTTCGTAATCGGTTCCATCAATGCTTTCTACTTTCAACCCTTTAAAACCTTTCGCGTACTCAGGCGCATCTTGCGCGCGCATTTCGCTAGCGTGTGCCGAAATATCCCACTCATTATCCTGCACCAAATAAATAATTGGATAATTATGCAACACTGCCATTTGCAAAGCCTCGCTCACTTCGCCTTCGGTAATAGCTCCATCGCCAAGCGAACAAATCACAAGCGGCTCTTCTCCTTTTTTATACTCCACTAACTTTTGTTGTTCCTTGTATTGTAACCCTTGTGCAGTTCCTGTAGCAGGAATAACCTGCATACCCGTTGCAGAACTTTGATGCGGAATTTTTGGAAGGTCAGCGCGATTTGAACTTGGATGGCAATAGTAAGTTCTACCACCACTGAAATAATCGGTCTTCTTCGCCAGCAATTGCAACATCAATTCAAACGGAGTAAAACCCATACCGAGCAACATGGCATCATCACGGTAATAAGGAAAAACAAAATCTTGTGGCTTGAGTTGAAATGCTGCAGCTAACTGAATGGCTTCGTGTCCGCGACTGGTGGCGTGCACGTATTTTGAACAAACATCTTTTCGCTCTTCATACAATTCAGTCATTGCTTTTGCAGTTGACATGAGTTGAAAAGCGCGAAGTAGATTTTCTTTAGAAGGTTTCATTCAGAACAAATAAAAGAAATGGGAAGATACTTTGTTGAGCGATTGGGAATAATAGATGGGGTCTGACCTTCGGTGCAGACTCGACTTACTTCACTTCAAAATCAAAAACTTTTTCTGTTTCTAAAAATCCTTCTAACCGGTCGCCAATTTTTACTGCACCAACTCCTGCGGGTGTACCGGTAAAAATCATATCGCCTGTTTGTAAAGTGAAGAACTGAGAGGCGTAGACAATTATTTTTTCGAAGGAAAACATCATGTCGTTCGTGTTTCCCTTTTGAACTTCTGTTCCGTTTAATTTCATACAGAAATTAAAACCATCTGAACCATTTGCTTTTCTGAATTCACCTATCACCGCACTATTGTCAAACGCCTTTGCAATTTCCCAAGGCAATCCTTTTGCTTTTTGTTGGCTTTGCAAATCACGGGCAGTGAAGTCTATGCCAACAGTTACTTCATCAAAATATTTTCGCGCAAATTTTTCATCAATGTATTTTCCCTGTTTGCAAATTTTTAAAACCAGTTCGGTTTCGTAATGCAAATCTTTTGTCCATTCGGGATAGTAAAATGGTTTGTTGTCTTTTAATAAAGCTGTTTGCGGTTTTAAAAACACCACCGGCTTATCAGGAATTTCGTTCTTCAATTCCTTCGCGTGTTCTGAATAATTACGACCGATGCAAATAATTTTCATACTAGTGTTATAGTTTTTTGCCCTTGAACTCTTCTCTAAAATAACCTCCGCTGCCACCGTTGTTGTAGAAATAAGTGACACTATCGGACAATTTAAACTCTAAAGATTCTCCAACGGTGCAACAGCCCCATCGGCTATATTTTCCTGAATCGTTGTAAGCCAATCTCCAAACATAATTATCGTAATTACGAGTGATTTTGATGCTGTCGAATGGTATTGTGTCAACTACAAAATTTCCATAGTAGGTGGTATCCAGATAAGGTATGCAACTGTAACAACCTGCCACATCGTGAAATGTTCCTGTGTAAACACCTATGATTTTGCAGCGTTCACAAACAACCGAATCTGTTGTTGACTGTTTTTTGCAAGCAGTTATACCTATCACAAAAAGAGATGCCACCAGAAATAATTTCTTCATCAACTCTTATTGTATTTCGTCATGGCTCTATCAATACCTTCAAACATAAAACTGTTGACTGCTTCGCAGGATACTTTAATTCGCTCGTTCAGTGTTTTATTTTCTTCTGCATTCCATTTCCCCAATACATAATCTACCTGTTTGCCCTTTGCAAATTCATTACCTACACCAAAACGCAATCGCGCATAATTGCTATTGCCGAGGGTAAGGTCAATATCTTTTAATCCATTATGCCCGCCATCACTTCCTTTTTGACGAATGCGTATTAAGCCAAAAGGAATTGCCAAATCATCTAACACAATCAAAATATTTTGTTGTGGAATTTTCAATTCGTTCATCCAATACCGAACCGCTTTACCCGAAAGATTCATGTAGGTAGTTGGCTTAATCACATAAATATTTTTTCCTCTGCTTCTGTATTCAGCATAAAAAGCGAGACGCTCTGACTGATACGATACCCTATTCAACTTCGCTAATTCATCAGCTACTTTAAAGCCGATGTTGTGGCGGGTGTTTTCATATTCTTCGCCAATATTTCCGAGACCTGCAATTAAAAAGCTCATTGTCTAAAGTGAATAGTGAATAGGCAATAGTAAATAAAAAAGCCCTCACAATTTCTTGCGAGGGCTTTGTATTTAAAGTCCTCTCCTTAGTTGAGGATTTTGTTTCATCCCGTCTGTCTCAGCGGGAAGGAAACGTGGCTTTTATTTCTTCTTATCATCCTTCTTTGCATCGGCAGCAGGAGCGGCAGCAGCAGGAGCACCGGCAGCAGCAGGAGTACCTTCAGCAGGTGTAGCAGCAGCAACAGGAACTTCTTCAACAACTGTACGAGGTATTTGAACTTTTGCAAACGGATTAGCGGGAGCATGTAAAAGTGTGACTCCCGGAATCTGAATGTCTTTGATTCTCTTAACATCGCCTAGGTCCATATCAGCAACGTTAATTTCAATCACATTAGGAATGTCTTTTGGTAAAGCCAACACATGTAATTTTCTGAAAGGCGCCTCTAATCTTCCTCCCGAGATAATTCCTTTCGGGGTTCCGTTAAGCTTAAGCGGAATAAAAACTTTCACTTTTACGGTGTCAACAAACTCTTGAAAATCGAGGTGAAGCATAGCGTCTTTCACCGGCTCAAACTGCGATTCTTTTACAAAGGCTTTGTATGTTTTTCCGTTCAAATTGATTTCAGCCGCTCTAAAGTCGGGCGTGTAAATCAGTTTGCGAAACTCTCCTACCGGAGCATAAAAATTAAGCGTTTCTTTTCCGCCATAAAGATTGCAAGGAATGTTTCCTGCCTTGCGCAGTGCCCGCGTAGCCTTCTTTCCTAATTCGGTTCTTGGCGTGGCATTGATTACTACTGTTTCCATTTTTGTTTTGGATTTGTTTGTGAAAAAATAATGATTCTTTAAACTGATTGAGTAACGAACAGTGAGTTAATACTCTTGTGCTCGTGGGTATTTCTGATTGCCTGCGCAAACAGTTTGGATACACTCAACGCTTTTATTTTTTTCGATTCCTGTGTAAGAGGAAGCGTATCTGTTACTATCAATTCGGTGAGAGCGCTCTTCTCAATATTTTCATACGCCTTACCCGAAAGCACTGCGTGTGTGCAAAATGCTCTCACACTGTTTGCTCCTTTTTCCATAACCATGCTTGCCGCGCTGCAAAGTGTTCCACCGGTATCAATCATATCATCAACAAGAACCACATCTTTTCCTTCTACACTTCCAATCAAAGTCATCTCTGCCACTTCGTTAGCGCGCTTGCGATACTTGTCGCAAATAACCATATCGGCATTAAATTGCTGCGCATAAATACGGGCACGTTTTACCGAACCCACATCTGGCGAAGCAAAACATAAATTGCTCCACTTTTGTTTTTTGATATAAGGAAGAAATATAGCTGAGCCGTTTAGGTGGTCGAGCGGAATATCGAAGAAGCCCTGAATTTGCCCTGCGTGTAAGTCCATTGTCATTACACGGTTAGCTCCTGCTGCAGTTAAAAGATTGGCTACCAATTTTGCTGCAATACCTACACGTGGTCTATCTTTTCTATCCTGACGGGCGTAACCAAAATAAGGAATTACTGCGGTGATATAATCTGCCGAAGCGCGTTTAGCTGCGTCAATCATCATCAGTAATTCCAACAGGTTGTCTCCCGGTGGATTGGTGCTTTGAATAATAAAAACAAACGAACCTCGGATTGACTCTTTTATTTCGGGCTGAAATTCACCATCACTAAACCGAAGAACATCCATTTTACCCAGCGGCTGACCATAATGGTCTGCAATATCTTCTGCGAGATATTTGGTAGCGGTACCGGTAAAAATTTTTACGTCTGTTGTAAGTAACATGGTGTGCCCTTTTTAAGGGAGTGCAAATATAAATTCTTAAAGGAATAAACAAACGGCTTCTTAGCGATGTTAAACCCGGGGCAATCACCAAAAAAATTAGCTCAAAATCTTGCCTGTATTTTGAGTTTTTGATGTAAACATTCTACAACAAATCGTATGAACGAGTCACTTTTTTTATCTTTCGCCAATGTCAGAACTTCGTTTTATAAAAACAATTCTTCGCACTTTTTTCGTTGTTGCTATTCTGGTTTTATATCTGGGTGCAAAAGCTGGAATGAAAGATAGTGTGTACGCTTACATTCTTGCCACCGATATTAATCATCCTGAAATTGTTTTGAAACAAGCAATACTCGAAACAGGATGGTTCACTTCAAAGTTATTGATGAAGCGAAATAATTTGTTTGCGTTTCGTTCTACCAAAAAATATATGCGTTTCGAGACCTGGCAAAAAAGTGTTGAATATTACAAACGGTGGCAGAATGATAATTACACTAACCCGAAAGAAAACTACTACACCTTTTTGCGCAGAAAGAAATATGCCCGCAATCCTGATTATGTAAAAACGCTGAAACGTATTAGTTTGAAAAGAAACGAAGCCGCGCCTCAAAAATCTGAAGTGCTACCTTAACTCTTTTAACTTTCGAAACTATTGAATCTTGAGTGAGGCATCACATAACTCTTCTATTTTCAAGTTGGGATTTACGCTTCCAATTTTTATAAGTGCTTGTTTTGCATTTTCTAAACCTGCTGCGCGCACTAAATAATCTGAACTCCAAACAGTGGAATGTAACCAACTGCTTGCATCAGCTTGACTTAACATAAATCTTTGTTGAAGCAAAGAGATAGATTGTACTGAGGAAATGAAGTGGTTGCTTTCTTCATTTATCACTTCAAGAATTTTTTTGATTGCGTCTTTCTTTGTCGATAGTGCGGCATCGGTAGCCACAATTAAAAAACTACTCCAAGGGGCGCTGAACTCACCAATCATTCGCACCATTCCATTTTCTACAAAAGGCTTGGTGGTATATTTTTCCCAATAAAAAATTTGCGTTTCGTTTTTTGAAAGTGATTCCATAGCGCCATCAATACTTTTTACTTCTATTAAATCTTCGGCACCAATTTTTTCTCCGCGTTGTTCGGCATGTATCATGGCCATTAAGTGCGAACCTGACCCCAATTTACTAATAGCATATTTTTTTGGCTGACGATTGTAAATAGAATAGAACTGCGATTTTGCTCCGGTGAAAATTCCCCAACCAAGTGGTGAGGTGATATACTCTTTTACAATTTTTGCTCTCAATCCTTTAGCAGCGGCAGAAATAAAACCTTCGGTCAATAGAATAGCTAAATCTAATTCACCGCTCTTCAAGGCTTCGGTCATTACACCGGTACCCCCGGGAAAAAACTTCCAGTTTAAATCAACACCAACTTCCTGGAATTTATTTTGCTCAACTGCTAAATTCCAAGGCAGGTTAAAATGCTCGGTTACTCCGCCAACGCTTATAGTCATACTCTTCCTATTTTAAATTCATTACGATTTGCGATGATTTAACCGCTAAACACATTTGATAAATGCAATTCGATAATGCAAAAAAATGATTTGGCTGTTGGTCTTATCTGTGAAATCATTGGGTGTTATCGGTGTAATCATTGCGAAGCATAAATTCAACACTTGCCTTAACGGCAGTTTCCAAATCGCTTGACAACTGATTCTCTGTGTAAGGATGCTTGCCGCCAAAATTATGATTGCCGTTTTCTATCAACAACAGTTCAGCATTTTTGTTCCAACCTTTCATTTCAATTGCCGCTTGCACTGGAATGGTTTCATCTTTTGTGCCATGAATGATTAAAAATGGAATTTGCATTTGTTCCACCACATCAGGCACAAAAAGGCGAGGAAGATTGGCGAAATAGTTTTCGTACAACTGCCATTTTATAGGCATCATTTGTTTGGTGCGCGCATTGCCCACCAACACAAATCCATCGCGTTTTATTTTTTCTAATTCCTCCTCTGTCCAATATTTGCTGAATTCATTTACACTCGCCCACGTGCAAACTTTTTTAACCCGCGCATCTTCTTTGGTTTTCAAAATACAGATTCCACCACCGCGGCTGTGACCTAGGAGATAAATTTTTTCTAAATCAAATTCATTTGATGAAACCGGAAACTGATTGGAGCAAACCCAATGAATCGCCACACCTAAATCATCCATTTCTATAGAAAGATTATCGTTGCCGAAAGCTTCGAGGTCGGCAAAATCTATGGGAGAATCAATAGTTGTTCCGTTATGCGAGAAATTAAATTTGACGAAAACAAAACCTCCTTCGGCAAATTTTTCGGCCACCAAATTAAACGGTCCCCAATCTTTAAACCCTTTAAAGCCGTGGCTGAAAATGATAAGCGGTTTTTGCTTTCCATCTGCCTTATAAAAAACATCTGCCAAAAAAGGACGACCATGTTTGCTTTGAAGAATAATATTCCGCTCGCCTGAAATCATGGGCGCGAACATAAAAATATTACGCTTCGCGATGATTGCACCGATAACAGCCGTTGATTTCACCGATAAGACAAACGCAAACGGATTTCTGATTTTTGCATTATCTAATTGTAGCTATCCAATGTATTTATCTGCGTAATCATCGCGCAGCGTAATGTCTTTATAAAACAGTTATTACATTCGCTTGCGATGCCGCTGAATCTTGATGAAATAAAAAAACCGATTGCCAAAGAACTCGATGAGTTTGAAGTGCGCTTTCGTGAAAGTATGAAGAGCAAAGCTCCGTTGCTCGACCGTATTACGCATTATATAGTTACGCGCAAGGGCAAGCAGATGCGCCCGATGTTTGTTTTTCTTTCAGCCCGTCTTTGCGGGGAATTGAACGAAGCCACTTATCTAGCGGCTTCACTGGTGGAGATATTGCATACCGCTACTTTGGTGCATGATGATGTGGTAGATGATAGCTATCAGCGCAGAGGGTTTTTTTCCATCAACGCGCTTTGGAAAAATAAAATTGCAGTACTCGTTGGTGATTATTTGTTGTCGAAAGGTTTGTTGCTCTCGATAGAAAACGACCAGTTTCAGTTGCTGCATATTCTTTCAGATACCATCCGCGCCATGAGCGAAGGTGAATTGTTGCAGTTGGAAAAAGCCAGACGGCTCGATATTCAGGAGGATATTTATTTTGAAATCATTACAGGCAAGACGGCTTCGTTGATTGCTTCAGCTTGCGCCTGTGGTGCTTCTACAACTACTAAAGATGAAGCTCAGATTGCGCGCGTAAAACTGATGGGAGAAAAAATCGGAATTGCTTTTCAGATTAAAGATGATTTGTTCGATTACGAAGAAGCAGAAATAGGCAAGCCGCGCGGTATTGATATTAAAGAACGCAAAATGACGTTGCCGCTCATTTATACTTTGAGCAAAGTTTCAAGTAGCGAGAAAAGAAAAATCATCAACATTATTAAAAACGAAAATCAGAACACGGAGAAAGTTCGTTGGGTAATTGATACCGTTCGCACAAATGGCGGAATGGATTATGCAGCTACGAAAATGATGGAGTATCGCGATGAAGCTTTGAAACTGCTTTACGCATTTCCGGAAAGTGAATCGCGCAAATCAGTAGAGCAGTTGATTGAGTTTACAATTGAGCGGAAGCTATAGTGAAATAAAAAGCAGTTCCTTTTCCTGTTTCCGATTCTAACCAAATTTCACCAGCGTGGCGTTCTACAATTTTTTTGCAAACGGCTAAACCAATTCCCGAGCCCTGATATTTAGCTGTGCTGTTTAAGCGCGTAAAAATTTGAAAGACTTTTTCGTGGTATTTTTTATCCAAACCAATTCCGTTGTCCTGTATTTTGAAAACAAGTTTTCCATTTTCCGATTGAGCGGTTATTTCAATTCGGGGCTTTTTGTTTTCGCTTCTGAATTTAATGCCATTGCTGATTAAATTTTGAAACAACTGACGAAGTTGAATTTCATCGCCTTGCACAGCGGGTAGATTCTTAAAAATAATTTCTGCTTTGTTTTCTTCAATCGTTGCTTTTAAGTCGTCTGCGACTTTTTTCAGCAACTCGTTTGTGTCAACCTTTTCAAATTGTTTTCCTGTTGAAGTTACGCGCGAATAATCGAGCAAGCCATGCACCAACGTGTTCATGCGTTGTGCACTGTCAATAATATTCCCTAAAAATTCTTTTGTCTCGGGGTCGGTTTTATCTGTAGCTCGTTTTTGAAGTAACTGCGTAAATCCAACTATGCTGCGAATAGGTTCACGCAAATCGTGTGAAGCGATGTAAGCAAATTTTTCAAGTTCAGTGTTTGATGTAATATACTTTTCGAGTTGCTCGTTTTTTTGCGAAAGCTCTTTTACTTTTTCATCTAGCTGCTCGCGTGTATTTTGTAAATCGGAAATGTCAGCAGTGGTAGTGAGCACCTGTTGCACTCTTCCCGCTTCATCAAATAAAAACGGAGTGGCGCGAGTAATGAGATGTTTTACCTCTCCCGTTTTTGTCAAATATTTTCCTACCACTGCTTTTATTTCGCCTTCTTTCAACATCAAAAAACTTTGCAAATTTTTCATTGCATCTTCTGCATAGTCAGGATGAGCTAACAGCATGATGTTCTCTACCTCATCTTCTGCATATCCCAAAGTTGTGGCTATATCATAATTGCGGTAAATGAATTTCATGGTCGGCAAATCGAAAATGGAAACGTGCAGCGGAAGCGTTTGATTTATTTTCTCAATGAAAATATTTTTGTCACGCAGTTCCTTTTCTACCTGTGTAATGTAGTCGTAGTTGTAAGCAACAGCCAACCTACATTCTTCTCCCTTAAAATTTATAGTGTAGCTTTTGGTTTCAACGTGAATCACCCTGCCATCGTTGGTAAGCATACGCGAAACCAAAACTGCATTACCAGTTTTTTCTTTCGCGCCTTTTGTAACAGCACCAATCACTTTTTGTCTGTCTTCTGCCAAGGTAAGTTCCAGTAAATTTTTGCCGAGTAAATCCTGTTCGTTTGCGTAGCCAAACATTTCTAAGGTGAGCGCATTGGCATAAACCACCACACCCATTTTGTGAATCAAAATGGGGAAAGGAGAAATATCAACGATGTTTTGAAAATCGTTTTGCTCTGCCACGGGTAAAGTATTTGGGATTTGCGTTTGTAAGTTAAACATCAACTGCAATTATTCAAAACCATGAATTCCTAAACGAACGCGAGAACTTCTTCGAACATCTTTCTTCCGTTCACTAAGCGAGGCACTTTGTTTTGTCCGCCCAACTTGTTTTTTGACGAGAGCCAACGATAGAATGTTTCGTTTGGTAGCGAGATTACTTCGAGCGAAGATAACGCTAGGTTATTTGTGCGCTTCTGTTTGTAGTTCGAATTTTCGCTTTGCAAATTTTCATCCAACAGTTTCTCATAGGCAGAAACATCAATTGGCGGTTTCGAAAACTCAATAGCGAATTGAATTTTTCCTTTCTGCTCCAAATTGATGTAGAACGGAGCAACCGTAAAATCGCGAACAGCACAATCGAATTCTTTGTTCGTTTTCATCAACGCGTTTTCAACGTTGCTGAGCAATAAATCTTCACCAAAGGCATTGATGTATTCCTGTGTGCGTCCTGTAATTTTGAATGTAAATGGATTCAACGATTTAAAAGTGATTACATCGCCAATCATATATCGTATCAAACCATTGGGAGCCGTCACCAACATAACATAAGGCACTTCGACTTTTACTTCGCGTAAATCAATCGCATTCATTTGTCCCGCATAAAAATTTTCGAGCGGAATGAATTCGTAGAAAATATAATTGTCGGTGAGCAGCAATAGGTTATTGCTCTTCAAATTTTCCTGAATGCCAAAGAATCCTTCTGTAGCATTATACACTTCGAAGAAATTGAAATCGTCTTTGCCAACTAATTCTTCAAACTGTTTGCGATACGGTTCAAAACTTACACCTCCATGAAAATACACTTGAAGGTTCTTCCACTTTTCGATCAATTTTCCAAACGGATATTCCTCCTTCATTTTTTGTAGCACTGATAAAATCCAGGTTGGCACACCGCTCATGGTTCCTACATCTTCCTTCGAAATTTGTTTGACTGCGTTAGAGATTTTCTCTTCCCATTTGGAAAACGTTTGCACATGAATATCGGGCGTATAGTACCCGCGATAGATGTATGGAATGTTGATGGAGATTATAGCGGAAACATCAGCCACAGTAATTCCGGAATCAAACGTGTCGTAAATACCTCCGGGAATTAAAAGATTTTTGTGACTAAGCAGCCGCATGCTTTTATCCTTCTGGTGGATTTTAGAGAGCGCAAAAAAAGTTCCGCGCACATGACACTGCTTCATTATTTGCGTAGTGATGGGAACCAGTTTGCTTTTGCCGCTGGTAGTTCCCGCAGTTTTTGCAAACCATTTCACTCGCTTATTGGTTATTACTTTTTGCTGACCGCTTTTTATTTTTTCAATGTAGCCTTCGTAGAATTCATATTGAGTAACCAGAACACAGTTTCTGAAATCATTGTAAGATTTGATTTTGGAAAACTTCAAATCCCTTCCCAATTCAGTATTGGAAAGCTGACGAAGAATCTTTTTTAAAATCTTTTGCTGATGTCGAATAGATTTTTCAGCGGTAAAATCAGGGGGGAAAGTAAGCTTGAGGTAAATGCGGAAAAGAAAATTTTTCCAGTCGAAATTTTTCATCGTCATCAAATGACTAGGATGCAATTCGTTTGCGCAAAACAAAATTCTGCCCCAAGTAAACTCTGCGCACTTGCTCATCGTTTGCTAATTCTTCGGCAGTTCCCGCTTTCAAAATTTTTCCTTCAAACAGAAGATACGCGCGGTCGGTAATGGAAAGTGTTTCCTGCACGTTGTGGTCGGTGATGAGTACGCCAATGTTTCTACGTTTTAATTCTTCAACTATGCGTTGAATATCTTCTACGGCAATAGGGTCAATACCTGCAAAGGGTTCATCGAGCAAAATAAATTTAGGGTCAGTGGCAAGTGCGCGAGCTATTTCTGTTCGCCTTCTTTCACCCCCGCTTAATATATTTCCCATACTGGTGCGCACGCGATTCAACCCAAATTCGCTGAGTAATAATTCTAACCTTTCTTTCTGGTCGTGCTTCGAAAGCTTTGTCATTTCTAAAACTGCGGCTATGTTATCTTCTACCGAAAGATTGCGAAATACAGAGGCCTCTTGAGGCAAATAACCTATTCCAAGTTGCGCACGTTTATACATAGGCAAGTCGGTAATCTCCTTGTCGCCCAAAAATATTTTTCCTTCATCGGGCGGAATCAATCCTACGATTTGATAAAACGATGTTGTTTTTCCTGCACCGTTTGGTCCAAGCAATCCAACAATTTCTCCTTGATTGACTTCTACCGAAACATGATTTACAACGGCTCGGCCTTTGTAAGTCTTCACTAAATTTTCTGAACGTAATTTGAGCATAATTAAAAGTCTAAACCAAACGAAAAATAATATTTTGGCTTCTCACTCACTTCTCCTGTGTCGTAACCCCATGCAGTATCGAAGCGAATAAAATAACCAAGAATAGAAGTGCGCAAGCCCGGGCCAAAGCCCATGGCTATTGGTGTTTTGTATTTTTGAACGTGTACAATAACCGAAGGATTATTGGGAACATTGGGCACCGATTCGTTGTAAAGCGGATTGCTGCCCGACCAAGGCGAAGCACCTTCCCATGCAGTGCCTGCATCAAAGAAGGCGAGGATTTGAAAATTTCGAATCAACTCGGATCGTATGGGTGCGCGAATGAGTGCGGCAAAAATGGGAATGCGCAATTCGGTATTAAACACAATGAACTTATCGCCATTACGGGCATTCTGTTTAAAGCCACGCAGCGGAGTAGCGAGCGTTTGAAACGCGTAATTGTTATTGAGATTAATGGGTGTGGTTCGGTCAAACTTATCGAAACCCGGCCCGGTAATCCAGTTGTCAATTCCACCCAAGTAGTAAATCATTTTTGCATTGCCGAAGGAAACACCAGCCGCTAAACGACTTGCCCAAATAATTTGTTTGTAAACTTTTTGGTAGTGGCGCAAATCAAATCCAAACACACCCAGCACTTTATTGTTGAACTGTACCACCGGAAAATCAAATCGGTCTGAAACATTTTTGTTTTTGGTAGGAAATTCTTTATGCACTTCGCCAAAAACTTTGAAGCGCGTTCCATAGCGAATGTTGGTAGCCACTTCCATGCAATTGTCGAAAACATATTCAGCCCGAAAGAACAACCAGTTATCAGAAATGCTAGGCAGATGTAATGAAAAGGTATCGATTGATTTGTAAACTACTTTGTCGTTTCTAAACGAAAAACTAAAACGTAAACTGCTCAACACATCGAGCGCATAATTGAATTGCAACTCGGCATAGTTTGTCTTAATGCTATACGGCAAAGAATAATCTGCAGGTAAAATCGTATTCGTAAACGGAAGCCTGCCCGTAGCCGTGCTGCCATACGATTTTCTGAAGAAGGTGAATTTAGTATCGAGCCGCTTCGTCAAATTTTCGTAGGTTATAAAATATTGCGAATTGCTATTGATGCCGCTAAATGGCAAAGCAAATCCGCCATATAGTTTATGGTTTTCGAGCAAATCAGTAATGCCAAACTTGAACATAAAACTCACCGGTTGTGTATTGAACTGCGGATTGTAAGGGTCAAATGGCTGATAGCGCGTAACCATAATGCTGTTATCTACTTGAGCAATTACTTTGTCAACCATAAAGCGAATAAAGTATGGGCGCACGCGCGAAAAGCGAAACACATAACCTTCGTTAGTGCTTTTTAATTTCAACGCAGAAGCCGAATCCCAATCGAAAAGTTTTATGCCGTAATCAAATTCGCTTTGAAAATCGAACTGACGATTACCTCGATTCACTTTTAGCGAATCGTATTTTTCTACAAAGGATTTTACAGCAGGTTCTTCTTTTTTTTCTTGGGCTTTGGTAGCTTCAATTTCTTTTTTCTGCAACTGTATCATGTAATCAAAAACAGGTTCGCTGGTAGTACCAGTTGATTGCAAATTGTATTTGCGCAATTGAATTTTGTTTTTGATTTTAAAAACATCAAGCGCAAGATTTTTTTGCGAAATTATTGTTTGCTCGCGTATGTTGTGCGTATAGTTCGTATAAGCCGCGGTAGCACCACCCAGTTTATAAACCTTAGCAATGGAAGTATCTTTCAGTTGATCGTTTGCAGGATCAAGCATGCTGGTAGCAGAAATATTTGCCGGCACCTGAACAGAATCAAGCTCTCCGGTTTCTTTCGAAACGAAACGAATATTTTTTTCATTGTGATCAAACACAGTTTCAAAATGACCAATGTGCCTATTGCGCACTCCGTTCTCTTCGCTTAAAAAACAAAATTCTTTTTCACTAAAATTTTGCGGAAAGGATTCATCAGCAAATGGAGTAGAAGTAACGCGATACAGAAAATTCTGACTGGCATTTAAATCATAAAAAAATAAATCGAGTTGACGATTGTTGACCCGTTGCGATTCGTAACGCAATGGTCGTAGTGTATCATCTTCACGATTGCTGGCAAACATAATTCCGCGCACACTGTCCGCTTCAATATAGGCTGGATACAAATCATCAAAATAATCGTCTGTCAGTTTTCGGGTAGTGGTTGATGCAACGTTGTAAAGATAAATATCGGTTTGCCCGTTTTGAATGGCGCTCATCACCAATTGTTTTGAATCTACATAACTAAAGCTCACCACTTTTTGAAATTTGCGCACGGGGTTTTTCTCCATTTTTTTTGTTTCGGTATCATAGAACCGAATGAAAATATTGGAACGTTTATCACTGATAATCGCCAGTTTTTTACCCGAAGGTTCCCAAGCGAGCAAAGGGATTGATTGGTCGGTAAAAATGGTATTGGTTCTCCATCCTCCTCTAAAAATCACGATGCTCTTTTGCGTTTCCGTATTCAGTAGATGAACTTTATATCTACCCATATCATTGCTCGCATATGCCACAAATTTGCCATCGGCACTTAGTTTGGTTTGGTAGTAATCAATGTTCTTTTTGATTTTTGCCTTTAATAACGAACTGTCATCGGGCATAGAGGTTAGTTTGGCTTCGCTGCTAAAACGATTGAGATAATATTCATACCACTGTTGCAACGTTTCTGAAAGATTGGTGCCCAACACAAACATAAATCCGTTGTCAACACTTCGGTTTACTCGTGTGAGATAAAGAATATTGCTCACCGCGCTTTTGCCGTGCACCTCTTCTAGGTAATGCCAAATGGAATGCCCCACAAAAATAGATTCATCGGTTTCAAGTTTGCGCAAACGCGTAAATCGGCCACTCATGATACCATCGCGAAGGCGGTCTTCCATATCGCTGTTCCAAGGTTCGCCAATGTATTTTACCAAACCTACTTTATACCAGTCGGGCAGGTTGAGCAAAACCGCGTTGGATAAAACTTCGCCTACAGAACTTCCCAATATCATTTTGCTGACATAAATTTTTGCAATGCCTTCGCGAATTTGTTTGTCGAGATGGCGATGGTCGCCATTGAAGTAAACAAACAATTTACTGTCGGGGATTTTTATGGTGCCGCCCGGGTTTTGCCCTTGGTCGTAAATACCAATATTGGTTTGATTGAGTTCGTTGATGTTGTTATAAACAATGATGTCAATTTTGCGCTTGTAATGAAAATCAAGAAGCTTGGAAATTTCATCGGCATTGTCTTCAGCAGATTTGATAACATACTTGGCAATGTCCTGCCCGCCCATGTAAAAGTAAGTTATGAAGTTGTCGCTCTCGTAATACTGAAAACTGAAGTCTTTATACTGAACGCGATTTTGTCCAAATTTTTCGTTGCCCTGAGCTGAGCAGATGGTAGACGATAGACAATAGACAATAGACAACAACCAGAAACGGGAATTGAAAGTATTAAAGAGAAATATTTTGTTCTTGAAATAAATCATTAAAAGCCAAGCGGAAGGTTTTGTTTTTGCATTTATCTTCTATCTAACGTCTAACATCTGTCGTCTGTTTTATATTCACGCCTTCAAACTTAAAAAATAAATAATGCTGCGGATATTCAAACACACTTTTAATGCGTTTCAGGAAAATACTTTTATGCTGGCCGATGAATCCAACGAATGTGTAATTATTGATGCAGGTTGTTCAAATGAATCTGAACAAAATCAATTAGTGCAAACGATTGAATCAAACCATCTAAAGCCAGTGAAATTGCTGAACACACATTGCCACATCGACCATTTTGGCGGCAATAAGTTTCTCTGCGAAAAATATAATCTGCTACCCGAGTTTCATGAAATAGAATGGAAGGTGATGAATCAAGCGCTCGATTTTCAAAGCTTCTTTAACTTTAGCGTTGAGCCATCGCCAAAACCAAAACATTGGTTGAAAGAAGGCGATGAAATAAATTTCGGCAAAACGGTTTTGAAAACTCTTTTCACTCCGGGGCATTCGCCAGGCAGTTTGTCTTTTTATAATGAAGCAGAAAGAATTGTGGTATGCGGGGATGTTTTGTTTCAGGGAAGTGTTGGACGCTTCGATTTACCCGGAGCAAGTGGCGAAGTGCTGCTAAATTCAATTATGCAAAAACTAATGACCATGCCCGATGATGTCAAAGTTTTTTGCGGTCACGGGGATGACACATTTATAGGAGTAGAAAGAAGAACCAATCCTTTTTTGCAGCAGGGGGCATTTTTTAATTGATACGATTAGATTTACACAGTAACAAAATTTCATGAAAAAATTTTCCACCCTTCTTCTCATTTGTTTTTCTCTCGCTTCTTTTGCTCAATATCCAATCGGGCACAAGTCAATCAATTTTAAAGATGCATCGCGCACGGGTGGTTTTGCCATTGGTGGCGGAACCATAAATCCTGTTGGCGGAACAGGGCGCGATATAGGAACTGAAATTTATTATCCGGCAACTTCTGCGGGTAACAACACTCCTGTGGCTGCGGGAAATTTCCCCGTAATTGTTTTCGGCCACGGTTTCAGTATGACATGGGATGCTTACACAACTTTGTGGGATTCGCTAGTGAACAGCGGATATATTATTTGCTTTCCCAGGACCGAATCAGGAATAATTCCTGCACCAAGCCATCTTGATTTTGGAAAAGATTTAGCCAAGGTTGCCGACCTCATTCTTGCAGGTACTTCACCTTTTGCAGGAAGCACTACCGGGCGTTTAGCTATTGGGGGGCATAGCATGGGTGGTGGTTCAACTTTTTTGACTGATCAATACACCACTTCACCCACTTGTTATTTCACTTTTGCTGCTGCCGAAACAAATCCTAAAGCATCTATTGCAGCCAAAGCAATTACAAAACCACATTTAGTTTTTTCGGGAACGCTTGATTGCGTTGCGCCAAATGCAGCGAATCAGCAGTTAATGTATGACTCACTTGCTTCGGCTTGTAAGGTTCATATCAATCTCATCAAGGGTTATCATTGCGCCTTTGCTGACAATAATTTTAATTGCGGTTTTGGTGAGGGCACTTGTATTACTGCTGGTGGTTTATCAAGTACAGAACAACAACGCAGAGTACGCCTGTATCTCAATCCATATCTCGATTACTATTTGAAAGGAGTTTGTGAAGCTTGGACTAAATTTCAAAACCTTATTGATACGGCCACCATTTCTACAGTTCAACAAATTTGCACCAACACCGTTCCTGCTAATGCAAGTATTTCGGGCAACACGTTTTTTTGCAACAGCAATAGCACAACACTTACAGCTAACCCTACAGGCTTTCAATATTTATGGAGCAACAATTCCACAGCTAACACAGTTTCGGTAAATGCTGCAGGAAATTATTCAGTAGTAGTAGGAAATGGAGTTTGTTCGCTCGCATCTGTTTCGGTTTCTGTAACTCAAAATTTTTCACCAGCTACTCCATCGGCAATTACTTCTGCCGATACCGTTTGCTCAAATATTTCAAATCTTAGCATTTCTGTAACCAACGATGCGGGTGCTACTTATAATTGGAATTTGCCAAACGGTTGGAATATTACAGCGGGCAGTAACACAAACTCAATTACCGCGACTTCGGGAGCAAATGGTGGAACCATTTCTGTAACCGCACAGAACAGTTGCGGTACTTCATCGCCAACTACAGCAACCATTACTGTTGTTCCTTCTAACCTTGGAACACCCGGAACAATAAGCGGAGCGGTTGATTTATGTGCAGGAACTTCGGGTTCGTTTTCTATTACACCGGTAAGTGGTGCGAGTACATACAGTTGGTCAGCTCCAAATGGATGGAGTGTTGTAACACTAAACCCTAGCACAAGTATTGATTACACGGTAGGTAATAGCAGCGGAATCGTAAGCGTTAGTGCGGTAAATAATTGCGGACAAAGCGTTCCTTCTACCATCAATGTGACCGTTCAAACCATTCCAACTTTAGGAATTCTTTATGGAATAGACACCGTTTGTTTAAATAGCTATGATGCCTTAAACTTTTCGCTTTCATCGGCAGATAATGCTGATAGTATTGTTTGGTCAGCGAGCAATCCTTGGAATATTATTGCAGGTCAAGGAAGTTCGGTGCTTAGTGTAAACAGCTATATGACCAGTGGTGCTGTTTCGGTTTATGCAAGTAATGAATGTGGTTCTACTTCAACGCTTTCATTCAACGTAATTTATGTTGACACTCCGCAAATAACCATTACTCAACAAGGCTCTGTTCTATCGGCAAATAGTGCGGGTGCTGCTACTTATCAATGGTATGATAGTGGTGCTTTGATAAGTGGAGCTAACAGTGCTGACTACACACCTGTAGCCAGCGGAAATTATACTGTAAGCATAACGAATCAGTATGGATGTTCAACGCAATCAGCAGCATTCAGTTTTATCTATAACGCATTGAACAAAATTGCTAATGAAAACGGGTTCCGCATTTTCCCAAATCCAAATTCAACTAAGCGGTTACAGTTTTTAGTAGAGAAAGATTGGTTGGGCGGTGAAATAAAAATTATTGATGCTACCGGAAGGTTGGTTGCTAAACAACAAACTACAACTTTAAAATTTGAAATTGAATTGCCGCTTATCAGTAGCGGAATTTATATCGTAAGTTTGGAGAAAGGAACACAAGTGCTTCGCAAAAAATTAATTGTAGAGTAGCAAAACTAGATTGACTTCGCACTAATCAATTACACTATTCTTTTTTTGAATGATAATCCGATTGTTTACCTAAACTAAAGAGCGACTGTCATTCCGAACGAAGGTTTCCGTAGAGAGGAATCTTGTATTTCTAGGACGAAAAATACAAGATGTTTCACTTCGCAAAGCCTTCGTTCAACATGACAACCTAATTTTAGGTTTTAGGTATGAATGTGGATAGGCATATTTTTTTGTTTATACAATTGACGGCAATGTAATTGCCATCGAAAGCCTTTCTGCTTCATCAAAACATTAATCTTCAGTAGTACGAATATTGGCTACAAAAACAAATGCCATCTGCTTTTTTAGCGAGATGGCATTTGTAAAAACTTTTCTAAATAATTTTATTGTGCCGAAGCAGTAGTTCCCGGTTTTTTAAACTTGTTGAAATCGAAAGTCCAACCGGCATAGTATAAGGCTCCAATTTTTGGTGAACCCACCGCTTCAATGTGGCGGTTGTTATAAATATTAGATGCACCAAAACGAATGGTTGAATATGCTTTTTCTATGTCGTAGAAAATTTGGAAGTCGAGCGTATGGAAACTAGGAACTTTGCCATCGGCAAAAGGACTTTGCCAGTTATAAGAGGTAACCCATTTAAAGTTTGCACTAAACCCAAGTCCACCTACTACCTTGTTCGCATTTACACCAATATTGAATTTGTGTTTAGGCGTATTGAAACCCGAAAGTACTGTGCTTCCGTTGTTTTTTAGATTGGCTTCATCCAAGTCGGTGTAGGTATAATTAACGTAAGGTGTAATTCCTTTTCCTACATAATAAGCAATGCTTATAGCCGCGCCCCACGATGGAACTTTAGTAGTTGCATTCACCCACATTTGATAAACAGTATAATATTTTTGATCTGGACCAAACTCTTTAGAGTTAGTTGAATCACTTACGATAATGCAATTCACTGCATCTTCAAATGCCTGAGAAGTACGGTCGGCATTGGCATCACCGGCACGGGTCTTAACTACCCGTTGAAATCCTATAAAATTGCTATACCGGCTCCAGTAAGCCGAAACATCAATATAAACTCGCTTTTTAATTTCAGTTCTATAACCAAACTCAACGGAGAATACCTGCTCTGGTTTAAGCGGTGCGAGTGTGGTTGGTTTTAAGAGGTCAAGTTTACTTTTTGCATCTGCATCGCCCGGTGTTCTGTAATATTCAAGAGTTGATTCACGCGTAAAAAGGTTGGTATATCCGGTGGAGTTTCCTACTAGGAATAAACGACCGATGTTGAGATACAAGTATTGATCTTGTAAAGTTGGGGTTCTGAAAGCCGAAGTAACCGAAGCGCGGAAAGTATGATCGCTGTTTTTTGCTTTAACTGTATAAACTAATGAACCACGAGGAGACACCTGCGCCTTAAAATTTGAGTTCTTGTCTACTCGGATAGAAGCCATAATTTTAAAGTTGTCGTTAAACAATCTTTTGGTCATTTGTAAATAGGCACCTACTTCATGCACGCGTAAAACTTTGCCGGCCGTGTCTTCAAAAATAGTTCCGCGCGAGTTAGGCATATAAATACGGTAAGACGCTCCTGTAATAATGTCTAACCATTTTACAAAATCCCAATCATATTGTCCTTCTACATGCCACATCATTGACTTGTCGTAAAACTTAGTTCCTTCCAGTGAGTTTGTTTCAGCAATGTAACGGTTAAACGAATCTTTAAAAAGTTGCGAGCCTACCGAATACCACTCTTTTTCCGATTCATCACGGGCTACCTGTCGGGCATAAACAATACGCGGGTCGTTAGGCCTGTTCTCAAAACAATCGGTGCAATTACTAAACCCACCAACAATTGAATCTAAAGTGGTGAAGTAAACGCTTGAATATTTAGCTGCAACCGAATCGCGCAAAGCGGAGCGAGATATATAAGCCCCTGTTAAACCAATGTTGTACGATTTACCGGCATCTTCAATAGCCCCGTAAGCACGCACAAAAAAGTTTTTGCCTTTAATTTCAATTTTCGGTTGGTGAAAAGTGAACTCCTTAATTTGGTAACGAGCAGTGGCTTGATAAACTGCAGTGCCATAACCGAACTTATAAGAACCAATCAATTCAATATCGTTTTTGAAACGGTAATGTAGCTCTGCTGAAATTTTCGCGTTCTTCGCGTTATAATCAGCTAAATCTTTTTCCATATAACCAGGTGCATGAAAATGAACATAACCACCCTGCACCGTTGAATCCAAATTGTTAGCAGTAGGATTAAAATCCAAAAACCCATTCAACTTTACATACTTATCGTGTTGTTCATTTGTGATGGGGCAAGTAGGGCAATAGGGTAAGTAAACCTTTTTGCGCAACGCGCCAATCACATTCACATCGGCATTAATATTTCCATAGCGATTGAACGAATCATCATCGGCAACCCAATCTTTTGTTTGCGTGTATTCACCTGTAAGTTTGATAGCAAAACGTTGGCTTTTTCCAAAGGCTTGCGCGTAACGAAACTGAGCATCTACATAAGGCGCAGGAGCTAAAGTTCCCCCTCCTTTTATTTGTGCTGAGAAACCTTGAAAGTCATAAGGATTTTTACTGCGCATGGATATTACACCTTGCATGGCGTTAGCTCCGTAAAGAGAAGATGCTGCTCCCGAAATAATTTCTACACTCTCCAAATCCAAGTCATTTGCTCCCACCATGTTTCCAATCTGAAAATTTAAACCCGGTGCTTCGTTATCAATGCCATCAATAAATTGTTTGGTTCTTAGTGAACGCGTATCTCCAAAACCGCGTAGGTTAATTACTTTGAAACCCGAAGAGGTAGTGATAATGTCAATGCCTTTATAGTTTCCAATGCTCTGATAAAAATCACCCGATGCCGCGCTCTTGATTTCGCGCGAAGTCATTTTTTCAATTTGCAGAGGTGCTTGCTTAATCGATTCTGCCACCCGTGAGGAAGTGACCACCACTTCACCACTAAGAGTTTCAGCAGCTTCCATTGAAACGCTAAAGCTGGTAGAATTTCCAATAGAAACATCTTTGGCGTTATAACCAATGTACGTAATGGTTAATGTTTTTGCATCAACGGGCACTTCCAACGCAAACTTGCCATCTACATCGGCTACCGCACCAATTTTAGTTCCTTTCACCACCACGTTAGCGCCTGTCATAGGCTCTTTGGTTTTGGTGTCAATAATTTTTCCGATAATAGATTTTGTTTGCGCAAATAAGGTTGCTGTTGCAAACAAAATGAAAACAAAAAGTAAAATTTTCTTCATGGTTTTGTTAGGGGTTTCTGTTTAGAGGGATTTGTGGTGTCGAATATAGGAAAATATTGAGATGACAAAATCGAGTTTGATGAAACCACTTCATTTTTTCTTTCTTCGCGCCATGGCAATAAAAATTTTAATTACCGGTGGAACTTTCGATAAAGAGTATGATGAGCTGAATGGAAAACTGTTTTTCAAAGACACTCACTTGCCCGAAATTCTCCAATTAGGGCGAAGCAATCTGAAAGTGCAGATAAGAACGCTGATGATGATTGACAGTTTAGAAATGAAAGATGCCGACCGCGAATTGATGGTTAGCCATTGCCAACAATGCGAGGAAGAAAAAATTGTAATTACACACGGAACAGATACCATGGAACAAACCGCCAAAGTTTTAGGCTTAGCTAATTTGAATAAAACAATTGTGCTTACCGGTGCTATGATTCCTTACAAGTTTGGAAGTTCTGACGGCTTATTTAATTTGGGAAGCGCCCTGGCATTTGTTCAAACATTACCGGCTGGAGTTTATGTAGCCATGAACGGAAAATATTTCACCTGGAACAACGTGCGAAAAAACAAAGGAACCGGAATTTTTGAAGAACTATAAAGACAAGCTTCGCTCAATCTCAATGCTTCTTTGCTAAAAAAATTTAACGGGCTAACCCATCGTAGCTATCGGGCGTAAGTTCATATTATATTCGCGAGCCCAATGAGAAAGAGAATAGTTACAAGTTTGAAGTGCGAAGTCCAAAATTCGAAGTGGCGCAAATCCATTTTTGAATTTTCAGGTATGCGAATTTTTGCATTGGTGTTTCTATTGTCTATCGTCTATTGTCTATCGTCTTCTGCGCAAGCAAAATTTTATGCCTCTGCTCCTAAATCAGTTCCGCTAAATTCTAATTTTCAACTTAGCTTAACTATTGAAAACGGAAATGGAACAAATTTGAAACCGCCTGCTGTTTCAGATTTCCAAGTGTTGGGTGGGCCAAATACTTCCACTAGTAGGCAATGGGTAAATGGCAACGTAACGCAAAGTGTTACTTACAATTATATTCTTCGTCCAAAAAATCAAGGCGCGTTTAAAATAGGCAAAGCGAGTATTGTAGTGAGTGGAGTTACTATGGAAAGCAACGAAATTTCTATTGAAGTAACTGCAGCTGTGGCACAACAACAGCAACAACAACGAAGACAACAAAATCCTTTTGACCCGTTTGATGATCCTTTCTTTAATCAAGGACAAGAGGAAGAAGAAGAGCCGCAAACCAACAATGCCGATGTAGAAAAACAATTGAAGGATGAGGTATTCATGAAATTAGTGGTAGATAAAAATTCGGTTTACAAAGGCGAAATGCTTACCGCGGCATACAAACTTTATTTCCGCCAAAATCTTTCGGGTTTCAACGTAACAAAAGCCCCTGCTTTTGATGGCTACTGGAGTCAGGAAGTGGAGCTTGACCCTAAGCGCAGACCAACCATAGAAACTATAAACGGCAAGCAATACAACACGATTGAAATTCTGAAATACAATTTGTATCCGCAACGTGCCGGTGCTTTGCCGGTGGCTTCATGTGAACTTTCAACAGTGGTGCAAGTGCAGGTACGTTCCAATCAAAGAAATTTCTTTGGCAGTTTTTTCGGGCAAATACAGCAAGTGCCCATGACTTTAAAAACTTCTTCGGCAGTAGTGAACGTGAAAGAACTTCCTGAAAACGGCAAGCCCGCAGATTTTTCGGGAGCCGTAGGTAGTTACAAGTTTGAATCTTCGCTTTCAAACAAAGAAACAAAAACCGATGAGCCTATTACATACACATTGAAAATTTCGGGCACAGGAAATTTGAAATTTGTAGATGCTCCTGCACTTAAATTTCCTGTGGAGTTTGAAGTGTATGACCCTAAAACAAAAGAAAACATCAGCAATAGTGCCGGTGGCATGAGTGGAACGAAACAGTATGACTACCTTATCATTCCGCGCCAGCCCGGTGATTTTAAAATTGAATCGAAAACATTTTCATGGTTCGAACCAGCAAGCGCAAAATATTTTAGCATAAACTCTCCTGAGTTTACAGTGAAGGTGACTGGCGAACCATCTAAAAATGTAAATGCAAATAACGGAGCGACAGGTGTAAGCAAGGAAGAAGTTTCATTGGTTGGTCAGGATATTCGCTACATTAAAACAACAACACCTGAATTCAAAAAAGGGAATTCATTTTTTGGCTCGGCCGGATTTGTGGCGATGTATTCGGCTCCGTTTTTATTGTTCATAGGTTTGGTGGTGGCGAGAAGAAGAAACGAAGACCTTGCTGCTGATGTAATAGGAACTAAGAGAAGAAGAGCACTCAAGTTGGCAAAGAAGAGATTGAGCATTGCTGCAAAACATTTGGCAAAGAGTGACAAGAAAAATTTCTACGATGAAGTTTCGCGCGCTATCTGGGGTTACTTAGGCGACAAGTTGAATATTGACATGGCTGAACTTTCGAAAGATAATGTAGAAGAAAAGTTGCTTGCTAGAAACGCAAAGGCTGAAACCATTTCGAAACTGAAAGTATTGTTGAGCACCTGCGAACTCGCTTTGTATTCACCGGTAGGGGAAGGTGGAGAGATGAAACAAAACTATGATGCCGCTATGAATTTGATGGCAGATTTGGAAGATGAAGTGAAATAGAGTTTAGACGATAGACACAAGATAATAGACATGAGACAGGAAATAAAAGTTGACAAACAACAGTTATCACTCTACAGAAAGGCATCTCTGCTTTTTGTATTGTCTATAGTCTTGTGTCTAACGTCTAATGTCTCCGCACAAAGCGCAAACGAACTTTACAGAACTGCTTCGGCACAATACAAAGCCAATCAATTTGAACAAGCGCAGGCTTCTTACGGAAAAATTATTTCGCAGGGTTATCGCACAGCCGAAGTTTATTACAACCTAGGCAATTGTTATTTCAAGTTGAACAATACCGGCAAAACCATTCTGAACTTTGAGCGCGCACATAAACTCGCTCCGGAAGATGAAGACATTACACACAATTTAAAAATTGCACAACTGAAAGTAGTTGACAAACTAATTCCCGTTCCGCAAATGGCTATTGTTTCTAACTGGAACAATTTCACCACATCACAATCATCAAAGGGTTGGGGAGTTTTTGCGCTTGGGTTTGTATGGGTGGCGTTGATAGTGTTTGCTGTTTATATTTTCGTTGCCAGAAAAGGATTCGTTTTATTTCTTGGCATCTTGTTTCTGCTCCTTTCTATTACCTCTGTTTCGCTTGCCATTAAACAAAGTAATGCCGAAGAAAATTCATGCGAAGCTATTTTGCTTACAGAAAACGTAAACGTAAAAAGCGCCCCAGATGCCAACGGCACCGACCTCTTCACTATTCATGAGGGAATTAAATTCCAAATTCTTGACCATGTAGGCAACTGGAATAAAATCCGTTTAGCCGATGGCAAAGTGGGATGGGTCGAAAAAAATCTTTTTGAAAAAATCTGATTAAGCCTAACGGGTTGGCGTAAAAATTTCCGTCCGAATAATTCCTGTTTGGGGTTTCAAAAATTATTTTCAATTCATATTAATTCACCCTTAAAATTTACAACTATGGGAATGGTATCAGAATTTAAAGAGTTCGCTATGAAAGGAAATGTAGTGGACATGGCTGTCGGTATAATTATCGGAGCTGAGTTTGGCAAAATTGTAAACTCGTTAGTAAACGATGTGATTATGCCGCCTATTGGTTTAGCCATTGGTGGCGTTAATTTCAGTGATTTGAAAGTGGTGCTGCAACAGGCAGACGAAGCCACGAAAACCGCGCTGGTAGCCATTGGTTATGGTGCCTTTATTCAGTCGGTGTTTAATTTTATTATTGTTGCCTTCAGCATCTTTATGATGATTAAAGGAATTAACTCAATGAAGAAAGACGCGGTAAGCGAGAAATCGTAATCGAAATTTGCTTCTGCTAAAAATGCCCCCGAGTACTCGGGGGCATTTTTGTTTTCTAGAAAGTTCCCACTCTTATAAACATCACACCACCCACTCCGCTTAGGTCGGCATCTTTTAAGCCGTTGAGTGAGCCGCCAATTGCAAGGCGGTAGTTAAGCCCCAAGCCAAAACGAAAATGTTTGGTGGCATTATATACTGCGTAAACAGCAGGTATGATAACCGCAAAATCTTTGCGGTAGTTTTGGTTTTTGTAGGAATATTTCACCGCCCCCCACCCCGCTGAGAGTTCAGGTTGGAAAGAAAATTTTTTGTTGCTGAATAAAATGTAGCTGAAACCAAGCCCTGCATAATGCATAATCGGTCGAATGGTGGTATCGCCTGAATTATCGGGAGCAACACGCGGTTGAATATTTACAGGCGTAGTGAGCACATGATATTTTGCGCTTACTACAAATTTATGATTGACCACCCAGTTTAAACTTAAACCAAGATTCATGGCAGCTTTTGTTTTCAGAATTTGCGTAGCCATTCCTTCAAAACCCACATAGCACTTGCTGTCAAATTTTTTTGCCGCGAAAAACAGAGGGTGGTGTGAAGTGTCTTCAACGAATATCTGCGCCTTTACGAAATGAGAGGAACAAAGGAGAAGGAGCGGAAGAAAATATTTAAGCGGCTTGTTCACACCACGATTATAAAAAATGTTTTTGTGCGGCACGCGTAAATTTTAAAGGACACACCCAGCGCCTACGCTTTTTAATTGTTGGGAAATTGAATCAGAGGCATTTTGTCAAATAATTATTTTCACGCCTAATGTATGCCATCATTGATGTAGAAACCACAGGCGGAAGCCCCTCGCAAGACCGAGTGATTGAGGTGGCAATTTTTGTGTTTGATGGCGAAAGAATCATTGACTCTTATTCTTCGCTGCTCAATCCCAAGCGACCGATTGACCCTTACGTAACCAAGCTCACGGGCATTACCAACGAAATGGTAAAGCACTCGCCAACTTTTGAAAAAGTACATGAGCGGATTTTAGAATTGATGCATGAAAACATTTTCGTAGCGCACAATGTGAAGTTCGATTTCGGCATGATTCGTCAGGAGTTTAAGCGGTTGGGAATTGATTTCAATCGCAGACAATTAGACACGGTGAACCTTGCGCGCAAAGTAATTCCTGGTTTTACTTCTTATAGCTTAGGAAACATTTGCGATAGCTTGGGAATTGAAATAAAAGACCGTCACCGCGCTACAGGAGATGCGGAGGCGACTGTGAAATTGCTACAACATATTTTAGCCAACCAGAGTTCGCAAAAATATATTGAGATAGAACTGAACCACGGTATTGATGTTGACTTGCTGCCGCCTTACTTATCGAAAGCAGAAATTGAAAAGCTGCCCGAAGATGCCGGAGTGTTTTACTATAAAGATGAAACCGGAAAAATTCTTTACCTCGATGGCTCGAAGAACATTCGCAAGAAAGTAATTACTGATTTTACAAAGCCTGCCGATTCGCCTGAGAAGGTTAGAATGTATGAGTTGATGCGAAATATTGACTACGAACTATCAGGCACAGAACTCACTGCTAAACTTTTGGCGCATCGCGAATTGAAAAAGCATTTACCCGAGTTCAACAAAAAACCGCGCGCTCATCTTTTCACTCACGGGTTATTTATTGATAAAGACGAACTTGGTTTTGTGCAGTTGAAAATTCATCCACTCGATTGGCAAAGCGGAGAACTGCTGTTGCGGTTTTCGTCAAAAGCAGCAGCCAATAAATTGCTTGCCAAACTGATTGAAGAAAACAATCTTCACCAGTGGTTTGCACTTCGTTCGCGTATGAAAGAAAAGGGAGTGATGGATGAAAAAGGAATGAAGAGTTTCAATATAAATATGGAGCGCGCAGCGCGCAGATATTTATACAAGCAGTCGAACTTCTTTATTGTAGGCACCGGAATTCATCCCGATGAAAATTCGGTGATTTGGATTGAGAACAATAGTTATAAAGGTTATGGATATTTTAATCCTGAATTAACTGAAGCTACGCCCGAAAATTTGCGCGAAGTAATTAAGCTCGATGAAGACGATATGGAAGTGCAGAAAATTATTCGCACGCAAATGCGCAAGTTGAAGAACGCCAAGGTTATTTCCTATTAAACCTTGAAAAGGGTTTTAATTCTCTTGTCCTTCCAACACCACTTCTTGCTCTTCATTCGGGTTGCGTTTTTCTATCCAGAAATTGTTGTACCCATCACCAATCGTAATAGTGACTTGTTGTTCTTGAATCAATTCCAACACCGAAAGAAAAACGAAAATGGCGTGAACACGATTTTCCACTCCTTCAAAAACTGATTCAAAAGCAGTTTTATTTCCGGCAGAAAGTTTTTCGATAAGCACCATCTTTTCTCCGCTGATGGTATAAGCTGGCGTTTCCACCGTATGCACTACCTTTTTCGATTTCTCTCTGGCTAAACGGTCGAGTACATTTTGAAACGACTTGAGCAAACGGAACATCGTCAGGCTCTGCATTTCAAATTCGGTTTCGAACAACTCCGCTATCTCTTTATTTTCTGCCAAAGCATTTCCGCGCTTGGTAATATTCTGCCGGTCCTCTTCCATTTTGCGCATGGCTTCCGTAGCTTCTTTGAATTTTTTGTATTCAATCAGTCGGCTCACCAGTTCTTCGCGTGGGTCAATTTCTTTTCCTGTTTCGGGGTCAACTTCTTTACGTGGCAAAAGCATTTTTGCTTTTATGCGCATGAGCGTAGCGGCTACCAAAATAAATTCGCTCGCCACTTCAATGTTGAGCGTTTCCATTTGATGCAGGTAAGTCAAAAAGTCGTTGGTGAGTTTAAAAATTTGGACATCGTAAATATCCAACTCATCGCGCTCAATAAAAAACAGTAAAAGGTCAAAAGGACCTTCAAACTGCGGCATTTTTATTTCGTATGTATCTTGCATCGTAATCGTTACGGGTTTCCGGTTGCGGGTTATTGGGTTTTGTATTTTATTATCACATTTCCAAATTCTCGAATTGTTTTAGTTCGCCATTTCACTCATAAACTTGATTCGCACCAAGTGAATGTTTTCAATGTCTACATCATCATTTTTAAATTCTTCGCAGGCTGCATCCAACGAATCGGTACTAGCTTCGCGGAAATACTCATAGATATAACCAATCAATTCTTCATCAATAATATTTTTCAAATAGTAGTCAATGTTCACCTTGGTTCCGGAGTTGACGATAGTTTCAATTTCATTAATGAGTTGTCCGCGTTTCATGCCGAGCATCTTCGCAATTTCATCAATAGAAATTCGCTTATCAATTGCCTGAATGATGCGCACTTTATCTAAACTCTTATTCACTACACCTTTCACCACAAAGTCTGTCGGGCGTTCAATGTCGTTGTCCTTTACATACTTGGCAATGGCATCTACAAAGGTCTTTCCATAGCGGTCTGCTTTACCACGGCTTACTCCTTGTATATTGCAAAGCTCATCTAAAGTTATCGGATACTTGGTGGCCATTTCTTCCAATGAAAACTCCTGGAAGATTACATAAGGCGGAACATTGTTTTGTTTACCTACTTGCTTACGTAAACTATTAAGCAAGTTCAACATAGCCGGGTCAAGCACACCGCGGTGTGAACTTGCTTCTTCTACCACCACATCGGTTCCGTCATCTTCATAATTATGATTGATAGAAACTTTTAGCGGAGTTGGCTTCTTCATATACTCCTGTCCCTTCTTCGTAATTTTCAGTTTGCCGTATTCTTCAATGTCCTTGTCAATTAAGCCAAGTATCATTCCGTTGCGCACTACCGAATTCCAATGATGGTCGTCTTTATCGGAACCTTTTCCGAACCAAGCCTGACGGTCGTATTTAAAATCGGTTACTTCCTTTACTTTTTTACCAATGAGCAATTTTACCAGATAAGGCAAATCGTGATTTTCTTTTACTGCCTTAATTACATCAAGGGCAAGTTTTGTATCAGCAGTTACATCAATTTTAGGTTTCGGGTTTTTGCAATTATCGCACATGCAATTGCAATCTTTTTGCTCAAACTCTTCACCGAAATAATGCAATAAAAATTTTCTTCGGCACTCAGCCGATTCAATATAAGCTACTGTTTCGTTGATGAGTTGTATATTGCGGTCGCGCTCTGCCACAGTTTTATCGCGCAACAATTTTTCAAGTTTCTGAATATCCTTGTAAGAAAAATAAACCACGCACTCACCCGATAATCCATCTCGCCCTCCTCTTCCGGTTTCCTGATAATAATTCTCCAGACTCTTAGGAATATCGTAGTGAATGACGAAACGAATATCCGGCTTGTCAATTCCCATTCCGAAGGCGATGGTGGCAACGATTACATCCAACTCTTCCATGAGGAAAGCATCCTGTGTTTGGGTGCGCACTTTACCATCCAAGCCCGCGTGATAAGGTTGTGCTTTTACTCCGTTAGCACGAAGAACTTCAGAAAGGTCATCGCAGGTTTTGCGATTGATAACATAAATAATTCCGCTTTTGCCAGGGCGTTGTTTAATAAACTGCACCATGTTTTTAATAGCAAGTTGTGGCGTTTTCTTTGGGCGGATTTCGTAAAACAAATTTGGACGGTTGAACGATGAAATGAAAATATTAGGCTTTTTCATTTCAAGCGTTTTCACAATATCACCCTGTACTTTGGGAGTGGCAGTAGCGGTCAAAGCTATGATGGGCAACTTTTGGTCGAGTGCTGTAATAATTTCGCGAATCCTTCTATACTCCGGACGAAAATCGTGTCCCCATTCTGAAATGCAATGCGCTTCGTCAACAGCAATAAAACTCACCTTTACTTCTTTGAACAAGTCAACGGTGTCTTGTTTGGTTAAGGTTTCGGGTGCTACGTAAAGCATTTTAGTTTTGCCTTCTCTGATGTCCTTAATAACCACATTGCGCTCGGTTTTGTTGAGCGATGAATTCAAAAAGTGAGCAATGCTGTCGCGGTCGCTGTAATTTCTAATCAGGTCAACCTGATTTTTCATGAGTGCGATAAGAGGCGAAATTATGATAGCCACTCCTTCGCTCATGAGTGCAGGCAACTGATAACATACCGACTTACCTCCGCCCGTGGGCATAATCACAAACGTATCCTTGCCTGCCAACACCGATTTTATAACGGCTTCCTGAGTGCCTTTGAATTTGGTGAATCCGAAAAATTCCTGTAACGCTTCCGCGGGTGACATTTCTGCTATTTCCATAATGCTGATTTAATTAAGTAAAACTTCCAATCTATAGCGTGTCGTTTATTTGCTGTTCAATATATAACCTTTTTTCAAAAAGGATGGCGAATTTAAGAACAAGTTTTAAAGCCGTTGTGCATTTTAGGTTTATTAGGAAGGCTTGGGTCAGAAGAAAATTTTTTTCTCTTTGGTTCGTAATAACTGCATGGCAAAAATTACTTATCACCACAATCCTGCACTCAAAACTATCCTGCCCGAATGGAAGGGCAACCCTGTTATTAACGGAAGGTTCATTGACCCCAATAAAAAATTTGAAGGCAAATTCAGCAAGGCATTAAAGTGGAAAACTTCTAAAAGTGAAAAGGCGGAAGAAAAGAAAAATGACAAATGGCGGCTTGCGGTTCAAAAAGGAAATTCTTTTTTGAAGCAGAAAGAGGATTGTATTGTATGGCTCGGTCACGCCAGTTTTTTCATTCAACTCAACGGCATTCGTTTTTTAACTGATCCTGTGTTTGGAAGAATCTCAGGCGTTGTGGCGCGTTACTGCGAACTGCCTTGTGCTATTTCTGATTTTACCAATATAGATTACGTTTTGCTTTCGCATGCGCACCGCGACCATTGCGATGCTTCAACATTGAAGAGACTCGCAGCGCAAAATAATTTCACCTTGCTTACTTCGCTTAACACGGGCAAATTGGTTTCGGGTTGGATTGACGATTTAAAATTTGTTGAAGCGGGCTGGTATCAGCAATACAATTTGCCACACAAAAATTTGCAAATGACTTTTTTGCCAACTCAACACTGGAGCAATCGTTACCTGTGGGATTTGAACGAAACGCTCTACGGAAGTTTTATGATTGAAGCCGATGGCACAAATATTTTCTTTGGTGGCGACTCGGGTTATTGCAATTACCCGAAACAAATTGCTTCGCTCTTTCCAAACATTGATGTGGCAATGATTGGCGCGGGGGCTTATGAGCCTTCGTTTATGATGCAGGATGTGCACACCAATCCGCACGAGGCGGTGCAGGTGTTTCACGATTTAAAAGCCAAGACTCTAATACCCATGCACTACGGCACTTTCGATTTAGCTGATGAGCCTATGGGCGAACCCTACCGCGTTTTAAAACAACTGGAAGCTGAGAAAAAAATAAATGGTGACCTGCGGTTGTTGGAAGTGGGAGAGATGATGAAGATTTGATTCTTTGCATATTCGCCCCATGACCTCCCTCTCCCTCTACATCCTCACCCGCGATAGCCAAAAGTATTTGCGCCAGATTTTGGAAGCAAGCAAACCCATTGCCGATGAAATTGTAATTATTGACAGCGGCAGTTTTGACGACACGTTTCAAATTGCTGCTGAATTCAAATGCCGCATTTTTTTTCGCACCCTCAATAACTTTCGCGCACAGCGGCAGTTTGCTATTTCAAAATGCAAACACGATTGGGTATTGTCTTTTGATAGCGATGAAATTCCTTCGCCTGAATTAATTCAGGAAATTCAACAACTAAAAATAAACGGCTTTATACACGATGCTTATTCCATAAAACGGAAATGGAATGTACTTGGTAAAGAAGTTCATACAGTTTATCCTATTGTCAGTCCTGATTATCCAATTCGGCTGTTCAATAAAAAAATAGTGGTGTTTGATGAACGCAGCACCCGCGCTCACGAAACTCCGCATGGTTACAAAACAATTGGGCAAATTGAGTCTCCGCTTTTTCATTTCACTTTCGAAACACGAAGAGTGTTGGAAGAAAAACTGAAGCAATATTCTTCTATTGCTTCAGAAGATTTGCTCGAACAAAAACGTCCGCTTCATATCGGCAAACTTCTCTTGAGCCCTTTAGCTGCTTGGTTCAAATGGTTCATTATAAAAGGCGGATATAAAGACGGCTCTACCGGATTAGTGCTGGCAAATTACGCTATGCGGTATACCTATTTTAAATACAAAAAGGCGCGAGAATCGAAATAGTTTTTGCTGCTTCAACTTTTTTGCAAAAACCTGAGAAACGGGTTTTAATAAGCTACAAATTTTCTTTGCCGCAGTTACAACCATATTTCTATCTTTCGCATCTTTAAAAACGAATAACGAAAGTCACAAGATTTTGAAGCATTTCTACAAAATAATTTCCCTTGCACTTTTAGTTTGGTTGTTGAATCCCATAGCAAGTCGCGCATCGCATGTAATGGGGTCAGACCTTTCGTATGTATGCACCGGAAATAACAACTACACTGTAACTCTAAAAATTTATCGCGATTGCTATGGTATTGACCCGGGCAATTCTTTCAGCGTAGAACTTTATGATGGTTGTGCGGGTTTTTCGGTTACTAATTTCAATGTTGATTTAATAGCTGGACCTACTGAAGTTTCGGAGTTATGTCCATCGCAAATTGGTCAAAGCTGTTGCGCAAATCCTGCCAATTGTCCTGGCAATCCAGCAGCTTCTCCACCTACCTATCCAGGTGTTCAAATGTACACGTATGAAGGAACTATCTCTCTACCCTATGCTTGCAACAGCTGGTACTTGAGAACAAATACTTGTTGCAGAAACGCAGCTATCACTAATCTTGCAAACGCAGGTGGGGGGGGTCTTGGTTTTGGAATTCAATCCTTAATTAATAATACCAATGACCCAATTACCGGATTGCCCTATTGCAATAGCTCTGTTGCGTTTTCTACTTTGCCTGTACCCTTTGTTTGCCTGAACTCTTTAATAACCTATAACAATGGTGCAGCAGATATAGATGGAGATTCACTTTCCTATACGCTTATTAATCCTTTAAATGCGGGATACAGTCCGCTTGCTTTTACCGGAATTTGGTCGGCCAATCAACCCATGAGCACCACACCTCCAAACAGTTTTCAATTTGATTCGTCCAATGGGCAAATAAGTTATACCTGCCCCAGTCAGGAGGTAGATGTATTCGCCATACAAGTGAATGAATACCGCAATGGTGTTTTGGTAGGCACTACTATTCGCGATATGCAGGTTGCTGTTTTACCTTGCACTATTTCTATTCCTTTTGCCGATAGCATTTCAAATGTTACCAATGGTTTTCAAGCGAGCCAGGTGAACGTGATTGTTTGCCCGGGTACACCACTTACTTTTGATATACAATGTAATGACCCCGCAAATCATAGCCTCACGCTCACCAGTAATATCAATAGTATTCCATCGGCTATACCTGGAGCACTAATGACCCAGATAGGCACGGGCGATAGTGTAACCGCACACATTACCTGGACTCCTCTGCCGGGCGATACCGGCTGTCACGATTTTATTTTAACGGCAGAAAATAACGACTGCCCAATTAACGGAAGATATACTCGTGCCTATTCCATTTGTGTGTTTACTAAAGTGCAAGTGCTTTCGGCAAGTCTTACTTTTTGCGGAACGCCAGTGCAATTGACAGCAACAGGTGGAACCAATTTTACATGGACACCGTCAGTAGGTCCTAATGCAGTTTCAAATCCTTTGAGCTACACACCTTCAGTTTCTCCGGTTAATCCAACCATGTATTATTTTACTTCTGATTGCGGAACCGATTCGGTATTTGTAAATGCTGCGCCACCGTTTGTTTATGATGCAGGACCAGGGGGCACTGTTTGTTTGAACGGTCAGGTAAATTTAAATGCAACTACCGATAATCTTTATGCCCCATATACTTTTCAGTGGGTGCCGTCAGCAGGATTGTTTGATCCTGTTTCAGGTTTGCCGAATGATACTATTCCAAACCCCGTGGCAAGTCCACTCGGAAGCACGCAATACAAATGTTATATCACCGGCAATAATGGTTGCACAAATCCTGATTCGCTTACAGTAAATATTTCAGGTGCGGGGCCAAACATTGTTGCGAAAGCACAGCCATTAGTTGTGTGTCCCGGTGATTTAGTAAATCTGAATGTGGTGGCAAATCCGCAAAGTTGCGGCATTAGTAATACTCCATGCGTAGGTCACGTGGTACAAGGCCAAATTGGAACGGGTACCACGCTCAGTAGCAATTCACCCACCCAATATCCAACCATTTATGGTCATTACCAAAACAGTGCGCGACATCAATTTTTGTATTTGCAAAGTGAATTGATTGCGCAAATCGGCTCGGGCGGAGCCATTGATAGTATTTCCTTTTACATGGTGCACACCAATAATAATATTGACTCTTTAATGAATTTTGAAATTAAAATGTCATGTACGCAAGCCACTTCGTTGCCGGTAGAACCTAATGCAAGTCCGCCACTTTTATGGCAACCAAATTTGGTCACCGTATTTACTCCGAAAAAATTAATGCTTGGAACTGTTGATGGATGGATTACTCATAAACTTGATTTTCCTTACGACTGGGATGGTACTTCGAATTTGGTCATTGATATCTGTTTTACAAATCCTGCAGGTGCTCCAATTCTTAATAATCGAATGCGGGTAACTCCTACTGCTTTTAATTCCGTTTACTATTCAGCAGGTTCAACTTCTCAGTGTGGTGTTACTGGAACTCCTCTTACTTCTACTAAAAGGCCCAACACAATTTTCACTGTTTGCGTTACTGATATTGACAACCTTCCAATTTCATGGACCCCGAATTCTGGTGTAAATGCAGCAGTGCCTTCCACTATTCACAATCCCGTTTCGCATCCTGAAACGCCTGTTATTTATCATGTTGATGTTACCGCAGCCAACGGATGCCACACCCAAGATTTTGTTTATGTAGATGTAGATACATCGGTACAATTTCACGCTTTTCCTGACGATACTTTTTTCTGCACGCCACCTAATTTACTGCTTACCACTACCACTACGGGCAGCCCGCTACCAGGAAATAATTTTGTGTATGAGTGGCGCGATCTATCGAATAATTCAGTTGTAGGAAATTCCGCAACGCTTTCTGTTACACCAAATGTTTCTACCGATTATCTCGCGACACTTACAGGAGGTTCATGTGTGATTCACGATACCGTGCATGTGGTTATCGGAAATAATCTTCCTATCAATTTGATTATAGATTCGATTTCGTGCTTCGGGCAAAGCGATGGGAAAATTGTAGCCATAGCAGGTGGCGGAACTCCGCCAATTAATTATGCGTGGAGTAATGGACCTGTTATTGATTCCATACAAAATCTTGGAGCTGGAACTTATACGGTAAGCATTAGCGATTCACAAGGATGCTCGGGAACTGCAGCTGCAACGTTGAGTGTGCCATCTCAATTAACTGCAATTTCGGTGGCGCAAAACATTACCTGCAACGGCTCTAACAACGGAATGATTACTGTTACTCCTATCGGAGGTGCTCCAAATTATTCTTACTTATGGAGTCCTTCAGAGCCAAATGCTGCTACCATAAGCGGACTTGGTGTTGGAAATTATTTAGTGACCGTTACTGATTCGCGGGGATGTACAACGACAAGTTCGGCAAGTGTTACACAGCCGAGCAGTTTGGTTATCAATACACTTTCATTCAATGCAATTACGAACGGAGGAAATGAAGGATGGGCTTTTGTAATTGCCAATGGAGGAACGCCCAACTATACTTATAGCTGGAGCACAGGTTCAACAAACGATACTATTCAAAATCTTTTTGCCGGAACTTATTATGTAACCGTGTGCGATGCAAATGGATGTTGCCTTTTTGACACCGCTGTTGTTACCGACCCGCCACCAATTCAGTTGACTTTTGTTACCGTTAGTAATCTTTGCTTTGGTTATTGCAACGGCACATCAACTGTTTCTGCAACAGGTGGAATTTCTCCATACTCTTTTGTGTGGAGCGAAGGAACTAACGGAAATGTGGTGAGCAATCTTTGCGCTGGAGTTTATATAGTAACAGCAACTGATAGCGCAGGTGTAACTGTTTCGGGAAACATAAACATTACTGAGCCAACACAAATTTCGATTGTGCTTGACACATTTAATATCACTTGCTTTGGCGCGAACAATGGAAGTGTTCTTGCAACAGCGAGTGGCGGCACAGGAGCGTTTGCTTATAATTGGAATATTGGTGGTGCTGTAAATCCAAACACGAATCTCGGGCCTGGAACTTATACCGTTACCGCAACAGATGCAAACAGCTGCACCGCACAATCTTCGTGGACAGCTATTGAGCCGCCATTACTTACTGTCTCGATTTCTGCTTCTACAAACGTTTCGTGTTTTGGTGGAAATGACGGAAGTGCAACAGCGACTGTGAACGGAGGAACTCCGGGTTATACTTATGCCTGGAGTAATATTGCAGCTACTACAAATCCTGCTTCGGGATTTGCTGCAAATAATCAGTCGGTAACCGTTACAGATTTGAATGCCTGCACCGCAACTACTTCGTTTGTTATAACAGAACCAAGTCAATTGACGGTGAGTGTAACTTCTGTAACGAATGAAATTTGCAATGGAGGAACGAACGGAGCTATTGATGTTACTGCGGCAGGAGGAACTGTAACTTATACGTATGCATGGAGCAACTTAGCTACTACCGAAGATTTGAATGGTGTTGTTGCCGGAAATTATTTGGTGACTGTAACCGATTCAAAAAATTGCACCGCAACAACTACCGCAACTATTTCTGAACCAACAGCAGTAACTATTTCTTTCACGCACACCGACCCGCTTTGCACAGGCGATGCCACAGGAACTGCAACGGTTATTGCTAACGGTGGAACACCTGGCTATGTTTATGATTGGTCAGTTATACCGGGAGCGAATGATAACAGCACGATAACAAATCTTGTTGCAGGATTATACGATGTAGTGGTGCAGGATGTAAATCTTTGCGCGGCACAAGGAAGTGTTACGCTTACTAATCCTCCTTCGCTCAATGCACAGTTAATTAATAAGCATGAAATAAGTTGTGCGAATGCAAAGGATGGTTCTGTAGAAGCAAGTGTAAATGGCGGAACTCCGCCAATAGGATTTGTTTGGAACAATAGTGCTATTACACCAATCATCAGCAATTTGGCTCCTGGAGTTTATACTGTAACTGTTGCTGATAACAATGGTTGCGATACGATTCTCAATACAAGTTTCACAGCACCACCGCTGATTGATATTGCACTACTTAAGATTGATTCTGCTTCGTGCCCGCAATATTCAGATGCTTCAATTCACGTTGAAGGAACGGGCGGCACACCGGGAATTCCTGTGGCTTATACTTATTCAACCGATGGAATTAATTTTCAGTCGGGTGAGTTGTTTGAAAATTTAAGTGCAGGAACTTACCATCTCTATATTAAGGACGGACAAGGTTGTATGAAAGATACCATTGTGTTTGTTTATGAGCCGGTGAAACCAACGTTAACTATTTTGCCGCAGGATAGTGTGATTGACTTAGGAAAGTCTATCACACTAGTTTCGAATGTGAGTGGTTACAACGCTGCCGATATCAATTTTTATTCGTGGTCGCCTATCACAGGATTGAATTGTGGTGAGTCTTCTTCGGTGGTGGCTTCGCCTTACACACATACACTTTATAATTTAGTCGTAAATTATTTGCATGATTGCAGCGTTTCGCAAACAGTTACCGTCTATGTAGGGAATGGTGATGATATTTTTGTGCCGAATGCATTTTCACCCAACGGAGACGGCAACAATGACGTCTTTACTGTGTATGGTTCGGGATTGGCAAAAGCAAATTTGAAAATCTTTAACCGCTGGGGAGAAAAGGTTTTTGATTCGCAAAATCAGTGGTTAGGTTGGGATGGAACTTATAAAGGAGTGATTCAGAATCCGGGAGTTTACACTTACTATTTAGAGGGAGTTTATTTGAACGGAAAGGTGAAAGAGAAGAAAGGAACCGTATCTTTAATCAGATAAAAGAAGAGACACACATAGCTAAACCGTAAAACACAAGGCAAGTTTTGAAACCTTTGTTTAACAAAAACGATAAAAGAACTGCAGAATTCCGTCAAATTTTCTTTTGAAAAGATTTTGCAGAACCGAATTATTTATATTTTAGATTACTTTTTAAAACCGAGATAATGAAGAAAATTTTACAACTCACTGTTCTTGTAGTCATGATGTTGAAGGCATCTGCGCAAGATCCACACCTTTCTCAATTTTACATGTCGCCTCTTTACCTCAACCCTGCTATGGCGGGTGCGTTTGATGGCAATTACCGTTTAACGGGATTGTTCCGCGGACAGTGGGGAGCTATTTTACAGAATGAGCAAGTGCCGATGTATCGCACTTATACTTTCTCTGCCGATTTCAGAACCAACAAAGGTTTTATGAAAGGCGATGCATTTGGTTTTGGTGCTTCTTTCGTTGGCGACCAGGCCGGTGAATCGAAGTTTGGTTACAACGTTGGTGGATTAGCAATTGCTTATCATAAATCGTTGAACTCAAAAAACACGAACTACTTAACCTTAGGATTCTCCTCACAAATTTTTCAGCAGACAATAGATTTTTCGCATCTGCAATTCGGAAGTCAGTGGGATGGCAATGCTTACAACTCGTTGTTGCCGACCAAGGAATTTTTAGTGGACAATAAACTTTTATACTGGGATGTGAACGCAGGTTTGCTTTGGTATATGAAGTTATCGAAGAGAACAAGTATTTATTTAGGTGGTGCGGTTTACCACATCAACCGTCCGGCAATTTCTTTCTTAGGTGATAAGAACGTGCGCTTGAACATGAAGATAGTTGGACACGGAGGAATTCGTTTCCCGCTCAAAGGCAGATTTGATTTACAACCGAAATTTATTGTGATGAGCCAGGGCAAATCAATCGAAATGATATTGGCAACTGATTTCAGAATTCTGTTTGAAGAAAGATATCCTGAAGGAGATAATTTCAGAATTGGCGCTATGTTCCGTATGGTAGGTGGCGACCCGAATGCTCCTTGGAGAGATAAGAGAATGGTGGCTGAATCAGTAGTGTTGGATGCGGGTGTGGTATGGCACGGCATTGAATTAGGTGTGGCTTACGATATCAACGTTTCGCAATTGATAAGCGGTTCTAAATCGAGAGGTGGATTTGAAGTTGGTCTTGCATACATTGGAAAATGGAAGAAGAGAGGGCCACAAACAATTTACTGTCCGAGATTTTAATACATAGAAAAAGATTCCCGTTAAGGGTATGATATTAAACAGAAACGTCCCGCAATTTTTGCGGGACGTTTCTGTTTAAATTGACTTTATCTGCTCTGATGTTTTGATATCATCTTTTTCTACCAAACATAATTCTACCTGTTGGCTTCGTTCTTTATCCATGAAAAAATTACTTTTGGCGAAAATTTAAACACCATGAAAAAAATTATTTACTCTTTTATTGCGTTTTCGCTTTTTGCAGGAAGCATTTTTGCACAACCCTGTGGTAACTCCGGTCCAAGTGTTTGTACTGCTTCGGGTGGTATGACCCAGCCTGGTTTAACACCACGCACAGATAGTCTTCCAGCGGTTTATAACGGTATTGTGGACACCACTTACATTCAGTTTAAAAACTACAACACGGTTTTCTATGCACCGTTCGGTATCTTTGTTACCGTGCAGTCATTGCGAATTGACTCAATTGAAAACCTGCCAGCAGGTTTGTGCTGGGCTACTAATAAGGCTAACAACACTTATGCAAATCAGGAAAGCGGATGTATTCGTGTAGTAGGAACACCTTGTGCTCAACCCGGCCAATACAAATTGCGTATTTGGGTTTTTGTAAACGTGGGTATTACTTCTTTATTAGTTGATGCAGCTACAGTTGGTCTTAACTATTTTGTTCGCTTAGGAAACTATGGTGATGTAGTGCCTGCCTGCGATACACTTCAAACAGCATCGTTGTATACAGTAGGTTACAGCCCTACTGCAAATTGCAGCCCGGTTATTTGTATGCCATTTACTTTTACGCAATCATCAACGGGTAATAATTCTTGCGCAGCACCAGTAGGTTCTATTACTGTTGGAGCTAGCGGTGGAACCAGCCCTTATTCTTATGCAATTAGTGGTAGTAGCAACTCTACCGGAACATTTACCGGATTAAGCGGAGGCAGTTACACGGTAACCGCTACTGATGCTAACGCTTGTACGGGAACTGTAACGGTTTCGGTATCGAGCACGGTACCTGTAGTATTAGTGAGCAGTTCATCTGTTACGCCACAAACTTCATGCACTACGGCAAACGGTGCTTTAACTGTAAGCGCAAGCGGAGGAACCGGCCCTTACACTTATACAGACGGAGTTAGTTCTAACAGCTCTGGAATTTTTGATCCTTTGGCCGCTGGCTCTTATACGATTACCGCTACCGATGCAAATTCATGTTCGGCTAGTGCTACAGAAGCAATTACAGATAACTCACCAGTAGTTGCTACTACTGTTACAACCACTGCTCAAACTGCCTGCGTGGGTTCGAATGGAACTTTCACGGCTACAGCTTCTGGCGGAGGTTCGCCTTATACCTATACTTATTCGGGCGGCAATAACACAACTGGTGCTTTCACGGGTGTGTCTGACGGCTCTTATACTATTTCAGTTACCGATGCTAGCGGATGCAGCGGTACGGCAACGGCAACTGTGGCGAGCACTGTGCCTACAGTTACTGTAACTATGTCGCACGTTAACGCTAGCAGTTCAGGCGCTACAGACGGAACAGCTACAGCTACACCAAGTGGCGGAAATGGTGCTTACACTTACGCTTGGACAGGAACTGCACAAACTACAGCAACCGTTACCGGTCTTGCAGTAGGGTCTTACACCGTTACAGTTACCGATGCTAACGGATGTTCGGCAAGCGGAACAGTTGCTGTAAGTTTCAACAGCGGCCTCAATAGTTTAGTAAATGAATTGACCAACGTTCAGATTTTCCCTAACCCCGCCAGCGATAACTTTACGGTTACTGCACAGTTAGTAAATGCGAAAAATGTAACGGTTGAAATTTTCAATTCAATTGGCGAAAAAGTTCAATCGAGAAACGAAGGATTGACCGATAGAATTTCGGAGAACTTCAGCGTTAAAGGATTGGCTAAAGGAACTTACACAGTGAAAATAAGCACCGGTGTAAAATCAGCTTCTTATTCAATTGCTATTCAGTAAGACTTAAACAGATTTTTATAAAAAGGGTTGTTATCGAAAGGTAACAACCCTTTTTTTATTTGGTGGTTTACCCAAATAATTCTTCCATTAATTGCTGCACCTTGCTTAGGTAAATAATTTCGATGTTGAATTTTTTCGTATCAATCTTCTGATTGAATTTGCTTACAAATATTTTTTCGAAACCAAGTTTATCGGCTTCAGAAATTCGTTGCTCCACACGGCTTACTGCGCGCACCTCACCACTTAAGCCAACCTCTGCAGCAAAAGCAGTTTTGCTCGAAACCGAAATATCATTGTAAGAAGAACACAATGCTGCCATCACTGCCAAATCAATGGCCGGATCTTCCACCCGCAAGCCACCGGCTATGTTTAAAAAAACATCTTTTGTACCAAAGCGGAAACCCGCACGCTTTTCAAGCACGGCTAAAAGCATACTCATTCTTCGGGCATCAAAACCGGTAGAACTTCTTTGTGGTGTGCCATAAAAAGCGGGCGTAACTAATGCTTGTGTTTCAATTAGAAAAGGGCGCATGCCTTCCATCATTCCGGCAATGGCAATGCCGCTTAATTCTTCATCGCGTTGTGTCAATAAAATTTCGGAAGGATTGAGAACCGGGCGCAACCCTTCGCCTATCATTTCGTAAATACCAATTTCGGAAGTAGAACCGAAACGATTTTTTGTAGTGCGAAGAATGCGATACGTATAATTTCTATCGCCTTCAAATTGAAGCACTGTATCAACAATATGCTCCAACACTTTTGGACCCGCAATCATACCGTCCTTCGTAATATGCCCAATCAAAAAAACGGGAATCGAACTTTCTTTTGCGTAGCGCATTAACTCGGCAGTGCATTCGCGTACTTGCGAAACACTGCCGGGTGTTGACTCCACATAAACAGTATGCACCGTTTGAATGGAATCAATAATGATGATGTGCGGCTGCAATTCATTTGCTTGTTTAAAAATTTGTTGCGTATTGGTTTCAGTCAAAATAAAACAGCCATCGTTATCTGCACCTATTCTATCGGCACGCAGTTTTATTTGTCGGTCGCTTTCTTCTCCTGTTACATAAAGCACTTTCAGTCCTCTTAGTTTCAAAGCCAATTGCAACATCAAAGTTGACTTGCCAATTCCTGGTTCACCACCAATTAAAATTAATGAGCCCAACACAATACCTCCTCCAAGAACTCTGTTTAATTCTGAGTCTCCGGTGTCAATACGGTGCGTTTCCAACTCGTGAACTTCACTAATAGGAACTGGTTTTGCATCTTCATTTTTCTTTTTCGAATAGCCGCTCTTCTCTTTTAATTTCTCAA
>JAPLES010000050.1 GCA_026391075.1 Bacteroidota bacterium | reverse complement strand
TTTTTTTCCAAGCCCTGGAAATCATGACAACTATTCAGTGCCGGCTTTAGGTCCTTACAAAAGCTTCTTCACGCTGCCTGGCGATGAAACCAATTATGATTTTGAATGGGGTCCGGTACATTTCTATTCTATCAACACGGGCACAGCGGGCGATAAAACCTGTTGCAATTCTGATGAAGCATCGTGGTTGAGCACTGTTATTCCTTCGAACAAGAAACCTTTCAAGTTTGCGTATTTCCATCATCCACCCTACTCACCCGGCAACCACGGAAGCAGTGTAAAAATGCGTTGGCCTTTTACAGAGTGGGGAGTTGATGCAGTACTTTGCGGTCACGAACATTTTTATGCGCGCATAAAAGAAAAGGCGGCTGCAAATCCTATTTACATCATTTGCGGCAGTAGCGGGAATGAGAGTTTGTATAATTGTAACGCGCATCCGCTCGACACCACTAAACTAGATGTGTATTGCGAAAACACCACACATGGTGCTGTGAAAGTAAAAGCCACTGAACACCATGTGGTGTTTGAATACTACTCGGTGAACGACCCGCTGCATCCGTTAGATGTTTACAGCATTTACAAGTAGTTAGCTGCGCGAATTATATCGGCAAACACACCCGATGCGGTAACATCGGCTCCTGCTCCTGCTCCTTTTACTACTAATGGCTGTTGCGCATATCTGCGCGTGTAGAATAAAACCACATTGTCTTTTCCGTAGAGGTGATAGAGGTCGTGGTCTTTATCAATGTGTTGCAAACCGACAGATGCTTTTCCGTTTTCTAACTGCGCAACAAATTTCAACTTACAGTTTTTGGCGGCAGCTTCTTCATAAAGCTTTTTGAAATGCGCTTCTTGCTTTTCCAATTCCTTGTAAAAATCATTCACCGTTCCGTTCATGCACGAAGCCGGAAGAAACATGTTGTTTGTTATTTCTTCCATCTCCATTTTAGAACCTGATTCACGCGCCAGAATTAAAATCTTGCGCATAACATCGGTGCCGCCTAAATCTAGGCGAGGGTCGGGTTCGGTGTAACCTTCATCTTGCGCTTGTTTTACAATAGTTGCAAATGGTTTGGTGCCATCGTAATTATTGAAAACAAAATTGAGAGTGCCCGAAAGTACCGCTTGAATCTTGTGCACTTCATCGCCACTGCTTATTAAATCGTTGAGTGTTCCAATAACAGGCAATCCTGCACCGACATTGGTTTCAAAAAGAAACGAAGTGTGATGCTCACGTGCCACCGACTTCAACTTCTCATATTTCTTAAAAGCCGAAGAACAGGCAATTTTATTACAAGCTACCACCGAAACACTTTTATCTAACAGAAAAGAATAACAATCTGCCGCTTCAGTACTGGCAGTTGTATCTACAAAAACAGAATTGCGCAAATTCTTTTCGTGAATGAAACTCACCAATTCCGTTAGTTTCATTTCATCTGCCTTCTTCAATTCATTTTCCCAGTCATCAAGGTTTATTCCTTCTTCGTTCAATGCAATTCTTTTGCTGTTGGCTATAGCAATCACACGCACGTTTAATCGCAAATGATTTTGCAGGTAACTGTGTTGCTGTTTCAATTGTTCTATAAAACGTTTACCCACATTTCCTACACCTGCCACAAATAAATTGATTTGCTTAAACGTGGTTTCGAAAAATTCTTCATGCAAAACGTTGATGGCTTTCTTTACATCAATAGCAGTGATTACGGCAGAAATATTTTTCTCGCTTGAGCCTTGTGCAATAGCACGAATGTTCACCCCGTTTCTTCCTAAAGCACCGAACATTCTGCCGCTAACGCCCGAATGATTTCGCATGTTTTCGCCTACCAACGCCACAATAGCTAAACCGTTTTCAATATTCAACGGCTCTAATTTGTTTTCCAAAATTTCATAAGCAAATTCAGCATCAACTGCCGCCTTCGCTTTTTCAGCATTCAATTCATCAATGGCAACACATATCGAATGTTCCGATGAACTCTGCGTAATAAGAATGACATTGATTTTTTCTTTCGCCAGTGCTTCAAATAAACGTTTAGAAAAACCGGGAATACCTACCATGCCGCTTCCTTCCAACAACAACATGGATATTTTGCTAATGCTCGATAAACCACTTACCACATTCGAGTTGCGCACGTTTTTATTTTCAACGAGTGTGCCTTCATCATCGGGAGCAAACGTATTCTTGACCCAAAGCGGAATTCCCTTCACCATTACCGGCTGAATAGTGGGTGGGTAAATAACCTTAGCACCAAAATGCGAAAGCTCCATGGCTTCCTGATAAGAAATGTGCGGAATCACTTTTGCGTTAGGAACTAATCGCGGGTCGGCCGTCATCATACCGCTTACATCGGTCCATATTTCGAGCACGCTTGCGTTTACAGCTGCCGCAATTATTGCCGCTGTGTAATCGGAACCACCGCGACCGAGCGTAGTTGTTATTCCGTTTGTATTGCTAGCAATAAAACCGGGAAAGAGATAAAGCGATGAAGGATGTGCCTTAACAAAATTGAGAAGAGCAATATCTGTTTTAGGAAAGTCAACCGCTGCATGCGTAAAATCAGAATCGGTAAAAATTACTTCGCGCGAATCTTTCCAAACATGCTCAACATTTTCGGTTTTTAGTTTGTGCGAAATAATCATGCTGCTCATTAATTCACCGAAGCTTACAATTTTATCGAGCGAACGCGGAGTTAGTTCGCGCAGCAGGTAAACACCTTCGCAAACCGATTCTAAATCGTTGCATTGCTTTTTGATAGCACTTAAGATGGAACTCTGTTGAGTGACCGCTAACAATTCCTTAATGGTTTGCAGGTGACGATTCTCAATTGTTTTGAGTTTGTCTTTGTAAGTTTCGTTACCTGAAGCAGCAAGTTTTCCAGCATCAATCAACACATCGGTAGTACCGCCTAATGCTGAAACTACCACAAATGTTTTTCCTTTATCTACAGCTTTGCGAATGACTGCAACGGCTTTACTAATATTCTCTGCGTTGGCTACCGAAGTTCCACCAAATTTTAAAACCTGCATACGCTCTCAATTGATTTTGATTTCAAAAATCAATGATAAGCAAAAAGCAGAATGAGATAATTTGATTGTTTGTAAACCTAGATGCCGAAGGCAGATGAACAGCTTAGAACGTAGGATTAAGCATACATCACAAAAACAAAAAGCATAACAAAAAGATAGGTTGCCAAAGCGCTCAACATAGTTATGCTGAATTTATACAGGAAAAAGTCGTGAGTGGATTTTTTTTGTTTCATCGTTGTAATTGTTTGTAACAAGTATTTCTTGTATGATACTTGAAACCAAAGAATTTGTTCCACTCGCTGCGAATTAACTTACAGTGCACAATTTGTTTACGCTGCATTTTTGTCAATACCAAAACATGTTTCCTTTGAATTGTTACATTTAAAAATTAAAGTTTGAAACCATGATGATTGCACTTGTATTTCTTTTTGTTGGAGTAGCCTTTGGTTTTGGTGGAGCTTTTTTATACTTCAAAAGCAAGGGCGATTCTCAATTAAGCACGGCTAATGAAAAAGCCAGAATGGTGGAACAAGGTTTAGCTGAAGCTAAACAGGAATCGAAATTATTGTTGACTGAAACAGAAAGAAAAGTAAACGAAGAGCGCAAACGGTTTGAAGAACTTAATTCTGCTTTTGCTTCAACAAAAAAAGAAAACGAGTTTTTGAATAAAAGTTTGGTAGAGCAAAAAACAGAACTGGAACAACTCAATAAAAAATTTACAATCGAGTTTGAAAACTTGGCCAACCGCATTCTGGAAGAAAAAAGTCAAAAGTTTGCTGACCAAAACAAAAACAACCTCGACATCATTTTGAATCCACTGAAGGAAAGAATAAAAGAGTTTGAACTAAAGGTAGACAAAACTTACAAAGATGAATCGGCAGAACGCATTACGCTAAAAACCGAAATCAAAAACTTAGTTGAACTCAACAAACGAATAAGCGATGAAGCCAACCAACTGGCAATAGCTCTTAAGGGCGATAATAAACAGCAAGGTAATTGGGGTGAAATGGTTTTGGAAAAAGTTTTAGAGCGCAGCGGTTTAAAATTTGGTGAAGAGTACAAACTCGAATTTTCTACCACCAATAATGATGGTGATAGAATTAGACCTGATGCCGTTATTTTTCTACCCGATAACAAACATGTAATTATTGATTCAAAGGTTTCCTTAATAGCGTATAACTCTTGTGTGAATGCGAGCAATGATGATGAACGAATGAAATTTTTGAAACTTCATATAGAATCATTGCGCAGTCACGTAAAAATACTTGGCGACAAAAACTATCAAACAGCCACCGGCTTGCAGAGTCCTGATTTTGTTTTGCTTTTTGTTCCGATCGAATCTTCTTTCAGTTTAGCGGTGCAAGGCGATGCAGAACTTTTCAATTTTGCTTGGGATAAAAAAATTGTGATTGTTAGTCCTTCTACTTTGTTGGCTACTTTGCGCACCATTGCTTCTATATGGAAACAAGAAAGACAAACACGTAACGCTTTAGAAATTGCCGAAGAGGGAGGAAAACTTTACGACAAGTTTGTTGCCTTTATTGACGACTTAATAAAAGTGGGAAACGGTATTAAGAAAACGCAAAACGATTATGAAGATGCAATGAAAAAACTTCACGATGGCAGCGGCAACTTAGTTAGACGTGCTGAAAAGATGAAAGAGTTGGGAGCTAAAACAACCAAACAATTGCCCGCTGCATTAATAGAAAGAGCCAATGATTAATCCATCTACTATTTACAAATTCTAATTATGTTCTCCTTTATCATTTACATACTTACTGCTGCCATTGGTTTTATGATGGGTTATTTGTATCACCAATCAAATACTACTGCGCAATTTTTCAAATTTGATCCCAATAAAGCGCTTCGCGTTTTCATCATCCTTTTTATTGTTGCCATAGCCATTACTTATTTTCTCTCCTGGTTGACTATGCATACCCTTACATCTATACAAATACCCGATGAAAGCAGTATGCAATATCAAAACACCAAGTCGGTCATGATTTTTTTGATGAATCTTTTCTTCCTGGTTTTAGTGGTTGCCGCTAATGTTTATTCGCAATCCACCAAAAAGATTTCGCCCATACCTTATTTGCTTGCATTTGGGTTTTATGTTCTTTTTGTAATTAAAGATGCCTATTACATCAGCGATTACTTTCAGGTTTGGAAACAATCGTTGAATATTATACAAGGTGAACTTCCCGATTTTCATAGCAAGGGTTGGATGAAAACTGTTCTTGCATTTCTTGTTACCTCGTTTAATGCATTTATGATTTGGTGGGGAATGAGAAAAAAATAATACTGCTGTTTAATGGGACGAATAAAACTTGACCTTCACGAAATCTACAACAATAGCAAAGCCATTGACAAAGCTTTAGAAGAAACATTTGAAGAAGCTATTGAACACAGAATTAAAGAAGTTGAAATTATTCCTGGTAAAGGCTCTGGCCAGTTGCGAAAAAAGGTAGAACGTTTTTTACAAATGCCGCATATAAAATCGAAATACCATCGTATTGAAAACGACAGCAAAAATTTTGGAAGGCTGTTTGTTTATTTCAAGTTCGACAAATGATACCTGCAAGTTTTTTCGAAACTTAATTGCGTTAACAAACCTTCCGCTGGTTACAATATCTTCAAACTTATTTATTCTAACCGAAGAGATGGAAACTTCAATTGCCTCTTGCAGATAAGTTTTTAGTTTTAGCCCGCAAAAAAATCTTCTATGAAAAAAATTCTTCTCCTCTCTTTAGTTCTTACGTATGCAGTAGCGCAGTGCCAAACACCTATTACATTCACCAGTGCAGATATGGCTACAGCAGGATGGTCGCAAAAAACACGAAAAGATACTTTGCCGCTTCCAGCAATCAACTTTGGAAATAAGGGAACAAATCAAGCGTATGATTTTAGCAATCTGGTGTGGGTTATTCAAGATACGCTGAACTATTTAACTCCAACCAATACACAACTTAGCAGTATTCCAGGTTCTGATTTAGCAGTAACGCCTGATGGAATTAATTTTTTATTTACAAAAACAGTTGCCGCCAAGCAAACCTTAATGGGCTTTCAAGGTGCTTTCGCGGGTTCCATACTATCGGCCGCTTACCAAACAGCTCCCGATATTTTACATTTCACTACGCAGTATGGCAGTAATTTCAGCGGCAGTTATTCATTAACCAAAACAGTTCCTGGTAGTCAGGTTGGGCAACCGAGTGTTTACCAAGTGCGGTTAACCATTACAGGAAATTATACTGATACTGTTGACGCATGGGGTAGAATTAGAACTCCGGTGGGTACCTATAAATGTCTTCGGGTTAAACGAAAAGATTCAAATAATACTTTAATAGAAGCGCAGGTAAGTCAATTTGTACCAATATGGACTACCGTTTCAAATAAAAATGCAAGTTCGGTTCACTACACTTACCCGGCAAAAGAAACCAAAGGTTCGGTCATGACTTTCGATTACGATTCTGTAGATAATGTAACGGGTGCTACTTATTCGCTCATTCCACCGGCAGCTCCTCTTCCCAATTTTAGCGACCTTAATGTGAGCGGTGGTTTGGTTAGTTTCACCGACCTTACCGATGGGTATCCCGATACCTACAGCTGGAATTTTGGTGATGGTTCCGGAAATTCTTCTGCACAAAATCCAAATCATACATACCCTACCAACGGTGCTTACTATGTTTGCTTAACCGTAACTAATGCTGGTGGAAGTAATACTTTTTGTGACAGCGTTCACGTAACTAATATTTCATCGCAAAACAATCCACCAATTGCTGTGAATGATACTGCCAGTGTGCAGCAACCAGACGGGCTGACGTTTAATGTAGGTACCAACGATATTGAACCTGATGGCGATAATTTCTGCCTAACAGCTGTTTATGGCTCTTCAGCCTTTTCTATAGCTCCAACAGGTAATTGCACTAGTATACTTTATTCACCTGACTCAACTTTTATAGGTAGCGATACTTGCTATTACATAATTTGCGATGGCGGAAGCCCAGTCCTTTGCGATACAGGAATGTTTGTGGTGAATTCAGGATACAATACAGCGTTGTTACCAACAGCAAGTTTTACCAACACAGCTTTTACTTACACCACCTGTATGGGAGTGTTATTAACCAGCACTTCGGGCAATACAGATTCTTTGGTGTGGAATTTCCATCCATTGAATTCAAATCCTGATTCAACTTATACTACGAATACAGTTAGGTATTATGGTGAATACACTCTTGGTGCTCAGATTCAAGTTTGCTTAACTGCTTATAACCAATTCGGAAATGCCACTCACTGCGATACAGCAGGTATTGGCTGTAGTAACAATATCTCTGAAGTACAACTCTCTTATATTCAATTCTATCCAAATCCTGCAACTAATCTACTCACCATTGACATGCGCAATAACGATGATGAAGCGGTGCGTAATTATTCAGCTATTGAAATTTATAATGCGCTTGGAGAAACAGTTAAGACTGTAAGCGATGGAAGCATAACAGTAAACATTTCTGTAGCAGAACTTACCAACGGAGTCTACCTCGCAACCCTTGTGGATGCAACGGGCACAAGAAGAATGCTTGGAAGATTTGCAGTGGAGAGATAAAACTCCTCAAGTGTTATCATCCTGCACCTGCCTATCGGGGCAGGTAGGCATAAGCTCACGTTACAGCGGGAGAACTTGTATTCTCGAAATAAGTTCCCTCGCTACGCAAAGCCTACACTAGGGATGACATAAGTTCTTTAGTGTTGCGTGAATTCTATCAAAGAAGTTTCGCGCTAGAACCTAAGCACAGGTCCTGCTCCTCTCCACACTCTTCCTCTTTCAGGAATATTAAACAGCACAGAAATTTCGTGTGTAGAGCCTACATCTTTTCTGTATTTCGAAAAGTTGAAATCGTAGGCGTAAGCAAATTTGAAATAGTCTTTCACATTGAAGCCCGCTTCAAACACCATGTAATTCTTACTGCGGTAATTACAGCCAAGCCAGAATACTTTGTAAATGATAAAGCGTAAACCAATGTCGCCTTGCGGTGGACCACCTTTCACCCAACGCAAACCCGCTACCGGATTAATACTGAAATTTCCACGCGCCCACTCATACTTACCTCCTACTAAAAAGTTCAGGTGCTGCATGGTTTTAATTTTTGCTAATCCATCCTGTCCTCGGTAATTAATATTCAAACCCATTATCTGCGGAACAGAAACTCCTGCATAAAAGATTTCTTTGTAGCGATAATAAATTCCGAACGAAGCGTCAGGAAAAATTCTAGTCCCCTTTGTGGTATATAATTCCGGGTCACCTGCATTATCGAGCAATAGTTTAGTTGCATCTAAACGATACTGCACCACACTCAACGAAATACCTATACTCAACACATGGTTCGCCCTGCCGTTTGATAAGCGCGCTGAAAACTTTTTGTGAAGTGGAATATTATAAGCCACGGCAATAGTTCCTGAAGTTTTTCCTGTAGGTCCTGTTACATCATGAAGAATATAACCACCAATGCCTATGTGCTTGTCTTTTATTTCTCCATCCATGGCAAGCATTGCTGTATATGGCGATGCATCAATGCGTGTAAACTGTTTACGAAAAGTTGCTACTCCGTGAATGTATCCTTCCATTCCTGCAAGCGCAGGGTTTAGTGTAAACGCATTCTCACGAATAAGAGAAAACTCTTCCACCTGCTGAGATACAGACGATAGACAATAGACGATAGACAATAGACTTAAGAGAATTTTTCTCATTGTATTTTCAAAGTCCCCTTTAGGGGATTTAGGGGTTAAAGGTAATTGAAAATAATTCAGAATAACAAAAAATAATTCAATTTGCTTATTATCAGTGACTTGCGGTGCATCTTTGTATTCTTTTGAATAATTTTGGATTATAAAA
>JAPLES010000013.1 GCA_026391075.1 Bacteroidota bacterium | reverse complement strand
CAGAATATCTTCAGATGTTCTTTTTAAGGCCTGCTTAAACAAAGCGGTATTCATCTATATTTGATGATGAACCGAAGTTCTTAGACGAACTGACGTTACCAGTAATGCTATGACGACAGTGCAACCATCAAACGACAGTGCTAAAAACGAACGACAAAATGCCAACGCTTCGCAAAATTAAAAGAGCTGCAAGCCGACACACGAGCCGTCAACTATTTGGCGACCCACTCACCCCTTTCATTTGGACCCGCACCGGTGGTATTCGCGAATTGAATGAATACATTCACAATGTTTTAGGCGATTCCACCAATACCCATCAGGTCTACACAGCCGATTGCATTTCGCCTGACGGCCATTACATTGCCGGTTACGGAGTAGATAATTCTGCTTCCATTTATTTTGTTTATCGTGTAAGCCTTGTTGCTACTCCTAGCAGTACGCAGGATATAACCGGTATAAGTACCGTTAAAGTTTATCCTAACCCTACATCCAATCTTATAACTATTGAAACCCCGGGCAAAACTGTTTTAACTATCAGCAGCATGGATGGTAAAGTGGTTTATAAAAACGAAATAAACGGCAAGCAGATAATAGATATGACCACTTATGCAGCGGGTATCTACTTTCTCACTTTGCAATCTGACAACGCTATACAAACGCAAAAGATTATCAAAGGCTAATCGCATTTCGAAACTTCGATGCGCACGACCTGCTGTTCTTTTATGTAAACAGAAGCGTATAACTTCGTTTCTCCATTGTTTACTATTGCCCATCATGACAGATTTATCTTCTACTCTGAATAAAACCCACTGCGTAACAAATTTTCAAGAACTTGTTTCCACGCCTTTTGTTGGAGAAATTAATGCCCTTTGCTGGACTCGTAAACTAACAGGCGATTTTGCGGAGATAGTGAACAAAGTAAAACTAAACGGAAATATAGCGGTGTTGGAACAAGAGCAGCTTTGCAAGCTTGAGTTAAGCGAACAGGGGCAGCTTGCGCGAGAAATTCTTTTAAATGATTTAAAGCTGTTGACTGCACATGGTGCATCTCCAACGCTTAACCTTATCAAGTGTTACGAGCGCGATGATGCCTGCCCGTTTTTCCCCACCGATGTTTATTCATTTCATGTCGACCGCTCGCCTGTGCCCACTGATACTTTTTTATGCACCTACTATGGCGAGCCGAGTGAAATCTTGCCGAATGCACAAGCCGAAAAAAAAGTGTTGTTGCCCGAAATACGCAATGAACTCAAAAAACTATATGGCGGTGCAGAAGAAGAATTTGAATCTTTTTTGACTGAACATTTCTTTGACCTGCACTATCAGGCAAAACCCGAGGCACGCCCTGTCAGCTTAGGCATTGGCTACTTATGGAAGTTGGCAGTTGACCATCCTCAAAGTAAAGTGCTTCCCTGTATTCACCGCGCACCAAAAGAAAAAACCGGAGAAACCCGTTTGCTGATGATTTGCTGAATTAGTCTTCATCTCCACTCGACAACTATTGCATACTCTCCAAGCCAAGGAACGACCTTGTGAATTTTGGCGTTAAGAAAATCATGGAGGAAACCGTTAAAAACTGCGCACTGTTTGACCCCGATTAGGAAAACAAGGTGAGGAACGAACCGTAGTTTTTTCTTTATCGGGGGAGTTTGTGCAGTTTAGGTTTCTGCAATGATTTTTAGCCAAAAGTCACACAGTCTTGAACTTTTCTTTGTTACTTTCTTTTGGTTCAAGCCAAAAGAAAGTAAAAGTGATAGAACTATTGACTGTATTACGCTTAAGCAAACCTTTATTAAATTAACTTGCGCAGGTAAAGTTACAGGGCAGCGCACCAACACTCTCCCCTCTTTTTTTACTTTCGCCCCCCTAATGACAGCCACAGAAGAACTCAACCGCAGAAGAACCTTCGGTATTATCTCTCACCCCGATGCCGGTAAAACCACCCTTACCGAAAAGCTTTTGCTTTTTGGCGGAGCTATTCAAACAGCGGGCGCGGTAAAGAGCAATAAAATTAAGAAGACCGCTACTTCCGATTTTATGGAAATAGAAAAGCAGCGCGGTATATCCGTAGCTACTTCGGTTATGAGTTTCGAATACAAAGGCAAACTCGTCAACATTCTCGATACTCCCGGTCACAAAGATTTTGCGGAAGATACCTATCGCACCCTCACTGCCGTTGACTCGGTAATTATGGTAGTTGATTCGGTAAAGGGAGTAGAAGCACAAACGCGCAAGCTGATGGAAGTTTGCGCCATGCGCAAAACACCGGTTATTGTTTTCATCAACAAACTCGACCGCGAAGGTCGCGACCCTTTCGATTTGCTCGATGAAATTGAAAAGGAATTAAAGATTCGTGTTCGTCCGCTCTCTTGGCCTATCAATCGCGGAAGTATGTTTAAAGGCGTTTACAATTTGCACAAAAAATACCTGAACCTGTTTAAAGCCAGCACAACCAAAATTGCCAATGAAGTTTTGCAATTGCAGGATATTAACGATGCGCAAATTGATGCCATAGTGGGAGAGAAGGACGCGGCTCAACTGCGCGAAGATGTGGAAGCGGTAGAAATTGTATACGACAATTTCGATGTAGAGGAATATTTAAAAGGCAATCTCGCTCCCGTGTTCTTTGGTTCGGGAGTAAATAATTTTGGTGTGCAGGAATTGCTCGAAACCTTTTTGGAAATTTCTCCAACACCTCGCGGCAGAGAAACCGATGTGCGTTTTGTAGAGCCAACGGAAAATAAAATGACGGGCTTCATCTTTAAAATTCACGCCAACCTCGACCCAAAGCACCGCGATAGAATTGCCTTCATGCGCATTGTAAGCGGAAAGTTTGAACGCCACACGTATTATCATCATGTGCGTTTGCAAAAAGATTTTCGTTTCAGCACGCCTGTAACTTTTATGGCGCAGGAAAAAAATATTGTGGAAGAAGCATATCCCGGTGATGTGGTGGGTTTATATGATACAGGAAGTTTTAAAATTGGCGATGTGCTCACCGAAGGAGAAAACTTTCAGATACGCGGCATTCCTTCTTTCAGTCCCGAAATTTTCAAAGAGCTGATTAATACCGACCCGATGAAAAGCAAGCAATTGGAAAAAGGTATTCAGCAGCTCACCGATGAAGGAGTAGCGCAGTTGTTTACACAACAACCCGGCAATAGAAAATTTGTAGGCACCGTAGGAGAGTTGCAGTTTGAAGTAATACAATACCGTTTGCAACACGAATACAACGCTGGCTGTCGGTTTCAAAACATAAGTATGACACGCGCGTGTTGGTTGCGTTCAAACAATCAGCAAAAACTCGAAGACTTTATTCGCTTTAAATCAACCAGTATTGTACACGATAAAGACGGGCACATTGTATATCTCGCACCAAGCGATTGGTTCTTGAAAATGGAACGCGAAAACAATCCTGAAATTGAATTCCATTTCAATTCAGAATTTAAAACCGAAGTGGCACTTTAAGCAGGAGTGTTTCAGTTTGATGTAATGTCACCCTGAGCTTGTCGAAGGGTGGAAAAGCAAGAGGCTTCGACAAGTTCAGCCTGACATCACCAATGAGGTTCGTCAACTGATGCAGTACATTTTTAAGCGTAAACCGTAATACACAATTATTATCTTGTTATTATTTCGGTTTATTTTTATATCACACATATTGAATTATCGTAACCTTGTAGCATGAAGATTATCGGTATCATTCCTTCCCGTTATACATCCACTCGCTTTCCCGGAAAGCCGCTGGTTGACATTGGCGGAAAGACTATGATTAAACGCGTGTATGAACAGGCGAGTAAATCCAAATCGCTCTCGCAGGTTATAGTAGCTACCGATGATGAACGCATTTTCAATGAAGTAAAAAGTTTTGACGGCAATGTCGTAATGACAAGTGCCGAACACAAAAACGGAACGGAACGTTGTGCTGAAGTAGCCGCAAATATAGATGCCGATGTAGTCATCAATATTCAAGGCGATGAACCTTTTATAGAGCCTAGTCAAATTGATGCGCTGGCTGAATGTTTTAGTGAACCCTCTACTCAAATAGCAACTCTCGTTCGCGTAATTGATTGGGACGATGAATTGCGAATTCCTTCGCGCATTAAAGTGGTGTTGAATAATTTCAGAGAGGCTATGTATTTCAGCCGTAGTATTATTCCTAATCCTGTTTCGCATTTTCACCGCGATGAACTCGTGTTTTATCTCCACGTAGGTATTTATGGTTTTCGAAAAAATATTTTACTCGATGTGGTAAAATTGGAACCTACTCAATTGGAAATTACCGAAAGCCTGGAACAACTTCGTTGGCTCGAAAACGGATATAAAATAAAATGCGGTTTCACCGGTCATTCCGGCACTGCCATAGATACTCCTGAAGATTTAGAAAATCTGGATTTAGATTCGTTAGCTTAATTTCAATAAACTTCGCCTCCGTTCAATAGCAGAACCACCGCATCATGACTTACCTGTTGTGGTGAAAGATGATTTACAATTGCTTGCTTTTCCATTAGTGCTCGCCACTTTTTTAAAGCATTCAAGCGCAATTCAAAATTGTAAATTGCATGATCGCGTTTCTTGCACCACAAGGCAGTTTCAGTTACCATTTCATCGGTTGTCTTACCTTGCTTTTGCGCTGCTTCTTGCATGGCTGAAAACCAATTGACTGAATTACGAATTTCTTTTTCGTAGTCCGAAGCTATACAAGGCAAATTTGGTTGCGGAAAACAACTGGTATCGGTTAAAACTATTTGTGTGTTATCAAATACAAAATAGTCATTCGTTAAGCCGCTTACTATTTCTGGATTACTCATTTTTTTTGAATGAACATATCCAAATACTGTATCGAATATTTCGTGTTGGTGTTTACTAAGTATGAGCACCACATTGCTGTCAGAGCAGTAGTGTGCAGCCAGTTCTGTTATTCTACGTTCCTCAAGTATGTTTGATTTATTTAAGCTTAAATAAAACGGTAAACTTGGTGGTGACCATTGACTATTTCCAATAACCACAACATGGTTGTTAGGAAATTGGTGCTCCACATAACCTGCAATTTCCTTCGTAACATGTTTAAGCTTGTCAATTTGGGGGATGGCTACAAACCAAAGTAAAAATTGAAATACCAGGCCATAACCTATTGTGCTTGCAATAATATTTTGTTTGATTTTTACAACGTAAAACGAAATGCCTGAGCTAAGTAAAAGAAGAGCACCAACACCAAAAAATACGTGAGCAGCAGATGATGGCAGCGGAAGCAAGCAACTTGCAATAATTATTGCCAAAGCAATAATGAGTTGAATGGTGTAATGAAGTAGCAGCGAAATTATAGAAGGAATATTTTTCTTTACTAAAATTTGCGCCAGCAAAAATGCCAATGGAACATGGGCAGGTAAAACATACGCAGGTAATTTACTAGGCGATAGTTCGTAAATAAACCAAGCCGCAAAAAACCAAGCCGCAAAAATTATTTCATGCTCTGTATTTTTTCGAATACCGGATATTAGGCTTTTGAAGAGTGCAGGAAAAAACATGAAATACGGAAAGAAACAGAGAAGCATAACCAGCAGATGGGTGCCGGGTAAACCTGTTTGCCCTAGCACACTTCCGTTTATTCTTTTCAGCACATACCAGTCATACATCCATTTTAAAAAAACACCGCCATCAGTCAGCGTGGTGAGGTAACACCAATAAGCAAAAGGAAGAATAGCTAACGGTAAAAAGAACCAGGGATGAAGTAAAACAAGATTCTTTCTGTTGGGATGAAAAATGAAAAGCGTAACTGTAAAAATTATGCTGAACAGAATTATAGGGGGACCCTTTGTAAGTAATGCAAGAGCAAACGAAAGCCAAAAAACAAAGACGAATATTTTGTTTCGATGCAGCAGAACAAAAAGTATGGAGAATGCACACAGTGTTGTAAAAAACAATAGGGTTGAATCCACTACCGAAACTTTAGCAACAATAGGAACAAGAACGGAAGTGCTGATAATTTGTAAGGCAGTAAAAGAAATTTGTTTCCCAAACAATTTTCTGCCGCCTAAAAAAATTAATACATAAGTGAAGCAAGTCAATAACGCTGCCGGAAGGCGAAGCGCAAATTCGTTTAAGCCAAAAAGTTTAAACGCTAAAGCAATGTTCCAAAAATGTAAAGGTGGCTTTCTGTGTATTTCGCTCCACATAGCTTGGGGCACAAGCCAGTTACCTGTTTGTAACATGTTTTTAGCAAACGATGCATAGGCCCCTTCATCTTGATCCCAAATACTAACACTGTTGTTATGAATGAGTGTAACCGAGACTATGAAAACGAAAAAAGCTACGCCATAAAAGCGTATTGCGTTGCTGCTTTCATTTGTTTTAAAAAGTGTCAAGTTGTTTTCTGTTTGGAATTTGTCAATGCAAAGCCAAACATAATTTTATTCCAACTCCTCAAAACTTTTGCGAATGATGCGCACACTGTCATCAATTTGTTCTTTGGTAATGCACAGAGGTGGAGCAAGGCGAATGACATGATAATGCGTAGGTTTAGCCAACAAGCCGTTACTCATAAAGT
>JAPLES010000066.1 GCA_026391075.1 Bacteroidota bacterium | reverse complement strand
TGTATTTACCACATAAGCCGATGCAAAATAAGTTACGCAATCATCGCGACTGTCAATTAAAAAAACATTGAATGATTGCATGTGCAAGCAGGCAGAGTCGCCATGTTGCAACGAGCATTGATCGCAGGTATCACCGTTTCTGCGTATCACGCCAATATCACCATCACCATCGGTAAACGAAAAGGAAATAGTATCTGCATAACCGCTATACACATAAGAAGAAGAAACGGATTTGAATTCGATATGCGGCTCAATGGGATAGCTAGGTGCTTTTACACAGGCAGAAATGGATGCGATAATGAAGAAGATAAAAATGAATCGAATTTTCATTGTGTCAAATAAACTCAAAATTGAACTGTTTATTGCATTTTTAGCCGCACTAAATATTTCAATTGAGTTCACTTCGCCATAAAATTCTTTCGGTAACAGATTCAACTTTTGAAGAAACCGCTCTCGAAGTTTTTGCTTTTCAATACGAGAACGTGAAGGTCTACCGACAGTATTGTGATTCACTGAAACAGAATCCGGCTAATGTCAAAAGCGTAGCACAAATTCCTTTTCTGCCTGTTGAGTTTTTTAAAACTCACGGTATAATCGCTGATGGCAAAACTTCGGCAAAGACTTTTGAAAGCAGCGGAACTACAGGGCAAATTTCTTCCAAGCATCAGGTAGCTGATTTGAGTTTGTATGAAGACAGTTTTCTGAAATGCTTTCAACAATTTTACGGTGATATAAATCAGTATGTAGTTATTGCTTTGTTGCCTTCTTACCTCGAACGGAATAATTCTTCGCTCGTTTACATGGCGAAGGACTTGATTGAAAGAAGCGGACAAAACGCCAGCGGTTTTTTTCTTAACGAATTCGACAAGCTCTATGATTGGTTGGATGTGCTCAAGACAAGCAAAAGGAAAGTGATTCTGCTCGGAGTAACATTTGCATTGCTTGATTTTGCAGCGCAGTATAAAATTGATTTTCCCGATTTGATTGTGATGGAAACAGGGGGAATGAAAGGTAGAAGAGAAGAACTTACCCGAGAAGAAGTGCATTTGCAACTCAAAAACTCATTTGGTGTAAAACAAATTCACAGCGAATATGGAATGACGGAATTGCTTTCGCAAGCATATTCAAAAGGAGATGGAGTTTTTCAATTACCTCCTTGGCTCAAAATTTTTACACGCGATATGTATGACCCTTTACGTTTGCAAGAAGAAAATAAAATTGGAGTTATAAATGTGATTGACCTGGCTAATCTGTATTCATGTTCATTTATTGCCACCGGTGATTTAGGAAAAGTAAACTTCAACGGAACCTTTGAAGTTTTGGGTAGAATGGCTGATACCGAAGTGCGCGGTTGTAATTTGATGGTGGTATAACCTATTAGATAATAGAACGCTTATCAGCATTATTATCATGATGGAAATGATTTTAAAATCGGATTGTGTTTAGCAGATAAGTTTTAATAATGATAATCATGAAAATCAGCGTTCCATTGTATTGATATGATGAAATTCATTCAGCACACTTATTTGTTTCGGTTGTATGCGGAGTTTAAACTTCTCTTCGTGTCGGTGTGTATTTTCATTTTAGCAACGAGTTGGTTTGCTTTACATACCAGCGAAGAATTTCCTTTTCTGCTTTATGGAATGTATTCCCTTAAAGAAGAAGCAACCGAAACTTATACCGCGTATTCCATTCTGGTTGACGGCAAAGAATTGAAATATGCCGATATGCACGACACCCGCGAGGAATTGATTTCTTCTTTGATTCGCGAATTGGATTCTCCTGCTACTGAAGTGAAAGAAGCATGGCTGTGCAATAAAATTTCTTCCAGCGCAAAACAGATTCAGGTTTTCAAACTCACTTGTAATTACACGGCCGATGGCTTACCTCATGTTCTCCAAAAACAATTGATGTATGAGTGCCATTGAAAATTTTAAAAGTAGTTTTCGAGTAAAAGCATCGACAGTGTTTGCCTGTGTTTTGTTGATGTTGCTCTACCGTTTTATGAGCGGCACACTCATTACAGGGCTTGCTGGTTTCTGTTGTGGTTTAGAATACGGCAATGTTTTCTACCACCTGTTTATTAAAACCGGAATACCTGCTCTTATTCTTTCTTCTCATTCAGTCTCTGTCTTTTTCGATTTCTGTTTGTTCGGTTTGCCTGTTTTGCTTTTACTAACACAGCGAAATGTATTTTCTGTTCTGTTTACTGCTGTTGCGGTAATTTATTTCCTGTTGTTCAATATGGTGACCGCCCATTTCTATCACGGTTTCTTTGCGGCAATTATTATCTCCATTCCTTTTTGGACTAAAAACGAAAGGCACTTTAATCTTTTGTGGGAAGGCGTGCGTTACTATCTGCTTTATGTTTTTGCATCAGCGGCACTTTGGAAAATATTTCGTGGGTCAGTATTTTATCAGGAGCAACTTTCCAATATTCTCAAACATCAGCAACTCGATATGCTATTGCAACAACCACTGAGTTATCAGGCGAGTTGTGTGCAATACTTAATAGTTCACCCCGAAATTTCCCATGTAGTGTTAATAGCAAATGTTGTAGTGCAGTTATGTTTCGGTGTTGGCTTTTTTACCAAAAAGTTTGATTCATTACTTTTTATTCTCGCCTGTATTTTTTGTGCAGCCAACTACTTTGTAATGGGAATTACTTCAACGGAATTGCTGGTATTGAATTTAACGCTGCTGAATTGGGAGAAGATAGAAGCATTACTTTCGAACAAAATGTTGCTTCAACAAAGCAGTTAAGTTCTCTGTATAATTTTTGAATAGCGGATTCAAATGAATGCTTTCACTCGCCCGTTTACCTGTTTCAAAAACAAGATTGTTATCAGTAACTAAACGCATCATGGCGTTCGCCATTTCCTCCACATCGTATTCATTAACTAAGAATCCGGTTTCGTTTTCTGTAATCACTTCTGCAATTCCTCCATGCCGTGTTGAAACTACAGGCAAGCCTGTCGCCATGGCTTCAAGTACGGCAATGGGAGTTCCTTCTTTATCCTTATTAATTGGTGTAGTAACCGAATGCTGAACAAAGACTTTAGCCTTTTTCATTTCCGCATATACTTCTGCCGGTGAAAGAATTTCTTTGAACTCTACTTTGTTTTCCATTTGAAGTGAGCGCACCAGAATTTTGCAAGCCTCAAACAATTCACCGCCACCGTCTTTGCCTATCATTATCAATTTAGCTTCGGGGATTTTCTGCAACACCTTTTCAAAAGCAAGGATAGTTAGGTGAGGACTCTTGGTTTCCGAAAATCTTCCCACACTTAAAAACACAGGCGCATTTTTGCTTACATCATGGTATTGAAACAAATCTAGATCAACGAAAGCGGGCTGATAAATAATTTTTTTTCCCTCGGCACCCATCGAAATCAATTCCTCTTTCATCTGCCTTGAAACCGCAATAAACGCAACAGCATTTTTGAAAAGCTCTTTATAGGTTTCGTTGTATTCATCTTTAATCTTCTGATGATAAACATCGTAACCATGAAAATTCACCACCATAGGAATACCAGTATACTTTGCAATTTCCATCATCTGCACACCTACAGGACCATACTCGGCAAGTAGCAATTCAATTTTGTTTTTAATGAGGTAGCGAACAATTGCCTTCTTCAAAAAGAAGTTTTTCGGTTTCTTCAAAACTGTTTCAAGAAAGTTTAGCCAGTTTAAAATGCGTTCATCGTTACTAAGCAAAGGTTCACCACCATCAAAATATTTAGGCAAGTCTCCTCCATATAAATAATGCGTTTCAAAAGGTAATTGCCCGAGCATTTTGTAAATAAAGGTTTCAGTGTATTTGCGTTCGTGAATGTTTACTACAGCAATTCTTCCTGTATCGCTCTTAAGTTTTACTGCAGCTTTTGCTTTTTCATAGGCTATATGCCGCTCATAATCTAGGCCACGAGCCTGCTCTTCATTGTGACGCAAAACAATTTTCCGGAAATAGTAAATCGAATAGTTGACTAGGAAAGAAGCAGGTTTGAAAATTAGAGTATTGGATACAAAACCTGCCAGCGGATTTAACCAATTGTAAATGAACTTTAAGAGTAACCAAGTTCGTTCAAGCAAACGATGAAACAAAAACAAATGTGCAACTAAAAGCATCACGTAAGTTCTGTCAACCAAGCACAACATAATGATGCTGAGCAAAGGAAAAACCTGTTGATAGAAATCATCCAACGAAATACGCTGAAAGTTATAAGTGAAACGGAACGTAGCAGTGAGTATGGGCTCAAGAAAGAAAACGAATAGTGCAACAGGCAAAAACAGAAATGCATACGAATTAAAATTTACACCGGCATAAAGCATGAATAAAATCAAAGTTGAAAACTCAACAGGCAAAAAATATTTTGAAGCAAGACGGTAAACAAAACTGTTGCCGTGTTCAGTGGCTAAGGTTGAATGATTCGACACTAAATCATTTTCGCGGTCGAGGGCAACATGATTGAGATAGTACCGAATGCCGCTGCAAATTTTCCAGATAACTAGCATCGAAATAAAAACTAAATCAACACTGCGCTGATTGATGAGAAACAGAATTCCTACAAACAATACTGCGGGAATTACATGTGAGTAAAGCGCATCGGCAAGGGGCGCTATGAGTGTTTTCGCTTTTAAACGAAAAGGGGAGAAGGAATAAGTGATGAACAAAATCAACTCTGCCGAAATGAGCGAAATCGAGTAGATATAATGCTGAAAGAAAACCCAGGGAGCAAGAGCGAGAATAGTGAAGACCGAAACAATCAGAAATTTTAAGGAAGGATGAAGCGTGGCGACTTTGTTTTGCTTGCTTGCCTTTCTGTCAGCTTCGGCATCGGCCCAATCATTTAAAAAATAACCCAGCGAGGCAAAGCCTGTGATACTCAAAAATAAACGCACCACAATACGCAGTGAATCGTGCGCATAAAAACCGAGGATAAACAACATGAAATATGCGACTCCAAACAACGGAGCAGCAGTGTATTTCCACCAATTTTTGTAACGTGAAATTTGTGAAAGTGATTGAAGCATTTACAGTTTCAAACCTACATGAATTTGTAATACGGCAAAATTTGTACTAAACCAGATAAGCAAGACTGGATGAACTTGCATTTTCATCAACCGAAATAGAAATGGTGACCCAAAAGTTGCTGTTAGAGAAATAAAAAAAGCAAAACCTCGAATTTCTTTCATAAAGAAATTTTGCAAAACATTCAAAAAATTAACGTTACTTTATTGTTGCTCGAAAAAAAGTATTTCTACTTTCCGTATGGAAATCCTTTCTAACAGCATCTTAGAATTAATTCATAACCAAAATCAATTTCTATGAAAAGCATTTCAACTATTCTTCTCGCGCTTCTTCTTACTGCAACTGGCGCGCTTAACGCTCAGGATTCTAAAATTATTCTTAATGCTACCCAAGTGACCAAATTAGATGTAAGCGGCAAATGGACAGGCAAGCGAAATCAGTACTCGCTCGACAAAAAAACCTTTATTGAAAGTTTTCAATACGAGTTTGAACTGAAGCAAGAAGGTAATATCGTAACCGGAACTTCCACTATTATCAGCAGCAATGGTGAATATGCCGATATGAGACTCGAAGGTGTATTAATAGGCAACAAGCTTCACTTTGCAGAGAAGGAAGTTAAAAATGCTATTCGCCCCGAAGGCAAAGTATGGTGCTTTAAAAGCGGTGAACTTTATTTTTCGAAAGATGGCGACAACCTGAAATTAGTTGGCGCTACGCCAAGCTATATGGAAACTTACAACTATCCATGCTCGGGTGGCGAAACAGATTTAGTGAAAGTAGACAACAGCATGAACCTGACTACACTTACTACCATGTCGGCTTCTAAAGCGGGTGCTGAAGAAAAATTCAACATTTCTGTTTTCCCGAATCCTTTTATTGATAATGCAAACATTAGTTACAATTTGACTGAAGATGCAAAAGTAAAAACGGAAGTTTATGACATCAGTGGAAAATTAGTAACTATTTTATTTGACGGCAATCAGAAAGCAGGCAACTACAATCTGAATTTTGCCAATAAGAATTATAGCTCCTTCGATGGAATTTTTATTGTAAAGATGACCGTAAACGGAGCCGTTTATAGTCGTCAGTTAGTTCAAATGCGTTAATGGTTTTTTCAATTGACACGTAAAAGTCCTCGTATCCATACGGGGACTTTTTATTTTCACCCCATGATAAAAAAGGAGCGCGTTGTTTTTATTTTAGAAACCCTCGAACACCTCTATCCTCACCCGCAAATTCCGCTCGACCATAAAGATGCGTACACCATGCTAATTTCAGTTTTGCTTTCGGCACAATGCACCGATAAGCGTGTGAACCTTACTACGCCAGCGCTGTTTGCAAAAGCTGATACACCGAAGAAGATGGTGAAGTTAGAAGTAAAAGAAATTGAAGATATCATTCGCCCCTGCGGTTTGGCTCCAGCTAAATCAAAAGCTATTCATCGATTGTCCGAAATTTTATTGGAGAAACACAAAGGTGAAGTGCCGAATACATATGAAGACTTAGAGCACCTGCCGGGTGTGGGACATAAAACGGCCTCGGTTATTATGTCGCAGATTTTTATGGTGCCGGCTTTTCCAGTTGATACGCATATCCATCGTTTAATGCATCGCTGGAAATTAAGCAGCGGAAAAAATGTAGAACAAACCGAGCGCGATGCCAAACGCTTATTTCCGGAAGCACTTTGGAACAAACTGCATTTGCAAATTATTTTTTTCGGAAGAGAATATTGCCCTGCGCGCGGACATAACGAAACCACCTGCCCCATTTGCAGTAAAACTTAAAACGTGAAACAGGAATCAACCAATAAAGAAATTTTACGCATCCAGTTCATTGCAGTGGGCTTGGGTGTTTTGCTTTTGCTTGCCAAGTTTGTTGCGTATTGGCTGACACATTCCAATACCATCCTTACCGATGCGTTGGAATCTATCATCAATGTTGTAGCAGGCGTGTTTGCGCTTTATAGTTTGTATCTATCATCAAAACCAAAAGACTTCGACCATCCTTATGGTCATGGTAAAGTGGAATTTATTTCAGCGGGTTTCGAAGGAATTTTAATTGCGCTGGCGGGTGTTTTAATTATCGGTAAATCTATTGTTGCCTTTTTTAATCCTCGTACGCTCGAGCATCTCGATATCGGTATTGCCATTGTTGTTGGTTCGGGAATAATCAATTATTTCATTGGCTTTACTCTGCAAAAAATGGGAGAGAAGAATAATTCGCTCGTTTTAAATGCAGGTGGCGAACATTTAAAAAGCGATGCCTATTCTTCATTCGGCATTTTAGCCGGCTTAGTGCTTATCATTTTTACAGGGTTGAATTACTTAGATAATGTAGTCGCCATTCTTTTTGGCTTCTTAATTATTTATACGGGAATAAAACTCGTTCGCAAATCCATAGCTGGCATAATGGACGAAGCCGATGAGCAAATTATTTTGCCCGTTATTAAACACCTTAGCAAGCACCGCAAAGCGCAATGGATAGACGTGCATAACCTTCGCATTATACAATACGGCAACAAACTGCATGTGGACTGCCACGTTACTCTGCCCTGGTATTTTACGCTTGAACAAGCGCATAATGAAATTGAAGAGATTGCAGCGATAATTAATGAGCAGCATTCTACACAGGTAGAGTTCTTTATTCACGAAGACCCTTGTGTGCCTACCTCCTGCAAAATTTGTTCAATAGAAAATTGTCCTGAGCGCAAAGAAACTTTCAAAGAAAAGATTGAATGGAATCTGGCAAATGTGATTCAGAATAAAAAGCATGGGATTTAGAGTTGGAACATGGAAGACCGAAGTTGGATGTCCGAAGTCCGATGTCCGAAGTTTCCTCCTACTTCTTATCATTGCACCCTATGGCAAGAGTAGATGAAACACTTTTCGAAGGAGAACATTACCTCGGCAGACCTGCCGACAGCACCGATAAAATTATCACGCGCAGGGTGGCGTTGACTAAGGCTATTCCCGGTTTCTGTAATAAAGATTTGAACCTGCTCGAAATTGGTTGCGGCAATGGAGCCACGCTTATACTGATGTCGGACGAAATGAAAAACTGCGTAGGAGTTGATGTGTTTGACCACACGTCTGAATTCAAAAAAACAATAGTGGAGAAAGGAATTACTAACTGCGAAGTACTGTTGAAAAACATAGAGCAAGAAGACTTAACCGAAAAATTTGACCGCCTTATTTGCTTCGAAGTAATTGAACATTTTAACGATGATAAAACAGTGCAGCGTTTTACGCGCTGGTTAAAACCCGGTGCGCTCTGCGCTATTTCGGTGCCTAATAAATGGTGGCTATTTGAAACACACGGTGCGCGACTGCCATTGTTGCCGTGGAACCGTGTTCCGTTTTTCAGTTGGTTACCTCGAGCCGTACACGAGCGTTTTGCCAATGCACGCATCTATACTAAACCACGTATTAAAGATCTGTTAGAGCAAAATGGTTTTGAAGTGTTGGACATGCAATACATCACCGCGCCTATGGATGTATTAAAAGAAGGCGCGCTCAAACGCTTCTTAGTCAAAATAATTTTCAATACTGAAACTACTGGAATTCCTTTTTTAAGCACTTCAATTTTTGTAGTGGCAAGAGTGAAAGAGTAGGTCTTAACAGCCCGTTGCAATAATCTTTTAGTTGGTTGTCTTATTAAGTTTCTCTACAACCTGAAATATTCAAACACCGGATAGCCGTTTTCTCCGGTTCCGTTTTTCAAAAATTCAATAAAGCGCAGCTTGTAATATTTGTCTTCATCGGTTTTTACAAAATAAGTGTAGTGCTTGTTCACAGAATAACTGTCTCCTGTGCCTTGTGTACTGTATCGCTTCCATTCATATCCAACTGCATCTCTCTTAGTTTGTAATCTTGAAACTGTAAAGTCTGCAATTTTAATGCTGTCGAAATTGACTGTTGAATCCATATACGCACTCACACGCGATGGATTATGCAACACTCCTGTTACCAGATAAGGCAGGTAATATGGCTCATAAAAAATAATGGAGTATCGCGTGAAACAAAAGTCCCATAGGTCCTTCGGTGGTTCTATAGTACTCATCACCGCTTTCGAAATCAAACTGTAGTAGTTGTAATTGCGTGTATCGTCTTTTGTAATAACGGCATTGGTAATTACCGTGTCATTTACATTTGCAAAGCTGATAGAATAAGCATTTACAAAATCATTGATTTTCATTTTTATAAAGCCAAGCGGGTTGCCTGTTTCATCTACACCTAAATCAACGATATAAACTTTACCTCTTGTAACAGGTTGAGTGGAAACAGAATCACTCCACCATTTGCCGAAGGAATTCGAGTCCACATTATACTCTCCTAACTCATAATGAAAATCATTGTTGATAGTATCGTTGATAGTTACCGTTTTCAAGTCGGTTTTATTCGTGCGCACCAAACTCATTTTTTTAGCGGTGTTCAGCCACACATTGAAATTGTTGGTTCCACAATCGAACATTAAATCGTAAACGTAAAGTGAGTTTTGATTGATAACAGAATTGGTATTCAACGAATAAAAAAACTGGTCGTGATACTCAGGACCCATTTCAATCAAAGCCGTTTGCCCGATGCCGGCACTATTTGGCGGAGCAATAGGTTTTTCTTTAAAGCAGGAAGAAAGACAAAAAGCCAAAACCCAAATTCGAAAATTTGAAAATTTGAAAATTTGAAAATGAAATATTGAAAAATGTTTCACGGTTAAATTGTTGTTCGGCTGTTTCTCAAGTCTAATATCTATTGTCTAACATCTAAAATCTATTTCCCAAAATGCAAAACCAAGGTTGAAAAAAAAGTTCTTCCCCATCCTATATTCATGAAGTTAGCATCGCCACCGTGACCAATCATTGTTACTCCCGAGGTGGCAACGTTAACCACACCAACCAAATTCTTTGCGCCCACAATCACTTGAATTCTGTTCTTCCAGAAATTTCGAGAGAAAGAAACATCAAGCCAATGATAGGCTGCACGCGTTCCTGCTTGAACCGAACTGTTTACACTGAACAAAGGTTTCTGCCCGTTGTATTTGTAGAACACGTTTACTCCTATTTCTGCTTTCGGAATTAAATAAGAAGCCGATGCCGTAAAATCGGGACTGAACATTTTTGCTTTATCGCTACCCGAAGAAGTGTTGCTCATATTATACCATGTCAATTGAACAGCACTCTTTATTTCAAATCGTTTACGCTGGTAACCGAGCGAAACGTTACCGCCATAAGTGATATAGCTTTTCACATTCGCGTACTCGTAAGCATTAATTCCTATCAGCTTCAAATCAATTTTATTTTTCTGATTGTTGTAAAAACCCGAAACACCAAAATTGAGTGTGCCGCTTTTTTTGATAGGCGCATTGTAAGTCAACGAACCATTTACGCAATGTCCGTCTTCCGGTCGCAAATCGGCATTGCCTTTAATATTGTGATTGCTATCGAAAAAGGTGAGATAAAGTTCTTTAAGCGATGGCGCGCGGTAACCTCTGCCATACGAAATGCGGAAAATCAATTTGTCCTTATAGTTATAGCGCAGATTAACCGAAGGAATCAACGGCACTGCAAATCTTGTGTTATAGCTAAAACGAATAGCGGGCATCACATCTAATCCGGGTACCAGCGAAACGCGCACACTGCCGAAAGCCGCATAATCACCGAGTTTTTGCTGCTGGCCGTTTTGCACGCGCTGCTGAGTCAGGTATTCCTGATTTAAATCAATACCCAACTGAAAGTTGATTCTGTTTTTCCATGCCGGCATACTGTAAGTAGAACGAAAAACAATTTGATGATGAACGGCAGTATCCTGTTGCGAAGCATCGGCTAACGTTTCTTTCAGCGTTACTAAATTTTTTGAATACAAATTCCGGAAACGGATAAAACCCGAATAAGCAAGCAAGGCATCGAACTGATAATTATCCTTGAAACGATACATGAGCGAAGCTGCTGCACGCGGACGATACGTAAGCGAATGATAATCGGCACCAACATAAGTCCAACTCGTATCGCCATTATCATATTGCAGCGTTTGCTTGGGCGCACTGCGGTCTAAAAGCATTTCGCGGAAAAAAGAACCCGACAGCGAAACGCGAACACGATTACCGTAGTAAATATATTTTGCATCAGCAAAATATTGCTCCTTCGGTTTCCAATCCTGAAAACGTTCAATAGATTTATTTGAAGCGAAACCATTGAAAAAGTTTCTTCCTCCACTCAGATAAATCTGATTTTTCTTAAACGCAAAACCACCGTTGAGTTCTATATTGTATTGACCTACGCTTTCGTAATAACCTTTCAAATTCAGATTCACTTTTTCGGTTTGAAAAGTTTTGGTGATAATATTCACCACTCCACCCATCGCATCGGTGCCGTAAATAACCGAGAGAGGTCCTTCCACAATTTCAATACGCTCAATATTGTTGATGTTGATTTGGCTCAAATCCAGCTTACCATCCAATCGCCCCACAATCGGCACACCATCCACCATTATCTTCACGCCTTCTCCTGCAATGCCATTAATGCTCATCGTGCTTCCGAACACCTGGTCGTTTCCCAAATCAATTTTCAATTCGCTTTGCAATGCCTCACGCAAATTGTTCGCGCCTTTGGCTTTCAGCGTTTCGCTGCTAATTACTTTCACTTCATACAAAGAATTCTTCGCGCTGTTTTCAGAATACTGCCCAGTAACCACCACATCGTTTATACTTTTCGAAGTCGGAGAAATGAAATACCTTTTGGTTTCGGGCAAGCGAAGCGTGTCAATCACTGTAGAAAATCCAATATGCGAAACCAGAATTACGCAGGGCTCGGTATAAGCAAACGCAAATACGCCATCCTTGTTGGTCAAGCCAACCGTTTCCAATGGTTTGCGATGTTGTTCGTTGAGCGGAATAATTTTCACCACAGCATCGGGCAAAGCCGAATTATTATCTGTGCGAACCACCGAAATGGAATCGGGCATTTCCGCAACACTGTTCACCGAAACTAAAACGGAATTCACTACTGAGTTCCGGGCAGGTAAAACACCTGCCGAAAACAGCAATAGAATTGCACACAAACAAGGCGCAAAAATCAAACGTTTAAACCGTTCGGTGCATGGGGTATGGCTTACACAGCTACAGTCAAATTGCATTCGGCCGCAAATGTATAGGAATCAACAGTCCGAAAAAGGGGTTTTGCAAATCAATTGTCATAGAATTGTCATAATTTGAAGAAAGTTTCACTTAGGGCTATCCTGTCACGCTTAACTTGCCGACCTTTCGACAAGCTCAAGGTGACAGACTACTTTGTCATGCTGAGCTTGTCGAAGCATTTCAATAAAAATTACACCTTTGAAACCGAATTATGATGAACACCTTAGCTCCTCTCCCCGAACGTTTACGACCTAAAACCATTGCCGAATTTGTTGGTCAGCAGCATTTAATTGGCGAAGGAAAAGTGCTGCGCAAAATTATTGAAGGGGGTAATGTTCCCTCCATGATTTTCTGGGGACCACCGGGAGTTGGTAAAACTTCCCTCGCGCGTTTTATTGCCGAACAGATTCATCTTCCGTTTTTTCAACTGAGCGCCATTGATTCGGGAGTTAAAGAAGTGCGCGCGGTAATTCAGGAAGCTACCGAAAAAGGAAAAGCCGTTTTATTCATTGACGAAATTCACCGCTTCAACAAAGCGCAGCAGGATGCCCTGCTGGGTGCGGTTGAAAAAGGAATCATTATTCTTTTCGGTGCTACCACCGAAAACCCTTCCTTCGAAGTTATCTCCGCTTTGCTTTCGCGCTGTCAGGTTTATGTGCTCAAATCTTTAGAGCGCGAAGATTTAGAAAAACTGCTTCAACACGCTTTAAAGAATGATGAACAGCTTTCGCAAAAAAATATTGAACTCAAAGAAACAGAAGCCCTGCTTAAATACAGCGGTGGAGATGCGAGAAAGTTGTTGAATGTTTTGGAACTCGTTGTCTCTTCGGTGAACCGCGAACCGTTAACCGTGAACAATGAGTTAGTCGAAAACACCATTCAGCAAAAAATGGCGGTGTATGATAAAAGTGGCGAACAGCACTACGATATTATTTCCGCCTTCATCAAATCTATTCGCGGCAGCGACCCTAACGCGGCTTTGTATTACCTCGCGCGCATGATTAAAGGTGGCGAAGACCCCAAGTTTATTGCGCGCAGACTATTGATTTTGTCGAGCGAAGATATCGGCAATGCAAATCCTAACGCCCTGCTGCTGGCTACCAGTTGCTTTCAGGCGGTTACTATGATTGGTTACCCCGAATGCAGTTTAATTCTTTCGCAAACCACTATCTACCTCGCTACCTCTGCCAAAAGCAATGCTGCCACTACCGCCATTGGTGCCGCAATGAACGCAGTCAACCAAACCGGAGATTTACCCGTGCCCCTGCACATTCGCAACGCGCCCACCAAACTGATGAAAGATTTAAACTACGGTAAGGATTATAAATACGCCCACAGCTACGAAGGCAACTTTGCCGACCTCGAATTTATGCCCGATAAAATTATAGGCACCAGGTTTTTCGACCCCGGAAACAATGCCCGCGAAATTGAAATAAGAAACAGTTTAAAAAAGTGGTGGAAAGAGAAGTATGGTTATTGAAAAAAAGAAATAATAGCGCGTCCCGCTCAAAGCAGCGGGTCGGGCTATCGCTACAAGTCCTCGCCCCAAAGCGGGCTGCGGGCTTTCCGCTCTATCCCTCGCGCGAGCAGCCGCCCTTCGCTTTTGTATTTTGTCATTCTGAACGTAGGTTTCCGAAGTGAGGAATCTTGTATTTTTTAGAGTGAAAAACTCTTTTTTAGTTTTAGAAATTCTTCTTTTTTAAAACCACCTTTATCACTTGTTGCCTTTTCAATTAGGAAAGAATCCAAATCGTGACGGTTCCTTAAATTTCTACTCTTTTCTACTGTTTCGCTTAATAAACCGTTTGTTTTTCTCGGTGGCTCATACATATACTTAAGTATAAAACTTTCAGTATCGCTTAAGCTCTTTAGAGAAAATCCCATATCAAAGTTCCCCATACTGCCACCGGGATAATATGTTTGTATGTATTTGTAGTTTTCCTTTTCAATTTTAATTATGGCCGAATCAACAGTATGAGGATAGAAACGATAATTCATACTCGCTTCAAAAATACTGTCCTCAGTTTTTTTCTTATCTATAATAGCGGGGGCATTGTTTTTACCGGAATCCTGACATGATGCAAGAGAAAAAAGTAGAATAGCCAGTAGACTCCATTTCATTTTTCTATTTTTTGAAATATTCTGATAACTGGATTTTGCCATGATTGAAAGCTCTAAAAAATTTTAAACTTTGATTCACTAATTGTTACATAACATTGATTAAATATCAACTTTGGTGACCATTAACTACCATTCCCAATTAGAAAGGGTTGCCTCCCATAGTGTGATTTTTTCCATATTAAAACCACATTTGGGACAAGTACAATCTGTCCATTGTTTTACCATTTCAAAATTTAGGACCTTGTAGTGTATAAATTCCAATTATCTAGTATTTCTTCAATCTTTTTTTTCTGTTCCCTAAGATATGTTAGTTGGATATTCGGATTAATGCCGAAATCATAGAAGCTAAGTTTGATTACATCAATATCATAGTTTTGACTCGTAACGTATGGAAAAACAAACCTACTTTCATGAAAATCATAATAAGGATTTACGCAAACATTTTTGTAATAAAGGCAAATAAGACACTCATATATAAATGCACCTTCTCTTCCCAAATATCGTCCGACTATGTTGTCAAAAGCGCTGTCTTTGTAATAGTAATTCATGTTTGCCCTATAATCTACATTTGAAAGTTCAGATACAGATAATTCACTTCCTTTCCCTAACCATGAACCTACAGTTGTAATGCCGTGTAGCTCGTAAATAATTTCTATTTCATCATCTTTAATAAAATGTGCACCCAATATTCTATGCGCATAATATTTTTTATGTCCATTACCTTTTACAACTATTTTACCTTTAAGCACTCCTGTTTTGTCAATCGCTTTATTAAGTGCGACCTTCAAATTGTCAATCCATTTTTTCGAAGTAATTGATAGTTTGTTTTCAATATCCAAGTCTACTCCTGTAATAACCTTATTAAAAAACAAATCTTGGTTTGCGAATGGCGCCAATCTCAATATTTTATAGTCTTTATAAGTATAATTAAAAAACACTCCTCTGCCTGAACAAATTATCTTATTGAACAAGTCGGTTTCTTTAAACATTAGTTCAGCAATTGTCATCCATTCTTGTCCAATAGCAATTTTGTCAAACAGTCGTAAACATTTAATCGGATACTTTCGTTCAAATAGTATTTCCATAATATTCTGTTTGTAGTTGGCGTTTTAATGTCGGCTCTGTAATACGTGACCAACAACTTTGTTTTCCAAATCTAAACTCCTTTTCCATTTAAGTCATAACCTCTTTTTCAGCCTTCCGAAACTTCGGTAGCTTATGCGTTGGTGCGTAGCACAGTCAGAAGTTTCGAGATGAAATAGAGGGAAGCAAAAGACAACTCAAACATTCACTTACAACATCACATTCAAACAAAAGACTGTATTGAGCCAAGCCCTCCAAAAATGCGGAGCATATTTTTGGAAAGTTTTTTGGTTCCTTTTTTCAAAAAAAGGAACAAGAAAAATACAGCATGCCACCCACTCCGGGGTGGTTTAAAATGCAATTGCGGAAAGAGTGAATGGAATTTTGAAAGAAGAATTTTTACTAAACCAAGTTTTTACATCGTTCATCGAAGCAGAAACAGCTGTGAACAAGGCGGTAGAAAAATACAACCACATCCGCCCTCACGATAGCTGCGATAAGCTAACACCTGTGCAGGCACACAGTCAAAACGGATTCCTGCGCAAGCGTTGGAAAACCAAAGCAGAGAACAAATTATTAACCAACTAAACCAAATGCTATGCAGAATAAAGCACCACCTTGTAATCCACTTTTAGGAATACGGGCAATCCTTGTCAACCTGGTTTAGGAATAACCACAACAGCCGTAATGCCAATACAGGAATACAGCTGGTAGGTGTAATACAAATACAGGAATACCGACCAAACTCGTCAAGCCCATTCAGGATTATGAGCTAATCCTGTCGGGTGTTTTAGGAATAAGAAAAACATTTGTAACATTGATTTAGGATTAACCTCTAATCCTTTAAATCACTTTTAGTAATAACCTCTAAAAGTGTCAAGTAATTTTAGGAAGGGTCAGTGGAAACAAAATCACCAACGGTGGAATCAAAAATAGCACGTGTGGAACCCAAACTCCTTTAGGCGGAAACCAAATTAAGAGCGGTGGAAACCAAACTGCCATCGGTGGAACTCAAACCAACAGCGGTGGAACTCAAATTAACAAC